>CAZECP010000021.1:0-59076 GCA_964510765.1 uncultured Ohtaekwangia sp. | reverse complement strand
AGATTGGCATTTTTTAATGTAGCTCTTCCTTCAAAAGTGGTAACACCTGATTTGATGTCCAGGATATTTGAAGTAGCTGAATAACTATTCGTTGACAAAGTAAGTGTGTAAGCTGTGCCGCCAGGCGCATCGGTTACGTTTGTTCCGGTTGCTGTTGAACCATTGTAACCAAAGTAATACACACCTGTGCTGATTGAAATATTTGAATTGATGGTCATGGTGGTACCCACCGCTACAGGCGTGCCGCAGGTACCAGATGAAGCAGATCCGGTTGAACATCCACCGGAAGTTTGCCCCGGAACGATGCCCCCATTCCAATTTGTGGTGGTGGTCCATGCACCGTCATAAATTGAATAGACGGTAGATTGAGAAAATGCAGAAAAGGAACCAATCAAAACAAGCAATAAAATCAGAAGACTCCTTTGCCCTTTGTTGCTACCCACTACTCCTAACACCTTTCCTTGAAAGGTTACGCCAACTGTAATTGTCATTGTTTTAGATTAAAAGCCTTCCAAGGTTACTAATCTTGGTTTAATGCCTTTTAATAAAAGTCATGCCGTTGGATAAAACCTTCAAATTGGTCTATTTTTAGCTCATGAATAAGAGAATTATTCCCAATATGGAATTTATTCCCAAGGAAATCAATAAGCAATCAACCTGTCTGGGAATAAGAAAGTGGCAAAAAAGAAATTAAAAGGGAATTGAATTCAGCTCCGCCCTGGCATCCACCCACCACCTACCGCCCGCTATCCTAATAAATCAAAACGTCTGACACGTGAAGCCATCCGAAAAAATCACTTCAAGAAAGCCGTTGATGAAAAGTCTTCTTTAGAGCGTATTGTAGTACTGCGTGAGTTGAATAAGTTTTTTCTCTTTGCGGGGAGAAATTTTTTCCTTCTTGGCAAAGGCAGTTAGTTCCTCTTGCTTGTCGGGGAAACTGGCGATCATATCTTTAATATTCTCCACTTCTTTCAATTCACCATCGCCTACTTTGAAATAGTAGGTGTCATTTGCCTGTTTGTATTCGGCCGGTTGATCGCTTCCGTCAAGGGCTCCTCCTTTTTTTGCCGGCACAAAGACAATCTTTTTTTTTGCATACAACATCACCTTGCCACTGTCGAGCACTTCGAGAAACCGCCATTTGGTTTGTCCGCCTATTTGCGCTTTCAATGCTACAAATATGGAGTTGTCCAGACTTATCTTCTTAATGCTTTCATTTGGATCAAACACAAAAGCTTTTCCATTAAGTTGGTACTCCATCAAATCCTGGTAAGCATTGTATCTCATTTGAGATGTCTGTATTTTGTTTACAAACTGTACTACTCCTTTCGCGAATTGTTCGTTTAGATAAGGAGTTCCTTTTATGTCTGCATTGGTAAGTACAGACTGCGCATGGATCATCATCGCGCACGCCAGTGCGCTCATCAATAAGCTGATTTTCTTTTTCATGTTAGCAATACTTTGAGTTTGTTAAATAGTTACTCCAGAGAAAATGTTTCAATAAAATATTTACACCGACAGAAAAACTTTGCCAGAATTTCCATTGAGTCAAAAAGCTCGTATTCCAACTGAAAAAAGAAAGTGTCCGCAGTGTTCACTTTGTTCGGTGTACGAAATTCACGGAGCAGTGACCAGAAACGTTCAGACCAATTGTAACAAATTGTCACAAGATATAATGACTTGGAATCCCGTTCCTTCCTGAAACACAAAATGGGTTATTTAAAGTTGATCGTAACGCAGAATTATTCTGTCCTCAATGAGTTCACCGGATTACGCATCGAAGCGGAGAGTGATTGATACGCGACTGTGCCCACCGCAATCAACACAATGGAAAAAGCCGTGACCACAAACACCCACGCACCCATTTCCGTGTGAAATTTATATTGAGCCAAAAACTTTTGCATCACATAATAAGCAAAAGGTAAGCCTGCCACCAATGAGAAGAGGACAAGCCGGATAAAGTCGCTGCACAACATCATCGCCAACCGGGATACGGAAGCTCCCATCACTTTGCGTATGCCAATTTCCTTTGTACGTTGCTCGGTAGTATAGCTCGCCAGACCGAACAAACCCAAACATGAAATAAAAATGGCCATGACAGTGAATACAGTCGAGAGTTTGCCAATCATTGCTTCCGATCTGTATTGTCGATTGAAAGCGTCATCGAGAAATTCCGGCTCAAAAGGAAAGTTGGGTTCAAATTTCTTATGCACACTGCCCAACCACTTTACGGCATTCTCAGCTTCACCGCGTTGGTAACGCACAAATACATGCCAGGTGTATTTTGGGATGAACATGAAAATGACCGGCTCGATACCGTTATACAATGAGGAACTGTGGAAATTTTTGACCACACCGATGATCTGTCCTTCTCGGCCCCATACTTTCAAACGCTGCCCCACAGGATTTTCCATGTGCATGCGCTTCGCGGCTTCTTCTGTGATTACAAAATTTGTAGTATCATACGAGACTTCACGGGAGAAATTCCGCCCATCGGTAAAAGCAAAATTTGCCAGGTTAAGATACTGATCATCGCACTGGATGAGCGGAAACAAAACATTTTCATCCTTTGACTTTCCATCCCACTCTGCACCATCGCTTTGGCCTACGTTCATCGGCAAGGAGCTTGAGAGTGCGACATTCTCGATAATCGGATTTTGCATCGCTTCAGCCCGAAAATTTTCAAAGCCTTTGCTAACACCCTCATACTTGGTGAAGTACAGGGTATTCTCGCGGTCATAGCCCAGGTTTTTGGTGTGGATGTAATTCATTTGCTGATAGACCACTAATGCACACACAATGAGCGCCACCGAAAGACTAAATTGAAACACCACCAACACTCTCCGCAAGGCGCTGCCTCCGAGCGCACCTGTCAACTTTCCTTTCAAGACTGCTGCAGGCCGGAATGAAGAGAGAAAAAATGCAGGATAACTTCCGGAGGTAATCCCGGCAACGAACAAGATTGAAAGCAGACCAAACACAATGTAAGGTTGACGATAGTCGAGGAAAATCTTTTTGCCGGTGAGGTCATTAAAATAAGGTGTGAGCAAATACACCAATAACAAGGCAATCGCCAATGCCATGAACACCATGCCCATGGACTCAGCCATGAATTGAAAGATGATAGAGTAGCGTTGCGCGCCCACTACTTTCCTTACCCCTACTTCTTTGCTGCGCTTCACGGCACGGGCGGTTGCCAGGTTCATAAAGTTGATACATGCAATGAGCAGGATGAAGACCGCTACCAATTCAAATGCCCACACATAACCAATACGACCTCCGGTCTGTTTTCCATTTTCAAAATTGTTGCGCAGTCGCCAATCCTTTAATGGGAATACAAATAGATCTACCACTGATCCTTCGTTTCTCTTTTTTATAAATTCCTTTATTTTGTTATTCACTGCCGCCTCTGCACCATCTTTATTTAATTTCAAATAGGTTTGAATACCATTGGCACCCCACCGGCTCATCCACTCATTTCCTTTGGCGCGGAATGTACGGTCAAAGGCAATAAGCCAATCAAATTGCAAACTGGAGTTTTCGGGTATGTCTTTGAACACTGCTGTCACCTTCGCATCCCACTCTGCATTCAGTTTGAAAGTTTTACCAATCGGGTTTTCCGTACCAAAAAATTTTGTGGCGGTTCGTTGAGAAATGGCAACCGAGTTGTTGTCAGGCAGCGGATTTTTCGAATCGCCATCGATAATTGGAAAAGTAAAAACCCGGAACAAGGAAGGGTCGGCATAGAGGCCTTCCTCATAGATCGATTTGTTGTTATACTGAAAGAGCAATCGCGTTCCCCAGTCGGTGCGGCAACTTGCTTCTACTTCGGGAAATTCCTGCTTCAACGCTTCCGCCAACAAACCGGGCGTAGCAGCAAATGTGTAAATCACTCCACCGGAGTATGTCTGGTTCTCCATCACCTGGTAGATTCGATCTTTGCCTGCATGAAAATGATTGTATGAAAGTTCATCGATCACCCAAAGTGCAATGAAGATACTGCACGTGAGCCCAATAGCGAGACCGGAAAGATTAATGAACGAATAGATGCGCTGTCTCATGAAACTGCGCAATGCGGTGCGGAGATAGTTTTTAAGCATACCCAGATTTTATGTTGTTACCGGACTGTAGCCTGAAGGTTACAGGTAAACAAAGAGATAAGTTGGGTGGCTGAAGGTTGCTTTTGTATGGAAAAAAATCAGCCTGCCTACTTTCCGTTGGACACAAGCGCCACTGCACTCCAGTCCAGGTGTTCCTTACCTTCATCAATCAATTGCTGAAGATTTTCTTGCAGCACATTTGCAAATGGCATGGATTGGCGCACCGATGCTGCTTGCTGCAGCACCAGGTTTACATCTTTAAGCCCTAGCTTCATTGCGAAACCAGCGGGCTCAAATTTCTTGTGAAGGATCACATCGCTATAATTAATGTAGGCAGGGCTATTAAAAAGTGTTTGAGTGAACATGCTCCACATTGCATTTGGATTCACGCCACTCCTTCGGGCCAGTTGAATGCTTTCTCCGATTGCTTCGATCGCAGAGGCGATCAGAAAATTACCACAAAGCTTCACCGTATTTGCAGCGGTAATGTCTTTGCCAAAATCCCAAATGCCCACCGCTCCTGCATCTTTCAAAAGTGGAGTGATACTGGATTTGCCTTCTTCGTCACCACTTAAAACAAAATTAAGTTTGCGTGAGGCTGCGGTTTGCGGGCGACCAAAAACAGGCGCAGCGATATAATATTGTTTTCGTTGAGTGTGCAACTCGGCCAGGTAGGCAGCAGTAGCCGGAAGAATCGTGCTCATGGAAATATGCAAACTGCCGGGGGCAAGAGCATCCAGCAACCCCTCTTTTTCACAAATGTTTTTCAACGCAGCATCGTCTGATACAATGGTGAAAACCACACTGCACTTATGCGCAAGCTCTTCAACACTCTTGCATACCACAGCGCCTTTGGCTACCAGCAATGAGGTCTTTGAAATAGTTCGGTTATAAACATGAAGCTTGTGCCTGCTGTCCAGAAGATTTTCAGCAATGGGCGTTCCTAAACTTCCCAACCCAATGAAACCAATAGTATGCGCCATAGCAATTTGTTTTACGAAAGTTACTGTTTTATAGGATTTATTCGCCTAAATGTACAAGTTTGGCTAAGTGGATAGAACGAATATTATATAACTGTGATCACCATCTTGGTTAATACTTGAATTAAAAAACGGAGAAATTTTGTCAAATAAAGTCACGTGGGTCAAAAGAATGATTCCTGCTTTGGATAATTTTAAATTTATGGTAATTACTCTTTTTAAAATGAAACTTTCAATGATAAGTTGTATGCTTTGCAGTTTTTTTCTTCATAGCATATACGGCAAGGCACAAGGTTCTTTTGATCTTAGTATTCATCTTAAAAATACTAATTCACCCTCAAGAGTAATGCTCACCATTCGTGATAATGGTGAATGGAAGGAAGTAGCGGCAGAATCCAGCAACGGCTCTTTTCATTTGACCGGCACCGTGACGGATCCGTCATTCGCTTTTCTGGTAATGAAACATTTGAAAGACGTTGATCTTCCTCCTCAGCCCGAAAATGTATTGCATCTCTTTGTTGAAAATAAGACGATTGTTCTCAAAGGTGAAACAGAATTAGCACGTGCCACAATCACGGGATCGGCTTCACAGTTGGAATTGGACGAGCTTGAGCGGGAAATAAAAAATTCAAAATCAGCTCAAAAAAATGAGAGAGAAGAAATTGTAAGAAAATTCATAACCGGTCATCCCCATTCTTTTGTGAGTCTTTATGCGCTTCAGGATTTTTCGATGGATGGCAGTTTCATGATGGATGCCGAAAAAGTTGCCCCACTATTTGACTTGCTGTCAGAAAAACTTCGCACAAGTGCTTCCGGGAAAATAGTACAACATGATATCCAGGTTGCACAACATACCAGGTTAAACTCCATGGCCCCGGAATTTATACAACGCGATACATTGGGAAATGAAGTGAACTTGCAATCATTTCTCGGGAAATATGTACTTATTGATTTTTGGGCGAGCTGGTGCCGCCCGTGCCGCATCGAAAATCCTGAGCTTGTAAAAGTCCAACAAGAATTCAAAAGCAAAAACTTCGCAATCATCAGCGTATCGCTTGACAAAAGTCGAGCTAATTGGGTCAAAGCGATCAAGAAAGATCAACTTGAGTGGACGCACACGTCTGATTTAAAATTCTGGAGAAATGAAGTCGCGCTTTTATACGGGATAAAATCCATTCCTCAGAATTTTGTTCTCGATCCATCCGGGAAAATTATCGGCAAAAACATTCCACCAAAAGAACTTTCAAACTGGCTAAAACAATATCTTCATTGACGAATCAATTTAGATCCTTCGTGAATCTATTCAGTCGGAACGTCTTCCAATTTGTAATAAATTTTCAGGCCCAACTCTTTAGCCAGGCGCACATCGTTATCGGCTCCAGTTGATGCTCCTTCCAATCGAAGCACGGCATCACATCTTTGAATCAGCCGGTGGGCAACAGGATATTGAATTTCATTCCAGGCTTCATCACCGTGCTCTTTTGAGCCCGCAAGTTTTGCGAGCGGCAGAGCCAACCATTCGCCTATCAGCGGAATGTGTCCTTTCCTGAAAAGAGGAAGAGCTACTGATTCAAGCTTTTCAAGATTTTTTTGTATTAATTCAGGATCATTATTGGTGCCGCTGCGATACGGCCCTGCTATCAGGATTATCATAACTTTTTTAGCAAAGAAAATCCAACACAGCTAAAACATCACTTAATGTATCTTAAGAAATCTTCTTGCCTTTTGCTTTTCGAATAGCACTTAAAAACTCTGGTGTGATACCTAGGTAAGAGGCAATTTGTTTTTGCGTGACATGCCGTGCAATGAGCGGATACTTCTTTAAAAAATTATCATAACGTTCTTCGGCAGGTAGCGACAGGTTTTGCAGCACGCGAGTTTGCTCCCGTATATAAGAGTTTTGCATGAGTATGCGAAAGAAGCGCTCGAATTTAGGCACTTTCAAATAGAGCTCATCCAATTCTCTTTTTGAAAGTTGCAATACAGTGCTTTCTTCAACACCCTGAATAAAAATAGAAGCAGGAATTTGATTTACGAAGCAGTTCATGTCGGTAATCCACCAATCTGCAATCGCGAACATGATGGTAGATTCCTTTTCGTCTTTGTTTTTATAAAATGCACGAAGCACACCTTTTTCAACGTAGTTGATATTCGTGCAAGCTTCTCCTTCTTTCAAAAGGAATTCTTTTCTTGAAAGGTTCTTTTGTTTCAAGAGCGACAAGAAATAATTTTTCTCATCCGCATCGAGCGAAATATGCTTTGCTACGTTGGCAAAAATAAGTCGATCATTTTGCAGCGCTGTACTCATAACGATTTGCAATCAAAGTTAAAATAAAACGAGCACGGTCAGAGTCCCGTCAGATTGTGGATTACTTATCTCAAATAAATTGTACCTTCCTCCAGGAATAAAAAAATAAATCTTCAAACATTCTGAAAATGAAACCGATAGCTTTTGCCCTTCTTTCAAGCCTCAGTTTTTTGTGCTGCTTCGCTCAAACGGAGTCAAAGGAAAGTAAGAATTCAACCAATCATCAAAAGCCGGACGAGTGGCATCCGCTCTTTAATGGCAAAGACCTTTCCGGATGGAAACACGTTGGCGATGGTTCCATGACTGTGGAAGATGGAATTGTCAAGACGCATGGAGGCATGGGGCTTTTATATTGGGAGAAAGAAAAATTTGGTGACTGCATCATCCGTGTGGTGTGGAGAATGGAAAAAGAAAACAGCAACTCGGGTTTTTTTATTCGCATTCCGATCGAACCGAAAGAAGCTTGGATGCCCGTGTTTTATGGTTATGAAGTTCAGATTGACAATCATCCCGAAACATCAGGTGAAGATGAGTATCACTCCACGGGAATGTTGTATGCGTTTACCAAACCACTTGCTACTGCGTGGAAGCCGGGACCTGAATGGAATACTTTTGAAATTACATTGGATGGCGATCGCACGATTGTGATGCTCAACGGAGTGAAGGTCACTGATTATAAAGAAGGCGATCCTGTACCTCCGCGCAAATTTGATTTTGAGCCATATCCTGGCAGAAGACCGGATCATGGTTACATCGGTATGCAAAATCATGGAGAACATGATGTGGTTTTTTATAAAGAGGTTTCGGTGAAGCCATTGAACAAAACCGGAAAGCAAAAACACGATTCAAAATCCAAATAATATTTACCATGAAGAAAGAGCAAAAGCAAAGCATTGACCAATCAAGACGCAACTTCATCAGGAAAACGAGCGCTGGTGTTTTGGGTATGACTGCCTTTTCAATAGTGCCAAGTTATGCTGTGAGTGGTTTAGGCCATGTAGCCCCAAGCGATAAACTTTACATCGCTGCGGTTGGTTGTGGTGGTGAAGGCGAGAACGATATTCATCACTATGCAACTACACCCAGGAAGAACGCAATCGTTTCTTTCCTATGTGATGTGGATGATCGCATGGCTGCTCCGCGACTAAAAGAATTTCCGAAAGCAAAGTTCTATCACGATTGGCGTGAAATGTTTGATAAAGAAAGTAAGAATTTTGATGCTGTGTCAGTTGCCATTCCTGACCACAACCACGCGATCGTTGGTTTGAGTGCGATGCAATTGAACAAGCATCTCTATCTTCAGAAGCCGTTGTCACATGATATTTGGGAAGCGCGCGTTCTTACAGAAGCAGCAAAGAAATACAAAGTAGTTACACAAATGGGTGACCAGGGTGCATCTTGCGATGGCATGTTCACCTTGCGCGAATGGATTGAAGAAGGATTGCTCGGTGACATTACCAAAGTATATTGCTGGACTGATCGCCCGGTGTGGCCGCAAGGAATTCCGTGGCCGAAGAAGCAACCAAAAATTCCGAAAGAGTTGAAGTGGGACTTGTGGCTAGGCACATCGGAGCAAGTGGATTATATTGATAACCTGGTGCCATTTAATTGGCGCGGCTGGTGGCAGTTTGGAACAGGTGCACTTGGCGATATGGGTTGTCACATCATGGGACCACCGTTCAAATTGCTAGGACTTGGTTATCCATCCGAAGTATCAGGGAGCGCGAGCACGGTTTATGATGGAATTTTTACAGAAGGAAATTTTCCACAGAGCGGCCCTGTATCTTGTTCACTTAAATTCAAATTCAAACAACGCAACGGACAAGACCTTGATCTTTATTGGATGGATGGTGGTATCACACCAGAGCGCCCGGGGGAATTAGAACCCGATGCCAACATGAACGACATCCTGGGCGACTGGCCAGGGCTCAACGACTTCGAAGGCAGCACTTTGTTCATCGGCACCAAAGGCAAGGCTGCCTGTGGCTGGGGTGGGCGCAATCCGATTCTCCTTCCGCTGTCGCTCAATAAAGTTGTCAATGTTCCAAAAAAATACAAGCGTGTTGATGGCGACATGGATGGGCATTGGTGGCAATGGGTTGACGCGTGCATCGCTGGTTATGGAAACATGGAGGTATCATCACCATTTGTTGGATATGCCGGGCCGCTAACGGAGACTGTACTCATGGGTAATTTACTTTTAAGGAGCTTCACCCTTCGTGAAAAGATTACACGCAAAGATCCGGTATATGGCGAGATGACAAGTTATACTTTCCCCGGAAGGTATAAGACATTGAAATGGGATGCAGAAAACATGAAGATCACTAACTTTGAACCAGCGAATCAGTTTGTAAAGAGATCGTACCGTCAGGGGTGGCCTGATTTGAAGCTGTGATCACTTGTTTGATCTCTAATGCCTTGTCATCTCACAATCCACTTTCGTGTAGTGATATGCGAATTACTTTTTATTTGAATGATGTAAACACCCGGAGAGAGAGGCGTGTCAAATTTTATCATCTGCATGCTGGAAGAAGCATCTGACTGAGGGGAAAAGGAAATCACCTCTGAACCTCTTACATCCTGCACCGAAATATAAACCGGTATTTCATCAACACCCATGTATATCCCCAGCTCAATTCCGCTACCTGGATTGGGGAATACCTGTATTATATTGCTTGCACTGAAGTCGGCACTCACGATTTTACTGTACTCACACTTTCCATCGAAATCAACTTGCTTCAAGCGGTAAAAAGAAATTCCATTCAGGGGAGAAGAATCAATAAATTGATAAGTGTGAAGTTCGGTGGTAGTGCCGTTGCCAGGTACTTTCCCAAGCGTCATGATTTCCTCCAAGGCTACAAATCGTTGCACTTCAAAAAAATCATTATTCACTTCGGTCGCTGTTTTCCAGTTGAGCAGTACGCGATCATCATCCACGTGTGCACTGAAGCTGACGAGTTTTACAGGAAGTGGATTGACAGTAATGTTGTAGGTATCGGTGATGCATCCATATTGATCCGTTACTGTATAGGTAATAGGGGCAGTTGGTGAAACCGTAATCGTGCGCGCAGTAGCACCCGAACTCCAATTATAACTACCCACCCACGAGGCTTTCAGGTCAACACTTTCACCGCTGTTAATAGTAATGTTACTCACGTTGCCAACATTTTTCATGATCGTGAAATTATCCAGCACAGATCCGTTCGAGGCAAGCCACTTTCCGTCCAGTCGGTTTTCTTCAATTTCAAGAACAAATGAACCTCCGATAGTATTGTTAGAATAATACATAGCATCATGTGGCCAGCTTGCCTGACCTGTTTGTAATTCTCCAGCCGAGCCTGCTACTACATACACAGTGCCATTCATACCGGGTGATTGTTTTATATAAGGACAAGAACTGGCACTGGTGTAAACACCACTTGATTGACTGATATTATAGAGGGATGCATTGAAGTCGCTTTCCAATCCGAAATATCCTTTCATTAATCTACTTCGCTCGTAATTGTGACTGTGGCCATTCAAAACCAAGTCCACTTTATATTGCTCAAGAAGAGGAATCACATTTTGACGGATGGCTTTCAGTTCATCTTCCGTGTCTGAATTGTGAGAACCCATTGTGTAAGGTGGATGGTGAAAGTAAACGATCGTCCAGTCTTTTGTATTGGCAGCTAAATCTGCTTGCAACCATTGGAATTGCGGGCCGCCAGTATCGTAAAGTCGATACGTATTGTTTTCTATAATGTAAGAATCCAACGAGATGAAATGAATGTTTCCATAGTCAAATGAGTAATAAGCTTCCGAACCAGAAGCAACGCCACCCGCCTCGGCATTGACAGGCGGATCAAATAAATCAAAATAGGCGATGGCATGATCCTTCTGGCGATTGATGTCTCGGTCGTAATCGTTATTTCCGGGTGAAGGCCACACCGTAGTTCTTCGCATGATGCTGCTTTGGTAAATGCCAAAAAAATTGCTCTTGTATTCATCATACAGACCGTGATCATACGCATTGTCTCCGAGCAGCAACCATCCATTTGTTATGTTACTTCCAATATAACTGTTGTACTTGTCGCGTGCGTTCGTCTGGTTGCTTGAGTTGTCACCCGAATCACCGATCGCCCAAAAAGTATATTTTCCTGTAGTGTTCGCAACAGGCGGAGTTAAAAAGTAATTACCTTCGTCTTCATCCAACATCAAACTGCTGGTACCGATATTATAATAGTATTTTGTATTTGGACTTAAGCCAGTTAAGTCAATTGCATGAATGGTGGTAGAAGGATTTGTGCCACTGGCCGTGAACGACAAATTTGAAGGAGATGTGCCATACCATACTTTACTATCGGTTGGTAAATTCGTTCGCCAGTTCAACCTTATTGAGGTAGGCAAAGCTCTTTGCAAATAAGGACCAATATCCAATTTGAGATATCCAATTTTTTCTCCCAATAGCCTCATGTCAAAAATAACATCACTGCTAGCGGCTGAAGACTGGTGTAACTCAACAGCAATCGTATTGTCTCCATCCACAAACGCGCTGATTGGCACTGAATTCTCGAGCATTGAGTTTCCATTGTCGGAGGCGCTGCTGGCAGTGGTCATATAGTTAACTGTTCCATCTGCGATGTTGTTCCGGAATACTTCCACGCCATTTACATATACCACCACTCCATCATCGCGGTAATACTGAAAATCAAAATTCTGATAGAGCGCAACTGAAGGAATGTTTACTTTTTTGCGGAAGTAATAAGTAACGGCCCCACTAGTCATAAGAGTGGTTACACGACTTAGCGGAAAGCCAAACTTACCAATACCCGATGACCAGCCTGAATCATCAAAGCCGATTCCAGCCCACGCAGTTCCCTGGTCAGTTCCAGTATCGAGATATTTCCATGTTGAATTAAAACCAAAAAAAGAATCGAGCAATAAGGGCATAGCTGACAATTGCATATCCCAGCTAACATCACTACTGCCAATGCTTTCCTGGTGCACTTCCACCGCAATTGTATTGATCCCCGATTGAAACTGACTTATGGGAAGTGTGTAGGATATTTTCGATTTACCATCATCAACAGCTAAAAAGGCAAATGTATTATACGCAATCGCTCCTGTGGGCATATTATCCCTAATAACCTCAACTCCATTTATATAAATCACGGCCCCATCATCCCGATAAAAATCTACAATGAAATTCTGATATTGATTAACATCAGGGATATTTACTGTCTTTCTGAAATAATAAGTAATGTGACCGGAAGCTATCACAGTGGTTTCATCACCATCTCCAAAACCAAGCTGACCTGCTCCAATTGACCATGAAGAATCATCAAATGAAGACGATTGCCAGGCAGTTCCCTGATTACTGCCGTCATCTTTATATTTCCATGTTGACCCAAGGGGAAAGAAAGTGAACTGAGCCCAGGCCACTATCTGAAAGAAAAGAAATAAAGCAACAAAACAGACGCGGAGTTTCATCAATTCATCAATCCTTAAACATCTCGTAGATCAATTCTATGGACACTAAAGATAAAGTAATACATGCCCAAATTTAATCAAGACTTTTGATTTGAGTTTTTCTGACTACTTTTTTAAAATATCCTTAATACGCGTGATCGTTTTATTCTGAACGATCGGCCTGGCCCAGTAGCTTAGACTTAAGATGTAACCCAGGGTTATAAAAAGAAAGAGCATTCCAATTCTTAGTGAAGCAAAATCGCTAATGCCTCCGATCAAAATCTGAACAATTGCGCCACCGGCAATTCCTGTCATCAATATTCCTGCAAAAGAACCATGATGTTTTGAAACTGAATTCAAACCTAACGAAACAACCGATGGATACATTACTGAAAGAAAAAAACCACAGGCAGGAAATGCCCAGAGTGAAAGTTGAGCACTGGCAAATAGTGCAACCATCAGGCTAACCATAGCGAGTAGGGTGAACCATCGCAAAACAATTTTGGTGTCATACAATTTGAATAACACCAAGCCTAAGATCCCGCCCAGGGTCATCAAGCCCCAGAAGTAAGAAACAGCATCCGCACCCACCGTGTCAGGATTGAAGCCGTGATAAACATTCAAAAACTTTGACATCCAATAAGAAATGCCTTGCTCCGTTCCTACGTATGCAAACATGGCGATGAAATAGAGAATGACATATTTATTTTTCAGCAATTCCCTAAAACTCGAGCGCGATCCAAGTTTTTCTTCCGCATTCAATTCTACTTTAGGAAACTTAATCAGCATCACAATAAAAATCATCAGCAAACTGATCAGTGAGAAAATCCAGTACACCGATACCCACGACATTTGAACAGGAACAAGAATCGTCATCAAAGATATGAATGGCTTCTCTAGTTGATTACTATCAATGTTTGAAACGAAATAAGAATACATTTGTGGGCTGACGAACGAGGCTAACCCGAAAATAAGTTGGGCCAATACGGAGTTGAACGTGTAGTGCTCCTCTCCTCCCGCCACCCGCAACAGCGGATTGATCACCACTTGCAAAATCGCCATGCCAGCGCCAATCGTAAAAAGCGAAATCACAAATACATAAAACAAAGGAAACGCAGCAAAGATGATTGCCCCGGCAAACGCTAATGCAAACGCCAGGATCATCAGGCGCTTCTCGCCCCACCGTTCCACCATCAGTCCCGATGGAATTGACATAACACCATATGCAATAAAAAATGAAAATGGCAGGAAGCCGGCCATCGTCTCACTGAGCGAATAACTTTCTGAAACTTTTGGATTCAGTGCACCGAGAATATTTGTAAGGTAAGAGATGACGAAGAATACAATCAGAATTAAAATAACGATGGTGAGGTTTCGTTTCATTTGTAATCAAGGTTGTTTTGAATGAAGGTAATGGTCCACTTGCGCGGCTGCCCCCAACATCGCGACATGCTCCAGGTCTGACAAATAAATTTTCAATCGTTCGATGGATTTCGGAAAGTGAATATTTCTCATCGCTTTGTGCATTGCATCTTTAAAAAGATCAAATGATTTTGAAATAGCTCCGCCTAACACAATTGCTTCAGGATCGTAGGCATACACAACCGAGCGAAGCGCAATGCCAATGTGTGTTCCAAACTCATTCCAGATAGCCAACGCCTTTAAATCATTTTCTTTTGCTGCTTGTGCGGCTTCATATCCGCTGGTCTTGTGAATGGTCTTAAAGAAATTTGCTCCGCAATAATATTCGAAATCATATTCAAGGTAAGGCAGGTAACCAATTTCTCCCGCCCCACAATTGTAACCACTGTACAATTTATTGTCGATGATGATGCCTGAGCCAATGCCCGTTCCCAATGTAATGCCTACAAAGTTTTTGTGCTTTTGTCCATGTCCAAAATATTTTTCACCGAGTGTGAAACAGTTTGAATCGTTGTTGATAAAAACCGGAACGCCAAATTCCTTTTCCAAAATATCACGCAAATGCACTTCTTTCCACGAAGGAATATTAACTACATCATACACGATTCCTTTTTCCAAATCAACGATGGATGGAACACCTACTCCAATGCCTTTGACGGAATCATCAAATACAGAGCGAATGATTGTTTTCAACTGCTTAATTGTGCTTTCAAGACTTTCCTTCTCCGTGAGCGGGGTAGAATTGATGTTCACCACTGACCGATCGTGAATAATGCCAGCACGGATATTTGTGCCGCCCAAGTCAACACCTACTTTATTCATTCCTTATTTTTTAGAAAGATACTTATTAACTCTTCCTTGGTAAATAAAAATCGGGAAAGAAGTATGTTTTATGACATCCGTTCTTGACGCTCTTCGGCATAACTCCTATTTTGCAGCATGATCAAAAAATGTGTACTTACACAATTCTGTGTAATAGTTTGTTTTCTTTTCGCTTTTGCTCAAGGCAATGACAGTTGGCGCAAAGTGAATGACACCGGTAAGGGAAAACTTTCGGTCATCTATTTTGATTCACCCGGTCTTATCACATCATCAAAAGGATCGATGAAAGGTTTATGTGTTGATATTCTCAACGATTTCGCTGCTTTCGTAAAAAATAACTACAAAAAAGAAATTACTATTGAATACATCAGTGCAGAAAAAGATTTTCAACAGTTTTTGAATAAAGTTCAAACCAGCGATTTCGCGATTGGAGTTACCGGCATCAATATTACGGAAGAAAGAAAAAAGATTTTCAAGTTCACGCCATCCTACCTTGTATCCCCAACCGTGTTGATAACAAATAAATCAGTTATAAGCATAAATCAGGCAGGCGACCTGAAAGAACTCACACCCTATTCACTGAACAAAGGCGCCCACAGCGAAGTGATCAAAAGTTTATTAAAACAGATTTCATCAACCAAACAAATTAATTTTCTCGGTTCTCCCGAAGAAATTTTGGATAAGGTAAATTCTACACCCCAATCTTTCACGGTGCTGGGAATCAATGACTATCTGGAGGCTGCGCGAAAAGGAATGAATGTGAAAGTACAAACCATGGAAGTTGGCAAGCCGGAGATCTTTGGCTTTATCATGCCAAAGAAATCAGATTGGGATATAGCGTGGAATTCATTTCTTACACCAACTTATCTCAACAGCCTTGACTACAAAAAATCAATTGCTGACAACCTGGGCAATGCCTATTTGAATTTTGTGAAGAGCCACAAGTAAACTAAACTTTAGGTTCAATAGCCTGTGGCTGATTACCAATAAGTGACTAAGCCGAACCTGTATCTATCCGTCCGCGCATTGGCTTTTTGTAATTCTCATCGCAAAGGATTGAATTTATTTTTAAATTGATGCATCAATTAATTCATGGCTAACGAATTTCTCAATCATCGCTTTCATATTACCCGCAGGCACTTTCTGGGAAAGGCTGCCCTCGGCCTGGGCTCGGCAGCGCTCGGCTCATTGTTGATACCTGATTTGTTTCATGGAAAGAAGGAAGAGTTCTCCGGAGTAGGTTTACCTCACTTTGCACCCAAAGCAAAACGGGTTATTTATCTCTTTCAGAACGGAGCTCCATCGCAGCTTGAAAGTTTTGACTACAAACCGTTGCTCGTGAAAATGACAGGCGAAGAATTGCCAGCATCGATTCGCATGGGGCAGCGCCTTACGGGAATGACATCCGGGCAGGCAAAGTTCCCGCTGGTGGGTTCAAAATTTTCGTTCAAACAATACGGAGAAAACGGAGTCTGGATCAGTGAACTCTTTCCCAACATAGCGAGAGTTGTGGATGATCTCTGCATCATCAAGACGATGAATACCGAGGCAATCAATCACGATCCAGCACTCACCTTCATGCAGACCGGAGCACAACAAGGAAATCGGCCAAGTATGGGCGCGTGGCTGAGTTACGGATTGGGAAGTGAGAATAAAAATCTTCCGGCCTTCTGCGTATTGCTCTCTCGCGGGCGAGGCAACGGACAAGGAGTGTATTCAAAATTGTGGACAAACGGATTTCTCGACAGCACCCATCAAGGCGTGCAATTCAGCAGCAGCGAAGAACGTGTATTGTATCTGAAAGATCCCGAAGGAAGAGATCGCAACGACACACGTTCAATGCTGGATCATCTCGCACAACTCAATGACCTCAACTACAAAGAATTTAATGACCCTGAAACCCAGTCGCGGGTGCAGCAGTATGAGATGGCCTATCGCATGCAGCTAGCTGTTCCTGAATTGACCAACTTATCAAAAGAACCAGACTCAATAATAAAAATGTACGGGGCCGATTGTCTCACACCCGGAACGTATGCGGCTAATTGCTTACTCGCCAGAAAACTTTCAGAAGCCGGTGTGCGCTTTGTGCAGTTGTATCATCAAGGTTGGGATCAGCACGGCAATATGGTGGGTGAAATGCCCTTGCAAGCTCAAGATGTTGATCGTTCTACTGCCGGGCTGATCATGGATTTGAAACAACGCGGCCTGCTCGATGAAACACTCGTGATCTGGGGCGGTGAATTTGGTCGCACCAATTATTGCCAGGGTGGATTGACAAAAGATAATTACGGTCGCGACCATCATCCGCGTTGTTACACCATTTGGATGGCTGGCGGTGGCGTGAAGCCTGGTGTTTATGGCGAGACAGACGAGTTTGGTTACAACATTGTGAAAGATCCTGTGCATGTAAATGACTTTCATGCCACCGTACTTCACCTCATGGGGCTGAATCATGAACAACTTACGTACAAACATCTCGGCCGCAGATACCGGCTCACCGATGTAGCTGGTAAAGTAGTACAAGGATTAATTGCTTAAACATCAGTGTTACTTTGTGCAAATCTGTGGCAAAAAATAGTTGAATGATTAAATCGAACCGCTTCCTTCTCAACCTGCTCTTCTTCCTTCAAATTCTTCTGGTCTTCCTTTTGATTTTTGAATCAAGAATCCAGTTACCGTTGTGGCTGGAGGTGGCAGGACGATTGCATCCGGCCATTGTGCATTTGCCAATTGGTTTCATCTCCTTTTATCTTATTCTCTATCTCTTCCGCAAGAATTTTAAAAAGAAGAATTACCAGAAGTTTTCGTATTTCATTTTAATGATTACATGCTTGTCAACGGTAGCGGCTGCTATCTGCGGATTATTTCTCTCCCGGCAAGGCGACTATGAATCGGTAGCGTTGCACAAGTGGTCTGCCGTGCTGTTCAACTTTGTTTGTTATGCCGCATTGATCTTGCAACAAGCCAAAATGCTGGAGGCGGCCCTGGCCGTGGTTGCGTTTGTTGTATTGTCTGCACAAATATTTGTGGTGGGCCACAGTGGCGGTGAACTTACCCACGGCAAAGGATATGTGTTTTCACCTCTCCATAAGAATGATCCGAAGGAAGATTCAAAAACAAAATCCGCCTATGATGTTGCCGTGCGGCCAGTGTTGGAAAAAAAATGTTTTACCTGTCACAACGAAAATAAGGCGAAAGGAAAACTGGTGATGACTTCGCCTGAGAAGTTCGTAAAGGGTGGAGAACATGGGGCTGCATTTATAGCGGGCGATGTTCAGCAAAGTCGTATGATCAAAAACATTTTTCTTCCTGTAGAAATGGATGATCACATGCCACCTTCCGGCAAACCACAACTCACCAGCCGCGAGACAAAGCTGCTGATGGCGTGGATCAAGTCAGGAGCGTCCTTTGATAAAATGCTTGGCAGTTTTGCGGAAAGCGATTCATTGAGAATACTTGCTTCCCAAATAGAAGTCACTGAAAAGAAAGTAGTAACGTACGACTTCGATGCGGCCTCGCCTGCTGGAATTCAAAAACTGAACACTCCGTTCCGTGCGGTATTTGCGTTATACAAAAACAGTCCTGCCCTGCGTGCTGATTTTTTTGTGAGCGAGATGTACAAACCAGAGGCACTCAAAGAACTCAATGAAATAAAAACACAACTTACCGAACTGAGCCTTGCCAAAATGCCAGTGACCGACCAGGAACTAGGAGTGATCTCAAAATTCGAAAACCTTGAAATGCTGAATTTAAATTTTAGCAAAATCACCGGGAGTGGATTGGAAAACCTTTCGGAAATGAAGCACCTGCGTATTCTATCATTGGCAGGAACTTCAGTGACTTTCGAACAACTGCAAAAAATTTCCTTGCCGGCATTGAAGGAATTGTACGTGTGGAACACCCCACTCACCTCGCAGCAGGTGAACGATTTAAAAAACACATTCAAATCAACGAAAGTTTACAGCACGGAATTTAAAGATGATACCATTTTAAAATTGCAACCACCATCCCTCGCGCACAAAGACGTATTCAAAAAAGGAATGCCGATAGAACTGAAACACCCGATGCAGGGCGTAACCATCCGCTACACAATAGATGGAACTTTGCCTGACAGTGTGAAAGGAACTGTCTTTGACAAACCATTTGCTGTCGGTTCTACCTTTAAACTCACTGCCATTGCTTGCAAAGATGGATGGAGATGCAGTGATCGCCTTGAGGCATTGTGCTTCGTGGAAGGCCTGAAGCCTATAGAAGTAAAATTGATCACACAACCGGATAAAACTTACAAGGGAGAAGGTGCAACCACGCTTACCGATAGTAAACTGGGACTGGCTGATCAATACAAGGAGCCAGTGTGGTTAGGCTATCGCAATGAACCGCTGGAGGCAGTATTTATTTTTGATCAGATGAAGTCCATAAAAAATATTTCGATTTCATACGCAAAGAATCTGAACGCCTATCTGTTTCCGCCCTCCAAAGTTGACTTATATGCAAGCAACGATGGTCATTCATTTATTTTGTTAAAAACTATCTTACCTGAACCGCCTACTTCCTACACTGATGGAACAAAGAAAGAAGCTATTTTTTTAAATTTAGATGGAGTTGCTCATCGCGCATTCAAAATCAAAATGACTCCCTTACCAAAACTTCCGCAATGGCACGGAGGCAAAGGCGAGCGAGCATGGTTTTTTGTGGACGAGGTGTTTTTTAATTAGCCCCCTAATGCTTCTAAAAAAATAGTGACTACGCAATTCACATATCATTGCGACAAGTTATTTTATCCGATTTTCATTTCCATTCTATTACTTTTGCACAAAAGCAAACCGGCTTATCGTCTCGCCTTAGGCGAGAAGGAAAGTCCGGGCAACACAGGGCACCATACTTCCTAACGGGAAGGTGTTTCGAGCAATCGGGACAACAGATAGCGCCACAGAAAACAAACTACTCGTTGCGACTTGCTCGCGATGAGAAAAGGTGAAAAGGTGGAGTAAGAGCCCACCGGGTTGGTGGTGACATCAACCGCATGGCAAGCCTTATGGGTTGAAAGGCCAAATAGGTCCCGAACATGAAGCTGCCCGCTTCGTAGTCAGCTTGCTGATCATTCGGGATTGGGTAGGCTGCTCGATCCTGACGGTGACGTCAGGGCTAGATAAATGATAAGCATCCCGATGTTACAATCGGGAAACAGAACCCGGCTTACAGGTTTGCTTTTATTTTTTCTGATAATATCCCATTGCCTCGGGCATCCAACCTTCAAGGGCCGCGATGCGTGTTTCATCCGAAGGGTGAGTGCTTAAAAATTCAGGTGGTTTTTGCCCTGTGTTCATCGCGATCATGCGCTTCCAAAATTCGGGTGCGAGGTGTGGATCGTATCCGGCCATCGACATAAAAATCAATCCAATGTGATCTGCTTCTGATTCGTGTTGGCGTGAAAACTTTAACATGCCGAGGTTTGCGCCCTGGCCGATTGCTTCCATGAAAATCTGTTTGGTCATCGTTGGATTTTGTCCCATTGCTGCGCCAAGAGTGCTCAAGCCAAATTGCTGAATCAATCCCTGGCTCATCCGTTCGCGTCCATGATTTGCGATGGCATGAGCAACTTCGTGTCCCATCACAACGGCAATTCCATTTTCATCTTTGCAGATTGGAAGGATTGCGGTGTAGAAGGCTACTTTACCACCAGGCATACACCATGCATTTACAGTCTTGTCATCCTGAATTAAATTGAATTCCCAATTGAAACCAGCAAGTTGATCGCTCCAGCCTTTGCTGGCCATATACTGCTCCACTGCTTTTTGAATCCGAACGCCAACACGTTTGATCATTTCAGTCTGCTCCACATTTTTCGACAATGGCCCCTTTGTAATCACTTCTTGATACTGTTGTGCTGACATAGTGTTGATTTCAGAACTTGAAACAAGATCCAATTGCTTTCGGCCTGTTACCGGCACAGTAGCACACGATCCTACAATTAGGATTAATACAACTAAAAATATTGACTTCAAAAATTTCATAAGTTTCAAATTAGCAGGTGCAAGTTATAAAGCATTCAAAAAACCATCAAACACAAAAATCATCGTTTGGCAATTATTTCTTCATCAGAGAATTCAAGATCGTTTTTGCTGCTGTGCCAACTGGTGTGCCCGGACCGAAAATTCCCGTTACACCGGCTTTCATTAGAAAATCATAATCCTGAGAAGGAATAACGCCACCAGCAACAACTAAAATATCTGGACGTCCTATTTTCTTTAGTTCGTTTATCAAATCAGGAATAAGAGTTTTATGTCCTCCGGCTAAACTGCTCGCACCTACTACGTGCACATCATTTTCGGCCGCTTGCTTAGCTACCTCTGCCGGAGTTAAAAATAACGGACCGATGTCCACATCAAAACCAAGATCGGCAAAACCTGTGGCAATTACTTTCGCCCCGCGATCGTGACCGTCTTGTCCCATCTTGGCAACGAGAATTCGTGGACGCCTTCCCTCCTTCTTTGCAAACTTGTCGGACAGTTTTTGTATTTCGTCCAATTCTTTTTTGTTTTTCATCGCACCCGAATATACACCCGAAACAGCTTGCACCGAAGCTTTATACCTGCCGAAAACTTTTTCGATCGCAAGAGAAATCTCTCCGAGGGTAGCGCGCTCACGTGCAGCAACTATCGCAAGTTCTAACAAATTGCCATTTGACTTCGCGCCCTCTTCCAGGTTTCTCAAAGCAATTTCAACTTTTGAACTATTACGCTCCTTTTTCAATTGTTCAAGTCTTGCAATTTGTTCCTTGCGAACGGCAGCATTATCAACTTCCAGAATTTCAAAATCCGGTTTCTCATCAGTCAAATATTTATTCACACCCACAATCACATCTTCACCCGAATCAATCCGCGCCTGCTTGGCTGCGGCTGCTTCTTCGATTCTCAGTTTTGGCAAACCTCGTTCAATTGCTTTCGTCATCCCGCCAAGGTCTTCCACTTCTTGAATAAGAATTCTTGCCTTCGTAATTAATTGTGCCGTGAGATACTCCACATAATGTGAGCCACCGAGCGGATCAACCACTTGTGTGATACCTGTTTCTTTCTGTAAAAAAATTTGCGTATTGCGAGCAATGCGGGCGGAGAAATCAGTTGGCAAGGCAATCGCTTCATCAAGTGAGTTGGTATGAAGTGATTGAGTTCCGCCAAGTGCTGCAGCCATCGCTTCGATGCAAGTGCGCGTCACATTGTTGTATGGATCTTGCTCAGTCAAACTCCAGCCACTCGTCTGGCAATGTGTGCGCAATGCCATTGACTTTGGATTCTTCGGGTTGAATCGATGAACCATCTCTGACCAAAGAACACGGGCAGCTCGCATCTTTGCTACTTCCATAAAAAAATTCATCCCAATTCCCCAGAAGAAAGAAAGTCGGGGAGCAAAGTCATCGATGGCGATTCCAGCTTTAACACCAGTTCGCAAATATTCCAATCCATCCGCGAGCGTGTAAGCAAGTTCAATATGTGCTGGTGCGCCAGCCTCGTGCATGTGATAGCCGCTAATACTTATGCTGTTAAATTTGGGCATGAAGCGCGAGCAATAACTAAAAATATCCGCCACAATACGCATCGAGTGCGATGGCGGATAAATGTACGTGTTGCGCACCATGAACTCTTTCAAAATATCATTTTGAATCGTGCCACTGAGTTGCTGAGGTTTCACTCCTTGCTCTTCAGCAGCCACAATATAAAACGCCATGATCGGAATCACCGCGCCATTCATCGTCATCGACACCGACATCTGATCGAGTGGAATCTGGTCAAACAAGATTTTCATGTCAAGAACCGAATCAATCGCGACTCCCGCTTTGCCAACATCACCGGCCACACGCGGATGGTCAGAATCATAGCCGCGGTGGGTGGCAAGATCAAAAGCTACTGACAAACCTTTTTGTCCGGCTGCTAAATTTCTTCTGTAAAAAGCATTCGAATCTTTCGCTGTTGAAAATCCTGCGTATTGCCGGATCGTCCAGGGGCGCACGGTGTACATGGTCGCGTATGGTCCGCGCAAAAAGGGAGGAATGCCAGCGGAAAATCCATGCAATTCTTTTGGCCAATCTGAATCATCAAAATTTCTTTTCACTTGAATTCCTTCAGGCGAAAGCCAAATAGATGAGACATCTGCTTTCTCGCGAATGGGACTGAACTCTGTTTTAGAAAAGTCGGGCTTCATACTGTTTCTTGAAATTTTTTCCATGCGCCCCGTGCCAATGCAACTGAAGTTTCTTCCATGAAATAAGCACCTGCAAGCGGATCGATAACTTTATCCAGGTGTGATTCTTCTTTCAAAATGGAAGAAATATTCCGGGAGCTGCGAGCCAGCAAATTCACATTTTCATTTTCCGGTACCGATGTAAATGCATCCGCACAACCCAACACCGCAGAAAGCCCGGCAGAAGTTTGGGCAATCATGTTTGCATGGGGCTGGAAATTTTCTTTCGACCATGCTGATGAATAAGAATGCAAAAACAAAGGTGAGCTTTCAACATGGTAAGCCTTACAAAATAAATTCCAGCACATTCGCATTGCGCGCAGTTCTGAAACCGAAACAAAAAAATCCATTCTCATCGGCCACAGGAAAGAAATGGATTGAAGCGCTTGCTCGGCAGTGTCACCAGCATTCGTAAGTTGGTCCATTCGCGAACAAGCAACATTGAGTGCCCACAAAATTTGTTCAACGCAATTTTCCTTTGACTGAACAATTATTCCATTACTCCTGAAATTCCTGATTGGATGAAAAATAGATTCACCTTCAAAATAAAATCCACCATTTGGATCTACTTTCTTTGATTCAACATAAGTCTTGAACGCATCTCTAAATTCAAAAGCAGAATTATCTATCGTAAAAAAAACATGACAATGCTCAATCTGGATTCCATTCAGCAATTGTTCAGTTGGCGCATTTGCTTTCAAGCCGAAAAGAATTCCGTCAGCGCCATTGCTCAAATGATCCAAGGCAACGCTGTTTGCATGTTTCGCATCCTCAACAGAAATTTTTGGAACATTTAACCAGGAAGAAAGCCCTGATTTGACTACAGAATTTTTTACCTGTGGAACATTATTTACATCGTAATATGGTTTCACGGAAATTCCTGCGACCGATTTTGAAAGTTTTACGAGTGGATCGCTGTCGTTCAATTCCTGGGTGGCCATTTTCGACCAATCAAGCGAAGTGGCGAAAGGAAAATTTATTTTTTCTTCTGTTGACACAAAAAAGTTTTAAAACGGCTTCAATTTTAGTGTTAATGCTTTTGAAAGCAATTTCTTAAAACGATTTCTTAAAGAAAATTTTTCTTCTCATAGTTTCATCAATCATTTTTTTGTAAACTCAACCATGTTTTGCTTAAATCTACTGAAACCTGCGCCCCGCTTGATTAAAATTGCATTTAGCAAAATTTCAGTTCGACAAATTTTTACACAAAAACAAAATAAATCCCTGAAAATTTTTTCACGAGAAATTTTTCAGCGACCCAAAAGATTTCAGGGCGAAGTTTTGTTTTTTGTTCATCAATTTTTTTACACATTTGTCTCCCCTTTTCAAAAAAAGACCAAAACTCATCCCTCAACGGAAACTCAATTATAAATGGAAGTTGACACTACTACTGTCTGGACCGATTGCCTCGAAATAATCAAGCAAAATGTAGACGAGCAAAGTTTTAATACCTGGTTCAAACCAATCACACCTGTGCGCACCGATGGCGATGTACTCACTATTCAGGTGCCTTCGCAATTTTTCTACGAATGGATTGAAGACAATTATGTGCCTGTGCTGAAAAAAGCAGTGCACACCGTGCTTGGCCCAACCGGCAGATTGGAATACTCCGTGGTAGTTGACAGCGGTAATCAGCAAAGTCCGCCCGTGCTTGTTAATTATCCGAATGGAAATGGTTTGAAAAAAAGTAATCTTCAGCCAACGAACGGAAACGGACAAACCGAATACTCTCCCTTTGCATACAAAGCGCTGGATCCTCGCACGGTTAACTCGCGCCTCAATCCAAATTATCAGTTCGACAATTTTGTGGAAGGTGATTGCAATCGCCTTGCGCGCTCTGCGGGCGTGGCTGTCGCTAAAAAACCAGGAACAACATCTTTCAACCCACTGATGCTTTATGGAGGAGTAGGCGTTGGAAAAACGCATTTGGTGCAGGCCATCGGAAATGAGATTAAAAAGAACATGCCGGAGAAAGTTGTTTTGTATGTAGATCAAAACGACTTCACGAATCAATTTTTGAATGCCTTGCAGAATTTGAAGATGCAAGAGTTTCAAAATTTCTACTTGCAAGTGGATCTGTTGATTCTCGATGACGTCCAGTTTTTGGCAGGTCGCGAAAAGACGCAAGAAATCTTCTTCAACATTTTCAACCAACTTCACCAGAGCGGCAAGCAAATCATCATGACAAGTGATTGTCCTCCGCGCGATTTGAAGGGTTTCCAGGAAAGACTTCTTTCACGATTTAAATGGGGACTAACAGCTGATTTGCAAGAACCTGATTTTGAAACAAAGCTTGCCATCATCAACAACAAAATGCAAAATGATGGAATTGAAATTCCCTCGGAGGTTGCGGAATACCTTGCTTACAGTGTTGACACCAACCTACGAGACATGGAAGGGGTTTTGAATTCTCTTTTGTTCCACGCTACACTGCTGAAGAAAAATATTGATCTTGATCTTGCGAAAGAAGTTCTTAAAAACATCATCAAGGAAATTCAGAGCGATGTAAGTGTTGACTACATTCAAAAAACAGTTGCTGATTATTTCAAAGTGGAATTAGAGCAAATGAAAGGCAAAGTGAAGAAACGTGAAATCGTTATTCCGCGCCAGGTAGCCATGTATTTTTGCAAACGCTACACTCAGCTGACACTTGCTTTGATCGGAGAAAATTTTGGCGGCCGCGATCACAGCACAGTTATCCATGCGTTGGAATCAGTTGAAGACATGATGAAACTGGACGCAAATTTTAAAAACACTGTGGACGAGCTTACAAAGAAATTCAAATCACGTATGAGTATGTGATTTCGCTTTCCTGATCTCTGCCAACCAAACACCCCAACTTCTTTATTCTGACAGGATGAATTTCATCCGCATACAAAACCAATCCTTTTTCGCAATTGCCGTTGTTGCAATAGTGGTTTTCTTCTTTTCGGGTGCCAGCGCTCAAAATAAAAAAATCGATAGTCTTGAAAATGCATTGAAGACAGCCAAAAAAACAGATCGTGTCAATCTTTTGAATGATCTGGCCGTTTCGTTTGTACGTAACGACACCACCAAAGCGATGGTTTACCTGAATGAGTCATTGGCTCTTTCAAAAAAGTTAGACTACTGCTTCGGTCTTGCGAAAGGTACACGCATCAAAGCGATGGCGCTCTATTTTTCAAACAATCATAAAAAATCCATTGACCTGATGGAGCAAAGTGCCACGATTGCCTATCAGTGCCAACTATGGGAACTTGTGAGCGAAAATTACAATGGCATCGCGGCAACTTATTTGTCGCTGTGGCAAAATTACAATCTGTCGTTGGAGTATTACTCCAGGTCATATAGGATACTCGAAGAGCATTTTCCGAATGGAAGGATCTCCCTTCCGCTGCTCGGCATCGCGAATGTTTACCGAGAGCAGGGTGATTTGGAAAAATCGCTTGAGTATTATCAAAAGGCAACTCCGCTCATTCAACAAAGCAAAGATGAAGAAGCGATCAATTTATTGTATGAAAATTTAGGTGAAGTATATCTCGCCCAAAAGAAATACGATCTGGCAAAAGACTACTATCAAAAATCATTGGCACTTTTTGAAAAAGGCAAAAAGCCAGGCGGAATGATTTTTTCTTACGTTGGCCTTGCCAATATCCATCGCGAATTACGTGACTTTAAAAATGCGCTGGCCTATGGAGAAAAAGCGTTAGCACTCAGCGACAGTTTCAAAACTTATGATCGGGCAAAACTTTATGGATGCGAATCACTTGGCAATACTTATCTCGCCCTCCATGACAACCTAAAAGCGAAAGACTACTTTTTGAAAGTGGTTTATATTGCTGCAAAGCTGCACATGATTGATGAACTCAAAAACAGTTATCAGTCATTGGCGATTATCGCTGAGAAAACCGGTGATTTCAAAAATGCATTTGAATACCAGCGACTCCACACGGCCTACGCTGACAGTGTAATGAACAAGACCAAAGCAAGGCAAATCAGTCAACTTGAAGTACAGCTCGAATCGGAAAAAAAGAAAAAGGAGATTGAGATTTTAGAGCGAGACAAACAATTGAGTCAGTTCACGATCGCAGCAGCAATCGCGTCCATGCTCGGTTTGGTCGTTTTTTCTTATATGATTATGAGTCGGCAAAAAATGAAGCACAAGAAAGACAAGGAGATTTCTGAAATGCAAAAACAAGTTTTAGAAGAACGTACCAGCCTTGCCGAAGCCGAATTGGAAAACAAAAAACTCACAGAAGAAAAACTTAAACAAGATCTGGACTTCAAAACAAAAGAACTGACAACTTCCGCATTGAATCTGATCCAAAAGAACGAAGCGCTCGAAAACCTGAAAAAGTCTGTTGAAGAAATTCGCAAACTACCGGAAGACCAATTGAAGGGAAAACTCAACTCCATTATAAACACGGTGAATTACAGTTTCAGCCTGGATAAAGACTGGGAAAGTTTCCGGGTGCATTTTGAGCAGGTTCACCGGGGTTTCTTTGAAAATTTATTGCGCAATTTCCCTGACCTCACTCCCAACGATTTAAAAATTTGCGCTTTGATGAAACTTCAACTCGAAACCAAGGAGATGGCTTCGATATTGGACATCTCGCCTGAGAGCGCAAAAGTTGCCCGCCATCGGCTGCGAAAAAAGCTAAAATTATCTAACGACCAAAATTTGACTTCTTTTCTGGCTTCCTATTAGAAATTTATCCTTGTTAACCTTTTGTAACGAGTCATGAATCACCATTAAGAGGGTGATTCCCGTATTTGGCGCAAAACACTAATTATTAATGAACATTGTACTTGATACTCCGACTGCCAAAATCTGGAGCGACTCCGATGCGCCATATGCATTTTCGATCTTCTTTTCATGGCCGTCAACAGAAAACGAGTTTGTAAAAATAGCAGAGACCTACACAGAACTGCTCAAAAAAGTGAAGCAATCATTTGGTGAAGTCTATTCGATTTGTGACCTCTCCCAACCTATCACATTGCCTAACAAATCCCTGGCTAGTCTTTTTGAAACCTGCGTTGAAAAACAGTTGAAGCTTGGTGTGAAGCGAAAGGCATTCGTACTATCTGACGATTTCCCGAAAGGACTTTTCAGTCAGCCGGAAATTGTTCGATCTGACAAAATTTCATTTCATCAAACTTTCCAGCAAGCGCTCATGGAAATTAATAAAGTCCGGATGAGTGCGATCAACAGCAGCATGTCCATACTTTAGTAGCACACAAAAATTATCCTTGCTATTTTTGAGTAATTCGTCTGACACATGTCCGGAAATCTTGAATTCAAAAGAGCAAAGCATGATCATGCTGATTTCGACCTTCTCATCACCGAGTTGGACAAAGAATTTTGGGTGCGCTATCCACTCACGCAACAAAACTTTGAACCATTCAACAAAGTGGATGAAAATTGTCGTGTGATTTTGGTCTATCAAAACAACAAGCCAATTGGCTGTGGATGCTTTCGACCTAAGCCTGAGAAGACGGTTGAGATCAAGAGAATGTATGTGCGACCACAACTTCGTAACCATGGCATTGCAAAGAAAATCCTGAGATCGCTGGAAGAATGGGCGATGTCAGAAGGATTTTCGCGCTCCATTTTGGAAACCGGAAATAACCAGCCCGAGGCGATTGCAGCGTATCAAAAAAGCGGCTACCAACAAATCCCCAATTTTCCTCCCTATGAAAACGTGACGGAAAGCATTTGCATGGAGAAAAATTTACGGCCAACCGTGTAATCGGGACATTAAAATTAAATCGCAACGTTGTACCTTGCGGGGATGAGTTTTGTATATCCTGGTTTTTTGTGGGCACTTACGGCTCTTGCCATTCCCATCATCATCCATCTCTTCAATTTCAGAAAAACCATTCGCATCTATTTTTCTGATACACGATTTCTAAAACAAGTTAAGCAAGAGACTACTCAAAAGCGCAGGATCAAACAATACCTGGTTCTGGCTGCTCGCTTACTCTTTCTCTCATTTCTTATTCTAGCTTTTGCCCAACCATTCATTCCTTCAAAAGAAGATACCAGCAACATTCGGAACATCTGTATTTACATCGACAACTCCTTTAGTTTGTCGGTGCCTGCTGATGGGAAAAGTCGCGGGTTAGATGAGGCCATCAAACGCGCATCGGCATTGATCGAGCTGTTTCCGAATGAAACACGTTTTCAATTGCTCACGAATGAATTCGGATCGAATGCGTCTAAAACAAAAAGCGAAATGACGGATTTGCTTTCACAACTGCGCCTCTCTCCCATTGCTCGCACCGCTGATGAAGTTGCAAAAAAGGTAGATAAGAATTCCACATTGTTTTGGATATCGGATTTTCAAAAATCTACACTGGGTAATCCGGTGATGGCCGACTCGTCTTTGCAAATAAGAATTGTACCAATTGAGTTGGAGAGATTTTCCAATATTTTTGTAGATACTATTTTTCTTGACAATCCTTTTGCCATAGGAGGAGATAAAAACGCGCTTAAACTGAGGCTGCGCAATTCAGGAAAGAAAGAAATCTCAGGGCTCGTTACAAAACTTTCGATCAATGGAGTGCAATCAGCAGGTGCATCTGTAGATATAAAGCCCGACAGCTTCGAAGAAATTAAATTCGATTTGAATGCGGGCATGAAAGGAATTAGCGAAGGTGTGATTTCATTCAGCGACTATCCGGTCAGTTTCGATAACGAATTTTACTTCACACTCAATTTCACGCGCAAACTTAAGGTCATTGAAGTGAAGCCAATCGGAAAGCCGGATTACATTCAGAAAGTGTTTGGTAACAAATCCATTTTCTCCGTTCAGACATACACACCTGGAAATCTGAATTACAGCTTACTGGCCAATGCCGACCTTGTAGTACTGAACGAAATTGATCGATTTGACGAAGCCATATTGGAAGCGGTGAGAACTTATGAGAACTCTTTTGGTTCATTGCTGATCATTCCTTCAAAAGAATCGGATGTAAAATCATATTCTCAACTCACGGGAATTGCCTTGAAGAGAAATCAGTCCACCGAGCAGCTTGCTGTACAAAAACCTGATTTCAAAAATCCGTTTTTTCAAAATATTCTTGAAGAGACAAACGTTTCCCTCTCCATGCCAAAAGCGATGCCCCTGTTAGTGTGGGATGATCGTAATGCGTTGTTGCAGACTGCCGATCAACATCCTTTCTTGTCAAAGAATAACAAAACTTTTCTTTTGGCTTCACCCCTTGATAAGGTGTTTACGGATTTCCATTCGCATGCCCTGTTCCTTCCAATCATGTATCGGGTAGCGTCTTCAGGAAAAAAGGATTTGCAAAAACTTTATTACACGCTTTCGTCCAACCTTGTCGCTGTTTCCTACGACAGCTTGCCGGATGATGTACCTGTAAAACTTTCGGGAGCAATTGAGGTCGTTCCTCCTCAAAGGAAATCAGGAAGTGAAGTTATTTTAGAAATTCCAAAGTTCTCACTCAGCGCAGGGTTTTATAAATTAGCACTCAAGTCAGATACGCTCGGCATTATCGCTTTTGACCACGACAAGGCGGAGTCATATCTTGAACAGTTTAAACCTGAAGAGGTGAAAACCAACCTGGGTGGCGGAAAGCAAATTCGTTTTTTTGAACCTTCTTCGGCTGAAAAATTTACAAGTGAAATAAAAGAGAGATATTTGGGGAAATTTTTATGGAAAGAGGCGGTGATACTCGCTCTTCTCTTTCTGCTTGCCGAAGTTCTCTTGATTCGGTTTTTGAAATGAAATCGATGCAGGCACAACAACGGCAATGAAAGCATGAATTGGCGATTACATGTGACCATAAAAATGACCATAGCGCATGAAAACACAGAATAGATGAAGATACTTATTCAATCTGCCAAAATCGTAAATACTTCCTCGCCATTTCATCTCAAGAAAAAAAACGTACTCATTTCCAACGGCCGTATCACCGAGATCGGTGATAAGACCTTTCAGGCTGACAAAACAATTGATGCCGATGGAATGATTTTAAGTGCCGGCTGGTTTGATCTCGGAACTTCGATTGGTGATCCGGGGCTTGAACATCGTGAAGATTTGACCTCAATAGCAAAGACTGCGGCTGCGGGAGGGTTTACAGAAATAGCCGTGCAGCCAAACACTCAACCATCTGTTCAGACTAAAAACGAAGTTCACTACATTCTTAATAACAACGACAATCGCCTGGTTCAAATCCATCCGCTTGCTGCAATCACAAAAAATTGCAAAGGCGAAGAGATGACAGACATGATTGATCTTCATGCTGCAGGTGCAGTCGGCTTTTCGGATGGTTTGAAACCGCTGTGGCACACCGACATCTTTTTGAAAGCACTTCAATATCTTCAGAAGTTTGATGGCGTATTAATCGATCACCCTGAAGATGTTTGGTTAAACCTCTTTGGTCAAATGCATGAAGGCCCCGTGAGCGCCACACTCGGGTTGAAAGGAATGCCGCGCATAGCCGAAGAAATTGCCGTTAGCAGAAATCTGAAACTTCTTGAATATGCAGGCGGCCGATTGCACTTCTCAAAAATTTCATCCAGTAAAAGTGTAGCCTTGATTCGTGCAGCAAAGAAAAAAGGACTGCGCGTGACCTGCGATATCAACAGCTACCAAGCATTGCTTTTAGATGAAATGCTCGAAGACTTTGATACAAATTATAAAGTAAATCCTCCACTGCGTGACAAGACCGATGCAGATGCGCTGATCAAAGGTCTAAAAGACGATACTATTGATGTACTGCGCAGCGGACACGTGCCCATCGAAGACGAAGGGAAGTTTCTAGAATTCGACCAGGCAGATTTCGGATTGATAAACCTTCAAACATTTGCTTCTCAACTGCCGCAACTTACCGAAGAGATAAAGCTTGAAGACCTGATCGTAAAGGTGGCAGAGAACCCACGCTCGATTTTAAAAATGGAAGTTCCGAAAATTGATGTGGACGTTAAGGCAAACCTCACACTCTTTGATCCAAACAAAGAATGGGAATTCCGTTCAGATGAAAATCTTTCGAAGTCAAAAAATTCACCCTGGCTTGGAAAGAAACTAAAGGGAAAAGCCGTTGGTGTTTTCAACAACGGCAAACAAAGGCTGGACGAAAATTGATTCTACTTACTTAGTTTAAATTGTTCGGTACTTGGGTGAAACGTTCTCCAGGAATGCCAATATTCCTGATACGCCTGAACGAACTGCAGCTTCTCTCCTTTCAACGGGCCACCTTCGCATTGACCTTTCCAGTCCCAACTGGCTTTGTATTTTGAATCGACTATTTTTCCCGAAGCTTTATCGAATTCAAAATTTAATGTGTCTGCTTTAACAATTCGATTCCAGACATGGAAAGACGCTGAATCATTTTGCAGTGCAATCACAATCGGACGTCTCTCGATCTGATCGTTAATTGCATGAACATTCAAAAGATCATTCCAGTCATATGCTTTAGCAGAAAGTCCCATCGATACACCCACTACCCACGACTTATCTTTCCACGAAAGGGAGTCGTGCTTTTCAAGATTGCCTTCCATTTTTCCTTCATCATATTTTTCGAGGCCTTCGTATTGTCTCTTGAAAGCACTATCGGGCTGCATCACGAAGGAGTCAGGATGTTCGCTCAGCCACGCAGCTAGCGTCATCTGTTGTGATGGAATTTCTTTCAACGACTTTCCTTTCAATGGGCCAACAATCGCTTCGCCATTCACCTGCCTCCACCAGCTTTTTGTAGTAGCATCCTCAAACATCGCGTTGTAGTGATCCATCCCAACCAATCTAAACCGCTCTTCTTTACCATCAACGAGTGGAGAATACACACGACCCGTTCTGCACACTGTGCAGTAAGTGATCATCACTTGCTCCCCGCCAATCGTGTCGCGCACCTGGTGATGATAACCAATAATTTCAATCGGATATGCTTTTGATTCGTTGTTGATGGAAACTCCGATGACAAGTTTACTGAGGGGAACTTTGTTCTTCGATTCATTCATCAACACTTTAGTCTCGGGTTGATAAAACATTTTATCTGCAAGGAAACGGAAGTTGAAGGCATACACCACAATCAGCCAAAAGATCAGCAGTGCTACCATCGTCCACTTAATGGTGGGCATTTCTGATTTTAAATAATAATAAGTTGGGTACGCTATCAGTAAGATTCCAAGGATTCGAAAATACCAGATTGAATTCTGAAGAAAGTAGGCGAGGTTGATAGTTTCATCTACCTGGCTTCCGGGAAACGGCATGATATAATAGACACGAAATATCTCCGAAAAAATCAGAATGAGAATGCCAACGCCAAACAAAAGAAGCCGCATAGGTATAAATTGAAGTGTGAAGTTAGTTTTTAAACAGCAGGAATCGCAAATATAAATATGAATTTGAAAGCGTAAATTTCTGAAAACTAAAACTGATGAAGTATCAAAAAGGAACCGAAGCCGTATGGGCAGGCGAAGGAAATGTGAATACAAAGGGAGCTACCACCACGCCAATCGTCAACAGTGTAACATTTGAGTACAAAGATTTGGATGAGTGGCACAATATTTCACTCGGAAAAGGAGAAGGTTATATCTATAGCCGCAATACAAATCCAACCGTAGCTGCGTTGGAAGAAAAAATCAGAGTGTTAGAGAATGCCGAGGCGGCTACTTCCTTTGCTACCGGAATGGCAGGCATCAGCAACACACTATTTACGTTTCTTACTGCCGGAAAAAGAGTTGTATCGATCAAAGATACATATGGAGGAGCGAGCAAAATTCTCCTCGACTTTCTTCCGAACTACCAGGTGAAAGTAACATTGTGCGACACCACTGATCACGAGATGATCGAAGCGGAAGTTGCGAAAGGATGCGATCTGCTCTATCTCGAAACTCCCACCAATCCGACACTAAAAGTAGTTGACATCAAACGTTTGGCAACAGCTGCGAAAAAAGTTGGGGCGATCACTGTTGTTGACAACACATTCGCTACGCCCATTAATCAAAATCCATTGGAGCTTGGCGCTGATTTGGTGGTGCATAGCGCAACAAAATTTCTCTGCGGCCATTCGGATGCGATGGGTGGATTGGTGGCAGGCAAAGCTGATTTAATAAAAAAGATTTTCAACTTTCGCGAAATCAATGGCGCAAGCCTGCAAGCCGATCCGGCATATATGATTGCGCGCGGCATGAAAACACTTGAACTTCGGATTGAACGACAAAATGCTTCTGCAATGAAGATTGCCAACTATCTCAAACAACATCCAAAAATTAAGGATGTTTTTTATCCGGGTCTTGAGAGTCATGCAGGCCATACTATCGCGAAATCACAAATGCGAGGCTTTGGAGGCATGATGAGTTTCTCTTTGGATGGCGGCTGGGAACATGTGAAGAAGTTTTTACCAGCGCTGAAGTTGGTTCATCTCGCAGCAAGCCTTGGTTCCGTGAGTACATTGGCAGGGCCACCCCGCACAACAAGTCACGTTGAGTTAACGGAAGAACAGCGAAAGCAATTGGGAATCCCGGAAAGCCTTGTTCGCTATTCAGTAGGAATTGAAAACGTTGATGATCTACTTGCTGATGTGGAACAAGCGTTAAAAAAAATCTGACTCGTTAATTTATTTTGAATTGACAAGCCTGTAAAATCAACAAATCGATTTCATCGGATTCTTTTTGAATCTGCTCGTCATTCCATGACAAGTGATTTGCCATAACTGAAAGAACAGGAGCTTTAACTTTCAAGAGTTTAGGTAAATCAAAATAGAGAAGGCCAGTTCTTCGTACAAAAAAATCGGTCGCTTTCACAATCATTTCGTGATGGATACAAAACCACAGCTCGGCCAACACGAGATCAATATCACGATCTGTTTTTGAATTTTGAAGTGCGTATTCAAGGATGTAACTGGCCTGCGCCCCATAAAGATGAACGAGATAATTCGCGTCATCGCCTTTTAATCCGAACAACTCAGCAGAAGAAGAAATTTGGTGAAGATATTTTCTGACATCATCGACTGAATGTAATTTTCCACCGGCCAATAAGAGAGATTCGGTGTGACAAGGTTTCAAATCGCGGTCCTCAAATTTTCGTTCGATCACCAAATCAACAACACGCTCCGCCATCTTGCGATAGCCGGTGAGCTTCCCACCTGCTATTGACACCAATCCGGTTTTTGATTCAAAGATCTCATCTTTACGCGAAAGCTCTGAAGCAGATTTTCCTTCTTCATGAATCAATGGCCGCAATCCTGCCCAGCTTGACTCCACATCGGCCATCATCAAATGCACAGAAGGAAATGCTTCGTTCACTGCATTGAGCAAATATTTTACATCTTCCTTCGAGGCAAAAACTTCTTCCTTGCTTCCTGAGTAATCCGTGTCGGTTGTGCCCACATACGTAATACGTCCGCGTGGAATAGCAAAAATCATCCGGCCATCGGGCACATCAAAATAAATTGCCTGGCGCACCGGCAGTCGATGATAGGGCACAACGATATGAACGCCTTTTGTCAGATGGAGATATTTGTTCTCTTTTGATTGGTTGATCTCCCGCAATTCATCCACCCACGGCCCTGCTGCATTCACTGTCACTGCGGCTTTGATCCGAAATGATTCACCGGAAATTTCATCTTTCGCAACAACACCTTTCACTTCATCCTTCTCATAAACAAATTCCGTTGCTGAAACATAGTTGAGAATAACAGCTCCTTTCGAATGGGCCAGCTTGGCAATCTCGATGGTAAGACGCGCGTCATCGGTTCGGTATTCCGCATATATCGCACCGCCTTTGATTTCTTCCTGCTTCAGCAATGGTTCATATTTTATTGTCTGAAGTTTGGTAAGCATCCTGCGCTGATCCTCCGGCTTCACCCCTGCCAGCCAATCATAAATCTTTAAACCTACCGAAGTAAGCCAATACCCGAGTCCGCGCTTTTCATATAGTGGCAACAGCATTTTCTCCGGCACAACAAGATGAGGCGCCAGCTTATGGACAATAGCCCGCTCGCTTCCTACTTCTTTCACCAATGCAAATTCCAATTGCTTCAGATACCGAAGTCCACCGTGAATTAATTTTGTAGAGCGACTGCTCGTACCAAAAGCAAAATCATGTTTCTCGATCAGCGCCACTTTCAATCCACGCGAAGCCGAATCTAGCGCTATGCCGACCCCCGTGATGCCACCACCAATGACGAGGAGGTCGAAGGAAGTTGACTTCAGATTTCCAACCGTTTCAGACCGATGAAGAGAGGAGAAGTTCACATTGATTATTTCAACAGCAAAATACTAACTTTGCAATACTTATCAATTTAGAAATGCCAGTAATATCAATGTTTTATGGTTTGATTGTTTCCATGTACTACTTGGATAACAAACAACATAAACTCCCACACATTCACGTGAAGTATGGGGATGATGAAGGGGTTTATCAAATTCCCGAAGGAAAGTTGTTAGAAGGAAGTCTTCCTTCCAACAAAGAGAAATTACTTTTGGCTTGGATTGAAATCCACAAAGATGAACTGATGGCCGACTGGAGTTTAGCAGTAACCGGGCAAAAGATTTTCAACATTGATCCATTGAAATAAAATGAATCCAAGAGCTATTAAGGTTGAAGCATTTGATGACCATACGTTGATTGCGAGTTTTGAAAACGGAGAGATCAAAAAGTTCAATGCTCTGAATCTTTTAATCTATCCGGTTTACGCTGAGCTAAAAGAAATCTCTTTCTTTAAAAAAGCAAAAGTGGAGAATGGAATTATTGTGTGGAATTCGACAATTGATCTAGATCCTGATTTATTGTATTTGGAAAGTGTGCCTATAGAAGCAGAAGTTTCGAGGTAATATTTTCAAACCATGCGAAGCCGCATCGAGCGCTATATAGACACCTTGATGCATCCACCTATAACGAGGAGATCGAAAGACGCACCTTTCAACTTTTTTCCAATGGACTCCTGTTATAAAGAAGAAAAATTCACAAATTCTGCCTTCATCTCAAAAGTGCTAACTTTATGGTAAGGAAATATTTTTATTTTACATCAAAAAAACTAGTCTGAATCATGGATGTTAATAAAAATGATAAACTCATTAAATATTTTGTCGATTCCGTCATAAAACCACAAAATAGCAGGACTACAGTTTACATCACCCCAATTGAAGTAGTTGCTGAGTCAATAACATCTGAAATATTCACAAATCCACCTGATCAGTATGAAGGTACTTACATAAAAATTAGTGGCTCTAATGATTTTGCTTACGTGCGAATTCATAGCGAATACCAGTTATCATCAGCTCAAAACAACGAATATGCAATAATCCTTTTTGAATGTGCGTTTGATGCGCCTGAAAGACGAGTATGGAAAGGCAAAAGAAAATATTTTGCTGTACCATATCCTGATGCTAGGGCTATTATTGAAATGATAAAGACGGGAAGCGGTGAGAGTTTACCAATTCGTCTAAAAATGTAACTTACCCTAACCATCCCATCGTCCTCTCCACCGCCTTCTTCCAACCGGCATAAAGTTGATTGCGTGTCGCAGTATCCATGGAAGAAGTAAATTGCTTTTGCACTTTCCTGTTCTTTATAATATCATTTTTCTTCCACACGCCCACTTGAATTCCGGTCAGGTAAGCAGCGCCCAAGGCAGTTGATTCAATTACCTCTGGTCGCTCTACGGTAGTACCTAGAATGTCGGCCTGGAACTGCATGAGAATATTATTCGCGCACGCGCCACCGTCCACTTTGAGAGATGCAAGTTTCACGCCTGAGTCCTCCTGCATTGCTTCAAGAATGTCCTTGGTTTGATAAGCAAGAGATTCTAACGTTGCTTTGATGATATGATCCTTTCCTGTGTCTCGTGTCAATCCAAAAATTGCACCACGTGCATACATGTCCCAGTAAGGCGCGCCAAGGCCAGCAAAAGCAGGCACCACATAGACATCATTGGAGCCAAGCGCCTTCATAGCAAAATATTCCGAGTCCTTTGATTGATCAATTAAATGCAAGCTGTCGCGAAGCCACTGCACCGCAGCGCCCGCGATGAACACACTACCTTCCAACGCATATTCAACTTTCCCATCCAAACCCCACGCGATGGTGGTGATCAATCCATTTTTTGAATGCTGGATTTTTGTTCCGGTGTTCATCAACATGAAGCACCCTGTGCCGTAGGTATTCTTCGCCATGCCGGATTCAAAACATGCCTGGCCAAACAACGCAGCTTGTTGATCGCCTGCTACACCTGCAATCGGAATATTCACTCCATTCAAATTCCAATCACCAAAGTGGTGAGATGATGGTTTTACTTCAGGTAGAATAGATTTCGGCACACCAAGTTCCTTCAAAAGTTTTTCATCCCACTGCAATGTTTGGATATTAAACAACATCGTTCGGGAGGCATTCGAATAATCCGTTGCATGTACTTTTCCATTCGTCAACTTCCACATCAACCAGGTATCGATCGTGCCGAAGGCGAGTTCACCTTTCTCTGCAAGCGATCGCGCTTCTTTCACGTTATCGAGAATCCATTTGATCTTTGTGGCAGAGAAATAGGAGTCGATGACAAGTCCGGTGTTTTGTCGAACGTAATCGCTCAAGCCTTTTGATTTCAATTCTTCACAGATCGGAGCAGAACGCTTGTCTTGCCATACCAATGCGTTGTGAATTGGCTGTCCGGTTTTCCGATTCCAGATAACCGTAGTCTCACGTTGATTGGTGATTCCAATTGCTTTGAGTGAAGACGGTTGCACCTTATTATCAGCAATTACTTTTTGCAACACCCCGAGTTGCGTGCTCCAGATTTCATTCGCATCGTGCTCCACCCAGCCGGGGTGTGGAAAAATCTGAGTAAATTCCTGTTGGGCCATCCCGGCAACAGATCCCGACTCATCAAACAACACAGCACGTGAACTTGTAGTACCTTGATCGAGAGCGATGATGTAGTTAGACATAAGAAGTAAGTATCAAGTATCGAGAATCTAGTATCGAGAATTAAAACAATGCTTTATAAATCAATGCCCCCAACACTCCGCCAATGATCGGACCAACAACCGGAATCCACGCGTAACTCCAATCGGAATTCCCTTTCCCATGAATTGGCAAAACAAAGTGAGCAATGCGAGGGCCAAGATCGCGGGCGGGATTAATCGCGAAGCCGGTTGTTCCGCCTAAGCTTAAACCTATCGCGATGATCAGCAAACCAACCACCAACGGGTTCAGTCCTTGGGAAAATTCATTGGCTCCGATGAAAAGTAAACCAAGAATCAAAACTGCAGTGGCAAGAATTTCACTGATCAGATTTGAAAACGTATTTCTCACCGCGGGTGCCGTACAAAAGACAGCGAGCTTCAAGGATTGTTCTGTTGTCAATTTCCAATGAGGAAGGTAGTGCAGCCAAACCAACACTGCCCCGGCAAACGCTCCCGCCATTTGTGCAAGAATGTATCCGATCACCATATCGGTTGAAAAACTTCCATTCACTGCCATCGCAATCGTGACGGCAGGGTTCACATGCGCGCCACTGATTTTTCCAACCGCATAGATCGCCATGGTAACAGCAAGGCCCCACGCAATAACCACAGTGAGCCAGCCGGCATTTTCTGATTTTGTGTTTTTCAAAACCACTCCGGCTACCACACCCTCGCCAAGGACGATGAGTAAGAGTGTGCCGAGAAATTCTGCGAGGTAAGGATTTGACATAGATTAATGATTTGAACTTGAAAATGAAATCGTATTTGAATCTGTTTTATCTGACTTGATAAACAACGTGGCTGCGGCTGCCAACAAAAGCAAAATTCCGGCAAACATCACAGCATCGCTCGAATCGTTGTGGAGAAAATTCTTAAGAATGTATCCGAACGTCACATTCTGCAAGATCATCGGAATCACAATCATCATGTTGATGATGCCCATGTAAACACCATAGCGTTCCTTCGGCACCTGGCTCACTATAAGCAAATATGGAATACCCATCATGCTGGCCCAGCCAATTCCAAAACCGGTGATGGCCGGGAACAACAAATATTTATTTTCAATCATTGAGAAAAAGATGAAGCCTAAACCAGCAAGAATAAGACAAGCAAAGTGAACTATTTTTGCAGAACTCTTTTTCACAAACCAAACCAATCCAAACGCAGATAAAAACGTAACGATATTATACCAACCATTGACGAGACCCGTCCAACTCACAGCCTGTTCATACGCTTGCGAATCGCTGGTAGGAGTTGCCTTCCAAACAGAAAGCGCAATGCTCTTCGAAGAATTCTGCCAATAACAAAAAAGTGCGTACCACTGGAAAAGATATACCAACGCGAGTTGCCACATTACTTTGGGCATGTGCCTTATCGCATCCGGGATTTCTCGAAAAGGTAACAAGAGACTAAAAGGATGTTCTTTCATGTGATCCATTTCTTCCTCAGTAGGAGGAATCTCAGGCGTGGTGTGCATGCTCCACCAGATCGTAGCAATGGAACAAACAGAACCTAAAAAAAAGGAAGCAAAAACCCAGTTCGGAATCGCACCCGTCTTTCCAATAATGATAATTGGAAAAATAAAAAGGGAAAGATTGGCAAGTGTCTGCCCAAGGCCAGTGAAGAAACTCTGTGTTTGAAAACCGGTCGGTCGCTGTTCATCGTTGAGTTTATCTGCTATGAAAGCGCGATACGGTTCCATCGCGGTATTATTTCCAACATCCAAAATCCAAAGTAAGCCTGCTGCCATCCACAACGAACTACTGAACGGGTAGAAGAACAAACAAATGCTGCACAACAATGCACCAATAAAAAAGTAAGGTTTCCTTCTTCCGAACTTTGGATGCCACGTCTTATCGCTAAGTGCGCCAATAATTGGTTGAATAATTAATCCTGTCACTGGTCCAGCTAAATTCAATAGCGGAATCTCGTCCGGGCTTGCTCCCAGGAAGTCATAAATCGGGTTGACGGCACTTTGTTGTAAACCAAAACTGTATTGAATTCCAAAGAAACCAACATTCATGTTGATGATCTGGGCAAAGGTGAGATGGGGTTTATTCATCAAATAATAAAAAAGGCAAGCACTGCTTGCCTTCAAGATAAAGAAAAGTAATCGAGTTTCTTCTTTCGACTAACTTTTTCTGGTTCTGATTCTCCGCTGTATGAACTCACCAATACTTCGCCCCTGTATCTTTCCAACTTCACACGCAGGTGTGTAGTGAATACCGCCATACATTCTGCTAACTGCGGCCTCTTCCGAGGCTTTAATAAATGACTTGAAACTCCTTGGAGGCATACCAAATTCAACTTCTGTCGAGTCAGTGAATGCAAAGTTATCTCCAAAGAGCCCTGTAAGAGCCGTAGCTGCTGATGCCGATATTACACTATGTCCACTCGTGTATTCTGGAAAAGGTGGCGTCTGCAATAAGGGAACCCAATTCTCATCGATGTATTGATTAATATAAGTTTCGGGGCGAATTAATTTACTGCGGTATTTTTCTTCCCAGCAACTTATAAACCCATCAGCAAGAGAAATCGCTACAGAGGCATACGCCTCAGCCGTTTTCACCATGTCTGCTTTAGTCATTGTACATACTACCCGCGTGATGTTCATCCAGTGGCCACCGGGCGAAATCTTTTTGGTAGCAAACATCACATGTCCTTTCACATTCATCACAAACGGGTTGCAATCCCAGAAGCTAGCGATTGCTCTTTGCTCTTCGGTCAGTTTCTTACCTGTCTCATAAACCTCGAAAGCTTCTTTATAGAACTGACTATTTTTATCTATTGAAAAAGGCGTTGCAGGACTCGGCTTAAATTGTGCTGCAGAATCCAAAACAAAAGTTCTGATCTTATCCCAGTGAGGTTCAACCGCATCCATGTATGCGGGAGGGGTTGGCTTCCACGTAGCAGGATTGCTTTCAATGGAATATTTGGGAAAGGTGCGGGACTGTTTGTAATTATCTTTTGACGACCACTCCATCACATGTTTGGCGATTGCATCACCGAAGGAAACCGAGCGCTCAAAAACATCAGAGGGAACACCTGCTTCTTTGAAGCGTTTCATTTCTTCATTGTAGAATTTATCGAGCTCAGCTTCGGAAAAAATCAAGGCCCTCCCCACCTTCAACATGGCTTCGGTTGCTGCGAGAGGGAAGCAATATTCCTGCGTTGAATCGGGCTGTGGAAATTTTTCAAGTCCGTGCAATTGCCCGGCAAGGCTTACATAATTCTTGTTATCATGAATAATCGCTTCATACCCGGCAACACTAGCATACGCATAAATACGACTCGCTACTGGAGGAGAGAAAATATCATGGACAATACGATCGGTTATTTCCTTCATTGCCCGATGAAAAAATTCGGGATCCTGAACTTTGGCTTTATAGGCAGTGCGGTCGCCTGAACAAGAAGCAACTGCTACCACAACGAGTACAATAAATGCTTTTTTGAACATGTCTGAATGAGTGAAAGGCAAATCTAAGAAGGATTGTCAAGCAAAAGAAATGACGAATGTCAACTACTTTACAAAATAGCTTTTCCTATTTATGCCTGCGCCCTTGATCTCAAGGGATTTCCAGCCTTTCGGTAGCAGTCCTTTTGATTGTTGGATACCCAGATCCGTAATATCAAGTCCGCCAAAACCAAAAATCACGGCCTGCAGAAATCCTCCGGCTCCCGTTGCAAAGTATGGATTGGTTCCTCCGGCAGTCTCCGCAAGCACACCAAATGGTGGAACTTGATTTGGCTTATAACTTTTTGCAAATAGTTCAGATGCTTTCTCTGCATTGCCCAGTTTAGCATATAATGTAGCCAAAGCGGAATTACCCATCGCGGGTCCATCGGGCGACATTCTCGGTTCATAATATTTCAGGTCTTTTTCGATCTGAGCTTTTTCCGAAATAATATTCAGAGGATACGCCAGCAAATTCACATCCGCTTGTTTGATCATCACGCCATCATAAGTTGCATTTTCCTTTGTTGTTCCATCAGGGAATTTCAGGATCGGAATATTCTGCGCAACTACTTCCCAATCCGGATTCGGAGCAATCGCTAACTCTTTCGCAGCTTGTGTTGCATATCTCAATGCCGTGATCGCCATTCCGTTGGTAAATGCATTATTGTCGATATTCTCTTGCCACTCATTGGCACCGATAACGTTGTTAATTTCAAATTTACCTGGGCCCTTGCGCTCAACCCTGCTAGCCCAGAAATCCGCCACTTCTTTCAACACCGGATAACCACGAGTGCGCAACCACTCTTTGTCTTTCGTCACCTGATAATATTTCCAGAACGCCCAACCCACGCAGCCGGTAATGTGATGCTGAAACGGCCCCGTCAATGCCCACACCGGAGTATCTTCTGTTCCTTCGCGCGATGATTCCCAGGGAAACATAGCACCTTTGTATCCATGAGAGAATGCATTCAACTTTGCTTTCTCCAGTCGCTGGAATCGATACTCTAAAAGAGACTTTGCCATTTCCGGTTTCAGCGCAAGCAAGGGAGGATACATCCACAATTCCGTATCCCAGAAAACGTGACCATTATATCCCAAGCCCGATAACCCCATTGGTGACAAACTATTGGCCGTGCCTTCTCTGGCAAAAGAATACAAATGATATAATGCAAAACGAACATCGCGCTGCGCCTGATCATCGCCTTCAATCACGATGTCACTCTTCCAGATTTCATTCCAGGCTTCTTCGTGACGTTGAAGAAGTCTTTGAACTCCTTCGAGTTTCGCAAACACGGTAAGTCGTTCGGCTTCGTTCATCGGATCATCAAATTGTGCAGATGAAGTTGCAGATGAAGCAACTGCAAAGGAATACGTTTCACCCGCCTTTAATTGCTTGTGAAACTTTGCGAGATGCATGTTGTAATCCCAATCTTCATGAATCAAATCGGGCTCTGCTCCATGAGGCTCAGAAAAAATAAAACTATTGCTTGCCGCTACTGTCAATTTCCCTGAAGGACTTTTAGCATATGAAGTTAACAAAGGAATTTTCACATGCGGACGATCGATCTCGCTAAATAAATTTCTCACGTCACTCAGGTGGTCAGGGGCTTCAATCACGCTCATCGGAGTGATGCGCACATCTTTCTTTGCTTTAATCTCAACGATGGATAACGCGGTATAGGGCAAGTGCCGCAACGCAAGCAACGTGTGCTTCACCGAAAGCTTATCACTCACATCAAATGTCGTTGTAAGCGCAGCCCTTTTCATATCCAGCGACTGCTGATAATTGGAGATGCTTTTGGTATTGATTCTGTTTCCGTCCACATCCAAATTCATGTTTACATGATTGAAGGCTTTCAAAATGTTAGAAACCCGGCCCCGCTGGTAATAATCATACGCGCCATTCAAAACCACATCTTTCACTTTCATCGGCTCAGGTGAAGAAACCAATCCCACCATTCCGTTTGCTACGGTGACGCCAAAATAATTTTTCGGATCGATGTTCTTGGCGGTGATGGTCCACGTTTCCATTGGTTGAGAGAACCCAATTTCCGTCATTAGAACCATTACTATCAATAAGTGCTTCATCATATATAATAATTTACTTACAATCACATGTAAATACCGCTGACCTACCCGTTCCTCCATAGGTGTATTTCCTTGGCCATTGGTTTTGAATCCATTCAAATGACTGGCTGACCTCGTAAGAATCCGTTCCCCTCGTAAAAACAGTAGTCTTGACAATATTATTTTTTGAAGAGCGCCATGCTCCTGTTATTAAAATCCCGATAGCATAATCCTTGATTACGTTTGGCTTATCATCATAATAGAAATAAGTTTGATATTTCCATTTAGAACCAAACGCTTCAAACCCGGCTGAGTCCTCGATTGCAATCTTTGTTAAATTTCCTTCTTCCACTTTGCAAAGTGACCGGACTGAGCCTGGCACCGATGGCTCAACCACAAATGAAGTATCATTTGGAAATTGGGCAAGATAAGTTGCGATAGTATCAGCTTGCGTAGGGAACATTTCCACTATTTTATTCCCGATATAAGAAAAGTGCCTTTCCGTAGTTCCCTCATAGACAACCGATAGCCTGCCTTTGTTATCATATGATAGATCCATCGAACCCGCTCCATTGTCTGATAACAAGCCTGTGTTTTGGTCATAATATTTCCAACTCACCTTGGTGTACCTCGCTCCATCATTTACATAAGTGTAAAGCGCGAATGGTTTATCATAAGAAACCTGGACTTCTCTTATTAAACACTCACTAAAAGAAATGTCCTTCTGGCACCCTTCGATTAGAAGACAAAAAAATAGAGTTGATATAGCCTTTAATCTTGTTGACATCCGGTCAGCGAAATTAAAATTAAATCTGACCTAATCCGAATCTACTCCTTCGGATGCTCAAATCCAATTACTGATGCATTATTCCTGGTGACTACATAAATAGAACCATTAAGCGAAGTTCTTACAACCTGAATTCCCCGAACCTCACCTTGAACAACAAACCCTGATTGTTGGGCATCCATTGCAGTAAAATTACCTTTTCCATCTCCCTTCAAGACAAGACCAAGGCTTGCATCATAGGGCCCCAGTTCAGTTTGCACCGCCAGTAAATTTCCGCCCAGCAAAATATCCGGTTTCCCGTCATGATCAACATCATCAACCAATGCTGCGGCCACCGGGGCAAATTGGCTTTGTGTCGGTAATGGCGAAAGTACAAATGCATTTTCTTTACTTATTAAAACACAAGACCTCATCTCCTCGATTTTCAACTCTGTAGTCTGCGCAGCCTGCGCGGGAGAAATGATGTCTTCCACTACCACATTTCGATAATCAGCATATTTCAAGAATTTCTTTTTCAAATAAGGAAGTTGCTTGGTAAGCTGATCGCGTGACGCAAACGGATAACTTTTATCGCCATTGAAGTAAATCAAGATATGATCCGACATACCATTTCCATCCAAGTCTCCGAGAATCATTCGTAAAGGCTTTTCAACAGTAGCTTTCAACCTTGAATTCAATCCAAGATTACCGAGCACAAAGTCAGCCTTGCCATCCCCGTTCAAATCGGAAGCAGAAATGGAATTCCACCAACCACGGGTATGTTCAAGGCCAAACTGTTTTGTTTGGTTAATGAATTCGTGATTGGCTTGCTGGATAAGTATGGTCACAGGCATCCACTCTCCCACCAGCACCAGGTCTGGTAATCCATCTTGATTAATATCATTCCACGTAGCATCCTTCACCATACCTGGCCGGTTGGGGGGCACGTTATCAAAAGTGGCGCCCGGAGCAAAGTTCGGATTAGGCTTAAAGTTGCCGCTGCCGTCATTGACCATCAAAAAACTTGGAGGACTCATTCCATACAGCATAGGCATTGCACTGGCGCCTACAAAAAGATCGATATCACCATCCAGGTCAAAGTCACAGTGTTTAACACACGAAGCATTGATACGGAATGAAGCAAGTTCTTTCCGGACGTAATTTGCTTTACCATCATTCAGATAAAGGCGAGGTTTAAGGCTCTCTCTATCTGCGCTCAGTTCCTGACCGCCACTTACTACAGCAAGATCCAAGTCTCCATCACCATCAGCATCGAAAAAAGCGGCATCCACATCTTCTGATAACGAATCAGACAAGAAAGATTTTTGATTCGTTTTAAAAAATCCGGAATTGTCTTTCAACTGAATAAATAAAGCGCCCGATTGACCTTTGCCTCCTCCGATAAAAATATCATCCAGATGATCACCATTAACGTCACCAACCGCCATCGCTGGACCTTCCGTTGTTAACATATGGGGCATCAGGTTCTCATAATTGAAAGCATTGTATTCATTCTCCCGGTGGCAAAAATCAGGCACACTTTTTTTTGATACTTCATGGAGAAGTGGCTTGCTTCTGAATCTGCTTTGATAATTCAATGGTTGAGTTGCATCGCTCTCCTTAACGGTAAGAGTTACTGCCCCTGAAACATGCTCTAATTTCTGATACATGCCGGAAGGCCAAATAATCAAAAGGGAATCCACATGCGTGCTCTTGGCCAGCCCAATAGTGGGCCTCATATCAGAAACCGATTGAAAGCCCCTTGACGTGCCCACCTCGTAGAATTGCGTCTGATTATTCACATAAGCGATCACTTTTGCACCAACTCCAAATTTATTTTCCTTGCCTTGCAGGAATACTTTCAAAGAGGCATGTTGTCGATTGGAATTGTTGCGATAGACAAATGCTGCTTCATTCAAATTATTCGTTATCAAATCCTGATCACCATCATTGTCAAGATCTGCATAGGCGGCACCATTTGATAATGATGGCAAAGAGAGTCCCCAAGATGTGGTAACGTCCGAAAAAGTGAGATCTCCATTATTCTTAAAAACATGATTTGATACTTTGCCGGTAGGCATTTGATCGATTACAGACAAATCCTCCTTGTTCATAACCTGAAGATTTCGTTGCACCACTTCATTGGAAATGAAACTTACATAGTCCATGTCGTTCGGCCTTCGTTGAATACCATTCGAGATAAACAGATCTTTAAAACCGTCATTGTCAAAATCCACGAACAAGGGAGACCAACTCCAATCGGTTGCCTCTACTCCCGCCAGAATTGAAATGTCAGAATACAAAACAGAAGAGTCAGTCACCAGGCGATTAAACTGGAGGCAATTGCGTGCAGTTTGATAATGAAATCCGCTCTTTAACTTATACTTATAGATTTCATAAGGATCGTCACCTGCAGAGGTTTTAATAATACTCTCTTCGCGCGGCAGCATGTCAAGAGTACAGATATCGGGGCGCAAGTCATTGTTATAATCCGCTACATCATTGCCCATGGAAAAACGGCTTGAATGACCTACGGATTTTTCAAGGATTTGCCGGAAGGTGCCGTTTCGTTGATTGAGATATAGAAAATCATTTTCCTGAAAATCATTTGAAATATAAAGGTCAGGATAACCATCAAGATTTAAATCAGACACAGCAATTCCTAACCCATACCCGAGTCGCCCACTCGATATCCCAACTTCCCTTGTGATATCCTTGAAACGAACCTGATCTGTTTTGTTTCCACTGTGAATCAACTCATTCCTAAAAAATCTATCTCCGGCCATCGAATCTGATTTTGCACGCTCGGTGCTGTTGCCGATTGATCTCACTGAGTGTACGGAGTGATTTAAGAGATATACATCAAGATCGCCATCCAGATCGTAGTCGAAGAAGGCGGCTTGGGTTGAGAACCCTTTGAAAGCCAATCCAAACTCGTCTGTCTTATCTGTAAAAGTAAGATCGTGATTATTGATTAACAGTTGATTTTGCGAATTGAACGACTTATAGTTACCTACACCGCACAGGTAGATATCCAGGTAGCCATCGTTATTTACATCGGCAAACGTAGCACCAGTTTTCCAATTGCCGATACCGGCTACACCTGCCTTTTGGGATATATCTTCAAAACTAAAATTTCCTTTATTGAGAAAAAGTCGATTCTGCTGTTGATTTGCTGTGAAATACAAATCAACAAGACCATCATTATTAATATCACCTGCACAAACACCGCCACCGTTATAGAAATACAGGTATTCTATGATATTGAATACAGTATCTTCCTTAACGAGATTAGAAAAATTGATCCCAGAATCAGAGGAAGGGACTAAAGTAAAACGGCTGCTTACCTTTCGCTGACATCCAGGAAAAAAAAGCACAATGAGTAAGAGGAAGCACTTGACGATAATTAATAAATGGATTGGTTTCATGGGTTACGTCTAACCTTAAATAATACAGGCGTGTCATTATTTCTGGCAACCAGAACGTAATCCTCTTTTCCAATCCTTATTTTTTTTATGTCGCGCACTTCGCCATCAACAAAAAATCCCGACTCCTTTGATGGAATGTTCGTGAAATTACCCTTTCCATCTCCTTTCAGAAAAACTCCATAACTGGCATCGTACCTGCCGACTTCTGGCTTTACTCGATAAAGATTGCCGCCCATCAATACATCCATTTTTCCATCGCCATCAAAGTCATCAGCGCAGATGCCGTACATAGGTGAAAACTGCGCTTCAATCGGAAGTTCTTTAATAAGAAAATTGCCCCTCCCATCATTAAGCAAAAGTGAAGAAGAGAGCACGAACGCTTCAAATTTCATTGCTTCCTTAAGCTGCTCGTCCGTAAAAATATCAGTAATTGTCGCTTCCTTATAGTCCTCATATTTCAAATATTTCTTTTTAAGGTAAGGCATTTGCGAAATAAGGTCATGACGAAGTGCCATCGGGTAACTCTTGTCGCCATTATAAGTACAGATAATCTGTTCAATGGAACCATTCTTGTCAAAATCGCTAACGTACATGGTCGCTGGTTTGTCCAAGGTTGCCCTGAAACGAGAATTGAGACCGTGATTACCTACAATAAAATCAAGGTCACCATCCCGATCAATGTCAGCAACTTGCAGCGTATTCCACCATCCGTTGCTTTTTCCAAGACCAGATTCCTTGGTTTTATTTACAAACTTGTTCCCTTCGTTTATAAATACATTCACAGTCATCCACTCGCCAACCACCAATAAATCTAAGTCTTTGTCACCATCTATATCCCCCCAGGATGCATCAGTAATCATCCCAATGTTCTTTAGATCAGGGGCAACCTGATCAGTTACGTCTGTGAATTTTCCTTTGCCATCATTTTTAAGTAAATATCCGTTCAACGGCACACCATATCTGAACGGTTCTAGTCTTACGCCAACAAATAAATCATTACTGCCATCGTTGTCAAAGTCTGCAAACTTTACGCACGAAGTACTCTCAAATTTTGTTGTTGGCAACAATTGATTCGATTTCGAAAAATTTCCTTTTCCATCATTGAGGTAGAGTCTATCAATCAGTGTTGTAGAACTCGTTGAGAATTCGTTGCCTCCACTACATACATAAAAATCCAAATCACTATCGGCATCGGCATCAAAAAAAACACTTCCCATATCTTCAGAATTAGCGTCTGCGTCCAATAACTTCTGATTGGACCGTACAAACCGTCCACCAGATTGTTTATATAGAGTACCAGGCTCCCCCTTGGCTCCTCCAATAAAAAAATCCTCTAGTTTGTCACCATCATAGTCTGCAACACTGATTTTGGGGCCTTCAGTGCTCACCATATGGTATATCAGACGATCACGGTCAAAGTCCACGAAATCATTTTCTTTGTGACTGAAATCGATGTTGAGCGTTTGATTGGACTGAACTTCAAATATCTTTTTAATCAAAACAGGTGCAGGTGATTTTAACTCCTTCGCATCTTTTTGGCGAAGCGTAATTATTTGATTTGTTCGAACTGAATCAAGAACTGTAAATTTTCCGGTTGGCCATTCCACCTTGATCTGATCTACCATTTCCAATTTGCCTAATCCAAAGTTAGGGCGATTATCCATAGTGCTTTCAAAACCTCGCATGGGCATTTGCTCCAAATAGAATTTATTTCCATTTGCTTCGATGGTAATTTTAGCTCCCAAGGCTTGAAGGTTTTTATTTTCACCAATCAAAATGAATTTTAGATAATGATTATCCGGGAAAATTTTTTCGGCATTGTTACGGTAAACAAAGACAGGCATGTTTACATTGTTCACTACAAGGTCGAGGTCGCCATCATTGTCCAAATCTCCATAAGCACTTCCATTTGAAAAACTTGGCTCCTCCAGACCCCATGATTTTGTGCTATTTACAAAATGAAAATTCCCTTCATTAGCAAATATAAAATTGGAAACGGGGTGCGTTGGTATAATGTCAATTAATCTTTGGTAGTTTACTTTCTTATTCGCCACAACGGTTCGAACAAATTCTTCGCTGCTAGCGTACTGCAAAAAATCTTGATTAGTTAGATCTTGATAAATTCCATTCGCAACAAACAAATCCTTTTGTCCATCATTATTGGCATCAAACATTAACGCCCCCCAGCTCCAGTCTGTGGCCTCTACTTTCGCTAATCTTCCAATCTCGCTAAAGGTGTTATCACCATTGCAAAGCTGAAGCATGTTTCGGGTAAACTGATGATAATAGTCATTAGAGACATTATACTGATAACGATTCCAGTCCTCAAAGGTAGTCACCGTTTTTATCCTGGCATTGTCGCTAGGTAGCATTTCGGTGACAAACAGGTCGGGATAAGAGTCGTTATTGATATCAGCTAAGTCAGCTCCCATTGAAGCGCCACTTATACTCTTCATTTCCTTTGGTAAACATTCCTTGAATGTGCCATCATGATTATTGATGTATAGATAATCTCTTTCAAAAAAATCATTTGACACATAAATGTCTTGCCAACCATCTTTATTGACGTCACCGATGGTTACTCCCAAACCAAACGCTATAATACTTCCGTGAATTCCAGCTTTTTCGCTTACATCGACAAAGTGGCCGCCATCATTGCGCATTAATTTATGACCACCAAGTTCATCGCGGTTTCCACGCTCGTTTTTCCTCAGATTAAAACTTCCAATGGCCTGAAATGAATTGTTTAAAACATACAAATCTAGATCTCCATCATTGTCATAGTCAAAAAAAGCCGAATGCGTGGTATAGCCATGATCTGCAACACCATATTCCACAGCTCGTTCTGTGAAAGTTAAATCACCGTTATTAATGAACAATTCGTTTTCCCGGTTATCGCCATTCACTCTTCCTGAATTACAGACGTAAATATCAAGCCAACCATCACCGTTTACGTCAGCCATACTCACGCCTGTTGACCACGCGCGAAGGCCTGCTACACCTGCCCTTGCAGAGACATCTTCAAACTTGAAATTACCTTTGTTCACGTATAGTTTATTTTCTCGCTGATTGGACGAAAAATAAATATCAATCAAACCATCATTGTTCACATCGCCCAGCGCGACTCCGCCACCGTTATAAAAATTCCTGTAAGTGTAAATATTAAACTTGGAATCGAACTCCAATTTATTGCAAAAGGCTACTCCAGTTTGTATCGAATCTAGTTTACTAAATAAGTAGTTATGACCTGTCCCTTCTTTCTTTACATCTGAACACGAGACAATTGCTAAACTCAGCAGCGCAAAAAATACAACATGCTTCATCCTAATGGCTAAGAGTAATTATTTGATTTGTTTTCACTGACTTTAATACGTCTACTTTCCCATCCCACCATTCCACAATGATCCGATCAGCCTTGCTCAAACCACCGAGACCAAGATTAGGCCTGGGATCAATTGAGCTTTCAAAGCCCCGCATCGGCATTTGTTCGGTATAAAATGTTTTGCCCTGCGCTTCAATTGTAATCTTTGCTCCTATTGAAAAAGTATTTTGACCTACACCCTTCAAAACAAATTTTAGGAAGTGATTTTCAGGATGAGTTTTTTCATTCTGATTAATATAGATTGAGGCAAATTCATTCACATTATTTATAACCAAGTCAAGGTCACCATCATTGTCAAAATCTCCATACGCACATCCATTGGAAAAAGAGGGGGCTTCAAATCCCCATTCGATCGTTTTATTCTCAAACTGCAGGCCTGTAGTGTTCTTGAATACAAAATTTGGAATAGGTGAAGACGGCATCCTGCTCATTAGTTCCTCAATCACAGTACCTTTTCTCGATGAAATCATTGCCCTGATATTTTCAGGGGTAGCAACAAAATTAACATAGTCTTGATCCAAAAGGTCCTTGTAAATACCATTTGCAACAAAAATATCCTTAAGCCCGTCATTGTCGATATCAAAAATAAGCGCTCCCCAACTCCAGTCGGTAGCTTCAACGTTGGCCAATCGGCCAACTTCGCTAAAAGTGTTATCACCATTGTTAACCTGCAACACATTTCTCGGGAATTGGTAAAAATATCCATTCCTAACCCGGGTTTGGTCATGATTCCAGTCTTCAAAAGTAGCTTTCGCTTTCAATCGATCGTTCGATTGCGGAAGCATCTCTGTTACAAATAAATCGAGATACCCATCGTTATTGATGTCGGCACAGTCAGCACCCATTGACCCCAGACTCATGCTTCTGATTTCCTGTTCGGCCAGGTCCAAGAAACTGCCATTCCTTTGATTGATGTATAAATAATCTCTTTCAAAAAAATCATTCGACACATAAATATCTTCCCAACCATCCTTGTTGAAGTCACCGATGGTAACTCCCAAGCCGAATCCTATTTTACTGGTGTAAATCCCGGCTCTTGCTGATACGTCCACAAACTTACCGGCATCATTTCTTAATAATTTGTTGCCATCATTTGCGGGATCAGCTTCATTTCGCTGCCCTTTCTTCAAGTCAAAAACACCGACCGAACGGATGGAGTTGGTGAGTAGGTAACAATCGAGGTCGCTGTCTCTATCCATATCAAAAAATACGGCATGAGTAGATAACCCTTCAAAATCCAAACCGTAATTTTTGGACTGTTCCGAAAAAGTCAGATCGCGATTATTAATAAATAATTCATTGTGTCTTCTACTGCCGCCCGGTTTGCCCGCATGGCAAACATAAATATCCAGCCAACCATCGGCATTAATATCCACAACACTTACACCACTAGACCATACTTCTTTGGTAGCCAAATTGGATTTTTCAGTAACATCGATAAACTCAAAACCGCCTTTGTTTAAGTAAAGTCTATTAGAAACCATGTTGCCGCAAAAGAAAATATCCAATAATCCATCATTGTTGAAGTCTCCGAGCCCAACACCGGCACCATTATAAAAATTTCTATATAGGTAAGGATTAAAATGTTCGGTTGCTATCAAGTCATTTTTAAACTCGATGTTAGAATCCTCGATAGAAATCAATTTGAATTGTGATTGTCTTTTATGCTCGCACGAACCTATGAATAGCGTTGTGATACTCATACAAAAATACAGGAGTTTGCTGTTGCTATTCAACACTTTTGCTATAAATAGGGCTCGTCAAGTCTTCAACACGTACTACCACATACTGTGGTTCGTCTTTGTAAACAAGTATCCTCCGATTTCCATCAACCTTTACGGGAATATCAATTTTGTTAACATGCGCTGTAACAAATTTATTTCCTTTATACCAAGTAGTGAGCCGATTCATCACCCTCCGTTGTAAACTATCGGAATGTAGGTTTCGATTCCATGGAGCCCACCCGATGTAACTGAATCTTAGCTCCATCGCAGCCAAAGCATCTCTCTCATCAAATTCAGGCTTAAATAAAAGTTTTAAAGTCAGAGGCCCGCTACCCATCATCGAATCAATCAACAAATATTGAACACGCATTCCCTCTCCTTGCATAGTCAAATGCCGCTTGTTAAGCTCTAAACATTTATCACGAAAAACCGATTGCGAATCACCAAAACGGATACCCAATAATACTGAGTCTCTCCTGACTTTCTTACCTAATTCTGACTTTAGCATCTTAGTATATTCAGACTGAATGCAATTTGCAGTCAAGAGAGAAAATAACACAAGAAATCCCAAACGACAAATCATCCGGTAAATTTCGATCATTTTTTTAATCAGCACACAATTAAAAAGAAAAAGCCCCAACAGTATGTATTGGGACTTTTCCAAAATTAAATAACAAATATTCTTAGTACCCAGGGTTTTGAACTAACGGGTTAGGAGTAGAAGAACTGGCCAAAATTTGCTCCACGGGAATCGCCATGATACCATGGTGAGCAGGATCTGGATCTCCGGGGTTTTCCCACCATGATTCAAAATAAGTTCCGAAACGAATCATATCCGTCCTTCTTACAGCTTCGATAAACATTTCTCGTCCACGTTCAGCTAACATGTCCTTATCGGTCATTGTTGAAAAAGTTGATACACCCGCGCGTGTTCTAAGTTGGTTCACCAAAGCCAAGGCAGTTGGGTCACTCCAATCATTATTTAAACGCTGGAGAGCCTCGGCCTTATTAAGCAGAACCTCAGCATATCGTAACAATGGGAAGTCATTATCAGCATTTGGTGTTTGACCATGAACAAACGAGTATTTTCCAAAACGTGCACCACCTGATCGCCACGCGTTAGGAGCCAATTCATTGATTTTTGGTTTGTAAACAAGTGGCGCTCCGTCTGGATCACCTCTGGTAAATGCCACATCAAGAACTGGGGTAGCACCATCTGCAGCGAGTTGTGGACCAACAATAAAATTAGCCTGTCTTCTTACATCAGTTGGATCGTATGAATTATAGAAATCTTCCAATGTTGAAAATCCATTCCATGGTTGTTGCTGTAATTTCCAGGTTAATTGTGATGGATAATGTAGAGTCATGTATGGCCATACCGCTCCTCCAGCTGTGACCCTGTCAAACGGCACCACGAAGATCATTTCCTGTGTAGCAGCAGTGTTACAACAGTTAGACGGAGAAAATACATCCGCATAGTTAGATGCCAGACTGTACAAACCTGAGTTGATAACCGCATCTGCTGCGTCTATTGCTTTCTGGTACTGCTGGGTTCCTGTGTAAACCAAGGCATTCAAATATATCTTCGATAATAATGCATAAGCACCGGCTTGATTCACACGACCATAATCCTGAAGACCCGTAGAAAGGTCTGGAATAGCCGCAAGAAGCTCAGACTCAATAAAGTTAAAAACCTGAACTCGCGTGGATTGATTAGCAGCAGTGATGGTCTCGGTAATGATTGGAACGTTGCCAAAAACATCCATTAATCTCCAGTAGAAATATGCCCTTAAAAAACGCAATTGCGCTAACTGATTAGGTGTAATGTCTGGAATTGCGGCTGCACCACCAATCAGTGAATTACATGTACCAATTCCCACGTAGGCCTGAGTCCATGTATCGTTGATGGCCCATGTTGCAGGGGTAAACTGATGCTGATGAATTCTAATGTATAAACCTCCATCATACCAGTCACCGCCTTTCTGCGTAATTACTGCTTCATCAGTACCACCTTCCTGCACCGCAAAGAAACCACCGTTTGTTGCAATGCCATCAAACAATTTATTAAACGCAGATGTCATTCCATCATTTGGAGTAGGTTTATTCACGTTGTCAGATTGACCAACCCCCAGATTGTTTATATCGGCCGCAGTAGAGAATTGCCCAGGCAAATTCTCATCCAAATTCGTACACGACATGCTGGTTGCCAAAACGGCCACCGTTAAAAACTTCACTATTTTTTTCATATCAGTCATGTTGTTAAATAATTTAATATCCATTGGTCTCGTTTTAAAACCCGAGGGTCAGACCAAAGGTGAAAGTCCTGGCAGTAAAATAATTACCCCTTCTATCTATACCTGAGGATATAACGCTTGCAAAGCCTGTCTGTTCAGGATCTGTCAAAGACGGATCTGGATCTATGCCCGTATAGCTGGTTATGATAAACAGGTTCTGTCCAGATCCATACAAACGGAAATTTTTCACAAGTGATCCCGACTTCATTTTAAAAGTGTAACCAATTGTCATGTTGTCAAGTCTGAAAAAATCGGCCTTTTCAACATACAAGGAACTGTATTGAGCGGATGTCAAACCGGCAACCGCCTTGCTGGTAATAACCCTGTTGTACGAGTTAATCGCACCGGGATCAATTGGCTCATAAAACGCACGGAACTGGTTCACTAAACTATGACCAAACGCTGATCTGAAGAAGACATTCATATCCCAATTCTTATAGGTCAATCTATTAGACCATCCAATCTCCACGGATGGAATACCTGAACCTAGTTTTGTGAAATCTTTTGATACCAAAGCGTTCGCAGGGTTTGCATCAATCGTACCATCTCCATTCAAATCCTTAAAGACCGGAGCCCCTGCTTTTACGCCACCTGCATTCTGGTTTGATCCATCTCCATTGCCCTTTGAAACGTGGTCAAAAACTGGTCCCCAAATTTGGCCAATTGATTGCCCCACGTCCAGGCGAATGATGTTGGTTCCATTCTGACCTGGAGCTCCGAAATCTGCAAACATAGTACTAGGCACAATAAAAGATGTCATGTCTGTTCTGTAACTTGAGATCACCAACCCAGGGGTCCATCTTACTTCACCAATCTGCAAATCATTATAATTTATACTTAACTCTATCCCTTTCGTGTTTAATGAACCCGCATTTGTCCACTGATATTGGTTGGAACTTCCATTACCTCCTTGTGCTGGTAATAATCTGTTAAGCAAGGCATTTGTTATGTCTCTGCTGTACACGTCAAGTGTACCCGTTACTTTTCCATTCATGATGCCAAAATCGACACCAAGATCTGTTTCTGCCTTTTGCTCCCACTTCAAATTAGGGTTAGCTAAAGTATTAAGTGACATTGCTCCACCAGAAGCATTTGAGTAACTATAATTTGGTCTGGAAAGCCCACCGGATGGAGGAAGTGAACCCGTAACACCGTAAGCAGCCCTGAATTTCAATTGAGAAACGTTATTCAACTGCAGGTATTTGTTAAGATCGACACCTGCCCCAAATGCGGTAAAGGTACCCCACTGGTTATTTGAACCAAGTTTGGTTGAACCTTCCTGACGTACTGAGGCATTAAAATAAATCGCCTTATCAAACATCACGTTAACACGCAGGAAACCAGCAATAATCTTGTTTAAGGGGGTCTTGCTGCTTGTGATGTTTATACCATTAGTTCCCGTAATACCTGAAAGGAAATCACCCGAGTTTTGAAGTTGATTGCTACCTAATAAGTCATTCGGGAAATTTCCGGTTTGAACATACAAATCTTTGAATTGTTGTTCTTGATAGGAGTAACCACCCGTTGCAGTGAAATCAATCTTTTCAAACGATTTGTTGTACGTTAGGTAAGTTTCAAAAAGAGTAAAGTTATCCTGTGATTCATAGCGAGTAGCTAAACCGTTTCTATTATAACCATTGTTATACAATGAGTTTGACGGAGAATATTCGTCAGTGCTTAATGTAGTATACTGCTGACCAAAGTTTACCGTTGCGGTCAGGTCCTTTGTAATTTGATAATCAACCTTTGCCCCAAGGTTTATATTTCTTGAAACTCCCGTTTTTGAATTTTGATTTATAGCGGCAACGGGGTTATAATTATCAAATAAAATCGCCTGGTAATAGCTTCCGTTAGGGAAATAAACTGGGGCTGTTGGGTTATATAGTGAAGCATATTTAAATGCTGCAGGGTATGAATAATTTATATTCCTGTTTGTAACAGACATATTAGCATCAATGCGAAGCTTGCCATCAAGCGTGCTGTGAGTCACGTTCGCCCTGGTGTTGATTTGATCCCAACCAGAGGTCTTCAAAATACCATTCACATTTCTTACATTGGCTGACATGCGGTAGGTAGTGTTCTCATTACCTCCGGAGACACTTAAATTATTAACCGTTGTGATACCTGTTTGAGAAACTAGATCCTGCCAGTTGGTCTTTGAACCAAGGTCGTTACCACCAGCCGCAACATATTGTTCTGGTGTCATCACTGGTATTTTCTTATAAATCGAGGCCGCAGCAATGTAGCTATTGAAATCAACTCTTGCTCCTCCTTTTTTTGCACCACGCTTAGTGGTAACCAGAATTACACCCGTAGAACCTCTACTTCCATAGATTGCTGCAGCAGAACCATCCTTCAATACGTTAATGCTCTCAATGTCATTGGGGTCAATATTGTCCAAAGTCGCGCCAAGCACTCCATCAACTACAATCAGGGGTGAAGAATTCGCTCCAAAAGAGGAAAGTCCGCGCAAACGAATAGTAGCTGACTGGTTAGGATCGCTACCTTTGTTGTAAATGCTGAGACCTGCCACTTTTCCCTGAAGCAATTGCGTTGGATCATTTACGTTTCCCTTGTTAAACTGCTTGGTATCAACAGTTGTAACGGCACCTGTAATCTCCTTTTTATCCTGAGAGCCATATCCAACAACCACAACTTCAGAAAGCGCTGTCACGTCAGAAACTAAACTGACTTTTAAGGATGTCTGGCTTCCTACCGCGATTTCTTGTGAAGAGT
>CAZECP010000020.1:0-59316 GCA_964510765.1 uncultured Ohtaekwangia sp. | reverse complement strand
CTTAAGTCAATGCAAAGCCGATTCGTATAAAGTGGGATTAAGTTTCTTTGAGCCTCTTGACAAAATCAGTACTGAGTCAACAGACTTTAAACTCACTCACTGCATTACCCCCAAAGAAATTTTTGCATTCTAAATTGATGGCTCTTGCTGGCTCAGGCAATGGAAAGAGCCAAGTCCCCAGATGATATCGGTGGAATCAATCCCGACCACTTTTCTGTCCGGAAAATAATTTTGTAGAATGGTCAATGCAACGTCATCGTTTTTATCACGATAGGTGGGAACTACTACATACTTATTTGCGATGTAGAAGTTAGCGTAAGAAGCTGGCAAACGTTGCTCTTGATATATCACAGGCGATGGCATTGGTAGTTCAACAATATCAATAGACTTATTATTTTCCAATTTCATCTTCTCCAACAGTGTTACATTTTCTTTGAGCGGTAAATAATTCTCATCTTCCTTATTAGACTCAATCACGGTCACAACGGTTGTAGCGTTCACAAACCGAGTGATGTCATCCACATGGCCATCGGTATCATCACCAACAATTCCATCTCCCAACCACAGAACATTTTCAACTCCATAAAATTGAATCAAGTAATCTTCAATTTGTTTTTGATTTAGTGAGGGATTTCGATTGGGATTTAACAAGCACGCTGTTGTTGTGAGCACTGTGCCTTTCCCATTGAAGTCAACTGAGCCACCTTCCATTATGATGCCGGGTTTTGCAATTGGAAGTTTATAATGTTCGGCAATTGAAATCGGGATCTGGTTATCCAAATCAAAAGGAGGATATTTTCCGCCCCACGCATTGTAATTCCATTTCACCACCATTTTCTTTTTTTCTTCCTTATGAAGAAGAAAAGCTGGGCCATGATCGCGGCACCACGCATCATTGCTTGGATGAAAAAAGAATTGCACATTTTTTAAATCAGCTCCGGCTTTAACAAGATGATCGGTTGCTTTGTTCTTCATTGCTTCATCCGCGACATTGATGTTTACCTTTTCGCCTTCTGCCACCAACGCTACGAATTTTGAATAGCCCGGAAATATGCTTTCAAGTTTCCCTGGCCACGATGCTTCCTTGTGTGGCCAGCTCAACCATGTAGCGGTGTGTGGTGCAAATTCTGCCGGAAAATAATATCCCTCTTGTTTCGGATTGTTCACTAATTCCATACTTAAAAAATCAACGTGCAAAATACAAATAAAAAAGCCGCACTGTTGATGCGGCTTTCAAACTATTAATATTGGATCTATCCCTTGATAGCAAAGGCTACTTCTGTATTCTCCCAGCGCAACACTACTTTGTTTCCTTCTATCGCGATGTTGAATTTCTCTACAAGGCTTTTGGTCTTGCCAGGTTTTACTTTCACGCGAAGAACATCCTCTGCTTCATTGTAGCTGTAGTGTCCCCACTTAATCGTCTTATTGAAAATGATGACCCACTCATTCTCACCCGGAATCGTAAACAATGCATACTTCCCTTTCGCAAGTTCTTTACCTTCGATTTTTACATTTTTGTCAACTTCGAAAGAAGTGGTTTCATTCGCACCGGTGCGCCACACTTTTCCATAAGCTTCAAGGCCGCCAAAAATTTTTCTTCCTTTCACTGAAGGAGCGCCATATTCGATTACAATTTTTGCCCCGTCAATAGTACCTTCTGCTTTAGCTGGAGGGCTCGGGCGTTTGCTTTTGTCTTCTTTGTCTTGTGCGAAGGCAGCATTAGTAACTAATGCAACCAAAGCAAAGGCGAGTAGGAAAATTTGTTTTTTCATATTGATTGGTTTTAAATGGTTTTACACACAAACAGGAAAGCGCCAGCAGTCTGACGCTTCCCTGTAAAATTAATTCCTGTAACTTTGTTTATAACGATGCCTTCGGCATTTAGTTTGATCGTTAACAATTTTTTTACGTTCAAATTTTTCGAGCGGTTATTTCTTTCGGGAGGCGGAGTTATTTAAAGTTCAAATTCTTTTTAAAACGAATTCGTAACTTTAATTAATGGATGCTTCGCCTTCGGAAAAGATTGTCGTTTTTGAATCGTACGATACAATTGTTATAGCAAATCTGGCGAAAACAAAATTGGACGCTTATGGAATCCCATGCTTCCTCACCGAGGAAAATCTGACGAGCCTTTATCCCGTGAGAATGGGGATATTTCCCGGAGTGCGATTGCACATTTTCGAAAGAGACATTGAAGAAGTAAAAACCATTCTTGAGCACCAGCCGGAAGAAAGTTTTATAAAATGTCCGCATTGCAGATCAGTGCAATGGGAAAGTGATCATTCAGTGTGGAACAGAATTTCCGCCAGTGCGATGTTGCTGGTCGGAATGATTTTGCCGTTCACTCCAAAAGAACATCGCTGCAAAAACTGCGGAAAGGACTTTGATTGATTATTTCCAAAAACCAAAGCCATACGACTGATACATCACTTTTGGATCGTAAAGCTTTCCGTTTTTTATCACGAGATCGACTTTTCTGATGTCGCTGATATTTTTGAGCGGATCGCCATCTATCAAAATGAGATTTGCTTTCTTCCCTACTTCAATAGATCCAAAATCTTTCTCTTGCTTAGCCACTTGTGCTGAAATGATGGTTGCACATTGAAGTACTTTTGCATTGGGAACTCCTGCCTTTGCATAAAGTTCCAGCTCGCGGTGCAAAGCGAATCCAGGAAAGTCATCGGTGCCGGGAACGAACGTGACATTGTTGTCATACATCAACTTCAGCATCTTCAACATGATTTCAAATGATTGATTGTAATCTGCTTCCCTTCCTTTTCGGGTTGGCAATCCTCCGGTGTATAGTCCTCTTCTGAATTCAGATGGAAAATTATTCACAACTGTTTCATAACCTTTAGCAAGTTTCCCCTCATCGTTGGTAAACATTCCTTCGAAAATCGCAAGAGTAGGATCGACTACAATGTTTTTGCTTTTCAGAAGTCGAATAAAATCCTTGGTTGATTTGCTTTTGAGATCAATGTCCTTTGCGCGTTGTGCCACTTTGTTGAATCTTCCCATTGAGCGTGTGTCAAGGGAATCGCCAAGAAAGTTGAGCATGATCATATTCATATGGATGATTTGGTCGTAGCCGTCATTGATAGCACGGGTAGCTGTCATAAATGATGGCACGTGTCCGCAAACTTTCAATCCTCTTTTGTGTGCTTCAGCAGCGAGGGGTTTCACCCAATCAACCGGAATGGAGCTGTAAAGTTTTATTTGTTGATATCCGCGATCTGCATAGTAAATCACAGCAGCAATTCCTTCCTCCAGTGTCTTCACTATTTTTCCTGTGGGGCCGGCAAATGGCCCTGCAAAATCAATGAAGCCAGACATGATTGAAATTTCCGGGCCGAGAAGATCGTCATTGTCCACTTTCTTTTTTGTTTCGGGCAGGTCAAATCCATTTGCCATGTCTTTGATGTTGGTGACTCCACCTGCGAGGTGATACAAACCTTGTGTTGGATCGTAGTGTGCATGATTGTCCCATAGTCCGGGCATCAAAACTTTTCCCTTTGCATCGACCACCTTTACGCCAGCCGGAATTTGAATTGATTTTGAGTTTCCGACTGAAACAATTTTTCCATCCGCAATCAATACGCTATGATCATGCAGATATTTTCCTTTCACAGCATCAAACATAGTGGCGTGAGAAAATACAATCGGTGCTTTTACAATCTGTGTGAGCTGTTCGGCTTGTGATTCAAAATAATCGTGTTCAGCTTCTTTCTGCGCTTCGTATAATTCATCAGAGATATCTTCGTAGCCTTTTGAAATGACCGAACGCCAGCCGCTTACTTCCGCAAAGAATTTGTGTTTCGGAGTGAACCAGGCATACGAAGGAGGTCCGCCTGCACCGGTGAATGCATAGAGAGAAAACTCTTCTTTTAAACCATTCACTGTGAGTTCATGATTCTTGATGTGCTTCACCTGCAGGAAGCCAGAGGGCAACACATCAATTTTATGATTTGAATTATTGAGTGCTGCATTTAAGGCCCATTCTATTTCTGCAGGAGTTGAATTAAGCGCAGAGTAGATGGCAGGTGCTGAAATATTTTTTTCTCCTTGCTCAATATTATTTTTCCAACGAGCTATTCCATCTTTTATCTCGAAGGTTTCTTTCACTGGTGCTTTAAAATAATCGATGCCATTTAGTTCACGATAAACTATTAAGCCTGAAAGATCAGTTTTAATTGTAATGTTTTGTTTTGGTCCGCGACCTCGATCATTGTATTCAAAAAACAACGAGTATTCATTTGCTGATTTAGAATATATCCAATTTTTGCCCACTTGTTTGCCGGAAGACATGATTGAAAACTGAATCGTGTCTTGAGATTTGGCGATCAGCACAAAAAAAGTCACAAAAAAGAAAAGGCAAAACTGTCTCATTTTTTTCTCAATTTATTTGTTGAATTCAGAAAAAAGAAAATTTACATCTTCAAAACAGTAAACTCCACACGTCTGTTATTGGCGCGGCCCTCATCAGTATCGTTGCTGTCGATTGGTTTGGTCTCGCCATAGCCATGTGCTTGCAAGCGAGAAGAAGAAATTCCTTGGCTTATGATATAATCAACAACGGATTGCGAGCGGCCTTGTGACAGGTTCAGGTTGTATTGATCTGAACCTTTGCTATCTGTATGCCCCGCAATTTCCACGGAGATTTTTGGATTTTGGTTCAAGAAGTCAACCACTTTATTCAGCTCGACAAATGATTCTTCTTTCAAAGTCGTCTTGTCAAAATCGAAATAAATGTTTTTCAATCGCACCGTGATCCCCACTTCAATGGGAGTCATCAAAATATTTTTGGTTAAGGAAACTTGATTTACATCTACTGCCTGAATGCTGTCAGTCGCATTCAAAAAACCTTCCGCGATGGAAGTGAGCAGATACCAACCAAGTCCGGGAATTTCTTGCTGGTAGCTTCCGGTGGATTCAATTTGTGTATTGAATGGTGTGCCTTTTTGAACGATTGTCAATTTTGCATTCGGTATTTTCTCGTTCGTTTTTTTGTTGAGAATATCTCCTGACAGTGTGATTGGTTTAGCGACCGGCACCAAAGGTACGTCCACATGGAGGGTAGTGTCTTTGTTCAGTTTAGGCACTTTGAAACTCTGAGAAAATGGTTCAAAGCCAGGCGCAGCAGCATTGATGGAGTATCCATCCGTTTCAGGGAATTTAGTTTCAAATCGCCCGTTTGTCCCTGATTTTAAATTGTGTGGCTTCATTTCTTTTGTTTTCAACTCAACAGAGGCAGCAACCGGCTCCTGAGTTTTTTTATCGAAAGTGTTGCCGACTAAAGTGATGTTGATATTGCGTGGACGTAGCATAAGGAGGTCAAAGTTTCCACCGTCCACTTTGGCCCCTGCCCGTGCGGTGAAAATATTTCCTTTGGAATCAATCGAAAAATAGGCGTCATCAGAGGGCGTATTTATTGCCCTGCCAAGATTCACAGGCTCGCTCCAGTTTGCCCATGTGTCATCAAGCCGGGTTGCTTTGTAAAGGTCAACACCTCCAACTCTATCTTTTGAAAAACGATTGGTGGCGAAGTAAAGTGTCTTCTGATCAGGCGCAAGAAAGGGCGCGAAGTCATCAGCAATCGAACTGAGCTTTAATTTTACCGGCTTGCTGTAATGTCCATCAGGTTGTTTTGTGCTCAAATAAAGATCGCTGTCTTTGTCTCTAGGTTTCTCAGAAAAATACATGATGATTTGTCGTGCATCGGATGAAATAGTGGCTCCATAAAACATTCCTTTATTCATTGATTCAAAACCGTTGATGTCAAGATCATAATGGCTGCCCGACAATGTCGCAATGGAAAACCCCACCGAGTTTCTTCCGCTTCCTCCTCGAATAAAAAGCGAGCCATCTGGCATGAAGCTAAAAACCTGGTTGAAACGATTTTGATTGAATGGTGAACCGAGATGTTTTGCCTTCGTCCATTGACCTTTATCGTCAAGTGTAGAAACCCAAATGTCCTGGCTGTTGTCTTTGCCGTAATTATTTTCCGGGTGATTGCTCACAAAAAAGTACAAGCTTTTTCCGTCAGGTGAAATGACGGGTGATACTTCATTGTAAAGTGAATTCACGTTGTCGTTCATTTTCACCAGTTCGTAGCGCGGACTGATTTCCTGAGCGAGGGTAGATAAGCAAGCCAAAAAGAGTAAAGGGGTGTAGAGGAGTTTCATCTGTTATATTAAAAATTTACGATATACAATTTTAGATTGACGATTTTGACGCAAACCATGATTCTGCAATTGCCTTTAAAGAATAAAGATAAAATTAACCCGTGGATTTATCAACCCACCAATTGCTTCAAAGCGATTTCAAAAGAGGCTTGGGCGATCTTGGTTTTAGCAGGATTGGCTTTGTGGGATTTTTCCAACGCTTTCAAAATGGTATTGGAAATATCATTGAAGATAGAAACATCATCCATGGCCACTTCACTTTCCATGAAATAGGCAAACACGCGTGCCATGCCACAGTTGGCAATGAAGTCGGGGATGATGGAAATTTTTTCATCTGCGTAAAGCCCTGTCGGGCCAAAGAATATCTCCGGATCAGCGAATGGTACGTTCGCTCCACACGAAAAAACTTCCACACCTGACGTTATCATTTTGTCAACTTGCTCTTTCGTGGTGAGCCGTGATGCTGCTGCCGGGATAAAGATTTCAAAATTCAAATCCCAGATTTTTGAATTCACAATTTCAAAAGGCAGGAGATCATTGCTTACTAAAACATTTCCATTGCGATCGGTAACAAGTTTGCATACTTCCTCATGGGAAAAACCTTTTTGATTAATCAGTCCGCCTTCACGTGTTAATATCCCAACAATCTTAGCACCCATTTGCGATAAATAGAATCCGGCCGCAGCTCCCACATTTCCCCAACCTTGAACTACCACTCTTTTATTTTTCAAATCACCACCCCAAAGATTGTAGTAATGCTTGATGGCGTGTGCCACTCCAAAACCGGTACACATATCAGCAATGGTATATTTTTTAGAAAGATCGGGAGTAAACATTTTGTCTTCGATCACTTTGATCACACCCCTTCGGAGTTGACCGATACGATTTACTTTTTGTGGTTCGGTTGGTTTGAAGTGGCCATTGAAGACACCTTCCTGCGGATGCCAGATACCCACATCTTCGGTATGAGGAATCACTTCATGGATTTCATCAACATTCAAATCTCCACCGGTGCCGTAATACGATTTTAGCAAAGGCATCACCGCAGAATACCAGCGATGAAGCACTTCCTCTTTGCGCGGATCAGATGGATCAAAATTAATTCCGGACTTCGCACCACCAATGGCCGGACCCGATACAGTGAATTTTACTTCCATCGTTTTTGCCAGCGATTCTACTTCACGTTTGTCAAGTCCTTTGCGCATGCGCGTGCCTCCGCCAGCGGCTCCTCCGCGCAATGAGTTGATCACCACCCAACCTTCCGCTTCTGTTTCAGGATCTTTCCATTCGAAAATGATTTCTGGTTTTTTACTTTCAAATTTTTGAAGCAAGTCTTTCATGCATGAGAAAATTTATTTATTCCAATTCTTAAGCGCGAATGTCTACGGCCTAAGTCCTAAAAGCCAATGACGACTCCTGAGCAAGAATCTCTCTTCGCTCCAGTCACAGATTTCAGTACATTGATTTCTCCCCGCAAACGTAATGCCCCGAGGAACGCAAACACGAGCGCTTCTTTGAATGCGACAATCCTTTTATCAGGAATAATAATCTTTGCTTTGCCTTTCAATTTTTCTTTGATGAGATGAATCAGAAAATCATTGAACGCACCGCCACCCGTGATCAAAACATTTTGCTTTTTCTTTTTCGATGGAATGCAGTTTGCCAATTCAATGGCTACCGACTCGCTAATGGTTCGGAGTTTGTCTTGCAAAGAAACGGATTCATTGTTTAATAAATTTTGCAGATCTTTTTCGAACGTTTCGCGACCTAGAGATGGATGATTTGACCGCAGTGCAGAATAAATATTTTCGATCTTAGAAAGAAGATTTTCATTCACGCTCCCCTCTTTGGCCAGTTTACCTTTGTTATCAAATTTCTTATTTACTTTTTCGGTAAGGTAATTCATCGCCATGTTGCAATAGCAGAAATCAAATGCTTTGGTTTCTTTTTTATCTTTTAAAGAAAGATTTCCTATTCCACCAAGATTCACACAAACTTCATAGTTGGAAAACAAAAACGCATCACCTGCCGGAACCAAAGGTGCACCTTGCCCGCTAAGGGCTACGTCCAGGCTTCTGAAATCAGAAACCACTGGAATTTTTGTTTCTGCATGAATGGCATTTCCATCCCCCAACTGAAAAGTAAAATGACGATGCGGCTGATGGAAAATGGTGTGACCGTGCGATGCGATGAAATCTATTTTTCTGATTTTGGTTTTTTTAATAAATGACTTGATGAGCTTCCCAAGAAATTTTCCATATCGCGTGTGCAGATAGATCAGATCGCTCCCTGAAAGCAGATGAGCGCCCGAAAGTTCCTTTTGCCAATCAGGTGAATAATCGAATGTGGTGGCTGCAAGGATTTTCGCCTTCCATTTTTTTTCTTGTTTTTGAATACGACAATAAGCGACATCCACTCCATCGAGCGAAGTGCCGGACATCACGCCAATTGCATAAAAATTATTTTTCATTGTGCGAATGCGAAGTTTTATAAAACTTTATGGCTCTTTATTTCATCATGCGTAAACACGATGATTTGAGATTTTAAAAATTATTGGCATCAAAAGTAAGCAATTGCAGCATTTAAACTTGGTCATCGATTGTGGCAATACATTAATTAAAGTTGCGGCTTTTGATGGTCGCGCTATAAAAGAGAAATTCGTTTTTTTTAATGAAGGTGAATTGAAATCCTTTTTGGAAGACAAATCTTTCCGGCACGTATTAGTCAGCTCAGTGTCGGTGTCAGCGGAGGAGGTTTTGAATTGGACAACGGCACAAACGAAGTTGCAGTTGAACACCTCGCTCTCTTTACCAATACAAATACTCTACAAAACACCAACTACTCTTGGCGTTGACCGCATTGCGGCTGTGTGCGGAGCAATTGATATTTTTCCAAACCAAAATTGCTTGGTGATTGATGCAGGCTCGGCAATTACCTATGATTTTATTGATGACAGGAGGAATTATTTAGGAGGCGCTATCTCGCCCGGCATTTTGATGCGCTTCAAAGCACTGCATACTTTTACGGAACGCCTGCCGTTAGTAAACGCAACTGAGAATTTTGAATTGATCGGCCATTCAACAGAAACATGTATTCAAAGTGGGGTTTTGAATGGAGTAATAGAAGAAATGGACGGATGTATTGAAAATTATAAAAAACTGTACCCCGGTCTGGGTGTAGTGTTGACGGGTGGCGACACTTTATTTTTTGAAAACAAGTTGAAACAACCCATATTTGCAGCCCGCGATTTGGTATTGAGCGGTTTGAACCGGATTTTACAGCATCATGCAGCGTTTTAAGGGTTTCCCATTTATTTTATTGTTGACCTTCTTTGCTGTTAGCATGGCTAAAGCACAGGTCGCTCCGAGCCCGTTTTCAACATTTGGCTTTGGGGAATTGGTAAGCTCCGGATTGGCGCAAAACCAAGGCATGGGTGGCTTGGGAATTAGCAACCCGAGCAGTTGGTATTTGAACAACCAAAATCCAGCACTTCTTGTTTTCAATTACGTGACCGTATTTGAAGCAGGTATGCAGGTGGAGAAAAGAACAATAAATGACGGAACCAATACTGCAAAAACAGGCAGCGGTAATCTAAATTATTTGGCAATTGCATTTCCTGTGAAGTCGGGCAAATGGACCACATCTGTTGGGCTGATGCCGTATTCAAATGTTAACTATAATCTCAGCTATACAGACAATGTTAACGGAAGCAATTACACAGTTACCAAAAGTAGTTCTGCGAGGGGAGGTATTTCCCAATTTTATTGGTCTAATGGTGTCAGGCTTAGCAAATATCTGGCTATTGGTGCGAAGGCATCCTATCTCTTTAGTTCAATTAATTCTCAAAACACAAATGTGATTGGCGTGAATGTGGGGAATTATTCCTCAGTGTTAACCCGTGATGCATTTAACGGTGTGAATTTATCGGGAGGTATCTCTTTTCATAAGGATTCATTATTCCATAAGAACTATCGCTTGAATATAGGCGCAGTTTACTCATTTAGTTCTAATCTCACCGTTCAGCGAAAAGTGACCAGTGAGTTGGTTAGTAATACTGGTGTAGTTATTGATTCACTTACCATTTCCAATGCCAATATCTCCAACACAATTCCTCAAAGTGTGGGTGTTGGAATTTCGTTTGGGAAGGTAGATAGGTGGTTAATAGGTGGCGATTTTACTTTCCTGGATTATGGGAATTACACGAGTTATAAAAATATTATAGCGGACCAAAAAACCAATAGCACCAGCACACAGTACTATGATGTTTCGTCACCCGCATTTCGAAGCTCCTTTGGTGGCGAATTCACTCCTGACCCTAACAATTTCACAAATTATTTGAAACGGGTTACTTACCGAACAGGCGTAAGCTATGATCAATTTCCTTATTTGGTGAACGGTAATCGACTTCATGATTTTGGCATTAATTTTGGCGTGTCATTACCTGTGGGCCGTATTTCAACTTTAGATTTGGCAGCCAAATTTGGAAGAAGAGGTACACTTTCTGAAAATACTGTTGAAGAAAACTATTTTAGGCTTTATTTTGGCATCACTTTTAATGACACTTGGTTCATAAAACGAAAATTTGATTAGAATTTAAACCTGACTATGCAAATGAAAAAGATCTTTTGGGCAGTGGCTTTGATAATGGCACTTCCATTCGTGGCACTCACTCAGTGTAAGGAAGTAAAGTGGCCGGAAAATAAGGCGAAAGCAGAAGAGTGCGTTGCTGTTTTTGGCGATGCTGTTAAGCAAGGTAATTACCGCGAAGCAGTGCCGGCTTTACGTTGGATGCTGACAAATGCACCTCAGTGGAATTTGAAACTATATATCGATGCTGTCGAAGCTTACGATAAACTTGCTGCCGCAGAAAAAGATGCTGCAAAAAAACAAGTGTTGGTAGATTCAGTCATGGTATTGTATGATATGCGTATCAAGAATTGTGGTGATGAGCCAAACGTGATGAACCGCAAAGCTTTCTCTGCTTACAAATACAATGTTCAAAACAAAGACAAGGCCGCAGAGGTATTGTCTATGTTTGATAAAGTTTTTGAGATCAGCGGAAACAAGGTAATGGACATTAACCTGGAGGCTTACATGACAGCAGTTCAGGCGAATTTTGCGATGCTGAAAAACTTAACGGACGATCAGATTCTTGCACGCTATGATAAAATATCATCTGTAATAGATGCTAAGTTGAAGGAAGCGCACACTAAAAATGATGCAGCGCAAGTCGATAAACTCACCAAAATAAAAAGCAGCATTGATGATAAGTTGATCAAAATGGTGAAGGTTGACTGCGAATTTGTAAAAAAGAATTTAGAGCCTAAGTTCAAAGCAAACCCATCAGACCTTCCATTGGCAAAAAAGATTTTCCAATTTATGACATCGGGTGGTTGCATTGAAGATCCGCTTTGGTTAGAAGTTGCCGAAGCGATTCATAAAACCAATCCTGATTTTGGTTTGGCAATTAACATGGCGAAGCTTCAATTAAAAAATGGTAATGTAGAAAAGGCGGAAGGGTTTGCTAATGAGGCATCAACACTGGCAACTAAACCTTCTGACAAAGCTGAAGCTTTCATTTTTGTTGGCGATATCCAATCTCAAAAAGGAAGCAAGTCGGCAGCTCGTGAAACCTACCGCAAGGCACTTGCCGCTGATCCAGCTAACAAGGAAGGCTATGAGAAGATCGGAGATTTGTATATGAACTCATTTAAAGAGTGCTCATTACAAAAGAGTCTGGCTGAAGATCGATTGGTTTACATTGCTGCGTACGAATACTATGCACGCTCTGGCAATCAGCAAAAAATGGCTCAGGCAAGAGGTCAATTCCCTTCTGTGACAGAGCTGTTTGAGTTGAATTGGAAAGAAGGAGAAACCAAGAAAATTGCTTGTTGGGTAGGTGAGACGGTTACGTTGCGGACGCGCGGAAAAGAATAAGATATTTTGAAATAAAAATGAAGGCTGGCATTAAATGTGCTAGCCTTTGTTTTTTTAATTAACCAGAGCTTTTTAATGAACACGAATCGCCTTTTGATTCTGCTTTTGATCCTTGCTGGCTGCCAGGCCAATGAATCCACAAAGCCGATTGTGTATGAAGGTCCATTGCGTGAAGCAGAGAACGTGGTGATGCACCGAGCAGAACATGACAAAGTGAAAATGATTCTTCGTGCGAAGAAAGTGCAGGAGTTTCAAAATGGTGACCGCGAATTTCCGGAAGGAATTTATATTGAGTTTTTTGACCCGACAGGCGCGAAGACTTCTACTCTAAGAGCAAACACCGCACATTATTACAAACAAGAAAATCGATGGAAAGGCCAGGGAAAGGTGGAGGTGTTTAATATTGAGAAAGGTCAACAACTTCACACTGAAGAATTATTTTGGAATCCGGCTCAACGAAAAATTTATACCGACAAGTTTGTCACCATCAAAGACCAAACGGATGTGATTTATGGTACGGGCATGATTGCCAATCAGGATATGTCCAATTATTCTATAAAAAATATCACCGGTACATTGAGCGGGGAGGACTAGGCAACACTTTCAGCCTCAATACCTCTCGGTAAAATCTTTATCTTTGCCCCTTCATGAAATTGGTAGATATGATATTGATCTCATTAGCGGCAGCTTTTGTGATCATCGGCATTTATGAGATGATGGCTTTGGGCGTAAGCTATGGCTATTGGGCAATTATGCTTTCGATCGCCTTGTTTTTCTTGTATGGTTATCGCAAAAAGAAATAAGAATGGATACCAGTTTATTCCCACATATTTTCACAACGCTGGTATTTTCATTTTTCTTTTCAGGGATTGAGATCGCTTTCCTTTCGGCTAACAAATTGCAAATCGAACTCCAGGGAAAACAAGGTAAGCGGTGGGGGAAAATCATGTCAAGGTTCGTAAAAAATCCCTCCGGATTCATCGGGACAACACTGATTGGCAATACGCTGGCACTTGTGCTTTTTGGAATTTTCATGGCTCAGTTGATTGAACCATGGCTCACTACCCACTTGCCGGAAGGATTAAACGATGAAGTTTTTGTTTTGATTGTTCAAACATTGATATCAACCCTCTTCATTTTGTTCACAGCAGAGTTTCTTCCGAAAAGTTTGTTTCTTATCAATCCAAATTTGGTTCTCTCCGCGCTTGCCGTTCCCTTCAATATTGCATATTGGTTCCTGCTTCCACTCACATTCACCATTGTCGGGCTTTCCAAATTGACGATCACCAAAATCATGGGCATTGAGTACTCGGAAGAGAAGCCTGTCTTTGGATTAACAGACCTCAACAACTACCTTAAAAATATGATGAAGGTGAAGCATGAGGATGAAGAGATAGAATTGGATAAAAGAATTTTTCACAACGCCCTTGAATTCAAATCTGTGAAGGTGCGTGAGTGCATGATCCCTCGCAACGAAATCTCAGCCGTGGCTGTTGATGAAGGAATGGAGAAACTGAAAACTGCTTTTCTGGAGAGCGGTCATTCAAAAATTATAGTTTATCGGGAGTCAATAGACAATGTGATTGGCTACTGCCATTCGGCTGCTTTGTTCAAGCGACCCACGCGGATTGAAGATATTCTCACTCCGATTGTTAACGTTCCTGAGACATCGATGGCAAATGAATTGATGGTGCATTTCATCAAGGAAAGGAAAAGTCTTGCCGTAGTAGTGGATGAATTTGGCGGCACATCAGGCATTGTGAGTATGGAAGATGTGATCGAAGAAATCTTTGGCGATATTGAAGATGAACATGATAGTGATGAATTAATAGAACAAAAGATGGATGAGCATACGTGGCTTATCAGCGCGCGTCTTGAAGTGGACTATCTCAACGAACGCTATGGTTGGCATCTCCCCATTGGTGAATATGAAACACTGGGCGGTTTGATTTTAGCCTACACAGAAGACTTCCCAAAACAAGGTGACACCATCACGCTGCTTCCGTTTGTTTTCACCATTCAAAAAACCGACAAAAGTAAAATTGACACTGTGAAGGTGCATATTGAAAAAAATGGCGAGAATTAAGCGCGAGGTAATCCGTTTCAAAACCCGCGATCGTCTGAATCTTCGAAAACAGCTCAAATTCTGGGTATTTGCAGGCTTACTTTAATTTTGGCAAATGCTATTATCCGTTTAAATTTGCGCTCCTTTCTCAGTTTACTGGATGGGAAGTGGGTTTAAGATTCCCATTACATTTAACTATAGATTTTAATTTTTTTCAGACTTATGGCATTGATCGGCACGCTCAGGAACAAGATGACCAAATGGGTAGTTGGTTTCGTTGCAGTTGCAATTGTATCCTTCATTTTGAATGACCTTTTCGGAAACGGACCGCGCAGTATTATCCGCGGCAACTCTGACAATATCGGAGAGATCGGGGGCACAACAATTACGCGTGAAGAGTATCAAAATATGGTCAGGGATCAAGAGAATAGCTACATAAGCAATTTCGGTCGTCAGCCTGGAGAACGTGAAAGGCCCTTTATTCAGCAACAAGCCTGGGAGTTGTTGATTGTCGAGCATTCCATACGCAGCCAGTTTGAAAAGACAGGCGTGAAAGTGACAACTGATGAAGTATGGGATATGATCCAGGGAAAGAATATTGATCCACAGGTAAAGCAATCTTTCACGGATTCTACCGGAAATTTCAATCGCCAAAGATTACTCGACTTCTTGAGAAGCCTCGACATACCCACACCCGTAAACCCACAAATGGCAGCTCAATTCCAGGCTCAGAAGTCGCAATGGAATATGTTTAGAAATCAGCTTATGCTGGGCCGCGAGCGCGTGAAGTATGAGAACCTTCTTATTAAAACCTCGTACGTGACTGCCGCAGAAGCTGAGCGTGATTATCAAAATCAAAACGATGTGGCGGAAGTTAAATATTTGTTTGTGCCTTACTATTCCGTAAGTGATTCGACCGTGAAAGTAACCGACAACGATCTTCGCGATTATTACGATAAAAACCGTGAGCACTACAAATCCAAATTTACAAGAAGCTTGAGCTTTGTGAGTTTTCCAGTGATTGCTTCATCTGAAGACTCAGCGAAGGTGAGGAAAGATGCAGAGAAGCTCTCAGAGGATTTTAAGACGGTTGCCGATGATTCAGTATTTGCAGCTACTAACACCGAAGGACAAAATCCTTACACTAAATACAATGTCAGCAGTTTGCCTTCAAGTATTACGAAGGAGCAGTTGATTCCCGGAAATGTAATCGGTCCTTATTTGGACGGAGGCAGTTATAAAATTCTGAAAGTGGTTAAAGTTGGCAAAGACACTACTTTCTATGCAAAGGCGTCTCACATTCTCATCAAGTGGGATGATGAAACAGCCGCTAAAAAGAAAGAAGCAAAAGACAAAGCAAAAAAGATTTTGAACGATATCAGAGGCGGGGCAAGTTTTGCTGCGAAGGCAAGAGAGTTTGGAACAGATGGAACCGCCAGTCGTGGTGGTGATTTAGGTTGGTTTGCTTCCGGCCAAATGGTGAAACCTTTTGAGAAAGCAGTTTTTGCTGCTACAAAAACAGGATTGCTCGGTGATGTGGTTGAAACTCAATTTGGTTATCATATTATTGAAGTAACTGGCTTGAAAGACAATTCTTATTACGGAGTTGCAAACATTGAACTAACGATCGGGCCGAGCGATGAGACTACGAACGCTGCATTTTTGAAAGCTCAGAATTTCGGAACAAATCTTTCCAGTGTTGAAGAGTTCAAACAAGCCGCAGCAAAAAATGGACTAGCCGTTTCTGAAGCAAAGAATCTTGGCCCAGCCGACAGAAGAATAAACAATCTTGGTGACGCGCGTCAAATGGTCACCTGGTTGTTCCGCGATGGAAAAATCGGAAAAGTATCAGAAGTATTTGAAGTGGAAGACACTTATGCCGTTGCTGTGATGACTGGTGAGACAAAAGAAGGTTATAAGTCGCTGGATGAAGTGAAGGATGAAATCACGCCTGCTGTGCGCAGCGTGCTGAAAGGAAAGCAAATGGTTGATAAGCTGGCAACGCAGAAAGGAACACTTGAAGAAATTGCTAAAATTTATGGAACAGATGCAGTGATAAACTCCTCGAGCGATTTGAAAATGAATTCAAACTCATTACCAAGTGTAGGACTCGATCCTGCTGTGGTAGGTATTGCGTTCTCGTTGGAAAATGGAAAACGTTCGAAGCCTTATGCAGGTGAGAATGGAGCAGTGATTATCGAATTGCAAAACAAAACAATGGCACCAGCAATTACTGATTTCTCAGTATTCAAAGGCGAGCTGGTAAAGAACGTTTCAACACACACAACTCAGGTAATTGCAGACGCTATCAAAGATGGTTCAAACATCGTTGATGAGCGCTATAAATTCTTTTAATTGAATTTACACGAAGGTCGCCTTGAGCAATCAGGGCGACTTTTGCTTTTATATGCATGTAGATTGGGAACCACTGCGCGAAAAACTTGACCAACACTACGCTTGGCCGGCTCTTTATACATTCAAATTTGTCGTTCCCAAAGACAAAGCACAGGAGCTAAAAGACCTGTTTCCTCAACATGAGACAGCCGAGAAGGTTTCAAAAAATGGAAATTACGTGAGCGTAACGATCAACATGATGATGCCCGGTAGCCAGCAAGTCATTGATGTTTACAAATCCGTTTCCGTGGTGGAGGGAGTGATTACTTTATAGTCTCGTTCACATAAAGACACCAACGAAACCTGAAAAGTTTTTTTACCTTTATTTCATAAAGCAAGTTTTATGGAATGGCAGGAGAAAAACAACCGCCTTAGCAAAACTTTTAAATTCAAAGATTTTTCGGAGGCATTCGCTTTCATGACGCGCGTGGCACTGGCTGCAGAAAAAATGGATCATCATCCTTTTTGGACAAATGTTTACAACACAGTAAACATTGAACTCTCAACGCACGATGCCGGAGATGTAGTGACCGGGAAAGATTTTGCACTGGCTAAAGCGATTGATAAATTAGTTTGATGGAAAAAGAAAAGGTGTCGCTTTACTTGGTTCCAACGCCAATTGGAAATCTAGGTGACATTACGTTGCGTGCATTGGAAGTTTTAAAATCAGCGGACGCAATTCTCGCAGAAGACACACGCACTTCGGGAATCCTTATGAAGCGCTATGATATTAATAAACCACTTCACAGTTTTCATATTTTTAATGAACACAAATCAATACAATCAATTATTTCAAGATTAAAAAACGGAGAACGGCTAGCGCTTGTGTCAGATGCGGGCACACCTGGCATTGCTGATCCTGGATTTCTTTTGGTGCGCGAATGTTTAAAAAATGGTTTGCGAATTGAATGTTTGCCAGGACCTACAGCTTTGATTCCTGCTTTGATCAATTCGGGATTTCCTACGGATCGTTTTGTGTTTGAGGGATTTCTTCCGCACAAAAAAGGAAAGCAAACTACTTTGAAAAAGTTAGCTGAAGAGGATCGAACAGTTATTTTCTACGAATCTCCTCATCGCTTATTGAAGACGCTTGAGCAAATGATTGAATTTTTTGGAGAGGATAGGAAAGTCTCTGTGAGTCGTGAGCTGACAAAAATTTTTGAAGAAACTTTTATCGGGTCATTGGTCGAATGTATCGCTCATTTTAAAATCAAAGAAGTAAAAGGTGAAATTGTGGTAGTAGTAGATGGAAAAAAATAAATTATTAAAACCGTGGGTACTTTTTACAATCAGTGGCATGCTATTAAGTGCAGGCTGGTGGTTAAATGTTTTTCCGGTTTTTATTTTGTGTGGCATCGCTCCACTATTTGCCATCGTAGATCAGGTGCAAGAGGACGAAGCCTATTGGACCAATATCGAGTTTATTTTGCTTGCTCTGTTTGTTGGTTATTTCGCTTCCTTTCGATTTGATTCAGGGCACATTGTAAGTGCGATTATACATGCGATTATTTTCACACTTGCTTTCTTAGGGTACAATTATGCGCATCAACAGCTTGGCGCGCGGCTTGGAAAGTTTACGATTCTCTTTTTCTGGCTGGCGATTGAATATTCGCTGGTGAAGTCACCATGGCGCGATCAAATACATTTTTTAACCGATAGTTTTAAATACAGACAGTCGTGGGTAAACTGGAATTTTAATGCAGGTTACCTGGCTGTTTCACTTTGGATACTTCTCTGCAACTTATTCATGTATATGGCTGTTTTCCGATCGGGTATTTTTATAAGTTGGCTGATCGCTGCCTTTGCGTTGTGCACAGTACCGATCATCTATTCACAGTTTTTTATTCAATCGGCTGGTATCAACAAAGTGCAAATGATATCGTTATATACTTCGGCTAAAGTTAGTAGTGGGCATTATGCAAGAGTAGGGGAACTCACAGCGCGAACGGCTGCATGGGTTTCTTTATTAATTTTGTTATTGGCATTCGTAAGAAACAAAATCAAATCATGAACCTCGCATCTGTTGAAAACCAAGCCATCACGCTGTGTGAAGAGGTTGGGAAATTTATCGTGAATGAAAGCAAGAATTTTGATCGTTCCAAGATCGAGCAAAAGGGCAGCTTCAGTAATTTGGTTTCCTATGTTGATAAGGAGTCGGAGCGAAGGTTGGTAAGTGCGTTGAACGAAATTCTGCCGGGCGCAGGTTTTATTGCCGAAGAAGGAACAGACGTGAAAGGCACGAATGGATATGAATGGATTATCGACCCGCTGGATGGTACCACCAATTTTCTTCATGGCCTCCCGATTTTTGCAATTAGCATTGGATTATTGAGAAACCGAAAGCCGGTGCTCGGTATTGTTTACGATGCCTCGCACAATGAATGCTTTCACGCTATTGAAAATGGAAGAGCTTATTGCAACAAAGACGAAATTAAAATTTCCGGAATCTCACAGCTCAGTGAAAGTTTGCTGGCAACTGGTTTCCCATATTATCACACAGAAAAAAAAGATGTCTATCTGGATATTATCAAAACTTTCCTGGAACAAACACATGGCATTCGCAGGTTAGGAAGTGCTGCTATTGACCTGGCCTACGTTGCATGCGGAAGACTCGAAGGTTTTTTTGAATACAATTTGAAGCCGTGGGATGTGGCAGGTGGTGCATTTGTTTTGCAACAAGCAGGAGGCAAGGCCACTGACTTCAGAGGTGGCGATAATTATTTATTTGGCGAGGAACTTTGCGCTGCAGGACACATTCATACCGAAATGCTGAAGGTGATTGAGGAGCGATGGTGGAAGTAATTTGAACTACTTTTTGTTCGCAAGGAAAACGCCACCAAGGATCAATGCCATTCCGATAAAATGTCCCACAAGTAGTTGCTCCCCATCGATGAGCCCCCACATCACCGCTACAATCGGTAAAAGATAAGTGACAGAACTTGTAAAAAGCGGGGATGCAATTTTCAGCAACTGATAGAAAAGCAAGTTGGCAACAGCAGTGCTCATTAATCCAAGTACGGTTATGAACAGTAACGATTTCCAAGCCCCGGGTTGGTTAGATAAATCGGAAGTAAAATTTGTGAACCCAAACAGATAGGCAGCTGCAAATGGTGCAATGAGCAACAGTGAGACGCTGATGATTGTCATGGCAGAGTAACCATGAACTTTGAATTTTACAAAATTCAAATTCATTCCATAAAACGCACAAGCCAAAACGATCAGCAGTGCATACGAATTGAATCCTCCGAGCCCACCTCCAGGGCGCGACATTGCTAAGAGAACCGAGCCACTAAAACTTATTACCAATCCGAGAATCGCCCAACCCTTGAATCGCTGATCAAAAAACATCGCACCGAGCAACACCGTCCAAACAGGGGAGAGTGTATTCAAGATTCCGGCAAGAGAACTGCTCAAATGCGTTTGCGCCCACGCGAAAAGAAACGCAGGGATAAACACTGCCATCAGTCCCGATACAAAAAGTTTCCAAACATCTTCGCGTTTTACTTCCTTGAATCTTACCCAAGCCATCGGGGCAAGAAATGTAAACGCTGACAACACACGCAAAGCAGCCACTTCATCCGGGGAGAAGGATTTCAAACCTTGCTTGATCAGGATGAATGAAGTTCCCCAGATCAACGAAAGTGTAATGAGCAAAGAGACTGCTTTAAATTTATTATCCACCATATTTTTGACGCGGCAAAGATCATTAATCAGTATTGCATTGCAATGTATTTTCTTGCGATGTTTGATAAATTTGCTTGGCAGACCGATTTGAAAAAAAATCTTTACCGATATCGAAAAGTGCTTGCAATAAGTTTTGCGCTGCTGGTGGTTTATTATTTCTGTCTGCCTGAAAAAATATTTGACAACCCTTATTCGACTGTGCTGAATGATCGCAATGGAAAATTGTTGAGCGCTTCAATAGCCAGTGACGGCCAATGGCGTTTTCCGTTTGAAGGGGACGTGCCTGAAAAATTTTCCCACGCTATTTTACTTGCTGAGGATAAAAGGTTCAATTCACACTGGGGAGTTGATCCGCTGTCGATAGGCAGAGCTATCCGGGAAAATTTGAGTGCGGGAAAAATAGTAAGCGGTGGAAGTACAATCACGATGCAAGTGATTCGGTTGTCAAGAAAAAACCCATCGCGTACTTTCTTTGAAAAAATCATTGAAATGATTTTAGCAAGCCGGTTGGAGTTCAGCTATTCGAAGAAAGAAATACTTCAGCTTTATTCGGCTCACGCTCCATTTGGTGGCAATGTAGTTGGTCTTGATGCCGCGTGCTGGCGTTTCTTTGGAAGAAGTTCAAAAGAATTAAGCTGGGCCGAAGCCGCTATGTTGGCCGTTCTACCAAACAATCCCTCACTTATTCACATCGCAAAAAACAGGACCAGGCTCAAAGAAAAGAGAGATCATTTGTTAGAGAAGCTTATGAAGGCCGGCATAATTGACACTCTCGCTCTCGAACTTTCAAAAGCAGAAGAAATCCCTGAACGACCCTTGCCATTGCCAAAGCTTGCACCACATCTTTTGATACGTTCAGCTAAAGAAGGTTTCGGTCAGAAAGTAATTCATAGCACGTTGGATTTGTCGGTACAGCAGCGAGTAGTTCAAATTGTGGACGATCACTATGAACGATTCAAAGGAAATCAGATTTTTAATGCAGCTGTGTTGGTAGTTGAAATAGAATCCGGTAGCGTGGTAGCTTATGTTGGAAACACCCGGTCTGGAAAAGAGAATGATGAAGATGTGGACATGATCAATGCTCAACGAAGCACCGGCAGCATTTTAAAGCCGTTTTTATATGCTGCTATGCTGAAGGAAGGTAAGATGCTTCCCCACACTTTATATCCTGATATACCCACTTTCATCAATGGATATAGCCCAAAGAATTTTTCCAACGAATTTGATGGAGCAGTGAGTGCTGATCGGGCATTGACGCGATCGCTCAATATTCCAGCAGTGTATGAGTTGCGTGAATATCGGTTCGAAAAATTTTACAGCCTTCTGAAAAATATTGGAATCACTACCCTGAACCAGCAGCCAAGTCATTATGGATTAACATTAATTTTGGGAGGAGCAGAAGGAAAACTGTGGGACATCACAGGATCTTTCGCTTCGATGGCGCGAACACTTAACCATTACTTTCAGCACCCGGGAAAGAAACGTTACGTGCGGAGCGATTTTCATGCGCCAACTCATTTGCTTAGCGATTCACTAAAAACAAGTGCAGATGAACTTGAGGAGACTTCCTGGCTGAATGCAGCCTCCATCTACCAAACTTTTGAAGCGCTGAAAGAAGTTTACCGACCAGGAGAAGGTTCGGGATGGAAATATTTTAGCAGCGCAAAAAGGATTGCTTGGAAGACGGGAACAAGTTTTGGTTTCCGCGATGCGTGGGCAGTGGGAGTGACGCCAGGTTACGCTGTTGGTGTGTGGGTTGGAAATGCGGATGGCGAAGGAAGACCTGGACTCACGGGAACAGAAATGGCTGCTCCCATTTTATTCGATGTATTTTCATCGCTTCCGGGAAACGATTGGTTTCAGGCACCGACATCTGAAATGGTGCAGGTTGCCACTTGCGCACAAAGTGGCTATCGCGCATCCGAGTTTTGTACTGCTCTTGATACAATCTTAATTGCGCGATCAGGCCTGGAAACACTTCCTTGCCCTTATCATAAAAAAGTATTTTTAACAACCGATAAAAAGTTTCGCGTCAATGCAAGCTGTGAATCAGTTTCAAATATGAAACCAGAAAAATGGTTTGTATTGCCGCCCGTTCAGGAATTTTATTTCAAGAAAAAGAATACCAGCTACCAGCCGCCCCCTCCGCTGCGAAGCGATTGTGCCAATCCAAATTCTGTGGTAATGATGGATATTATTTACCCCAAGCCCAATTCAAAAGTTTTTATTCCACGTGAATTGGATGGAAGTCTTGGCAACGCTTTGTTTGAAGTGGCTCATCGGAATACCAACTCAACCATTTACTGGCATATTGATGGAACCTACCTTGGGATTACCAAAAAGTCACACCGGCTGCCAGTTTCGCCACCTTCGGGAAGGCATACACTTTTATTAATTGATGAGAATGGTGAATCCTTAAGCCGCCCCTTCGAGGTAATATCAAAATAATTATTACATAACTGTTTGATATGTAGTATTTTGAATTACATTTGTTAAACTAATCTACTAAGACATTTTTTTAGACCGTTTAACCAAGAAAACCATGAAAAAACTGGTTATTTTTTGCTTGGGAGGTGTGCTGGCCGTTTTCCAAGCAGTTGCGCTCAAAGGCAATTTCAATTCTAACTATGTGGTAATCGGAGCCTTTTCGATTCCCAAAAACGCCCTTGAGTTTACTGAAAGTGCGAACAAGGCAAATCTGCATGCTCAATTTTCGATGAATCCTACCCGCAAGCTCTTCTATGTTTATGTGCTTGCCACCGATGATAAAACGATAGCGGTGGAGCAAGCCAAAAAACTGCGAAAGGAAACACCTTACTTTGACACTTGGGTGTACACTGGTGCATTGGGTGATCTAGATGTTGAAAATGGAACTGACTTGAATCCGGTAACAGGAAATTTGATTTCAAAAATCGAAAGCAATGATACTAAACAGATTACTGAATCAACCCACGAGGTAAGTAGTTCGCTTTTGAATACAGAAACTGAAAAGGTGGTGGATCAAAAAGCAACTGCCACTACGATTGAGGAAATGGCGGATGGGGCACGAAAGTTTTTGTTCAAAATCACTACCTCCGGTAAGGTGCTCAGCGGAGATGTGGATGTGATGGATTTAGATCGCTCGAAAGCGCGTAAGTCAGCAACGTATCGTGGTAATGAATTGGTGAAAGTAAAGCCTATTAACAAATCAGGTAACATTGGTTTGCAATGTGAAGTGTTTGGTTATCGTAAGATGAACTACAACATCAACTTCAACGATCCGAAATCCACGGGAATTTTGATGGAAGATGGAAATGTGGTGGTGCCATATGACTTGGTTCGATTGAAGAAAGGTGACTTTGCCGTCATGTACAACGTCTTCTTTTACAAAGATGCTGCCATCATGCGGCCTGAGTCACGCTATGAGGTAACGAGCTTGCAGGAAATGTTGAATGAAAATCCGAAATACCGCATTCGCATTCATGGTCATACGAACGGAAATGGAGTTGGCAAAATTATACGCATGGGGGAAGGAGGCGGCCATTTTTCACTCAACAACACCAAAGAGGGATTTGGGTCAGCAAAAGCACTCTCTGAAGAACGTGCAAAAATCATCTTTCAATATTTGGTTTCAAAAGGCATAGATCCTACTCGCATGGAAGTAAAGGCATGGGGTGGTAAGAAACCAATCTATGATGAAGACCATCCAAATGCACATGCTAACGTGCGCGTGGAAATAGAAATTTTAGCCGACTAAAATTTTGAATTTCTTGACTATGACTTATCAACTATTTGCAAAGGATCATCAATGTGCCGTATCTTTCACTCCGCGAAGTGGACTGTGTGGAGTTTGTCTATGAGTGGCTAAAAAAAAACAGACAAAAATCTCCAATAGGGTTATAGAACGATGACGGAAACCATTATTAAAGCAGTTCAAGGCAACAAGTCCTATCATGGCGAAGAGTGGCTGATGACAGGTGGCTTGCTCACGAAATACGAATTTGACAAAGTGTTTAAGCTTGCCAAGCATCTGGGATATGTTCACTTTGATGAGTTTTGGAATCAGGTTTCAATATCCGTCATGTCGGAAAAGAAAGGTGCAAATCTTAAACAAGAAGTTTCTGTTTCCAATTTAGTTAACGAACAGCTTCAATTAATTGCTGAAGCATTTCAAAAATCTGGCGATCCTAAGTTGGAGGAATTTATTAGTGAATTTGAATCAAAGTTGGAAAGTGCGGCAGCTCATCCATTCATTTATCCTGGCTGCATGAACTACCCTTCTAATGAGAAAATAAAATCAGTGCGTTACATAGTGTGCGGTGATTATAAGATCGTTTATCAGGCCAATAAATATTTTGTACACATTGCCTTCATTACGCATAGCACCCGCTGCAAGAAGTTATTGAAAGATAATTTTCAAAACTGGTAATGCACTATTTGTATCTTTCAGTTGACCTGCTGTCACTGTTTTTTCCGCTCGCGTTTAGTTTCTATCCGAAAGCTCCTTTCTACAAAAAGTGGAAATTTCTTTTTCCAGCCATCACGCTGCCAGCCATTATTTTTATTATGTGGGATATCTGGTTCACGAAAATGGGGGTGTGGGGTTTCAATCCGAAATACCTGACAGGGATTTACTTTTTCAATTTGCCTATTGAAGAGGTTTTGTTCTTTGTTTGTATCCCTTATTCTTGTGTGTTCACGTATGAGTCTGTGATTTATTTTTCAAAGGGAAAAGTACTGAGTGATCAACTCACCGGATTCATTACCGATGCCTTGATATTTCTTTTGTTGATTATCGGCACACTTCACCACAAGCAATGGTACACGGCAGTCACTTTCTTTTCGATTTCTGCCTTTCTTATTGTGTTGCGAAGAGCGCTAAAGGTTGAGTTCCTAAACAATTTCTATTTCTCATTTTTGTTTATCCTGATACCATTTTTCATTGTGAATGGAATTTTGACTGGCACTGGATTGGAAGAACCCGTTGTTTGGTATAACAATTTGGAGAACCTTGGAATTCGAATGCTTACGATTCCTGTGGAGGATACTTTTTATGGAATGTTACTTCTTCTGATGAACGTAACGGTGTTTGAATATTTGCAGCATAGAAATAAAAAAGCCCCGACAAGCGAGGCGTAAAAAAGTCAAGTGAGATTTATTAAGCTGCTACTGTAGCCGTTTCTTTCTCTTTCTTGCGCTCGGTCTTCTTTTTCAGCTTCGCGATTTTTTTCAGTTCTTTCTTCATTTGTTTGGCAACCGAAGTAGCCAGTTTTTTTGAACTGTTTTCAATCAGCTTTTCGGTTTTCTTGTTTCCTTTTTCCAAACCAAGTGTGTGAATCGTCTGGTGAAGTGAATCCATCAGGTGAAGCTTAATTTCTTTTTTAGCTTTAACTACAAGTTTTTCCATGGGTTATCAAATTTTGAAATTTCAAATTAGGCGGTTAATCGTGCTTTACCAAAAAATTATGAAAACTTAACATTGGACTTTATTTCCCTTCTATTCCTGTTGTTTTCGCTGTTTTCTTAATCAGATCAAACTGACTTTGCACTTGTGTAAGCTTTGTGGATAACTCCTGATATGATTCGCCCTGCTGATCGGTCGGAGGGGCATCTGCAGAATAAATCTGGCTCTCTTTTGCCATCGCAAAAAATCGTTCGAGCAATTGGGGAGAATTCCTGAATATATCCATGCGTGCTCCGGTTTGGTGTACATCATGGAGTTGTCCTTCCAGCAAATAAATTTTCTCTTCCATTTGTGCTGACTTCTTATCTTTTTTTACAAGTAGTGCTGCGCGCAAGCTTTCCATTTCGTCAATCATTTTAAGTACCGCACTAATGGAAGTGTATAGTTGTGTACCCAACTCAAATTGTTTTTGAATTTCCGATTCGTTTCCTTTTGTATTTGGATCTTTTAAAACAAGAAGTGGCTTTTTATATTCTTTGCCATTCACTTTTAAAACAACAACATAATTTCCCGGTGGGGTAAGCGGAGGAGTTTGCCCGGGGCCAATATCCAGATCATAGATGAACATGTTGCGTTCACCTTTGTCATCCAGTTTCACCCAATCTTTTCCGCGCGGTATAGTTCGTAGTTTTGGCATCTGATAATCCGGCAACCGAAGATCCCACCAGATGCGATTGAGGCCTGGCTTGTTGGGTGCTTTAATCGTGTTTACCAATTCTTTTTTTGAATTAAAGATTTGGACTTCAACACTGTCCTTTGATTTCTCTTTCAAAAAGTAATTGATGTCAGCACCTTCCGGTGGATTTTGCCCATTCACATAACTACGGTCCGTTTTAATTCCTTGTGTCATCTGGAAGCGATAGGTTTTGCGAAGAGAAAATAGTGTTGCTTCGGATTCTAAAACTGATTTTGAAAATTCGCGAATCGGTGTGATGTCATCGAGAATGTAAATTCCCCTTCCATAAGTTCCGATCACCAGGTCGCGGAAGTTCTTTTGAATTTCGATTCCATAGATCGGCACAGGTGGCAAATTGTTTTTCAACTGAATCCAGTTCTCGCCATCATCCGGAGAAAAATAAAGTGATTTGTCTGTTCCCATCCAAAGCAAACCCTTCACTTCAGTATCTTCTTTGATCTGGTTTACAAAATTTGAATTTGACTGAGGAATATTGATTGATAATCTTCTCCAAGTTTTTCCGAAGTCAGTCGTCTTGAAAACATACGAACCAAAATCGCCCACATGATGCGCATCCACCGAAATGTAGCAAGTGCCGGCATCAAAATTCGAAGCATCGATATTGTGAATGGTTCCCCACTTTGGCAATCCAGAAATGTTTGCCGTAACATTTGTCCATGTAGCGCCTCCGTCTTGTGTTACCTGAACCAGTCCGTCATTACTCCCCGACCACAATACACCTTCCTTCACGGGAGACTCAGCTAAAGCATAAAGTGTGCATCCATCCCAGGTCATCAGGTTGTCACTCGCCATCCCACCAGAATTTTGTTGATGTGTTTTGTCATTGGTGGTGAGATCGGGGCTTATGATTTTCCAACCTTGTCCACCATTGTTTGTTTCATGCACATATTGACTGCCTACCCAAACACGACCTTTCACATGTTTTGAAAGCACCATCGGAAAGTTCCAATGCCAACGAAACTTAGCCAATGCAGGAGTCAAACCAATTGTGGTTTGCGGCCACACGCGCACATCGCGCGCTTGCATGGAAGTTAAATCAAATACATCAAGCCCGCCATCATAGCAGCCACTCCACACAATGTTGTTATCAAATGGATCAGGCTGTGCAAAACCGCTTTCACAGCCGCCCACATTATTCCATGCACCAAGTGGAATGGACCAGCCACCGAGATACCGGCTTGGCCCGCGATAACTGTATCCATCCTGACGATTTGAATACACATAATAGGGCACACGATCATCCACTGCTACGTGATACATCTGCGCAATCGGTAAGTTGATATTCTGCCAGCTTTTGCCGCCATTAAAAGACAGATTCAAACAGCCATCGTGCGCACACATCATGCGGTCGGGAAGTTTTGGATCAAACCACATATCATGATTATCGCCACCAGGCGCCCACTGACTAAATGTTTTGTCGAACGACTTGCCACCGTCTGTTGATTTCAAAATTCCTACGCAGATGGTGTAGAGTTCATTCTCACTTTTCGTGGCAACACGAACACGCGTGTAATAACCTGCCCGTTGCCCCATGCTGTGATTTTGTTGCATGAGCTTCCAACTGTCGCCTCCATCTTCGGAGCGATAGAGTCTTGGCTCTTTATCTTCCACGAGTGCATAAACAATTTTTGGATTGGTAAAGGCAACGTCCACCGAAGTCTTTCCAACAGGATGGGTTGGCCCACTTTCCAAACCATTCCTTAAAGGCTCCCAGGTTTTGCCTCCATCTTTGGTGCGATAAATTCCGCTGCTTGCTCCGCCACTTTTCAGATTCCATGTTTTGATTTCTACTTCCCACATGGCTGCATACAGAACGTTTGGATTTTGAGGATCCATCGCGAGATCAGAGCATCCTGTGTTTTCATTCAAAAAGAAAACCCGCTCCCAGTTTTTTCCGCCATCCGTTGTTTTATAAACTCCGCGCTCTTGCTGTGGACCATGTGTGTGGCCGAGAGATGCAACATAAACCGTGTTGGTGTCAGTGGGATGAACGATAACGCGACTGATGCGAAAAGTTTTTTCGAGCCCGACATGCTTCCAGTGTTTTCCCGCATCCGAAGATTTGTAAATGCCATTGCCCACCGCATGCGCAGGACGAATCAAAAATGTTTCTCCTGTACCCACCCAAACTTGTTTAGGATTAGATGGAGCTAACGCCAATGCGCCAATAGACGAATCTTCCGTTCCATCAAAAACAGATTTCCAATTCACGCCCATGTCTTCGGTTTTCCACAGCCCGCCCGAGGCAGAGCCTGCGTAGCTCACCATGGGATTTCCTGGTTCACCAACAACAGAGATCATCCGGTTTCCATCAGGGCCGATGAAACGGAATTTTAATTGAGAGAAAAGTTTAGGATCGTAGGACTGACTTTTTGAAAGATGAAAACATGCTATCAGAAAAATCAATAATGGGTAACGCATGGCAAAAAATTTTAATTGTTGAAAAGATAATAAAGAGTTCTAACTTAGGGTAGGCGATTTTACATAAAAGGAAACCGCGTTATGAAAACTATTACGCTGCTCTTAGCTCTTGTTGCAAACACTTGTTATTCTCAGTCTTATGAGGAGTCGATAAATAAATGTGTCAGTGAATTCCATTCAAATTTTGACCCCACAACACCTGATCTAAAAGTCTGGAATCAATTGCGCGACTGCGTAGTTGGATTACATTTCCCTTCCTTTCACGCCACCGATGTAAATGGACAATCATTTTCTAAGGATCAACTTAAGGGAAAAGTTGTGATGATCAATACCTGGTACATTGGATGCAAACCTTGTCACGCGGAAATTCCACATTTAAATAAAATCACCAAAGAATTTGCAAACGACAACTTCGTTCTGCTCTCATTTGGTCGTGACACAAATAATGACATCCACGATTTTACAAAAGACCATCCGATTAAGTTTCCTGTTTTTGCTGATTCTGAAGACCTAATCGTAAATAAATTTAAACTCTCAATGGGATATCCAACCAACATTCTAATAAATAAATCGGGTGATATTGTTGAATTTAAATTAGGTGGAGCGATTGATGAGGTTGGTCTTCTGAAAGCAGAGCAAGACTGGATTCGATTGATTAAAGAAGAATTAGGTAAATGAATCTATATCAATTGAAAAATTCCTCACAACAGTTTCACGAACTCTCTTTCTATACGCTTTCGCATGGTGACCCAAAATTTATTCATCAACATGCAGTTGACGCATACGCTGTGCAAACAGCAGACGAAAACACAAAACCAATTGCGTTGATATTTGGACTTGCAGGACTGTATTTATTAATTGAAAAGAACTTTTCGGGAAGAGAAGTACAACGGATGCACGTTCTCATGTCACAAAATAAAAAGCATTGGCCGCAAATTAAACTTCCGGATGATCGAGGGGTGATTTCTGTTGGCGATGTTTTGGCTACAAGTCCAGGAAGTGAAAGAGATGAATTAATTTTTAATTGGTGTGAATCGGTTTGGAGGGCGTTTGCCGATAGCAAAAGAACAGTTGTAGAATTGATGTCAGACTACCTGGAACAATGGAAAGCTCGGACGCTGAAATTGGATCAAAATAGCCCTAAAATTGACTAATTGGCTGATCATTAAATTCGCTAATTAGCTTAAATTGCGCCCTCATTTTTCATTACTGTGGGCAAATACAACGAATTCAAAGAACTCAGTCTTTCCGGCCTCTCGGCTGATATCCTTAATTTCTGGGACAAAGAGAATATTTTCGAGAAATCAATTGACCTGCGCGAGGGCCAGCCGACTTTTACTTTCTATGAAGGGCCGCCTTCGGCCAACGGAACTCCGGGCATTCACCATGTGATGGCGCGTACCATCAAAGATATTTTTTGTCGCTTCAAGACATTGCAAGGCTACCAGGTGAAACGCAAAGGTGGATGGGACACGCATGGTCTTCCTGTGGAGTTGCAAGTAGAAAAAGAACTCGGCATCACCAAGGATGATATCGGAAAGAAAATTTCGATTGAAGACTACAATAAGAAGTGCCGCGAGACGGTGATGAAGTACAAAGACCAGTGGGATGACCTGACTCGCAAGATGGGCTACTGGGTGGATCTCAACGATCCGTATATCACCTACAACAACGACTACATCGAAACCATTTGGTGGATTCTGAAAGAGTTTTACAAAAAAGGTTTGCTTTACAAGGGTTACACCATTCAGCCGTATTCGCCTTCGGATGGTACAGGTTTGAGTTCACATGAATTGAATCAACCAGGCTGTTATAAAAATGTGAAAGACACTTCGGTTGTGGGGCAGTTCAAAGTGATCAAAAATGAGAAGAGTGATTTTCTCTTTAAGAAAAATGGAAATCACGAAGTGTTCATCCTTGCTTGGACCACCACACCGTGGACACTTCCGTCAAATACTGCGTTGGTAATTGGCGAGAAGATACAATATGTGCAGGTGAATTCATTCAATCCATACACTTTCAAACCGATTAGTGTTGTGGTTGCAAAAGATTTGCTTGGAAAATATTTTTCTGAAAAGAATAAGGATTTGAAAGTTGCCGACTACAAAGCTGGCGACAAGGCAATTCCTTATGAAATAGTAAACGAGTTCACGGGAAAAGAATTGGTTGGCATTCGTTACGAACAACTCATGCCGTACTTACAACCGTTGAATGATGGTGACAAAGCCTTTCAAGTAGTAGCCGGAGATTTTGTAACCACAGAAGATGGAACGGGTATCGTTCACAGCTCACCAACATTCGGTGCTGATGACTTCCGTGTATCGAAGCAGTATGGTATTCCCGGAATTCTTCTGAAAGATGAAGCAGGCAATGAAGTGCCGACCGTTGATAAGAAAGGAAAATTTGTTTCGCAGATCGGAATGAAATTGGCGGAAGGAGTTACGCAATTCAAAATCAAAACGCACAAGCCACTTGCTGCTGATGATTTTTATGTAAAGAATTATACGGATGAAGATGAAAACAATCCCGATTACAAGAACACGGATGTGATCATCTCCATCATTCTGAAAGAAGAGAACAAAGCTTTCAAAGTTGAGAAGTACGAGCACACCTATCCGCACTCATGGCGCACCGATAAACCGGTGTTGTACTATCCGCTCGACTCATGGTTCATCCGCACTACTGCGTTGAAAGATCGTTTGGTCGCATTGAACAACACAATCAACTGGAAACCGGAGTCAACAGGCACAGGACGTTTTGGAAACTGGTTGGAGAATCTTGTTGATTGGAACTTGTCTCGCTCACGTTTTTGGGGAACACCTCTTCCAATCTGGAGAACCAAAGATGGCCGCGAAGAAATTTGCATCGGCTCTGTTGAAGAATTGAAATCAGAAGTCGCGAAGGCAGAAAAGGCCGGCATCAAGAATACAGCATCAAGTATCGAAGATCTTCACCGACCTTACGTTGACAATATAATATTATCCAGCTCAACAGGTCAGCCAATGTACCGCGAGACGGATTTGATTGACGTTTGGTTTGACTCCGGTGCGATGCCGTATGCGCAGTGGGGATTGGATCACAAGAAATTGAAAGAGAATAACCCTCGTCCTTTCGGTAAAGGTTGGGATGGCGCATATCCTGCTGATTTTATTTCTGAAGGTGTAGATCAAACACGCGGTTGGTTCTTCACGCTTCACGCGATTGCCGGTTTATTGTACGACAGCGTTGCATTCAAAAATGTTGTATCCACCGGTCTTGTGCTGGACAAGGATGGCAACAAGATGAGCAAGCGCAAAGGCAATGTGGTGAATCCGTATTCTACTCTCGAAAAGTACGGAGCCGATGTCGTGCGCTGGTACATGATTGAAAATGCGCCACCGTGGGATAACCTGAAGTTTGACTTAGCTGGTGTTGAAGAAACACAGCGCAGATTTTTTGGAACACTTCAAAATACTTATTCATTCTTTGCTTTGTATGCCAATATCGATGGCTTCGTAAAAGATGAGATGAACAATGTTCCTTACACTGAATTAACACATCTTGATCGCTGGATCATTTCAAAACTGCAATCCCTCATTGTTGAAGTGACTGCTGCGTATGAAGATTACGAGCCAACAAAAGCAGCTCGCGCGATTCAGGATTTCGTAAACGATCATTTGAGCAATTGGTACGTGCGTTTGAATCGCAAGCGCTTCTGGCAGCCCAACCAACGCGGTGAGCTTTCTTCAAGTAAGAAAGCAGCTTACGAAACTCTTTACGAATGCTTGATGGTGGTAGGGCAATTGATGTCGCCCATCGCTCCATTCTTTGCAGAGTGGCTGTATAAAAACTTAACGGACAACATCCGCGAGAGCGCGAAGAAGAATAAAACTCCTTTGCGTTTTGAATCGGTGCATCACACTTTGTTAGTGAAGCCTGAGACAAATAGAATGGACAAAGAGTTGGAGACCTCGATGGATCATGCACAAAAGATTTGCTCACTCGTGCACTCCATTCGCAAGAACAGCAAAATAAAAGTACGCACTCCGCTTCAGAAAGTATTGCTGCCTGTGCTGGATGAAAATTTCTCCAATCGGATCAAGAGCGTAGAAGATATCATCAAGTCAGAAGTGAATGTGAAAGATATTCAGTACATCGATGATGCATCGGGATTATTGGTAAAGAGTGTGAAACCCAACTTCGCGAAACTCGGTAAGCAATATGGCCCGAAGATGAAAGAAGTTTCGGCTGTGATCAACTCGATGACAAAGGACGAAATCAATATCATCGAAAAGAAAGGGACTCTCGCGAAAGGTGGATTTGATTTGGTTCTGGAAGATGTTCTTATCACGTCACAAGATATTCCAGGTTGGTCGGTGGCGAGCGAAGGTGGTGTTACCGTTGCACTTGACATTACGTTAACAGATGAACTAAAACGCGAAGGCCTCGCCCGTGATTTTGTAAATCGCGTTCAGAACATGCGCAAAGACATGGGACTTGAGGTGCTTGACAAAATCGGCATTGCGGTGGAAAAAGATGGTGAATGGGTTACATCTTCATTAACAGAATTTAAAGAATATATTTGTTCTGAAACTCAGGCTTTGAATTTGGAGTTTAAAGAGAAAGTAGATGGCGCTTCTGAGGTGGAGCTCGATGAATTCAAAGTGGCAGTTCGAATCAATAAAGTTTAATCAGATATAATGAAGTTTTACAAATATTTCATAATCGCCTTAATTGTTATCGTGGTCGATCAAACGAGTAAGTTGTTGGTGCACCACAAGATGTATTTGCATGAAGAAGTTAATGTGTTGGGTGAATGGTTTCGTCTGCATTATCTTTTGAATCCGGGGATGGCGTTTGGTATTCGTTGGGAAAGTGAGTTCGGAAAATTGGCACTCACGGTGTTTCGTATTGTGGCCATGTTTGGCATCGCGTATTATTTGTTCAAATCATCTGTAAAAGGATTACACAGCGGTTTTTTGATTTGCCTTGCATTGATTTTAGGTGGCGCGATCGGCAACGTGATTGATAGTACTTTTTACGGAGTATTTCTCAACAACGCACCGATTGATTCACCTACCAAGTGGTTTCATGGCCAGGTAATTGACATGCTTTTCTTTCCGATTTTTGAGACTTCGCTGCCGGAGTGGGTGCCGGTGTATGGAGGCGAGTATTTCATCTTTTTCAGCCCCGTGTTTAACCTTGCAGATTCCTCTATATTTATTGGAGTAGTTTCTATATTAATCTGGCAGCGAAAGTTTTTTCCACATGCGCACAAAGAAGAAACTGCGGAAGAAATTTCAGACATTACACCTGTGGAGCAGTCTGCTATTGAACCTACGGTTACTCCGCCTACGGAAGATTCAACTCCAACTGCATAGTATGGCAGAAAATCTTATCGTGGCCTCTTCGCAAAGTAAAACTGAAAAATATTCGGTTCTGCTTCCGCAAATCGAGGGATTGATTTCTGGCGAAAAGGATTTGATTGCCAATCTTTCGAACATAGCTGCCGCACTCAAACAGACTTTCGATTTCTTCTGGGTTGGATTTTATCTCGTAAAAGTAGATAACGGCAAGCAAGAGTTGGTGCTCGGACCATTTCAAGGGCCAATTGCCTGTACGCGCATCAGTTTTGGAAAAGGTGTTTGTGGCGCTGCCTGGAAGGAAGCGAAAACCATCCTGGTTCCTAACGTGGATGAATTTCCCGGTCACATTGCCTGCAGTTCAGATTCAAAATCCGAGATAGTTTTGCCCGCGTTCAAAAACGGAAAAGTTTTTCTCGTGCTTGACGTGGACAGTGATCGTTTGAATGATTTTGATGAAGCCGATGCGGCTCAACTTGGTAAAGTCATGCGCATCGTTGAAGGAATTATCTGATTCTACAAAATGGTTTCGGCAGAATTCTATAAGCAGCGCGCAAATCAATTTCAAGTTCAAGCTGATGAATTCGAAAAAATAATCCGGAAATATTCTTTAGCCCGGTTGATTGTTGCGATCGTTGTACTGGTTCTCGTTTATTTAGGATTTAAGCAACCGATTTATTTTTTCCCCGCTATTCTTCTGGGCTTTTTGTTTTTCTATCTGGTGCAGCGCCAACTGAAAAAAGAAAAACAAAAAGAAATTGTTGAACTGAGCGCAAAACTCAATGCATGGGAAGAGGAATCCGTTGACTTTCGTTTTCAAAATTTCCCCAACGGAAAAGAATATATCGATCCACATCATCCAATTAGTCATGATCTCGATTTGTTTGGCGATGGATCGTTATTCCAATATTTAAATCGATGCGCGACCCGACTAGGTGAAAACGAATTGGCCAATGATCTAACCAATTTGCGCTTCAAAAAAGAAGAAATTTATGAACGACAACAGGCAATTCACGAGTTAGGTTTGCTTTTGGAATTTCGGCAACAATGTTGGGCCACCGGAAATCAAATCCAAGACTCAAAATTCAATCTTGATCCGTTGTTGAATTGGCTGAAGCAACCGGCACTTTTTTATAGCAAGAATTTTTACACCTTCCTTCGATGGTGCTTGCCCGCAATTACGTGTTCTGCGTTGGTCGGAATGATTTTCTTACCAGAGCTGCGAGTTCTTTTCTTTCCTCTCACATTTCTGCAGATAGGAATTGCTGCGCGGTACGATAAAGCGATTACCAAACTTCAGGACGAGTTGTCGCGCTATCGCATGATCATGGAAAATTACTCCCGCCTTTTTGATTTGTTGAGCGCGCAGAGAGTTGGTTCAAAACTTCTTCTTAAGCATCAGCAAATTGCAAAGGAGGCGACCGATCATGTGCGTGAATTATCTAAACTCATCAATGCGATTGAGTCGCGGGCAAATATGATTGCCCGCATGTTTGGCAACGGCCTTTTCCTGTACGATTTTCATACGGTCACTAATCTGGAGAAGTGGCGAAGCAAAAATGCAATTGTATTACCTTATTGGCTGGAGTCACTGGCAGAATGGGATGCATTGATTTCGTTTGCTACATTTCACTATAATAATTCAAACTACGCTTTTGCTGAAGTATGCGACCAATTGTTGGTTGACGCAAAAGAAGTCGGTCATCCACTTATTCATTCAAAAGTCAGAGTAGCAAATGTTTTCTCCCTTGGCAATCCACAAAATGTGATGTTGGTAACGGGGGCGAACATGGCAGGCAAGAGCACTTTCCTGCGCGCCACTGGTGTGAATTATATTCTAGGGTTGAATGGTGCGCCCGTTTGCGCATCACAATGGAAATGCTCCCCTGCTATTCTTCGGTCCGGCATGCGCACAACTGATTCACTCAAAGATCATGCGTCTTATTTTTATGCAGAGTTAAATCGACTTCACTCGATTATTGAAGAACTGCGTGCAGGCAAGCCGGTTTTGATCCTGCTTGATGAGATTTTAAAAGGCACTAATTCAAATGATAAATTGAGCGGATCGCGCGAATTGATCAAACAATTCATTGATAAAAGCGCACTGGTAATGATTGCCACCCATGATATTCTTCTGGGAGACATGGAAACGCAATATCCCGCGAACATTGTGAATACATGCTTTGAAGGCAAAATCGAAAATGATCAATTGACCTTCGATTACAAACTACATCGTGGACTTGCGCAACGCGCCAATGCTACTTTCCTGATGAAGAAAATGGGAATCATCCCAAACGAATAGTTTGTACAGCGGTTTTTTTGCGTAGCTGGGAGCCACAAAGAAAGACAGGTACGTAGAGACACACACATAGAAGTTGCTCCCGAATACCATGAGAAACCTATGATTGCTATGTGCTAAAGCTTGCAAAACGGTTTTATACCGCACACTGAAATGCAAATTTTTTATCCATTTGCATTTTAGTATCTTCGATGAAAATGCAATTACCATGAACAACTCACTTTCCCGCAGACAATGGTTTAAATCAACAGCCGCTTTAACAGCGGGTTTTGTTGCCACCTCTTCTTTGGCCGATCAATTGATGGCGATGCCGGTAAGCAAAGCTGAGAAGAGTTTCTTTAAAGCAGGCAGCGGAGCAAAAGTGAGATTGAACTCCAATGAAAATCCGTATGGGCCATCGGAAAAAGCTAAGAAGGCTGCGCTTGAAGCGTTGGCAAAAGGGAATCGTTATGCCTTTGATGAATTGGAAGAGTTCAAAAAAATACTTGCAACGAAAGAAGGTGTTGATCCTTCTTATATTTTGATGGGTGCAGGCTCTGGTGAATTACTTTGCCAGACAGGAATTGCTTATGGATTGGAAGGTGGCAGCGTGCTTTCTGGCTACCCTACTTTTCCTTTGCTGATGAACTATGCAGAGCAAATGAAAGCGCGCTGGGATCGTGTTGACTTGAATGAGAAGTTGGAATATAATTTTGAAGCACTCGCATCAGGCATCAAAGCTGATACAAAAGTTGTTTTCTTCTGCAATCCAAACAATCCTACCGGAACTGTAGTAGGCGATTCAATCGTGAGAAGTTTCTGCCAGGAAGCTTCGAAGAAAACATTGGTGTATGCAGATGAAGCCTACATGGAATTTCTTGAGCCATCACAACAAAAGTCTATGATCGGATTGGTGCAGAACAATCCTAATATCATTGTGTCGAGAACATTTTCAAAAATTTATGGATTGGCCGGCTTGCGTATCGGTTACGTTATTGGCCACCCGGACACCTTGAAAAAGATCGGTAAATATGGTGACACCATTTCTCCAAGTCAAACAGCCATTGCCGCTGCGAAGGCAACGCTGGGAGATGAAGATTTCATGAAAATGGTGCGTGAGAAAAATGCCGTGGCAAGAAAAGTGCTCACTGATTATCTTGATCAGAAAAAATATTTATACGGCAAATCAGTAAATAACGTAGTGCTGTTTCCCGCCCCCATGGACGGAAAGAAAATTCTTACCACGCTGGATGAAAAGGGATATCTCATTCGCATCTGGGAATATCAACACAAAGAATGGTGCCGCGTGAGTATTGGCACAGAAGACGAGATGAAGGGATTTGTTAAAGCTTTCGATGAGATGGTGAGTTGAAAAGAAATTTTCGGAAAAGAAATAGCCCGGCATTGTGTCGGGCTATTTTGTTGTTGATCAATAAAATCTAAACAGTCGCCATTTCCGCCTCTGCAGCTTTCGCTAATTTATTTTGCAAATCAAACGGCACTGGTGCGAAGTCGGAGAAGCGTTGCGTGAAGTTCGCTCTACCTTGTGATATCGACCGCAATGAAGTTGAATATTTGTCAAGCTCAGCAAGCGGTGCACGCGCTTTGATCACTTGATAATTTCCATTTGTATCAATGCCCATGATCAAGGCTCTGCGGGTTTGCAAGTCGCCCATCACATCGCCCATGATTTCTTCAGGCACACGGATTTCCAGATCGTAAATAGGTTCGAGCAATTGTGGCTCAGCTTTCATGAACGCATCTTTGAATGCCATCATGCCGGCAATTTTGAATGAGATGTCGTTTGAATCTACGGGGTGCATCTTGCCATCGTACACCATCACGCGCACATCGCGCACATAAGAGCCGGTGATCGGGCCTTCTTCCATTTTCTCCATCACGCCTTTCAGAATAGATGGAATAAAACGAGTATCGATCACGCCACCAACAATGCAATTGTAGAACACCAATTTGCCGCCCCACTCCAGATCAATGACTTCTTTTCCACGTATGCTGAATTCGGTGGGCTCTGGCATGCCATCATAATAAGGTTCAATTTTCAAATGCACTTCACCAAACTGGCCAGCGCCACCGGATTGCTTTTTGTGACGATAACTTGCGTTTGATGGTTTGCGGATCGTTTCGCGATAGGAAATCCTTGGAGCTATGAAATCGACATGCAATTTGTAAATATTTTCTAAAAACCATTTACAAACAGTAAGATGCAATTCGCCTTGCGCAGAAAGAATGAGTTGCTTCAACTCTTTTGAATATTCAATCTCTAGTGTCGGATCTTCCTGGTGGATTTTATTCAGCACTTCACCAATTTTTTCGTCATCATTTTTACTTTGTGCGATCACGGCCACGCGCATCCGCGGTTCGGGATATACAATCGATTCAAGAGTTGCATCAAATCCTTTTGTGCAAAGGGTTTGGTTGGTATAAGTATCTTTTAATTTCAGCGTGGCACCAATGTCACCTGCCACCAGTTTATCAACCGGGTTTCTCGTTTTTCCATCCATGATAAAAATCTGGTGGAATTTTTCAACCGCTCCGGTTTGCTGATTGATTAATTCGGAGTTTGAATTCACTTCACCCGACATCACTTTAAAATATGAAAGCTTGCCGAGGTTTGGTTCGAGATGAGTTTTGAAAATGAAGAGCGCAGCCGGCTTGCTTCGATCATAGTTAAGTTCTTTGCCCGAAGTTGTTTTTTCTGGCTTGGCTTCGGTAGGAGATGGCGCTACATTATCAATGAAGCCCATCATGCGGCCGGAGCCCATATTTTTCTTTGCTGACATTACAAACACAGGGAATACGTCATGATGAACCATTCCAAGTTTTAATCCTGCGCGCAATTCGTCTTCATCGAGATTCCCTTTTTCAAAATATTTCTCCATCAACTTCTCGTCATTCTCAGCTGCTTTTTCTACCAGTTCATTGTGGAGTTTATTTGCTTTTTCTTTTTCGGAATCGGGAATAGAAAGTTTTTCAGGTTTGCCACCCGCAGCAGAAAATTTATACATTACCATTTTCAGCAAATCGATGATTGCGTCAAAACCTTCGCCTTGATTCACCGGGTATTGCATTTGCGTCACAGCATTTCCATAATGTTCTTTCAAAGAGGATAAAGATTTTTCAAAATCAGCTTTTGGATGATCAATCTGGTTGACCGCGAAAATGACCGGCTTGTTGAATTGTTGGACATAATTCCAGATGAGATCAGTTCCAACTTCTGCGCCATGTTGTGCGTTGACCGCCACTACGCACGTATCCGCTACTCGAAGAGATGAAATCATTTCACCGGCAAAGTCATCAAAGCCGGGTGTGTCGATGATGTTGATTTTGTAGTCGCGCCACTCGGTGTGTAGCACAGTCGCAAAAACAGAATTGCCACGCTCTTGTTCGATCTCGTGGCAATCACTTACTGTATTTTTTCCTTCGATGGTTCCTCTGCGGTGGATGATGCCGGCTTCAAAGAGCATATCTTCAGCCAGCAACGTCTTCCCGCTTTTTGGAGCCCCCAGCAGCACAATGTTTTTGATGTGTTTATCGTCATAGATTTTCATAGGAGTGATATTTTAGAGGTTCTTGAATGAATTTATCAACTCATTTTTCACTCCCCGAACTGTGCGCGGACTGCGCTTTTCGCTGGAAGTGTAGCAAACCCAGCTTTGATGAATTGTTGAATGAATATAGCAGATCGGCCAGAATTTTTAAAGACATTTTTGTGATTTGCATACATGATTTTTGTCCTGTTTCGGCAGGGAAAATGTGTACATTTCGAATTCAATGATTTTTAATGTTTGAATGAAACTCCTCCACCCATCTTCCTGGAAAGACTACGAACTCATCGACTCAGGCGAAGGCGAAAAGCTGGAGCGGTTTGGAAAATATTTTCTGATCCGACCCGAGCCGCAGGCGATCTGGCAACGAACACTACCCGAAAACAAATGGCACCAGATGGCGCACGCTCATTTTAACCGTGAGCAAAAAGATCATTTCCGTTTCGGAGACGATGTGAAAGGTGGCTGGAAGAAATTGCAGTCGATCCCCGATAGTTGGGATGTCAACTATCAATACAAGAACCTAACTCTTACTTTGCGTTTGGCACTCACCAGCTTTGGTCACGTGGGCATTTTTCCCGAGCAGGGCGAGAACTGGAATTTTATTTTCGATACAGTCTCATCTTGGAATAAAAAAGGCAGTCGCGTTTTGAATTTGTTTGCTTATACCGGAGCAGCTTCGGTTGTTGCACGCTCAGCAGGTGCAGACGTTACCCACTGTGATGCATCACGACCGGGATTAAATTGGGCGAACCAGAACATGCAACAGAATCATCTTGACAATATCCGTTGGGTGTATGAAGATGCGCTCAAGTTCGTGAAGCGCGAAGCTAAACGTGGCAATAAATACAGTGGCATCATCATGGATCCACCACCGTACGGCCGCGGCCCTGATGGCGAAAAGTGGACGCTCCAGGAAAAGCTGGACGAACTTATTTCACTCAGCCACGAGTTGCTGGAACCACAGCAATGTTTCTTTATTCTTTCTATGTATGCCGTGGGCCTTTCTGCGACCGTTGGGCTGAATGTGGTGCGAACGCATTTCAAAAATATGGAAGAGGAATTTGGTGAGTTTTTCCTGAAGCCGAAGATCGGAAGCGATCTGCCAATGGGGACTTTTGTGCGGTTAAAGCGTTGACGTTAAATTATCTGTGAAAGATTCAAATTCATTTTTGTCTGAACTTAAAGTTTTTAGCATATTTGCAGCCCGGTTTTGGAAATGCCTAAGTGGCGGAACTGGTAGACGCGCACGACTCAAAATCGTGTACCGAAAGGTGTGCCGGTTCGATTCCGGCCTTGGGTACTTGAATAGAATGTTGCCAACCTAGTCCAAGGTTGGCAATTTTCTTTTGTCCGCAATTGATTAAGAATAAGGGAATTAGACGGAATAATTCATTCACTCGCTCAGTTCGAACTCGGTCTTTTTTCTTGTTGTAGAGAATACCTTCAGGGAAGACAGCATTCTGCAACTTTCTTTTATCATCAAAGTTGCTAGAACCCCACAAATCACTCATGTTTTCAGCCATTTCGAGACCTTTGTTTATCATCTTTTCAAGGTTCGAACTACTTACCTGAACAATCGTCAAACTTTCTTCCAGCTCAAGTAGTTGACTTTTAAAAAGAGCGGAGTATTTTTCAAACATCGGCCTATCAATTTCTTGCTCGATGTATCGCATTTCCAACCCTTCAATTTTCTTTTTGAGTTCAGATACTCGTGCCTCTATGGCCGCACGTTCATTAATTTGGTCAGCTAATTTTTTTGTGACGAAATGAGTCAACGAATCGCGCAACTCAGAACGGTGGATTTTCGCAAACTCAAACTGCTCCAGCTCTTTAATGAATAACCCATTCAAATGCTTTGCCTGAACATTCACACAACTTCCAACAGCTCGGGTTTTGTAGTAATAGATTCCTTTTTGTTTGTATCCGGTGAACGGTGAATTAGAAGTTTCATCCTTGGCGAAAGTTTTTAACGGCAACTCATCCACTTTATGTTTCTTGGCAATGCCATTCAAAGGATTTTGGGCGCGAACGTCATTCGCTTTAAAAAACAATTCTTCAGAAATCAAAGCTGGATGATGCCCCTTAAAGACTTTACCATTGACAAGACTGTTTGTTACATATCCGCAATAGAAGGGATTCGCAATGATGGCCGAGAAATTCTTGTAGTGAATTTTACTGCCAAGTTTCTGCATGTACTCCACTATTTCTTTGTTCGTCAATACCCCTTCGGCTTTCAATTCAAAACCCTTCTTCAACAACTCACCATCACGGTTAATTACGTACTTGTGATTTCTGGCAAGTTCCTTTCTGTTAAGGTTGGTATATCCAAATGGCGTAGCATTAACCCAATAACCTAGACGAAGATTCTCAACCATTCCAAGGACGCTTTTCTCTTTCCGTTGTTCATTGTCAAATTCAGAAGCCGCCAGTAACAAATTCCTAGTGAATTTTCCCGCAGGAGTTGACGCATCTACTTCCTGAGTTGCTGCCAGTAGTTTTACACCCACTTTGGCTAGCTCGTCAGCCAAGTAAGCCGCGTTTGCTCCAGTACGCGAAAACCGTTCAAGGGAATACACTACAATGAACTCGACAGATTTATCTTGATGAACGTACTTAAGCAACTGCAAAAATTCTTTCCGCTCGTCCGACTTTGCAGACTCTGCCTTTCCTCCAAAATATTTCTTCACTGCATATCCTCGCTTGGAGCAATATTCTTCACAAATTCTTTTCTGTGAATCGAGACTTGTATGTCCGTCAGCTTGTTCCTTGCTACTAACGCGTGTATAGATCACGCAATTCTTCCCTGATCGCAAAGGTTTTTTTTCTGACTTCTTCACAAATTCAGTGAGTAGCGGATTGATTGGGCTATTTGTTGTCATAATAATCTCGGATTAAATTATTTGCGATGATCTCTGCCAGTCAATCGATTTGTTCCTTCAACGAAGGAGAATTTTTCGAGGCAGATTTTTTTTGATACATGCTATTAAAGTAAACTAAAAAAATATCATACATAAAATAGTTGTTTAAAAAGTTTTTGAAAATAGACTGAAAGAGGAGGACAATCTTCAGTCCTCCGTAATAAATTGGTACGAAATCTACCAGTTCAGAATGCGGAATTTAAAACGCATTCTAACACTCATAAAGAAATAATTGTAGTCGCGTATTGAGTCCAGGTCACTTCGTTTTGCCACAGTCTGAGATTGGAATGATCTGTTACCAAAACTTACCGTAAAAAGTTTCAAATAAAGGAAGTACGTTGATCGACCAATAACTTTAGAATTCTTGATGTAGTCCCAACTGTTGGATTTCAATAGCTCACTGATTATTTTAAACTTTGACCAACTATACAAATCGGGATCAAGGCCAAGTTGTCGAATATGGCTTTTGAACCTATCTTCCTTCACAAGACTTGCGGCATATCGCGCACCGTCTCGCGGCCTTTCTATTTCCCGAACAAAATCATCAACTTGAGACAACGAAGTCAAAGAAAACTCTTGAATGAAATCAGTTAACTTCTTGAAACCACGCATAAACAGACGCTGTGACATCTTTATTCTTTCCGGGATTTCAACTTCCATCGGGTCGTCATTAAAAATTTTCCCACCAAGAGTAAACTCTCTTTTTAGCCCTATAACTTTCTTCACTCTATGAATATATCGTTTCTCATCTCTCGTTAGGTCTCTGATATCGATAACTCGATCACCGCGCTTAACCGTTCCGTGCCTGTTCAGATTTAGAAAAAGATTCCTGTATTTTTTCCAGAAAATATTCTTTCTCCCTAGTATGTACCGAGACCAGTAATAATTCCAGCCTTTCGACCAGACTTCAACTTCATACCTTAGAACTTTGTTAGCAAATTGCTGGCATTCGTTGGCTAAATCAGCACCATATATTTTTTTAATGTGCTTATAGTCGTGCTTCTTAAATTCAGTTCCTTTATGATAGATTTTATAAGTGCAGTTCCTCCCCTTTAAGTACCAACCTCCTTGATAAGTTGAAAGTGAGTTAGATGACTTTGGCAAACCTTTTTTTCCAATCGTTTTAATGTCACCCAAATAAGAAAGTGCTTCATAGTCGTTCGTAAAAACTTGATTGAAGCAAAAATCTATACGCTCGAAAGACACATAGGCATAATCTGGTTTGCTTCCGAAAAGAGAATCAAAGAACCAATCGAAGAACATGTGAAATCGTGAGTACAAATCTTCTTGTAACATATTATCTGATAATTTCCTCGTTGATGTTATCCAAGCTTTTTTTGTATCAAAATGGTTAACGAATTGGAAAACATTTGTTCCGTACAACAGCTTTGGAATTGAAAGATTAAATTCAATGAAATCTCTCAAATAATTTATTTGATAATGAATATTGTAGTGATGAGATGCTATAAAATTTTTATAAGACTCTTTCGTACGATTGCCACTGCCATGGTCGATGAAAATTTTTGAAAAAATTCTTCTTTTTCTCCAATAGTCCTTCTCATCTTCTTCTGACTTCATTTCAAGTTCTTCTCTGTCGACTTGAATTCCACTGACACCATACTTTTGCAACCAGTCAACATAGTGCTGGTGCTTTTCAAGATTGTGAATCCTGAATAAAACGCTATCAATCATGCTTCTTAAAATAAACGATCGAGCTGTTGCCAAGAAGTTTCCCTTTGGCTCTAAATTGCCCGATCAAAAAAAAATGAAAATATTTCGAAAAATTTCGTCAGCACTTAGAAAAGTGTGAACGATTGTACTTTACCAGAAAATATTTGTTTCTGGTTTTAATTATTTAACTATAACGATTAATTTTTCCCAGCTGACCACAAAAAAAGAAATGCTTAGTGAACGACCAGGAGTATTTCCTCGCGATGGAATGTTACTTCCAACAGCGCGCACAATGGAAGGGCGCCCTAAACCCTTTGCGCTCGCAAAAGGAACAAACCCTCTTTTTAATCAACTGGCTGATTTTTTCAAAAAAAACCTGTTAACCAAACAAAAAACCAATATGTCAAAGAACGTCTGTCCGACTAGTTCGGACTGGGTGGTAGGTGATACAGGTCTCCTACAGCCACCCAACTAAAATCACATAACTTTTCTCCGAGGTCGAGGTCGACCAGAGCTCACGCTTTCGCTCTTGGGAAGTTCAATCTGCTCTGACCAAGACAACATTTTTTTCTTAAGGGACTGAAGACTTTTGAAACAAAAGACTTCAGCTATGTCAATCCTAAAAACCTTGTCTTGTTCATCGTTGCTTTCACTCAACGCAAACTCAATCGTGAACTCTGGTCGACCTCTGTTACTGCGATGGTATGCTAACGCAATTCGTGTATTAGTGTTGAAGATTAATTAAACATTTTCGAGATTCATCGCTCCGCACTGCCAAAGAGCTAGTCGCCACTTAAGAGACCTAACACCAAACATTAGCGGAGGTTTGCCAACGCGTCACACAAAATAAATTTTGAAGAAAATTATTTTTTGAGTTTTTATTTTTTTTTGAAAGAAAAAACTCTGTTTAGAAAAATTTCAGAAAGCATGCAGCGAGCAAAGAACAACGAAAAAAATTATGCAGGAATTTTTTTTGATTTGCTTTTGCTGCTCCGTCTCGCGCATGGCCGTTCCAACAAAGCGAAATCGGAATGCAGCTTTTGCGAAAGAATCTTTAACAAAAGCTGCAAGTACATCCACGCGCGGGTGACATTGATTTTTTATTGCAAAGGTCCTGACTTATCCTCGACCGCGACCAAAAGACTACGGCATAAACGCTCCAGGCCCTCACACATTCCATTTATTCCGTTTCCTTTTGGTCTTTCGCACGGGCTTAGGCTCACATCCGGTCGATGAAAGTCAGGTGAAGGTGGGCATAAAAAATTAATGTTCAACCTAAAGCACTATTTATGAATCCATCTTTCGAACATCTGCACATTCAGGAAGTTCAGCTCTCTTACAAATCTAAGGTGAAGCTAAGCCAACGGCCCAAAGTCACTACATCACGCGAAGCATACGAAATTCTCCTGGCTGCCTGGGATCAGGATACAATTGAGTTCTGCGAAGAATTTAAGATCCTACTTCTCAACAGGGCTAACAAAGTTCTGGGCATCTATGAACTCTCCAAAGGAGGAGTATCCGGCACAGTTGCTGATCCTAAACTGATTTTCATTGCTGCCCTCAAAGCAAACGCATGTGGGATTATCTTAGCTCATAATCATCCCTCTGGAAATTCTACGCCAAGTGAGAATGACATTAATCTCACGCGCAAGTGCCGCGAGGCAGGACGTTTCCTCGAGATTCAGATACTCGATCACATAGTTCTCACTAGCGAGCGATATTATTCATTTGCAGACGAGGGGCGATTGTAGCCCCTTTTTACATTTTTGTTTATTGAAATAAATGATCAGACGTTTTCAAAAAACTTGACGGCATACTTACAATACTCTATAATCTTGTCTTTATCTAGTTCAAATTCCTCTCGGCTGCCAAGGTAATTTTGGCACTGAGGAGAAATTTCTTCGCCTTCAAAAAGTTCTTGATAGGAAATGCATTTGATATGCTTCTTGGATACAACCACGAACAAAGCGTTCTGGTAGGGGTAATCATTTTTCTTATCAACGTCAGATAAACGCAGTGTTTCAGTTGCCCGAAATTTTACCTCAATGAAATGGGCTTTCCGGTCTCTGTAAATAACAAGGTCTGGCATTCGCTTAATATTGTTCGCCACATCATCCTTCACACCTCTTAACAAATCCATGATGCCAGGAATAGTATTTTCCATTCCGTAGTTAAACACTTGGAAGCCTAGTGACAGAAAGAGTTCTTGAATGATAGTCTCGGCAATACGGCCTTTAATCACATTGTAGACCCAGATATTTTCGGACGACTTTTCTTTGGATTCATCTACCGCAAGATCAGAACTTCCGTTCTTGCTTTTGCGATAGCATTTTTCACAAAGCCCACCATTATACTTAGTATATTCTCCGCATTCTATACATTTAGCCATACCAATGACTTTTAGTAACTCCAATATAAGACCATTTTGGTCTCACTGCCAAATTGGTCTTAGGTCTAATTTGAGCCTGTGGCGAAAAGAAAAGCTCCAGCAAAACTCAATCTTATCAAAGAAAAATTAGCTGAACTCGGGTTGACTCAATCCTGGCTTGCTGGCGAGCTGGATATGGAATTCAGATCTGTTAGCCGCTATGTCAACAATCATCGACAACCCTCCTTAGACAAGCTTTTCGAGATCGCCAGAATTTTGAAGGTAAATGTGAAAGAGCTTATTAATTCGTAGTCATTCCAAATACAGTCAGGTTAGACTTGGTAATTTGATGGGAGTAAGCTCTAAAAATTGAGCCTTCCGTAAGTAAAAAGCCAATTTGCTATATTAGTAGCCTAGGCATATCGTTTGCCAGCAATTTCCTATCGACAGTTTTAGATAATATAATAAACAAGACTCGATGCCCTTAAGAGCCTTTTTAAACGGACAGGAAATTATATCTCTTGAATACTCAGACAGCGAATGGACTGAGTTAAAGGATAAAATAAAAAAGAACAATAATCAATTGACTCTTCCGTGTTGTAACCAAGCAGGATTTTTAAGGACAAGTATTAAAGGACTGAAACATTTCGTTCATGCAAAATCAGGCAACGTCTGCGATTGGAAACCCGAGACACCGGAACATTTAAGATCAAAAATTGAAATAGTAAAGGCTTGTCACGAAAATGATTGGAAAGCAATTCCAGAATTCTCGGAGAAAGACTGGAGAGCGGACGTACTCGCGATCAAGAATGAAATGAGAATAGCTTTCGAAGTACAATGGAGCAAGCAAACAATGGAAGATACGAAGTTCAGACAACAACGGTATAAGGAGTCAAATGTAAGAGGCTGTTGGTTCTTTCGGACACTCCCCAAAGTTTCTAAGTTTGATTCTTCAATACTTGTTGATAAGGAAATACCATCATTTGAGATTCATAAAGATGAAATTGGGGAGATTATGGTCAACTTCACAAACGATCGAATTCCTTTGAAAGATTTCGTTACCAAACTACTCAAAAGGAATATTAAACATTGCGAACACTATAGGCTGCAACCTAAACAAGAAGTTGAGATTGTAATCTATGAGACTTCGTGTTGGAAGTGTAAAAAACTCCAACATGGGTTCACAGTTGATCAACATCTTAAGACAATTTGCAATAAGGACATGTATTTAATGGGCTCAATGTGGGACGGTGACGATATAGACAAACACCCCGTTATATTGTCAGCAGTGAAGGAAATAATGAAGTCCGAAAAAGATATAAAAATTGGTCAGGTAAAAAGAAGATACAGCAAAACAATTGAAAGCAGCTATTTATCCAATGGTTGTTACTACTGTGACGTGATCTTCGGAGACTTCTACTTAAGCTCAGAAAAGTTAGACGGGCTCCATGACTCAAACAGTCGGACATTTAAAAGAACGTTGGACTTAGGAATCATTAAGCAAGAAGGTCAACATTGGTGTCATTCGACCACAAATGAGTTTTGTGAATAAAAAATAACCGGGAAACATTGCAAAAGCTGCTTGCTTGGAGATTCAAGTTTCATTTGAAGTTGGAAATAACTGTGCCCACTGTCAAAGACCTCAGTTGAACGGAGAAATTTCTTGTTATACTTGAGACTTGAACACTCTAAACGGTTCCTGCCGTTAACCAGTTAGAGTAAGCCAGAATATCAATCATTGGGACTGTCCCACTGAATTGTAAATCAGAAATTAACTTGAATAAGAACGATGTAGCTGGTTTTCCACCACTTATCAGCTGGTAGCCGCTTTTTTCTAAGGAAAAATAACCGTGAGCTGCTATGCAGCCTCCATTAATTTGCCTCATATTATCACCTTTCTCTAAAGCCTTTTTTAAAGATTCACCCAGCCCCGGGTTCCAATCACTTTCAAACGCAAGGATTCCACCAAAAATAGGTATTAATGGTTTGGCTGGATAGGTGCCACCGGCATGTGGAATTGGGAGGCTCGTTCGCTGCAACTTTCTTACACTTTCTATCTTACCCTGTGCATAGTCGACCAAATCAGCATTTATAGTCTGCTTTGCTTCAAACACAGCATAGACGCTCTCCGCGGGAACAACGGTTTCTCCCTGGAAATTGAAAATAAACGGTGAGTATTGCCGATCGACAATAACTACATCCATTTGCTGGCTGAAAGCGCCACCGCTGTCAACGACATGTGCCTTCATAGCCTGATACCGTTTAGGCAAATACTTGTCAAATAATTCGAGCCAGATTTTTTCGCTAGCATCTCCTTTCGTGCTCGGGTGACCCAACGTTTTTCTAGATGTTTCGAGTTTTGATTGAATTTCGTCATGAAGACCTTCAAGTAATTTTGATAAAGACCAGTTAGACATTTGTATAATTTTTTGAGTTAAGATAAAGGGAACTTTGGACCGAAAAGTGCACGCCAAGCTTTGAGCGCCTCTCCGTTGCGGCCTTGGCGTACATGATCGATTGCAAGTGACGCTTCGCGACTTGCAGCTTGCAATAGTTGCTTTGCGCGTTGTTTCTTTGGAGCGTCCATTCCATTGCTAATGGGTGGACCCAAGCCAGCAGGATCAGGCCACGTGTCGAAAATTCTATCTGCAAGTGTCGAGAAGAAACTTTGAATCTCATATTCAAAGCTTCCTTGCCAGCCACCATGCAAGCATTGTAGTGCCATGACTTCGATTAAAAAAGAAGGTTTGATCGGTTTCTCACCATGCTTTGGATTGTTATTCCAATATTTCATCATACGAACTAATCCCTTCCACTCATTTGAGTAGGCTTGATGAGCTGCAACCGCTTTTGCCGCATGTATTTTAGGGTTTGTTTTTATCCAAGTCCCCGAAGTCTGGTCTGGAATCTCATAATCATCACCCAACGCGAAAGCTGGGACGGCATCAATACTCAAAATTCGATAATCGGTATTGTCTTCGGCATCAACAACGATTCCAAAATCGACATTGACTGATTTGTCTTGCTTCCTGACTGCATCCTTTCCGTATTTCTCCACCAAAGCATCATAAAAATCTGTGAGGACAATTGACGCGGCCTTCGATCTGTACTTTTTTTTCTCGGAGTCAGATAGGACAAAAAAAATATCAATGTCCTTCAGCGGTTTTGTTTTGGTGTCACGCACGTATGACCCGGTCAAAAAACTTGTATCAATTTCAAATTTTGTGTCAAGGTATTCTCGAACTTCTTTTTGCCGCGATGAAGCATTTTGCTGTTCACGGTCATTCAGCTCAAGTCTGCTTTTGAATTTTCTAAAGGCTTCTTCTATAGTAATCATGACATTCTCCAGTATGATGTGTTCGCTCCTAAACCATTATGTTGAATTGTTGAGCCTAAGCTTTGTTGGATCATATTTTGCGTAGAGCGCAAAGATGTTGATGACCACCCAGGAACACTTGGTGCTCCAGTTTTATTGCTAATTAAAAGGCGATACTTTGCTTCGCTTGGTATTAAGCCATTTTTTTTGATCGCATATTTTAACTGCTCAGTGTCAGTCCAAAAATTACCGTCATCCGATGACCATGTATAGGATATTTCGATGTCCCACCTTATTACAAGTGCGTTACTTTTGGGATTGTATATCTCTAAAATGACTTTTTCCAAGTGACTTGAGCTGATCCATGTAGTGATCCCTTTAAGTAACACTTCCCACTCTGACGCAAGGTGAGCAGGATCTAAACCGCTAAGTCGAATGATTTCCTTGAAACTTTTTAGAATATTATCCGAAACATAGGTTACGGAGTGCGTGTAGGAATAAACTGCTACTGTGCTCATGATTCGAGAAACCCCTTCGGGTCAATTATTAGATTTAATGATTTACTATCACTCGCAAGACTGATGTTTTCCGGTTGATCTGAGTCAAGATCACGAGCGATTATTCTAGCAGAATGTTTCTTTAGTGCAGCATTCACCCAAGGTAAATCGTCAGATGAGCATGGCAATGACATTGCCCAAGAGCCCTCCAACGGATCAAATCCCAAAGCGCTTTCATTCTCTCCGGAGCCGTCAATTGCGTCTTCATCGTAAGTACAATAAATTCTTGTCCTCGGGCCATTGCATACAACAATTATCGGAACATCTTTTGGAGACTGATCAGTTATAATACTTGCAGCAATTCCAGTTACTGCCAATAGTTCACGTTTGCTATCGTTCACCTCGCCCTGAGTGAGTAACTCAACGATTGCCTCCCATGTTTTGACTGCACTTCGGTGCGGAGTGCTCCTGAATGTTCTACTAACAACTGTGGCCATAAATCTTATAATTTTATTCGACTTTGCTTTGCGCTTCTTGCTGCATTTATGAAATCTTCTATGGTAGCTTGTTCGGGATCCATGGCCACTTGGGGGCTTGAAGCAAGACCGTTACCGATCACTTTGCGAATTGTTCTGCCGTCAAGGCCAGTGCACTCTTTTACTAACTCATCCATCTTAGTGGAAGCCGTGAGCTTTGATATTTTTTTATAGGTTTTGCCCAAACCTTCTAAGCTGTTAACTACTATTGCACGACATGCTTCTTCGTTAGGAAGAGGGATTTCCAGAACCAAGTCACAGCGAGAAGTAAATGCCTGATCAACTGCGTCAGGAAAATTGCTTGTAGCTATGAATAACAAATTGGGATGTGACTCTGCTAACAAATCCAACTGCACAAGAACAGCATCGGTCGCGCGATGAATATCAATTGGGTTAGCTTCCAGGCTAAGCTTAGATCGATCTATAGCTAATGTCTCAACCTCATCAAGCAAGACGATGGTGGGTTCTGTTGCAGCGGATTCTGCTATGCTTTGAGAAAATAATTCAGATACGGCTTTCTGAGTCTTGCCCATAGCAGAACTCGTAAGCGAATGGGGTTCAACTTCTAATAAACTAAATGATCCATTCTTGAACGACTGAGCTACCTTATTTGCAAGTCCACGGGCTAATGAAGTTTTGCCGGTGCCGGGAGAGCCAACTAAGAGGATAACGCCATGAAGCGGCAGCACAGTCCTTTCCACCTTGCCGCGTATTGTAAAGTTTAGGACGGCTTGAGAAAGCAACTTTTCCTTAAGACTCTTATCAAGGATAATCGAGTTCCACATTTCTGAAAGGTCATGGTTAGGGAGGGACCATTTTCGTTGGATGCCTTTCGGAAGATTTGAGTTTGAGATATGGTTATTTTGTTTTGATGTTTTTAGTAGATGATCGTTCATTGGCTATTGTTTTTTTTCGGGCACGATTAGATTCGTTTTAAACCCCTCTATAGGTAAGTGCTACGGAAAATCCTTTTATAGCAGGTCAGTCGAAAAAAAACTTGAGATGTTTTCCTTAGTCCTCCCAAATAACGCTCAAGGCAAAGTTGAAACTTGGGACAAAGTGGCAAAACTCAAACATTTTGGGATCGTCTCCCTCAGCTGTGAGAAACCAAGTCGATTTTTCAATCTCTTGCAATCGCTCCTCGAACAGCTGACCTCCACTTCTTTTGAATAGTAGCCCAGCAACAGAATCAACTGGGGGTGGAAGGTCAGAGGTTATCTTTAGCCTATATTTTAACCAATTTGGAACAAAGTCGTGTTCAGCGACTTCCATTTCCTTCGACATTTTCCACCATCTAACTTTATTGTCCTTAGTACAAACTACTAAGACAGGGTGATGACCAGCTTTTACAAACCTCAGAATTGCGGCAGTTTTACTCACTACAAAAGTTGTAGCGAGATGATCTATCAAATTTGGGCTGAACTTCTTCGGCTTACATTCTCCTTGAAACAACTTCGTTGGCATCAAAAGCTCAGCTGCGAATTCATTGGCCTCCCTTTCATGCGGGCCTGATTGATACCAATTTGAAAGTTCATATTGAGAGTCCGCACTTACGGCTAAATCCTTGTGCAATTCAAAATGACCAAGCTCGTGAGCAGCAGTGAATCTCTTTTTTCCGCGATCAGTAATGGATGTGCTTATTGAAATAATTGAGCGCCCATCAACTGTAACTATGCGCCCGTCTTTTCCTTTGAGATCAACTTCTTCATAAAATGCCCCCCTACTTAATATTAGTCTACGCAGGTTGGCGTTTGCCAATTCTTTGATGTCGTCCAATCCTGCGTCCGCAAGCAATCTTCTTGCTATCGTTTCTGCTTTGGAGAGCAACATTTATTCGGATTCACCTCCATTTTGTTTACCGGACTTTAACATTAAGTGACGCTCCAAGAATTCTTGAATTTCTTCTTTGGTAAGTTCATCAAAATTCCGGTAAGCGACATTGATCTTATGTTGTTTGACAAAGGCTTGAAAATTAAAAGATACATCCGCCATCATTCGCTTTGCTTCTGCCTTGGCCCATTCCATGGTATTGGATTTCATTACCACATAATCTTGCTGAGTCTTTTCCGCAGCGATATTCATTCGAATCTGCCTAATCTTGCGAAGACCTTCATCCACTAACTTGTCAATGTCTATTCCTTCTTCACGTAGGTACTGATCAGCGCCTTCATCCGATGAGATTTCCTCAAGATATATTTTGGATAATTTATCCAAACCCTTACGATCTTTTGATTCCATATTCTACAATGTAAGTTGTAGCTTCTTAAATACTCGTTTTAACACTGTAATAAACCTTCTGCGGCCGTTATCGAAATCGTTCTTGATGATGCTAAAGTCTTGACAGATTTCCTCTCTGTCGCTAAGGTTATACTTTTCATGCGCAACAGCAAGATAAATTTGCTCTACAACCTGATCTCCTTCAATCCCTTTTTCGATTTCTGCAAATAATAACTTTCGATCATGATCAGAAAGAGTAGCAACAACAACTTCCACCTCGTCAGGGTCAAAGATAATTTCTGGATTCGGAGTGCGATGAATCATTTCAGCTTGTTCGGTGGTAAGCTGTCTTTGTAGTGCATATTCTTTTTTTAGATGAATCGGTAGGTCGTTGTGAAGAGCTTGCCAAATCAGGTGGTACTTTAGATAATACTCAAGCGGAGCCTTTACAGCATCATACTTATCAGGATTTCTTAAGTATTTTTCCACCGCATCAATAACATAGTCTTTAAAACTCTTCCCCTTATCATTTACTTCGCTTCTATACAGTTTACTGTATTGCGCGCGACTGAATGCATATAAGTTCCTTAGGAGCCTTTTTCCTTCGGACGAGTCAAAAATGAATGTACCCATCCCTTCAGAAGTAAGTGCTATCGAAAAGTATTTTTTCGCAGATCCAAGCCATATTTATTTGCAGTCTTTATTCTATAATCCTATAGCTACAAGCAAATAACAACATTTGGAGTATTTAACGGCTTAAAGATATAGGACTTTCACCTATTCTATTTTAGCAGAAGTTTTTGAGACATTTGAGTAACCGGGATACACTCCCCCTCCTTACAGTGGTATATTAAACACAAAGGAAATTGATATGAGTCTTAAGTTACGGCCTCTTCCGCTCCAAGTTTTTATTTCAATTGAAGTTATTGGAAAAAGAATTGGTGTCAGGGGAAATTTATCCTATCTCAGAACACTTGAGAAAGGCTATGATTATAAAAAGGGTGATGATCTTGATAATGAGATTTTTAAAGAGATCGAAAAACACCCGTTTGAAGATACTCATCCTCCAAAGCGAGCATTGCTACTGTATGAAGAGCAATTCCTCGCAATAAAAAAATCGATAGACTGGCCCTACAAACAAAAATTTGATCTCTTAATATGTGGTTGCATGACTGTTGATGCATTTAAGAAAAATCCAACTCAACTGTGTCAACCTGTTGGGCTTCGGCTAAGATATTTTCACACGAAGGAAAATAGGGAGATCATCGATAGTTACATGGCAGGACTTGGAATGATAGTTTACTTAAACACGCCCAATCCTCTTAAAATATCTCAATCAATAATAGCAGTCTAATATCAACCTGGTCTAACGGATAGAGATTCACCTCAATATTCAAGAATTGAAACTAAATTAGCCCGTTATTAAGTTCGAACTTTAAGATTCTAAAGTCATGAATACTGAATTGTTGGAGAAGATCAAAAAGCTAACAATTTCTGGCTTGCTCGCAGATGACCTTCTGATGGGGGTTCTTGTGTTAAAGGGCGGAAATGCCTTGGGAATAGCTTATGATATAACCAACAGAGGTTCGATTGACATTGATTTTTCAATGGAAAAAGATTTTACAGATAATGAGAAAAGGCGAATCGGAAACCAAGTCAGCTATTTGTTAAATGATGAATTCAACAAAGAAGGTCTTCAAGTGATTGATGTAAAGTTTTTTGACAAACCTGAGAAAATAGATGAGAGTGTAAAAAATTTTTGGGGTGGCTACAAGTTGGAATTCAAAATTGTACCAATGAATGTCTACCTGGCCAATAAAGATAACCCTGATGCTTTGCGAAGACTTTCAGTGTCTCTGACTAAGGGAGACCAGAAAACTTATTCAGTTGACATTAGTAAATATGAATACATTGGTAAGGCTCGCCCGAAGGAAATAGATGGCACAGTTGCTGCTGTCTATTCGCCAGAGATGCTGGCTCTTGAAAAACTAAGAGCCATATGCCAGCAGAATCCTCAATACAAGAAAATCATTTTCTCAATGCATGGACGCCCAAGGGCACGAGATTTCTATGACATTTACAATCTAGCTGAGACTTTCAAACTTGATTTTGAAACTAAAGAAAATAAAGAATTACTGAATCTTATTTTTCAAGCTAAAAAAGTGCCTCTCAATTTTATTTGTCAAATAGAAGAATTTTATGACTTTCATTTTGGAAGTTGGGAGACTGTGCTTCAAACGATTGATCAGAGAGAGGCTCCACGCGAATTCCAATTTTATTTTGATTTTGTTATCGAAAAGTTTTTATTTAACTGTACCTGACTACAGACCGCGTGGATAGAACAGTTTCCACCGGCTATCAAAGGCGGGATTCTTCATATTATAAGTCAAGTAAAAATTCAAATTGATTTCCTCTTCAAACAATTTAAGTGCGCTCTCCGCGTAACCTGCTTTGTCCAAGTAAAACCCTATCACTTGATGGTACGGATAAATAAAATCTAGTTTATCGAAATATTTTTTAAGCACTGCAGGGTTAAGTTTGTCTTTTGCGTTCTGATAAATCTTCAGCACTTCAAAAACGCCTCCAGCATATGCCGGCCGGATGGCAATGTCGATCAATGTACGGTGTAAATCGGTGTAAGAATATCTGGAGTCTGTTGCTGTGCTCTCAATCACTCCCAGTCTTCCAGTAAATTGGCCATTCAGTAGAATAATATTCAAAAGGTTAAACCTGCATTGTTCTCCGGCTTTACGCTGCTCTTTTGAGAAAGCTTTATCCACTGCATCCTGCATGAGCTGTGAGCTTTTCTGGGCCATATGCCCAGAATGCTCAACGTTGAGATAATACGTTTTCGGTACCTGTTCTGTTAGCCCATGAATAAATGCAGCGGTGTAGTGGGTTAGGTATGCTCTACTTTTCAGCCCAGAAATTACGGTCAATTCATCAGATGTTTTCCAAGAATATACGATTGTCTCTTTGTTGCTTTCACCGCAATAGAACTTCCAAGTCTTTAGTAGTGAATTTTGCTTTAAGTATGCTAAGAAGTTTATGCTGCGCTTACTATCTGGGACCTTCCAAGAGTCTCGTTGCTCGTTAAATATTATTTCTAGGGATTTTTCCGTAAACGCCTTTCGTGGCGATTTATCAAAGTATCGCTCTATAGTTTCTCTAGCATTATCAAACGCATTTTTTCTCAAGATTTATGGGTTTTTTGATAATAACGGTTAAATATAGAAAGCATATATGCTTTCTATATAGCGAAGTTATAACTTTTATTTTACAAAGTCAAAGTTCCCCGCTGAAACATTTTTTTATATGTTTCGTATAAACAGCATATATGCTGTTTATACATACGGTATAACCAAATTTATCTTGGAATCAAAAGACGAGATGATCAACAAAATACAGATCAGATTTTCTGGTTAACTGAGACGTCTTTCAAAAAAACTTCAATAAGTCTTCAATCAAAATATTCGAACTTAAACTGTTCAAGGGTACTTGAACAGAAAATTGCCAACCGAGTCCGAGGTTGGCAATTTTCTTTTGTCACTGATCCCATAAACTATCCAATTGCCTCCCATACTTCCTGCTATACACTAACCTTCTTCAGTTTGCCAACCGCAGGCGCCATCAGGTAGCCAAAATTTTGGCACAGGAGAATTTAATCCTCATTTGCGGATCATCGATTTTGTCCCAGGCACAGAATTCTAAGCTGCGACTGGCTGGCTCTTGTGATGCTGATCAAACTTCCGATGATCCTTGGCTACTTCTTCTGGCGGCAAGGCCTTAAAATAAGCATAGGTTGTTCGCATCCCCTCTTCGCGACTGACTTTTGGTTCCCAACCAAGAACTGTCTTCGCACGTGTAATGTCAGGTTGACGCTGCTTCGGATCATCTTTAGGAAGTGGTTTAAAAATAATTTTCTGATCGCTGTTCGTTAGTTTGATTACTTCTTGTGCAAATTCAAGAATTGTAATCTCTGCGGGGTTGCCAATGTTTACCGGCTCATAATAATCCGACCATAGTAAACGTACGATGCCCTCTACTAAATCAGCTACATAGCAGAATGACCTTGTCTGAGACCCATCGCCAAACACGGTAAGATTTTCACCGCGAATAGCCTGACCAATAAATGCAGGAAGTACACGACCATCATTCAATCGCATGCGCGGACCATACGTGTTAAAAATTCTCACAATCCCTGTATTCACTTTATGATAAGTGTGATACGCCATCGTGATTGCTTCCTGGAAGCGTTTCGCCTCATCATATACACCACGTGGACCAATGGTGTTCACATTGCCATAGTATTCTTCCGTTTGCGGATGCACCAATGGATCGCCATAGATTTCTGATGTAGAAGCAACTACAATACGCGCATTCTTTTCCATGGCAAGGCCAAGCAAGTGATGCGTACCAATCGAACTTACCTTCAAAGTTTGAATCGGAATTTTTAAATAGTCTATCGGGCTTGCCGGAGAAGCAAAGTGCAATATGTAATCCAGGTCTCCCGGCACGTGCACATACTTTGAAACATCGTGATGATAGAATTCAAATTGCTTTAATGGAAACAAGTGCTCAATGTTTTTGAGATCACCGGTTATCAGGTTGTCCATCGCGATGACGTGATAACCTTCTTTGATAAAACGATCGCACAAGTGCGAGCCCAGGAAGCCAGCGCCTCCGGTAATTAATATTCTTTTCATATTGCTGTTGGTTGAAATTTTTTATTGAGAACTCCTTGAACAAATCCTTGTGAATAAGCTTTTAGTAAATCCGTTTTCTTTCGCAGAATATAGCGCAGGCAGTTAACGGGGAATGAAATAAATGACGTGTAAAGCAGGCTGAATGCGAAAGCAAATGCATTGAGATGCTTGCGACTGAGTAAGATGCGGTTGCGCATCATCATACGCACGCGGAACGGATGCTCTTTCGGCATCGTCATGGATTCCTTGTGAAGAATTTCAGATGACGGCACAAACAGAATGTTGTATCCGGCCTTCGTTATCCGCAAGCTCCAATCAAGCTCTTCAAAATAGATGAAGAAGTGATCATCCAGCAGACCCACCTTCTCGGCCACACTTCTCTTGATGATGAATGCAGCGCCATGCGCAGCAGTTGTGTTTTCAGTTTTAGAATAGTGAGAAGGATAATCTGACATCCAGCCGCGCCACGAGTTTCTTCCATGAACCAAATCAATTCGGTCAGGCCCGCCAGCATATTGAATCTTCATTGGGTTTTGGAAGAAGCGGATCAATGGAGAACCTGCTCCCGCTGTTGGATCTTTTTCAAGAGCGTCAATCAAGGGCTCAAGAAAACCAGGCTCCACTTCAGTATCGTTGTTCAGCAGGAAAAGATATTCTCCTGTAGCTTCGCGCATGCCAAGGTTGTTTCCCCCGGTGAAGCCAAGATTGGTTTTGCTTGCAATGAATTTGATGTTGGGAAATTTCTTTTCGAAAATTTCCACAGAATTGCCTTTCGATGCCTGGTCAATCAAAACAATTTCAAGATCAGGGTACGTACATTTCTGCAACGATTCAACACAAGCAACGGTTAGCCGCACAATGTTCACCAACGGTTCTTTGTTCAACATGCAATTGGCATCGGTGAGCACCCATTATAATTCAATTTAGCCAAGTCCAGCTTTTGCTGAGTGAAAACCTGAGTGGTAAGCCAACTTCGCAGCGTGAACGCAATTTCATGTTACGAAGAATTTGGTTTTCTGTTTAAAAATGGGCTGAAAGGCCCTTTTTTATTGCCCTCTCAGCAATTTCCCTA
>CAZECP010000019.1:34795-59589 GCA_964510765.1 uncultured Ohtaekwangia sp. | reverse complement strand
GAATGAGACATTTATTGGTATTCACTACTTGTTTCAAATCAACCATCGAGTCAGATACATGTGTGAATGGATGACCTTCGTAGTAACTTGTGAAGAGATCGTTGGCTTCTGCAAGGGAAAGAGATGATTCGATGACAGACGTCACAAAAATCCCTCTTGTATAATCTCCACGCCACGGAACGAAATGGAGTTTGCCTGCCCAGGAATTTTGCAATTGCTTGAGCGAGCGATTCATTTCACCCATGTGCTGATGGGTGAGTGTTTTGTAGGCAGAGATGTTATTGGCCCGCCATGTGAAATGTGTGGTGTCTTGAAGTTTTTGTCCTGCGCCAGTAGAACCGGTGATTCCTGTGGTATGAACTTCTTTGAGAAGTCCGGCTTTCGCTAACGGTAATAGTCCAAGTTGAATGGTTGTAGCGAAGCATCCCGGGTTAGCAACGTTCTGTGCTTTTTTGATTTCTTCACGTTGCAATTCCGGAAGTCCATAAGCAAAATTTCTTCCCGAGACTGAATCGCCAAGACGAAAGTCGTTACCAAGGTCGATGATCCTGGTTGTTGCAGGGAAATTATTGTCTGATAAAAACTTTTTGCTTTCACCATGACTGAGGCAAAGAAAAACCACATCAGCTTCGCTGTGAGATTCAACAAACTTCAAATCAGTATCGCCAACTAAATCGGTATGCACATCGCTGATCTTTTTCCCAATCTGACTTCTGCTCTGCGCGAATGCAAGTTCAACAGATGGGTGATTCAACAACAGACGAATCGTTTCTCCGCCCGTATAGCCCGCGGCACCAATAATCCCTGCTTTTATTTTCTTATTGTCAGACACTTTTAACTTTTTTACTTTTCACTTTCTGCTTTCTACTTTCTTTCCGCTTCCGCTTTTACCTGATGATAAATTGCCACTTGATTTCCAAAGATCTTCGTAAATCCTTTCACATCATCACCTGTCCACCCCAGGTTCATCTCGCCATACTTGCCAAACTTGGATGACATCAAATCGTACTTCGATTCAATTCCGTTGATTTGGAAGCGATAGGGTAGAAGTGTGATTGAAACTTCACCGGTCACATTCTGCTGTGCGCTTGTCAAGAATGCTTCCATGTCGCGCATCACCGGATCTAGATACTGACCTTCGTGCAGCCAGTTGCCGTAGAATTGCGCGAGTTGATCTTTCCAGCTCAATTGCCACTTGGTGAGCGTGTGCTTCTCCAATGCATGATGTGCTTTGATGATCAACACTGGGGCAGCGGCTTCAAATCCAACACGGCCTTTGATTCCAATAATCGTATCACCAACGTGAATGTCTCTTCCAATTCCGTAAGGTCCGGCTATTGATTGCAAAGCTTGGATGGCTTCTACCGGATGAGAATATTTCTCTCCATTCACTGATAGCAATTCGCCTTTCACAAAACCTAGGTTCACTTCTTCACTACCGGTTTTCGTTACCTGTGTTGGCCATGCTTCTTCAGGTAACATGCCAAGTGAATTCAAAGTCTCTTTTCCGCCAACGGATGTTCCCCAAATTCCTTTGTTGATTGAGTACTTCGCTTTCTCTGCGCTGAAAGCAACTCCATTTTTATTCAAGTAAGCAACTTCTTCTTCGCGACTTAATTTCTTATCCCGGATAGGCGTGATGATCTCAACACCGGGCGCAAGAATCTGAATCACCATATCAAAGCGAACCTGGTCGTTGCCTGCGCCTGTGCTTCCGTGCGCAATAGCATTCGCACCAATTTCATTTGCGTAATTCGCAGCAGCAAGAGCCTGCGACATGCGCTCCGCACTCACACTTAACGGATACGTTGAGTTCTTCAGCACATTTCCGAAAACCAAATACTTAATTACTTTATCGTAATAGTTTCTTGTTTCATCAATTGTCTTGTGCGACTTCACGCCAAGACTAAGCGCACGCTTCTCAATATCTTGAACCTCCTTTTCGGAAAATCCTCCTGTATTCACCGTAAGAGTGTGAACTTCATAGCCAAGATCTTTTGATAGATAAATCGCGCAATAAGAAGTATCCAATCCGCCACTAAAGGCTAAAACAACTTTTTTCATTTATAGAACAGAATTTAGAATTCGATAAAATTTAGAATCATTTACCAGAAGAATAAGAAGCTTAATAATGAACTCTTCTTTTCCTCTGGAGAACTTTCCTTTTTGCGCCAGCCTTGGAGCAGCATGAATTGTTTCAAGCGCATGAAGCGTTCGTAAACTTTTGAGTAGTAAGCAAACTCTTTCGCTTCGCGGGTAACGGGTGCTGGTTCATTGAGAGCCAAGGCCGCATTGCGTTCTGCTTCCTCTTTTGCTTTTTCTTCAGGATCGTAGAGCATAGCGGTGCACATGCAGTTCTTCCGGTTCTTGCTCATTAGGATTTCATAGTTCACACAGCTCTGGCAACCTTTCCAAAAGTTATCATCCGTGGTAAGCTGTGAATAGGTTACTGGTTCGTAACCGAGATCAGAATTGATCTTCATCACAGCCAAACCCGTAGTGAGCCCGAAAATTTTTGCATTCGGATATTTGATCCGTGAAAGTTCAAAGATTTTTCTTTTGATCTGTGTTGCCACTCCGCTTTTGCGGAATGATGGTGCTACAATGAGTCCGCTGTTGGCAACAAACTTTTCGTGTTCCCATGATTCGATGTAGCAGAACCCAACCCATTCCCCGGAAGGGGTAACGGCAATCACTGCCTTTCCTTCCTCCATTTTCATTTTCACATAATCAGGAGAACGCTTGGCAATGCCGGTACCGCGAGCCTTAGCCGACTCAGCCATCTCGTTCGTTATCGTTTCAGAATAGTGCGCATCTTCAGCCGTAGCTTCACGCACAATAATATTTGTATCCAATTTTATTTCTCAGTTTAAAATTTTGAATCAGAAACGTGCAATAAGCACGAAGAGCGTCATACCCTTGGCATCACGCTTTTTTACTTCAGAAGAAGTGGGTATCAGATTCGGATCCGCCTATGCGGGCGCCTGCTAATTCTGCAGGCAGAAGTGGGTCGTTCTTGCAAAGCCGACTGGCTAAGGAAAGGAGCAAAGAAGGTGCTCGTTTCGGATGTGTTGAATTCTTTTTCCAATTCGCGTAGTGGTTTTTGAAGAAGCTAGATAAAAGGCATTCAGTTAATTGTTTCCGCAAAATTAAACGGTAAAAATTTAAATAAGTCAATAACTTTGTAAAGTTTTTAAGAATTCTTTGCCTCCCGATTGTTAGGAAGGCAAGTTGTTGAAGTAAAAGTTTAAATCAGAAAAAATATGAGCAAGAAAATAGTAAGAGTAGGAGGCATTGAGTGTGGTTCAGACGAATTGTTTGTAATCTCCGGTCCTTGTGTGATCGAAGATGAAAGCATCATGATGAAGACGGCTGAGAAACTGAAGGAAGTTTCTGAGCGAATGAAGATAAAAATTATCTACAAGTCATCTTTCCAAAAAGACAACCGCAGTAGCCTGAAATATTACAATGGTCCAGGCCTCGAAAAAGGTGTGAAGTTGTTGGCGAAGATTAAGGAACAATTTGGTTTCCCATTGCTGACAGATATTCACTATCCTGATCAAGCAGCGGCTGCAGGAGAAGTAGTAGATGTTCTCCAGATACCAGCTTACTTATGTATGCAAACTGCTTTGATGGTAGCTGCAGCTAAGACTGGTCGCGTGATCAACATCAAGCACGGACAATTCCTTGCACCTGACAACATGAAGCATCCGGTAACGAAATGTGAGGAGGCAGGCAACGATCAGATTATCCTGACCGAGCGTGGCTACACGTTTGGTTACAACGATCTTATTGTTGATCCAAGAAGTTTTTACCACATGGGCAAGATTGGTTATCCTGTTGTGTTTGATATCACGCACAGCATTCGTAAGTACGGAATTCCAAGCGCGGATTCAAAGGGTGGTGCTCGTGAGTTCCTTCCTGTGTTGTCGCGTGCAGGTGTGGCTTCTGGAGTGGATGGTGTATTTATTGAAACTCATCCGGAGCCTGAGAAAGCATTGTGTGATGCAGCCAGCCAATTGTGTGTTTACGATCTGGAAGAATTCCTTAAGCCTTTGCTCGAGCTTCATGCAATTGAAGTGAAGTATCGCCAGCGAGAGGTGATTTTGAAGTAATCGATGATTTATTGGTTTGAAATTCACGGCTTGCACCTTGAGGCCGAGTTAGATACATTTGTGAAATTTTAATTGAAACTGACTATTTATGGAATTATACCTTGATTCAGCCGACCTCAAAGAAATCGAAGAGGCATTTCAACTTGGCTTCCTTACGGGATTGACTACCACACCCACCTTCATGCACCGCGGTGGTGTCACCGATGTAGATGGATTGATTGTAAAGCTTTCTAAGATTGTGCCTGTTCTTCAGATCGAAGCACTTGGTGATAAGGCTGAAGATGTTTTGAAAGAAGCAAAACGCCAACTTGATCTCGGACTTGATCCAAAGAAAACCGTTTTCAAAATCCCTGTTTCATTGGAAGGAGTTAAGGCATGTAATCTTTTAAGAAGAGAAGGTTTGTTGGTGAATGTTCATTTGATTTACACCTTACAGCAAGCCTATATGGCGATGCAAGCTGGAGCAACTTATGTGTGCCCACTCGTTGGTCGCTTGCAAGATCAAGGTCATGATGCACTTGACCTGGTTGATCAAATTGTATTTGCAGTTGATCACTATGGATACGATACGAAGGTGATGTTCTCATCGGTGCGCACTGTTGAGCACGTGAGAAACGCCCTTAACGCTGGAGTTCATACTATTACCGTGCCTTGGAAGTTGTTGAAGGTATTGACTGAAAATAACTTTACCACGTTGGGTACTCAACAATTCATTGAGCATACAAGGTTGATGACAGTGAAAGTAAAAGACGCAATTAATAAGGTGAACCCGGTTGTTACGGCTGATACTTCATTGGCTGATGCAATCGTGAAAATGACGGAGTATGGTTTCGGTGCAGTGACGGTTACAAAAGGCGATGGCTCTGCACTTGGCGTATTCACTGATGGCGAGCTTCGCAGAAAAATTCAGGCTGAAGGCCGTGAGGTATTGAATCATAAAGTTGGAGACTTCAAATACAACGCTCCAATTTCAGTGGATGCAAACGCCATGTTGTATGAAGCATCTGAGATTTTCAAGAAATCAAAAGTGGATACCATTCTTGTTACCGAAGCCGGCAAGCCAGTAGGCATGTTGGATATCCAGGATATGGAAATTGACTAAGCCTTCGACAAGCTCAGGCTGACATGAACGTAGAAAATATCTTTACACAATTGGGCGGCAATTTTTGCCGCCCTTTTGCTGAAATAGAATCGAAGCTCAATAATATCAAAGCCTTCATCTTTGACTGGGACGGAGTATTTAATAACGGCATGAAGTCTGCCCAAGGCGGAAGTCCATTTAGTGAAGTGGACGCCATGGGTACCAACATGCTTCGCTTCGGTTACTATCTCAAAAATAGTTCGATGCCTAAAGTGGCAATTTTAACTGGCGAAGAGAATCCAGCAGCTGCTTTCTTGGGAAATCGAGAATGCTTTCATGGTATTTATTTCAAAAGCACGGATAAAAGATTAGCCTTTGAGCATTTTCTCTCTTCTCAAAATTTGAAAGGAGAGGAAGTTGCGTTTGTATTTGATGATGTTCTTGATCTAGCCGTTGCTGAAAAATGTGGTCTTCGCTTTCAGGTAAAGCATGAAGGTGCTCCTCTACTTCAACGTTACACGCAGGAGAGAAACATAGCAGATTACATTACTGCCACCGAAACCCATGCCGTTCGCGAAGTTTGTGAATTGATCTTAGGAATTTTTGGTAAGTATAATGATGCGATCTTTCATCGCAGCCAGTTTGATCACGTGTATCAACAATATCTGGTGGAGCGGAACAAAGTCTCTGCTGAGACTTGGATTACAAAGGATGGGATTGTGTGTAGGAGCTAAGAACAGAAAGATTACCGTGGCAATCTTTCTGTTCTTGAATCATTTTGAATCTGATTACTTCTTGGTGCTATCCGTAGCAGGCTGAGTTTTTTGCAAATTGAGAGTAGGTGCGCTTTGCTGCTCTTTTGCCTTCTCAAGGATTTCGTCAGTTGCCCCTGCAGTGTTGGGAGTTGTCAAATTGGTTGCTAATGAAAAAACGATGATGGCAATTGCAAAACCCCATGTGAGCTTTTCCAGCACATCGCCCGTCTTTTTGACTCCAATCAAGTTGCTGGCGCCTGATCCGCCAAACTGGCTCGAAAGTCCACCACCTTTTGCATTTTGGGCAAGAACTACTAAAACCAATAACACCGCGCTTACAATGGCGAAGCTGATCAATAACGTGTACATGAGATTATTTCTTTAAGTCTTCAATTCGGGCTGCAAAGTAAGCCTTTTTCTGTGGAAACTTCCAAATTAGTTTTTTGAGGACTTCTATTGCTTTTTCTTTTTTGCCTTGCTTTAAGAGGATTTCCACAAGTGTTTCGGAAACAATGTTTTCATTGAGATTGGAACTGGTCTCAGAAAGATCTTCGCCATTGGTGGCGGGTTTGGTGGCGCGCGGAACGCTAGGTTTTGTTTTTATAAACTGGTCGATGATTTCTATTTGCTCCTTTTGCTTTTCACCCTCGGGCTTCATTTTTTTTTTTGTGGACTTGATCTCCTCGATCAGCCCATCCGAATTGGAAGCATATTTTTCCTCTTCTACTTCCGCTAATGGAACCGCCTCGTGGCTCTCCATCTTTTCAATGGTTAACTCATAGAGCCGTTTGGATTCGTGCATTTTGGCTATGTCATCCAAAACCTGTTGATAAAAGGAATCGGATAAATGAGTTTCGGGAAGAGTTTGTGGAGATTTTTCTTTTTCGAGTGTAACAACTGTCGGAGCGGATTCAACAAAGGCATGGGCTCGACCTAATTTCGGGCTTAACATGATTTCTTTTAATACAGCCCTGTCGGTACTATAAATAGCGCTGGTGTGGAGCAGGTCTTCTTTATTATTGAATGAATTATCCTGGGCACCGCGGGCAGCCATCAAATGCAACACTTGACTGTAAGGGTATTCGCGGGAAAGTTCTATTACCTGAATTGCCTCACTTGAATCGAGCGCGGTGTAATTGAGTAAAAGCTGGTCGAATAAAGCCTTTTCCACATTAGGTTTGTTTAGGATTGCATCAAGTTGTGTGTTCCTTAAAACAATCAAAGTAAATGTAAATGAAAAAGGTAATTAATGCAAGGTATTACCAGGTAGCAATCGTGGCATTGAACATATCCAACAAAATCTGGTCGAAGATTTTCTTCTCTAATGTTTCCTGCACAGCGTAAAAATCCTGGCTGTTGTCAAAATCTGCGTAGAAGCTGAACGTCTTGTCTTTAAAACTGTTTTTTGGTTCCGCGCTGTCAACATAATTTACGCGAACACCAATGGTTAGCCTCGTTTGCGCGGCATAATTGGGCTGAGTACTGCCGGGTGTGCTGGCCTGCGGTGCAACTGGAGCTGTAGAGTAAGTGACAATCGTTCCTTCCAATTGCAACTCGCCTTCGGTTGGAACGACCCGCAAACTTGAGTTCTGTTGGAAATAATCTTTCACACGGTTGGTGAAATTTTGCCCGAGGTTGGCTGCGCCAAGTTCGGTGTTGTTAAAAAACTGATCTACTTGAATCGTTTTTGCGTTCGTGGATGCTCCTGATAAAGTATAATGCAGGCATCCCGACAAAGACGCCAAAGAAATCAGCAATGAAAAAAGCAAAGTCCGTTTCAAAAAGGCCATCGTGTTCAATTTATTTGCTAACGAGCTTGACCAAAATTCATTCCAGTTCGTATTCTTTAATCTTCCGATACAATGTTCTTTCAGAAATCCCCAGATCACGGGCAGCGTACTTCCTTTTGTTTTTGTTTTTGTTGAGTGCTCGAATAATCAACTCTTTCTCTTTCTTTTGAATAGATAGAGAATCATCCTCAGCCACATGCGTTACATCCTGGATTTCCTCGGCATCATCCGCATCCTCTTCCATATTTGTTTCATTTGTCGTGGCTGGTTTAATATTTAAAACCACAGGCTGAGTCTCTTGCTTTGGTTCGGAAATACCTTCAAACAAATGCGCGTTGTTGTTAATAATTTGCTGTGCTTGCGTAGGATTCGCTAACACATCGAGTACAAGTTTTTTTACTTCAGTTACATCTTTGCGAAGATCAAAGAGGACTTTGTAAAGTATTTCTCTTTCGGAAAGATCTTTTTGGGTATTCACACCATTTCCATAAACAGCAGGTAGCGTATTTTCTTTGGGAATATAATTGCTCAGTTCAGCCGCAGTGATTTCCTTTTGCTGTGTGGAAAGAACAGAAATCTGATCCACCAGATTTTTCAACTGCCGGATGTTCCCGGGGAAACGATATTTAAGCAATGCCTCTTTTGCGTCTTCTGTAAGTGAAATTGGCTTCACTTTGTATTTCTCTGCAAAATCAGATGCGAATTTTCTGAAGAGCATTTCTACATCTTTACCTCTCTCACGAAGTGGCGGAACATAAATCGGCACTGAGTTCAAACGATAGTAGAGGTCTTCACGGAATTTTCCTTCATTCACTTTATCCAGAAGGTTTACATTGGTTGCGGCTACTACGCGCACATCCGTCTTCTGAACTTTTGATGAACCGACTTTTATAAATTCACCATTCTCCAACACGCGAAGCAAACGCGCCTGTGTGCCCATTGGCATTTCACCAATTTCATCGAGGAAGATAGTACCACCATTCGTTACCTCAAAATATCCTTTGCGTGCTTCGTGAGCGCCTGTGAAAGATCCCTTTTCGTGACCGAATAATTCTGAATCAATTGTTCCTTCGGGGATTGAGCCGCAGTTGATTGCTATGAATTGTCCGTGTTTGCGGTGACTCAGGTTGTGAATGATTTTTGAAAAAGATTCCTTCCCACTTCCGCTCTCACCTGTGATCAAAACCGACATATCGGTAGGTGCTACTTGAATCGCAACTCGCACAGCATGGTTAAGCATGGGGGCGTTGCCAATAATTCCAAATCGTTGTTTTACACTTTGTATTTCTGAATCCGTGCTCATAAATTATTCTACAATTGCTCCGATCAATGTTCCTTGCGTACAACTATCCACCAATACATTGACGTATTCACCTTTGTTTTTATTTTGTTTCGGGAAGACCACCACTTTGTTGGCAGAGTTTCTTCCTTGCAAATATTCTGCCGACCTGCGTGATGTGCCTTCAATCAACACTTTGAATGTTTTGCCCACATCCTTTTGATTCCGCGCCAATGAAAGCTGCGACTGTTTTTGAATGATTTGTTCGAGGCGTTGTTTTTTCACATCGTCAGGAATATCATCAACCAACTTTTTAGCGGCCAAAGTTCCCGGTCTTTCAGAATAAAAGAACATGAAAGAGAAATCGTATTTCACTTCATCCATTAATGTCAAGGTCTCCTGATGTTCTTCCTCGGTCTCTGTACAGAAGCCGGCAATCATGTCGGAAGTAATTCCGCATTCTTCGCCAAGGATATTTCTGATCGCTTTCACCCGATCCAAATACCACTCGCGCGAGTAGCCTCGGTTCATCAATTCAAGCACGCGCGTGTTGCCGCTCTGCACCGGCAAGTGAATGTTCTTGCAAATGTTTTCGTGCTTGGCCATTGTGCGAAGAACTTCATCAGTGATGTCCTTCGGGTGCGATGTAGAGAAACGAACGCGCAGGTCTGGATGAACATTGGCAACGTGCTCCAGCAAATTGGCAAAATTAACAATGCTATTTACTTCCTTTTTCTCCAGTCGCGCTTTGTTGTTTTCTTCTTCGCTCCACTTATATGAATCAACATTCTGCCCAAGCAATGTTACTTCGCGATAGCCTTTGTCGTACAAGTCTTTTGCTTCTTCAACAATGGATTTTGGATCGCGGCTTCTTTCGCGCCCACGCGTGAACGGCACGACACAAAATGAACACATGTTATCACAGCCACGCATGATGGAGATAAACGCAGTCACGCCATTTGAATTCAACCGCACGGGGCTTATATCTGCATATGTTTCTTCACGCGACAAAAATGTGTTCACAGCTTTCGTGCCTTCATCAACCTGTGAGATTAACTGAGGCAGATCACGATAGGCGTCAGGGCCCGCCACGAGGTCAACAATTTTTTCTTCTTCGAGCAATTTTGTTTTCAATCGCTCAGCCATGCAACCTAGAACGCCAACCATCATCTCCGGCTTTTTCTTTTTCAGGCCATTAATATGATTGAGCCGATTGCGAACGGTTTGCTCTGCCTTGTCACGTATGGAACAAGTATTCAAAAAAATCAGGTCGGCTTCGTCAATTTCGGAAGTGGTATCGAAGCCTTCTTTCTGGAGGATCGATGCTACGATTTCGCTATCAGAAAAATTCATCTGGCAGCCGTAGCTCTCAATGTATAACTTCCTCTTATTACCAGAGTTATAGTTGGGTGTTGTCTTCACCTCTTCAGTCAACACTTTGTTTTTGTCTAAAATATCAAGGTCGGTAATCAAATTCTGCATCTTCTATTCAATTTCGGACTGCAAATTTACAGAAAAAGTTGATCTTTAGTGACAGATTGGCAGATGTAAATCGATTTTTAACAGGCTTAATTATATGAAGGTTGCTATTGTGCTTAATGGTGTTTCAAGGACGAAAAATTTACTTTACTCGCAGGTTCTTCCGCCTATTAAGCATCGATTTGATGTTGAAATTTTTGAAACTCAATACGCAGACCACGCCACTCAGATTGCATCTTCATTGACAGCTTATGATTATGTTTTGGCCGCTGGTGGAGATGGAACCCTGCATCAGGTATTGAACGGGGTTTTACAAAATCAAAATATAAAACTTCCCGTGCTTGGAATCATTCCGCTTGGAACAGGAAATGATTTTGCGAGAACATGTGGTATCAAAGCTGATGGTAATAGAATTGCTAATCTGTTGATTCAAAATAAAACTAAACAAATTGATGTTGGGCAACTTACTTGCGTGAACGATGAAGGCAGGAGTCATTCGAAATACTTTATTAATGAATGCAGTCTTGGTATGGGCCCGGATGTGGTGAGAAGGTTGATAAACAGCAATCGCTCGCTCGGCCCATCTCTCACCTATCTCAAAGCAATCGTGCAAACGTTTTTTGGATTGAAGCCGCAAAAGATTTTTATTGAAACTCCTCATTGGCGATGGAATGGTAAGATGCGTGTTCTCGCGGTTGCCAATGGTAAGTCGTTTGGCAATTCCATTTTCATTGCTCCCGATGCTGCACAAGACGATGGAGTCTTTTCAACTTTTTTAGCAGGCGATCTTTCAACGCTTAGCTTTTTATTCTGCCTTCAAAAAATGAAAAAGAAAGGGAAGGTCACTCACCCCCTTGTCCATTACAATAATTGTTCTCTCATAGATGTGACTTCGCATAGTCAATGTCCGATTGAAGCTGATGGAGAATGGATGGGTTGGCTTCCAATGAAAATTGAAATTCTTTCACAGCGAATTGCCTTCTTGTGTTGAAGAAGGATTCAATTCTTAACTTTCGAATTAAAATTAATAATCACTGCTATGGCGCTTATAAAATCCGTTCGAGGCAACACACCGAAATTTGGTTCAAATTGTTTTCTGGCCGACAATGCAACGGTAGTCGGAGAAGTAACTATGGGAGATAATTGTACAGTTTGGTTCAATGCTGTGGTGCGTGGCGATGTGCATTCTATCACGATTGGGCACAACACCAACATTCAGGATGGTGCGATTATTCATTGCACTTACCAGAAGGCAAAAGTTGTAATCGGAAACAATGTTTCAATAGCCCACAGCGCTATTGTTCATGGATGTACGATCGAGGATAATGTTTTAGTTGGCATGGGAGCAATTATCATGGATGATGTCGTTGTTGGAACGGGGTCAGTAATTGCAGCTGGTGCTGTGGTTTTGCCTGGAACAAGGGTGGAGCCTGGAAGCGTATATGCAGGCATGCCTGCCAAACGAATGAAGGATGTTGGAACAGAAATGAAAGAAGTAATCACCCGAACGGCCCGTAACTACCCCATGTATGCTGAGTGGTTTAAGGAGTAAACCTTAGCTTCTTTCCCTGAAATTGAATGATCAAAGGTGATTGCTGGTAAAGGGAAACAATTATATTTGCGGCCTTAAACATAGTATGATGAAAAACCTATCCCTGATTTTGAATGCGATCCTATTTGTAGCAGTAGGCGTGCTTTATTACTTGAATTTTTCCGGAAAAAAAAGTGGCAATATGGAAAGTGATGTTAAAGCTCCTTCTAACCTGAAGATAGCTTATATCAATGCTGACACCGTGCTGAAATATTATGATTATGTCACTGAGAACAGGGCCATCCTAGAAGCAAAGGGAAAGAAACTTGATCAGGATTTTCAAAATCGTGCGAAGAGTCTTCAAGATGAGGTAGCAGCCTACCAAAGAAACGTAAGTAATCTTACGATCGGACAGGCAAAGGCAGTGGAAGAAAATTTAGGCAAGAAGGATCAAAATCTGCGCCTTTTTCAGCAGGCTATCGAACAGGAATTGATGAACGATCAGGCTAAAATGAGTGCAACTTTGCGTGGCAAGATTTCGGATTTTTTGAAAGCGTATGCGCAAGGAAGCAATCTCGAAGTAGTTTTGAAATTTGACACGGCAAGCGATGTGCTTTACGGGAGTGCTGGGATGGATATCTCAAAAGATGTGATCAAAGGATTGAACGAACAATATAAGTTGGATCAGGAAACGAAGAAGACAGCCAAGCCTGACTCAACGAAGAAAGGAAAATAATTGCAAGACGCCTCGAAAAAATCGAGGCGTTTTTGTTTGAGGATAGTGACACAAATTGCTGTTTATTTTTATTTGTATGCACTTTCAATTAATTTCGGATTGTGAAAAAAAGCTGGCTTGATTTTTTAAGTCCGAACGAACTGGAGCGAAAGCAAGTGATCATCATGTTGGTCATTGGTTTTTTGTTCGGCACTTTTATCGCCACTTTTCAAGTGGCTTCCGAATCCCTCTTCCTGAATCACCTGTCAAAATTCTCTGATCCTGATTTGCTCAACAAAGCGTTTCTTGTTTCGGGATTATTAGGAATAGGATCCACTCTTATATTTACGATACTTCAGAATAGGATCAAGTTTATTTCTCTTGCGATTTTAAGTGTTGCCATAATAGTAGCAACAACATCCGGCATTTACTATTTGTATAAAAATGGAAATTCCGAGATCAATGACTTGGTACTTTTTATCATGTTTTGCTTGGCCGGCCCTACTCAGGCCATCCTGTTGCTGTGTTACTGGGGAATTTTCGGACGACTTTTCAATTTCAAACAATCCAAGCGAATCATTGGCTGGATTGATACCGGACAACTTATAGCCATCATTGCTGCCAATTTTTTTATCCCTTTGACGTCCTCACTTTTCCCCAATACAATTGACTATCTGGTTGTTTGTAACATTAGTATTATCGGATCATTGGCCTGCTTTATTTATATCTCTACCAGGTTCAGGCTTATCAAAAACAACCCGAAGGAATTTGATGCGACCGTTCGCGAAGAAACTAAATTCAAAAATATTTTTAAGGACAAGTACGTATTGATGGTGAGTGTGTTTCTGGTGGTGTCAATGGTTACGTTTATTTGTAACCAATATTCATTTCAAACATTACTTAATCAGCAATATCCTGATCAGCGCGACCTCACCAATTTTCTTGCCTACTTCAATGCAACGATTTATGTATTGAGTCTCATCATGCAGACTTTCATTAACGACAAGATATTGAGTACTTATGGAGTTCGTATTTCTCTTTTCTTTGTTCCCGTAACTACGGGTTTATTTGCTATCGGATCTTTTATAACGGGTGCGTTCTTTGGTTACACCCCAGTAGGTCATCCATTGGCATTTGTGATTTTTCTTTCATTCATCGCGCTTTCTCGTTTGTTTAACAGCATGCTTCGGGATTCATTGGAGAGTCCGGTCTTTAAGTTATTGTTCATTCCATTGGACAGCCGCTATCGATTTGGTGTGCAGGCCAAAGTGGAGGGAGTGGTGGGGGAGTCTGGCCGATTTATCGCTGGGCTACTTGTTTTTGGTTTCAGTTCACTTGTAATATTCAAGATTTATTGGATACCCTTTATAGTGCTGGTGCTGGCAGGAATTTATTTTTTACTTGCAGATGATATATATAACGGTTATCGAAATAAAATTCGATCTAAACTTGAAAGTTCTGAGTTTCACCAGGATAACCTTGAAGTTGGATTCAAAAAAATTGTTACTTCCCTTGAATCCCGGCTTTCGGATTTAGATATTTCACGGGCGATTTTTTCTTTTAAGCTGCTTGAAAAAATTAATCCCTCAGATGTTGGAGGCTGGGTGAATGTATTGGCAAAGAATGAACAGGAGGAGGTGCAAGGGTTTGCCCAGCGGAGAATGAATGAGATGAAGGGGCTTTCGGTTTCTGAGAACTATGTAATCCGTATCGATAAAAACCGTGCAAGTGCTGATGGAAAAAATATTTTGTCAGCTTTTGATCTCGAACAGATTTTGAAAAATGGGGGAGAAGTGACCAAAGGCAGATTGACTAAGCTGGCAAGATCTTCCAAGGTTGGAGATCGACAATATGCAGCCGAACTATTGCTCCACACAACCTCAGAAGATAGCACAACTTTCCTAACGGAATTATTGATCGATAATGAACCAAAAGTTCGAAAGACTGCCCTTGCCACCGCATCTAAAAAATTTAATACGGAAGTTATAAACGCAGTAATTGAAAACCTGAATAACCCTCAGTACTCAAATCTCGCGATGGACTCTCTCACATTAATGGGAGGGGCAGCACTGAACTATTTGGATTCTGCCTTTTATCGAAACGGACAAAACACGCAAACAATGATTCGCATCATACAAGTCATGGGAATCATTGGAGGACAGCGCGCCAAAGATTTATTGTGGAACAAAATTGATTATCCTGATAAAGTGATTGTGTCACAAGTTCTGCTTGCGCTGGGCGAATGCGGTTTTAAGGCAGGCATCTCTCAGATAACCCGGATTAAGTTTGCCATTGAAAGTGATATCGCTGACTTGGCGTGGAACCTTAATGCAATCAAGGAATTGGGTGACGCTCAGGAAAGCTTGCGGGTTCGAGAAGCGCTGCGGCAAGAGATAAACCACGATGTGGATCACCTCTACATGCTGCTTGCGATGTTGTACGATACAAGGTCAATTCAATTGGTGAAGGAAAATATTGAAAGTGGCACGTCTGAAGGAACTACCTATGCAGTTGAGTTGCTCGATGTGTTTCTTTCTGAGCAATTGAAAATGAAAGTAATTCCGGTGTTGGATGACATTAGCGACAGCGAAAAAATCAGCCGTCTGGAAATGTTTTATCCTCGTACTACGATGGATGAGAAGTTGGTTTTAAAATTTCTGATTAACCGAGACTTCACACAAACCAACAGATGGACGAAGGCTACCGTGATCGAGGAAATTGGAGCGAAGCGAATATCTGATTTTAAAATGGACCTGATTGCTCAGTTGTTCAACCCGGATCGCTTGATAAGGGAAATTGCTGGATGGGCACTTTATCAAATCGATCAAAATGAGTTTTTGAACAACAGTGCTCGCCTGGATGAAGATTATTGCAGGTGGTTGAGAAGGGCTGTTCTCAAGGGCACAAGGGATTCAAAGCTCATGCTTTTTGAAAAGGCGTCTTTCTTTCAGCGAATTAATGTTTTTGAGGGAGTTCCTGGAATCACTTTGTCCTACCTTGCAGATATTGCAAAGGAAGTTAAGCTTAAAAAGGGAGAAACACTGGCAATCGATGAGCGATCAAACAATGATTTCTTCATGGTTTATTCAGGAGCAGTTCAATATTTTGAAAAGGGAAAATATATTGTTGACTTTACAGTCGGACAATTTGTTGGAGAGATGGTGGCACCCCCAGCATTCATTAATTCTAATCTTCTCGTTGCTAAAGAGGAGGTCACGTTGCTGAAAATAAACAAGGATCAGTTTTACGAGCTTTTATCAGATGATGTAAAGTTGGCCGACCGTGTTTTGCTGTTTATTTGAATTTACTTATCTTTCAAGGTGATTTTAAGCTGGGCTGTTAATCTTGATTTTTTAAACTTTATTTTGAATTATTCTGTAGATGCTAAATTCACCCGTCCATGTTGGCGAATTGAATGAGTCGGTAAGTGAATCGATCGCCTTCTCTGGCAAATTAGGTTTGAACCCGTTTCCGGGATTACGTCCTTTTACGATGGACGATTGTTACCTTTTCTTCGGGCGGGAGGGACAGGTAGATGAAATCTTAAACAAGCTTTCAAAAAACAGGTCGATAACCATCATGGGTTATTCTGGCAGCGGTAAGTCCAGCCTTGTGCACTGCGGATTGTTGCCGGTTTTATATGGAGGTTTCGCAACACAAACAGGCCCTTTTTGGAAGGTAGTTTCTTTACGTCCTGGAAACTCTCCTCTGTCGAATTTGGCTGAATCATTCACAGAGGTGATGCTTCATTCAGGTCAGATTGATGAGCAAGATGTTCAGATTCACAGGGCAATTATTAATTCCATACTTCGCAGTGGCCCCACAGGGCTCACCGAGATATGCAGGCATGTACTGGGGCAGCACGAAAACATTTTTATTCTCATCGATCAATTTGAAGAGTTGTTTCGTTTTCGCGAATCAGGAAGTGAAGAGGCCATAGACGAAGCTACGTTGTTTGCCAACCTGCTGCTTACAGCTATAAGTACCGAACAATTGCCGGTTTATGTTTCAATAAACATGCGATCTGATTTTATTGGTGATTGTGCAGTATTTCCGGGGTTGACAGAGATGGTGAACAACAGCAATTACCTGGTGCCACAGATGACTCGCCAGCAAAAAAGAAGTGCCATCGAAGGGCCTGTTGCGGTAAGCGGTGGCAAAATTTCAGACAGGTTAGTCAAGAGGCTTTTGAATGATATCGGTGACAATCAAGATCAGCTTCCAATCTTGCAGCATGCTATGTTGAGGACGTGGGACTATTGGGCAGCTAATCACGAGCCCAACGAACCACTCGATTTGAGACATTACAATGCGATTGGTAAAATTGAACAAGCACTATCGCTTCATGCGAATGAAGCATTTGAAGAACTTAATTCACGGCAAAAGGAGATTGCTGAGGTTCTATTCAAAACAATCACCGAAAAGAATCAGGATAATTTAGGTATTCGAAGACCGGCAAAAATTTCTTTGATAGCCGAACTGGCGGAAGCCCAGGAGCAGGAAGTGATTGATGTGGTTGATAATTTTAGGAGACCTGGAAGATCTTTCCTGATGCCGGGCATGCACGTTGTGCTCAATGCTGAAAGCGTGATTGAGCTATCGCACGAAAGTTTGATGCGTATCTGGACAAGGCTGGCCACCTGGGTTGAAGAAGAATACGAATCTGCCCAGATGTACAAACGTGTTTCCGAGGCTGCCGCTATGTATCAGATTGGCCGCACCAGTTTGTGGCGCCCGCCTGATTTGCAGTTGGCGCTTAACTGGCAAAAGAAGCAGCGACCAACACGGGCTTGGGCGCAGCGTTATGATGTTGCATTTGAAAGAGCCATAGTATTTCTTGATACCAGTAGAATTACTTACGAAGCAGAACTCAAGAATCAAGAGATGCTTCAGCGCAGAGTTCTGAGAAGGGCTCGTACCACTAACATCATCCTGGCTTTTTTCCTGTTGGTGGCGATTGCAATGTTTATTTTTGGATTGATCAATAGCATTAACGCAAAGAAAGCCGCAGATGATGCGTTGCTGCAAAAAGGGCAGGCAGAGATTGCGACCAAGGAGGCGATTGTTCAAAGAGACCTTGCGGAGAAAAGTTTAAAAGAAATAGAGGCGCAGCAAAAGCAAATTCAAAATCAACGCGACCAACTGGAAAAGAACAACGAGGAGTATAAGAAACTTTATTTCGAGGCCGTTGGGTTAAGAAATGAGGCAGTCACAAATCTTAACTATGCAAACATTCAACGCGATAGCGCCTTCTTCGAGAGAAATCGTGCATTAAAAGAATATGAACGAGCTGAATCAAAAACGAAGGAATCAGTTGCACGCTTGATGTTGTCGATTGCTCAATCACTGGAAGCAAAATCAGTTGGAATTGATGATAAAGAACTAGCAGGAAACACTGCGATGCAAGGCTATATTTTCCACACTCAATATGGTGGTAAGAGGTATGATCCTTATGTATTCAGAGGCCTTTATACAGCGCTAACAAAGCTGTCAGGCAAAAATTACAACGCGATTACAATGCCAGGCTCATTCAAAAACAGAATGTTTGCGTTGGCTGTTTCAAATAAATCATCCCAGTTCTTTACGACAGGAAATGAGGGTAAAATTTATAAGGGAGATTACATTTCTCAGAGTGTTGCTGGCATATTGAGTGAAAAAGAATACCCCAACCGTGTGCTGGCATTGAGTAAGGATGAAAACTATTTGATCAATGGAACGGACTCTGTTCGAATGGAAATATACAACCTCAATAACCCTGGGAAACCTACTTTGGTGGGCGGCCACCGGGGATTTATAAATGACATTAAATTTCTCCCTGACAACTCCGGTTTCATTTCGGCATCGAGTGACAGGACATTAAGATTGACGAATCATTTGAATGGCCAATCAAAGCAATTGATTTCTCTCCCATTTGAGCTAAAAGCGATCGACATTAGCGCGGATGGAAGACTATTAGCCGGGGTATCTACTTCGGGGAAGTTGATTCTCATGGATTTGAGAACAAATTTATATTCAGATTTGAGAGATGAATCCCCTAACCGGATTCTATCGGTAGCATTTCATCCGACAAAAAATTTGATTGCATTTGGAGTTGAAATGGCAAAAGAAAAAAGAGGAGTTGTTAAAATTTTTGATCTGGATTCAAAAAAGATTACGAAAGAGTTAAGCGGACATAAAGCTGGTATTTCGGATTTGGAATTTAGCCCTGATGGACAATTGCTTGCAAGTGCCGGCCTTGACAGTAAACTACAAATGTGGGTAGTGGAGCATGTCAATGATTTGCCCATTGAAATGGAAAACAACAACGGATATGTATGGGATATTGCTTTCAGCAAGGATTCCAATTATTTATTGGCAGCATCAAATAATGGCGAAATCAGAGTGTGGCCTACCGACCCTAAAATGCTGGCGGACAAGGTTTGCCCGAACATTACAAGAAATATGACAGATGAGGAGTGGAGCATTTACGTTGGGGGTACTATCCCGTATGAATCGACATGCATTAATCGCCAGTCCAAGAAAACCAAGAACTGATGCTGCGTTTAAATCTCATTCTTCTCTCGTTTGTTTTTCTTTTTTTCTTTTCCGCTCGTGCACAGAACCTGGAGTGTGAGCAATCCCTGGCTCAGGCAACTGCTGAATTTGAAGCAGGAAGATTTTATTCAATTTCAAATATTCTAAAACCTTGCCTTGAAAAGGGGTTTACCAAAGAGCAAAGAGTCAGAGCTTATTTGTTACTTACACAAGCTTATTTGGTGTTGGATGATCCTATTTCTGCTGAAGATAGTTATTTGAAATTATTGAAAGCTGATCCGGAATACATTGCCAACCCCTCACATGATCCAATTGATGTTTATTATTTGAGTAAAAAATTTACAACTACTCCAATTTTTACGCCACACTTTCATGCAGGAGGCAATATTTCCGTGCCCAGAATCATACACAGCGTTTCGACCAACCCGGCTCCTGATGTTATCAGTAAAAATTTGAAAGTAGGTTATCAATTTGGAGCTGCTTTGGATTGGAACATAGATTCACGCTGGAGTCTTTCGATTGGAGCAGACTATTCTTTTAAAAATTTCAAAACCAATTTTTCAAATATCAATGGTGCAGACACAAAGACTTTTATCGCAAACCAGGATTGGATTGATGTTCCCATTTATTTGAAGTATTCCATCGACACAGGTAGGATCAGGCCATTTGTTTATGCAGGATTGGCAGCAAATATTTTATTCGGATCAAAACTTTCTCCTGTTTATTTGGATGTAAACGGAGCAACTCAAATACCCTCAACGGGGCCAGACGAATCACTGACTTTTAAGATGAACACCTTCAACCGATCTTTCCTTTTTGGCGGAGGGGTGCGGGTGAAGCAGGGCATAAATTTCTTCTATGTGGATGTTCGGTATATGGCAGGTATGAGCAACGTGGTTAATCCGAAATTGAATTACTACGATGCAAACGGAAACTTTGATCCTAACCTTACTAAATATTCCTACGTGTCCGACCTTTACAGGCTGGATAATTTTTTAATATCAGTTGGTTTCGTTAAACCGATTTATGATCCAAGGAAAAAAAGGAAGGCTGTGACCAGCTTAATGGAAAAAATTGGTTTGAAAAAAAACAGAACGACTAAGAAGTGAGCAGGGTAATTATTTTTTTGTGTGTGGTTTTTTTTGTTGGCTGCGACACAGCATCCAATATCGATCCTCCTGATCAAAGTTATTTTGTAAAATACTTTGGCCGCGATGGAAATCAAACTGCAGTGGATATGGTGGTTGATGTTGACGGCACGATCTACATTCTGGGGAACTCACAAAGAACTTCGACATCCAGGCAGCAAATTTATTTGGCAAAGGCAAACTCTCGCGGACAATTGCTAAAAGACACCCTTCTTACTGACCTTCCAGTTGACGCAAAAGATATTGAGTTTACTCTGACCGGTGAACTAATAATTGTTGCTAACCAGTTAGACACGATCAACGGTGATATGAATGTTTTGGTAAAAAAGCTTTCAAAAGATTTTGTTGAGACCGGATCGGAAATTTTGTGGAGCAGAGATGTGTTATTCAAAACTGATCCATATAGTAATCCGCACAAAAACGATTTTGTAAATTCAATCACCCCCTTAGCGAATGGAAATTTTATTTTAACTGGCTATACTGACAATTCTGAAGTAGGACACCAACTCGATATTCTGAATCTTCAAATTGATCAAAACCTTGCCAAGGTTCTTTTCCCGTGGGGTGAAGTTACAGGAGCCGGTATGAAAAACTATGGGCGAAAAGTAATCGAGAGCATTCAATCAATGGATACTGTGCGATATTTGTTTGGAGATATCTCTTCACCTCAGTCAGACCAGAACGTTTGGTATGGAATTCTTCCAAAAAACTCTTTTGGAGGAAACAATTTCGATAATCAAAGCAATACAATTTTTACCTCTCCACTTACGGATGATATTGTGACGAATGTTATCGGGTATTCATATGGATATTTTATTACCTCTGTGGGTACTACTTCGTCCGGCAGTTCCACGTTAAAATTATACGATATTGGTTTCAAAACCCCAGATCCTGGTAGTGCCACTGGAGACGTGACTTCATATTTTGAGTGGCCACTTGGAACAGTTTCAAATGCCGATGCCATCACGTGTAAAGCTCATATTGGATTCCTTGTAGTGGCCGACTTTTCGCGGACTGCAAACAATACCGACATACTCTTTTTGAAGTTGGATGGATCACTTAAGAATCCGATATACTTTGGAGGAAATGGAAATGACAGGGCTTCAGAAGTTGTAGAACTTCCAGATGGTCGTGTCCTTATATTAGGAACAATGCAGTTGGGGAACCCACCAGAGCAATATAAGATTGCTTTGATAAAGGTGAATTCTGATGGAAAATTTCAGGAGTAAGTGAGGTGAATGCGAACGGATAAAAATGGTTACATTTAATTCAAATAGTCTATTTAAAGTCTTATTGTTTGGTGCTGAAAATGGTTGATTCTACGCTTAATTTTTTTTCTGCTAATGCATTATTCTTTTTAAGAAAGGCAAGAACCTTTGCCTTTAACAAAAAGGTGATTTTGATTAGCTGCGTTCTGACTATTTCTATTAGTAATCTGCTTGCACAAACTACCACGTGGACGTTTGGAGCAGGTACTTATGATTGGACCACTGCATCCAACTGGTCAAATGGTGTGCCTGCTAATGGTTACACGGTAATCTTTGATGGTACAGCGAGTACGGCATCACCAATTATTAATATTCCCAATAGTCTTAATTTGAACAGCTTATTGATAAGCGGCACTTACGTGACTTTTGCTGGCAATGGCAATATCGACATGTTGGTATCGAACAATTTTAATGTTGCTTCAGGGGCAACACTGCGACTAGGTAATGGTGCTAATACAAGGTTTACAACTTTCACACTAAGCGCTGCTTCTACTGGAACGGTAAACGGTACTGTTAGTATTGATGCAGGGGCAATAACAAGAACTTTTGTGAACAGTGGGACTTTAACAATGGGTGCTTCAGGTACCATTATTGGAGTTTTTGCAGGTTCAGCAGCAAATTTTACTCTTAGTGCAAATGCAATTCTTAAAATTGCTTCTGTAAATGGAATCACCGCCAGCGCTGTGAGCGGTAATATTCAGGTTCCGGGCACAAGAAGCTATTCAACCAGCGCCAACTATGTGTACAATGGCACGGCAAATCAAACCGTTGGCGATGGATTGCCGGCAACAGTGGGTAGTCTTACAATTGATAATCAGGGTGCTGTAGGTTCGAACACAGTAACTTTAGTTGCTAACACCACAATCACCAATGCTTTAACTGTCAGCAACGGTGTTTTCAATTTAGCCACTTTCAATGTGCCGTCAACGGGATCTGTGAATTTGACGGGAACTTCCATTATAGGAACAGGAACTTTGACCTTGGCGGGAAATGTGACCACTAACTCAAGCGCCTCAACGGCCACCGTATCTGCGCCAGTTGCACTCGGGGCATCAGCCCGAACTTTGACGGTAGCAAATGGTGGATTAAGTTCTGACTTAATTATAACATCCACTATCAGTGGAACCGGTGGATTGGTGAAAGCAGGAGCAGGTACATTATCACTTTCCGGAACAAATATTTTCTCCGGTGGTTTGACTCTGAATGCTGGGACATTAAATATGAATAGTGCAAATGCCATTGGAACAGGAACATTTGTAATTAACGGAGGATCAATTGGAAATACATCGGGATCGGCAGTGACCCTCGCAACCAATAATGCTCAAACCTGGAATTCGGATTTCACATTTAATGGAATACAAAACTTAAATTTAGGCACAGGGACTGTTACACTTCCCGCGAGCCGAAATATTACTGTTGCATCAAATACATTGACGGTTGGTGGTTTGATCAATGCTGCATCTTTTGACTTAGTCAAGTTAGGATCGGGCACCTTAAGTTTCGGGGCAAATAATATCACATTAAAAAATCTATTTATTGCTACAGGAACTCTCGTTAGTTCATCAGGCACATTGGCAATTTCCAATGCTCTAACTAATCTCGGAACATTTAATAATAATTCTGGAACTGTAAACTACAATGGAAGTTCTGCTCAGACCGTCACCAACGTAACCTATAATAATTTAACCCTAAGCGGAACAGGGCAGAAGACAACAGCCTCCTCTGTTTCTGTGAGCGGAAACTTGAACAACTCGACTACTTTTGATCTTGACGTCAATACTTTATCGGTAACGGGAACAATCACCAATACTTCAGGCACACTAAGATTTTCTGGTGCGGCTAACGGGTTGGTTGTAAATACCGGAACCGTAGAATACTACGGAAGCTCAGCACAATCAGTAGCAGCAGGAACATACAACAATTTGACATTGAGCGGCACTGGCCAGAAGAATGCGAGCGGTGCTATTTCGTTGAATGGAAATTTAACAAATTCCTCCGTGTTTGACTTAGCAACCAACACGCTTTCAATTTCAGGAACAACTGATAATACCTCTGCAACGATTAGATTCTCAGGAGCGTCAAATGGATTAGCTATTTCAACCGGAACCATAGAGTATTATGGAGCATCACAAAACGTAGCGGCCGGAACATACTCTAATCTGACCATAAATCAATCATCCGGAAATGCTTCGCTTGCAGGTGCAGCTAGCGTAAATGGAGTTTTCGCATTGAACGCGGGTAATTTGATTCTGGGTGCGAATAATTTAGTGATTGGTTCTTCTGGATCGATCTCTGTACCATCGCCATCTGCTGCGAAAATGATTGTTGCCTCAGGTAGTGGTGAGTTGAGAAAATCGTTTACATCAGTGGGGGCATTCACTTATCCGATTGGTGATAATACAGGTACTGTTGAGTATTCTCCCATAACGATCAATGTAACATCTGGCACATTCTCCTCTGCATACATTGGTGTTAACATCGTGAATTTAAAACATCCAAATAATTCCAGTATAACAAATTACCTGAATCGGTATTGGAATGTGACTCAGTCAGGCATTACTTCTTGTGTGGCTACAGTTTCTGCAAATTATGTTGCAGGGGACATAGCGGGTGTCGAGACAAATATCAAATCTGCACAACTCAATGGAGCATTTAATCAGACTACTAATCCATGGGTGAAGTTCTCAGCATTGGGCAGTAACTTGTTAACTGCCTCTAACTGTACACTATCACCCGGAGTTGTTTCGGCTTTCACAGGTATTACGAGCGCAAATCCGGCTATTTCGATTTCTGGTGGTGGCGTTTCGATTTGTGTTGGTGGTTCAACAGCTCTTTCTACATCCATTACAGGTGGGGATTCTCCCTTTGTTTATTCATGGAGTCCTTCAACCGGTTTGAGTGCAACTAATATTTCTAATCCCGTTGCTTCACCGACCACTACTACCACTTATACTATTACAGTTACTGACAGCAACGGTATTGTTGGCACCAGTAATACGATTATTACTGTTTATCAACTGCCCACGACAAGTGTATCGGCAGGAAACCAGACACTGTGCGGAACGACAGCGAACCTGAACGGGACGCAACCGGTGACAG
>CAZECP010000019.1:0-34695 GCA_964510765.1 uncultured Ohtaekwangia sp. | reverse complement strand
CCGATGACGTACAGATAAGATTAGATCAGTCACCCACCACGAGTGTATCGGCAGGGAACCAGACACTGTGCGGAACGACAGCGAACCTGAACGGGACGCAACCGGTGACAGGTGTAGGCCAGTGGAGCTTTGCGCCCGGAGGCACAGGAGACGGGTTAGGTGTGATCAGCGATGTGAACAGCCGGACGAGCGTGTTCACAGGGACAGCAGGTCAGAGTTATACGTTGAGGTGGACGATTACCAATGGAGTATGTCCTGCGAGCAGCAGCGATGTGACGATCAACCTTCAGCAGAGCCCTACGGTGAGTGATGCAGGGTTGGACCAGGAAAATTGCAACAGTGGAGTATTTACTTTATCAGGTAACAGTCCTGTAATTGGAACTGGAGTATGGAGTATTGTGAGTGGCGTGGCTACGATTTCTGCTCCAACTTTATTTAACAGTGGAGTTACAAATGTACCTGCTGGTAGCAGCGTAATTTTAAGATGGACAATTAGCAATGGTGTTTGTCCGACTAGTTCAGATGATGTTCAGTTGACCAATGATAATTTACCTACAGGAAGTTTGTCAGGCACAACATCAATTTGCAATGGTGGTAGTGCACTCTTGACTTTTACACTTACGGGTATCGGACCGTTTGACGTTGACTATACCGATGGTATAACCACAACCACTTTGAGTAATGTTTCAAATGGCGCTACCATAAGTGTAAGCCCTTCCAGCACAAAAACATATTCTATTACAAGGGTCAATGACTTGGGAACTGATGGTTCGTGTCTTGCGACAAGTTTTGGAAGTAGTGCAGTAGTGACTGTTAATCAATTACCGGTTGGTAATTCTATCGCAGCAGGAACATATATTGTATGCTCAGGAACAAGTTTGAACATTACACCAACAACAAATGTCGTTGGATCGACCTTCACATGGACAGGGAATAATGGTAGTGGAGGCAGCGGTGCTATCACTGATACACCAGTTAATACAACTGCAAGTTCAATAGACATCACGTACACAGTGACCCCTACAGGGCCGGGTGTAACGTTTTGTATAGGGACGCCATTCACAATTATTGTTACAGTAAACCCAATCCCGGTAATCACCAATCCAACTCTAACGACCACTATGTGCAGTGGTGCAGGGGCGCTCAGTTTTACACCAACGATTAATGTGCCTGGTTCAACTTACTCGTGGACTAGTACTATCTTAAGTGGAACATTTAGTAGTGGGGTAACTCCTGGTCCGGTTTCCAGTTCACCTATAACTGACAATCCAATTAATTCAGGGAATACGATTGGAGTTATTCAATACAGAATTACACCAACTGGCCCTTCACCGAATTTTTGTGTAGGTAATTTTGTTGATTATATAGTCACAGTTAATCCATCTCCATCCTTTACGATTACCAATAATACTACATCAATTTGCAGTGGCACTGCAACTGACATTACTTTGTCAACACCCACTGCCAATGGCACTATAACACTTAACTCGGTAAATTATGCAGGTGCATTAGGGGGAACACAAGTGGGGGGTAATTCTTATATCGATGGTCAGAAAATATTGGAGACTTTGACCAATCATGGTAATGTTCCGATAACTATCTCTTACACATTTAGTATTTCTGCGAATGGATGTAATAACCCGACCAGTCAAACTACGAATGTGATTTTGGATCCGATACCTGTCATCACCAATACGACATTGACCACCACCATGTGTAGCGGAGCTGGTGCCCTTAGTTTCACGCCAGCAATCAACGTAGTAGGTTCAAGTTATACGTGGACTAGCACAATTTTAAGTGGTACATTTGGTAGTGGAGTTACTTCTGGCCCAGTCTCCAATTCGCCAATAACCGATAATCCTGTAAATTCAGGGAATACAATCGGAGTTATTCAATACAGAATTACACCAACTGGACCGGCCTCGTCTTCCTGCACAGGTAATTTTGTTGATTATGTTGTTACCGTAAATCCATCGCCCACTTTTGCGATCATCAATAATTCAACATCGATTTGCAGTGGGGCTCAAACAGACATCACTTTAGCAACACCAACAATCAATGGAATCCTAACTCTCACTTCTGTTAGCTACGGGGCTGCGTTAGGAGGGGCGCAAGTGAATGGAAATACTTATTCAGCAGGACAAAAAATTGTTGAGACACTTATAAATCCGGGCAATACACCAATTACAGTTTCTTATACTTTCAGCGTTGCCGCGAACGGATGTAGCAATCCAACTACTCAGACAACAACTGTGATTTTAAATCCTGCACCTGTAATAACTAATTCTGCAACTCAACTCCTGACGACCATTTGCAGCGGTGTTGCATTAAATTTTATTCCTACCTCCAGTGTCCCAGGAACTACCTACACTTGGACAACTGCAGCGTCATCCGTTTCGATTCAGAATTATACTGTCACACCTCCCATCGGAACTGGTGCTATTATAGACTCTCCTACCAATAGTAGCAATGTGCCAGGAACAGTTACTTACACTATAACACCCTCAGCCGGTGGTTGTGTTGGGTTACCAAAAGACTATGTGGTCACAGTTAATCCTGTTCCAACGGCAAGCGGAAGTAATGCCACTATTTGTACAGGAGAAACAACTAATATTGCTATTAATGCAGGCCCTAATAATGTGGCAGGTACAACTTTCAGTTGGACTGTAATTCCTACTCCGAATGTGGTTGGAGCTTTTGCAGACAATGGGTCCACGATTATCCAAACACTATCGTTATCAAATTCTTCAGTAGGGACCGTTACCTACCGGATAACTCCAACTGCCAACAATTGTAGTAATCTCCTTACAACCGATATTGTTGTTACAGTGAATCCTGTGGCAACGGTAGATGCAGGTGTTGACTTCGCAGTTTGCGAGCCTTCAACGATTTCTCTTGTGGGTTCTATTGGTGGTGCTGCCGCTACAGCCACATGGTCAATAGTAACCGGCAGTGGAAGTATTTCATCGACAACTGTTTCTGGAACCTCAGTAACTGCGACTTACACAGTTGGAGTTTCAGATGTGGCGACTACAGTTACATTCAAGCTCACAACAAATGATCCTGATGGACCAGGGCCGTGTTCGCTTGCCACTGATTTGATTAATGTTGCTGTAAATCGAGCTGCACTAATTACTACCTTTCCTTCGGACATCAATGTATGTGAGCCTTCAACAGTTCCTTTAACGGCAACTATCGGAGGTGGTGCAACAAAGGGAACCTGGAATATTTACAATGGAAGTGGTCAGGGAAATCTTCTTGCAACTAATGTTTCGGGTACGACAGTCTCATCCACCTACCAAGTTGCAACATCTGATGTAACGAATATTGTCACCTTTCAGCTACTGACGGATGACCCTGATGGAAGTGGACCATGCCCAGTGGTGTCTCAAAATTATAATGTCACAATTGACAGAGCTGCGAGGGCTATTGCGCCAGCAACGCTTGCTATATGCAGCGACAGTCCATCGATAAATTTAAGTGGAAGTGTCGGTGGTTCAGCAACCACTTCATTGTGGACAGGTGGAGCGGGTAGCTATGATAACACTTCAAACCCAAGTGCCACTTATACTATTAGTTCGGGTGAAACCCCGCCTGTTGGTGGAACTCCAATAAATGTGACACTTACTTTAACAGCCTATCCAAGTGGTAGCCCATCATGTTCGTCAGTTAGCACTCAAACTATTCTCACCATTAACCCATTACCAAGCGTTGGCTTTACTATAAGTGGAGTTTCCGGAGTAAATAATAACATTGCCAACAATGATCCGCCTGCAACCCTGAATGGATTTCAATCAGGAGGAGTGTTCACTAGTGTGCCAACTTCTGCCCCTATTAATCTCGTTACCCATACGCCATTTGATGTAGCGAGCTTTGATCCAAGTATTGCGCCCACGTATCCGCCAACCAGGAATCAAGTTACTTATACCTATACTGATCCAAAGAATTGTACAAACTCGGTAACACAGCAAATAACTGTTACTCCAGTTGCAACTATTACATTTTATCTGAGGAAGCCGGACAATACCTTTTTATCACAGAACACCACCAAAAACTTTGGGGAATACAACTACGAAGTATGCTCTGAGGTTGGATTGATCACGCTTGATGGTCAACCATTTAATCCGGCAGACCCTTATACTCGTTTTGATATTCAACCATCAAATGGAATACCGATTCCTAATTTAGCGCAGCACCTAAACTTTGCTGGTGGAAAATGGACCTTGGATACAAATGGATTGCCATCCGGTAGTTATGATATTACTTATTATTACCGTGACGCGAATGGAACTCCTCCACCAAAGATCAGAACATTAGATGTGTACGCAGCTCCGATAGCACAAGTAAGCCTTAGCAGCACGTGTGTTGTCAATTCCTTGAAGTTGAATGACGCTACTCAGCCCATAACAGATCAGTTTGGATCACAAATAAACTCGTGGGCTTGGGTGGTCAAAAGCAATGGAGCACTCATTTATAGATACAATCAGTTTGACAGTGTTAAGTTCAGTTTGGATGAACCAGGCGTCAAGGATATTACCCTAACGGTTGGAACGAATCAAGCTTGTTTTAGTAAAAAAGACACTTCGATCACAGTTGGTGACTATCCAATTCCTGATTTTGATTGGTCAAATATTTGCACTTTCGATTTAACTAACTTCAAAAGCACAACCACTTTTGGAAGTGGAATTGGTGGGATTATAATCAAATATGATTGGGATTTTAACGACACCTCACCAACTCACACAGTCACACTTGATACCGCTGTTCATAAATATAACCTGAATGGCACTTACAATGTTAAAATGACCGTAACCACTGATGTTGGTTGTATTGTCTCCAAAGTAAAACCAGTGGATATCCTTGTGACTACAAATTCGGGTTCTCAAACGCCACCACCAACTCTCCTCAATCCGTATCAGAAAGACTTCAACTCCACAGATGAAGGGTGGATACCTCAGGCCTTTAATGCAACTAACTCTACCAGCTCCAACATTATTCAAAGTCAATCAAGTTGGGTTTGGGGATTGCCTTCTGGAAATACTTTCCAACCTTATCAAGGTTCGAAAGCTTGGTGGACTGGCGCCAACAACGAAACTTATTTTAACTATGAAAGTTCGGCCATTAATGGACCTTGTTTTGACCTTACCCAATTGACTCGACCAATGGTTTCCATGGACTATTGGATCGATGCGAACGAAAACTATGATGGTGCTGTACTGCAATATTCCGTAGATGGCGGTTTGAGCTGGGAAATCGTTGGACCCTTGGCTGGTACCCCTGTCATTCAAAGAAATCAAGGGATTAATTGGTATAATCCAGGTGCAACCATTGTCGGGAATCCAGGAAATCAGTTATCAGGCCCTTACGGATGGACAGGAAAGAATACGAACTGGTTGAACGCAAGATTCAACTTAGATATTTTGCCCAAAGATTCTATCACGATAAATGGCTCTTTGCAGGCAAAGAGGAAGCAAGTCAGAATGCGGATCTCCTTTGCTTCTGGTGTTCTGGCCGCTGGAAATGTTTCTTACGGTGGTTTTGCGTTTGATAATTTCTTTGTCGGGGAAAAAACACGAACTGTTTTGATTGAGCACTTTACAAATGCAACCGATCAGGCAAGCGTGAATGGAGATCAATTCTTTATAGCTCGCGAAACAGACCAGGAGAACCTTCATGCGGGCATTACAGATTTCACAAATATTCAATATCATACAAGATTTCCAAAACCAGATTCATTGGATGTTCCTGCATCGTCTGAGTTTTCAGCGAGAGCATTGTTTTATCAAACCCAAAAAATTCCTTACTCCGTTATTGATGGGAATTCTGACATCCAGGCGAAGTCTGTGTTTGGCGATTATAACGAGTTGAGTACAATTGAAATTGACCGGAGATCACTCGCAGATCCTGAAGTTTTAATATCGAGCTTACAAGATAAATCTACAGCCAATGACTCGTTGAATGTTTCTTTTGACATTGATGTAAAGGATACGATCAACTATCCGATTATTGCCAATGTAGCTTTGATTGAAAATACGGTTGATGTAATGGGAGGCGGCTCGAGCATTGCAGGCACCTATCGAAATGTGGTGCGGAAGTTTGCATTTGGCTCAGAGGGCTTGATTTTAAATAAACAGCTTTTACCAAATGATAAACTCACGCTCAGTGCCAAAGCTGTGGCTTTAAATACGGTTATAAAGAATTCCAACAATCTTAGCCTTGTTGCGTTTGTGCAAAATTTTTATACCAAAGAGATACTCCAAAGTGCAGTCACACCCATTTCAGGCAAAAATGGTATCTCTCTGATAACAGCAGTAGAGAATTCAAACCTCTCAGCCGATGATATTATGATCTATCCAAACCCAGCTAGTGGAAGCTTTAATTTTGCACTGCCAGGAGATTTTCCGAGTGGATGCATCTGGAAACTTTCAGATCAACGTGGTATTACCGTAATGTCGGGTGATTTTCTGGATGCCGCCAATGGAAGAAAAGAAGTAAGGATAAGCGGACTTACTAATGGACTCTACATTGTAGCCATTGCAGCTCCAGGCCAGAATCCTGTTTACAAAAAAATATTGGTAATGAATGCTGATTAAATCTTGGAAAGGTTTTGGATGGATTTTAATCCACTCATTGCAACTTCAAGTTCATCACAGATTTCAAGTGACATTTGCTTGACGTCAGAAAGATTTCGGTTAGCCTTTATTTTTTCTTCAATTATGTTGATTGTGTCTCTAAGCTCCTGAAGCCCCATCAATGTAAGAGATGGTTTGATTTTGTGAAGTGATCGCCCCAACTCAGTGTAGTTAGCATTTTCAATTTGTGCCCGCATCTCGTGGATACTTTTCGGTATAGAGACTAAAAATGCTTCGATCATCTCTTCGATAAACTTTGCGTTTCCATCAGAAATTGACTTCAGATAGGTGAGGTCGATTCCCACCGGCTTCATATTCTCCAGAGAGCTTCCGCCAGGAGCGTTTAAAGAAGTTTTCACAAACTTGATTAAAACTGAATGAAGATCTTCCGGAGTAAACGGTTTGGTAATGCAATCATTCATGCCCGATGACAGGCACTGATCGACATCCTTTTGTGTTGCATTGGCAGTGAGCGCAATGATAGGCACTTCAGCCATACTAGAATTTAAGGATCGTATTGCTTTTGTTGCTTCAAAACCATCCATTACGGGCATTTGAATATCCATCAACACGATATCATAATTTTCGTTCTTTACTTTTTCAACGGCAACAAATCCATTCTCTGCCATATCAATTTTGCAATCCCATATCTTTAAAATGCTGCTTGCATAAAGTCTATTGATGTCATTGTCTTCCACCAGTAAGACTGAAAAGAACTCCAGCCCCTTTTTAAGCAAAGGTGATTCTTTTTGAAGATGACCTTTGATGTTTTCTTTGTTCCCAAGTTCATAGGGGATTTGAAAAGTAAATGAAGATCCTTTTCCCTCTTCACTTTTTACTGAGATTTTACCCTTCTGCAATTCAACCAATTGCCTTACTATTGTCAGGCCAAGCCCGGTGCCACCGTATTTTCGGGTTACACTTGCATCTGCTTGACTAAAACTTTCGAAAATGGTTCCCAGTTTATCTTCTGGGATTCCAATGCCTGTGTCGCTCACTTCAAAGGCAACCAGGTTCTTGTTGGTATCTTTTTTCTTAACCCAACAATTTATGGTGATGCTTCCTTGGTGCGTAAATTTTAATGCATTGCCAAGAAGATTAATTAGTATTTGATTCAGGCGAACAGGATCGCCAATGTAAATTTGATTGGCATCCTTCTTCAGCGAATAGGCAAGTGAAATCTTCTTTTCTTGTGCCTGAAATGAGAATGTTTTGATCAACGATTCAAGCAAATCATTCATGTTGAAACCGATCTGCTCAAACTTCAATTTCCCAGACTCGATAGACGCAAGGTCAAGAATATCATTGATGATTACTTTTAAATTCTCGGCCGCACTTTTAATAGCATTTACATACGTGTCATGATCATTTGAATTTGGATTCTGGCTCAGTAAAACAGCCATGCCCGCAATGCCATTGATAGGTGTGCGAATCTCATGGCTTATGTTGGCCAGGAATTGTTCCTTCGCTTTTTGTGCACGAAGCAATTCTTCAGCATCCTTCTTGCGTTGAGCTATGTCACGACAATCAAGGATAAGACCTTTTATTTTCTCGGTTTGAAAGAGATTGATGGAGTTGAATTCGAGGTATTGATATGTTTTATCTTTTCTCAAGAATTGAAATTCAACAGATTCATTGAACCTCTTCTTGGTACTTTGCTGATAGACTTTTTTGAAAGCTGGAAGAGTAGCCGGGTTGATGTAGTCGAAGAAATTTTTTCCAATAAGACCAAACTTCCTGTAACCTAAAGTTTCAATCACCGCGGCATTATGATAGACGATCTCACCATCGTACCCAACAATGAAAATAATATCAGAACCTACCTCAACAACCGCCTTGAAAAAAGCGCCCGTCTTTATGTACTCCTTCAGTGTGTTCATTGAAAGACTAAATATTAGCTTGCTCCATGTCCTTGAGATATCGATAAATGGAAGATTTACCAACATCCAGTCTTCGCGCTACCTCCAGAACATTGTTGTCATACTTATTCAAGTAGCTCCGGATAATCCGATAGGTGTATTCTTGTAGTGTCATTTCATTCAGGAGCAATGTGTCTTCTCCGACTGCACTGTTGAAATTAATGTTGTCAGGAATTATTTCCTGATTGTCGGACATTACTGCACTCAGTTCCATTACGGACTTCAGTTCTCTCACATTTCCCGGAAAAGCATACTGAAGCAATTTGTTTTGCGCTTCCATTGAAAGCTTGTATTTGGGGAGTTGGTTTTCTTTGGAATAGGCATCCAGAAAATGGCGAGCAAGTATGATGATATCTTGACCACGTTCACGCAAAGGAGGGAGGTGGATAGGTAATCCCAAAAGTCGATAGTACAAATCTTCCCGGAAGGTTCCGGCCTTCACAGCATCCGCAAGGTTTCGATGAGTAGCAACAATAACGCGAACATCCAGTTTAATTATTCCATTTCCACCGATACGAGATATTTCTTTTTCCTGGAGCACCCGAAGTAATTTTGCCTGAAGCGACAAATCCATTTCCCCGATTTCATCTAGAAAAATTGTTCCGCCCTCGGCTTCTTCAAATTTTCCAATCCTCCGGTTGGCGGCTCCGGTAAAGGCGCCTTTCTCGTGACCGAACAGTTCACTTTCCATCAGATCTCTTGGTATCGCGGCAATATTCACAGCGACAAAGGGCTTGTTCTTTCTTTTTGAGTTATAGTGCACGGCTTTTGCGACCAGCTCTTTTCCTGTGCCTGTTTCACCTGTTACCGATACGGTAATTTGGCTGTTGATTGCTTTTTCCAATAAAGAATAGATCTTCTTTATTGTTGGGCTGCTGCCGATGATGCTCTTTTCAAAATCATACTTGGTGGTAATCTCTTCTTTTAGTTTCCCGATTTCTTTTATCAATAAGTTTTTATTCCGGGCATTCTTGATCGAATTCAAAAGCCGGTCTTTCGTTTCTTCGTCTTTGGTAATGTAGTCGTAAGCCCCCGATTTCAAAAGTTCTACTGCGGTTCCAATCTTCTCTTGAGCAGAGATGACGATGACGCTGATGTCAGTATCGAACTCCCGAATTGCCTTCAGAACCTTTTCGCCCGAAAGATCCGGCAGGGTATAATCCAAAGTAACGATCTGCGGCTTCTTGTGAAGCTGACCGATAAAATCTTTTCCATTTACGAAGGTTTCAACTTCGTAGTCAGGGTCAAGGCTGAGCACATATTTCAGAAATTTCGTATAGGTAGGATCATCTTCGACCACAAATATTTTCACCGGCTCACGTTCGTACATAGATCAGGTACAATTTAGGTTTGTTTGTGTAATTAATTTAAGCGATAAAGTTTTAAAATTTACGGTAAATAAATCACTTTTACATAACCTATTTTTTTCAGATGTTTCAGGAACTACGAAGGCTCTCCGACAGCGAAAAAGATTTCTTGTACAAATCTCCTATCCTGGTATGCATTCTCATCGCAGGGGCAGACGGAACGATCGACAAAAAGGAAATAAACGAGGCAATCGGCCAGGCAAAGAAACGCCAGTCACAACATGGCCTTGCTGAGTTCTATGCAGAAGTAGGGCAGGACTTTGAAGATAAGCTCAAGATTGTTTTGAGAGACTATCCATCTGATCCTGGCCAGAGAAACAATACCCTATCAGAAGACTTGAAGTACCTTAATGAAATTCTACCCAAACTTGATAAAAACTTCGCGTCACGGTTTTATAAAAGCTTGCGGGAAATTGCCATGGGTATAGCGCAATCATCGGGAGGAATTCTTGGAATGAAATCCGTTGGCAAGGAAGAATTGGAGTTCGTGAACCTGCCTATGCTCAACGAGCCACCTCAAGTTTAATGAGTTCCAGAGAAGGACATTTTTTCGGGAGTTCAGTAGTTCCCTTCCGCCTTGTATTTCTGATGTGGCTCACATTCACCATCGAAGTGAATTTGCATATCGATCTTGGCTTCCTTGGAATATTGCCTCGTCACCTGAGCGGGCTGCCAGGAATTTTTTTCGCCCCGATGCTACATGGAAGCCTGTGGCATTTGGTTTCAAATACATTTCCTCTGCTCTTTCTAGGAACGCTTCTGTATTTCTTTTATGAACGGATAGGTGGCATCGTATTCTTCCGATGCTATTTCATTCCAAGCATTTTGGTTTGGCTTTTCAGTCCGCGTATTTCATACCATATTGGCGCGAGTGGTTTGATTTATGGGCTGGCGGCATTTCTGATTTTCTTTGGATTGCTTCGCCAGGATTTCTTGTCGCTCTTCATCTCATTGGGAATAGTATTTATTTATGGTGGTGGTTTGATCTCAGGTTTGTTACCTGCCGATCCGCGCGTATCATGGGAGGCGCATGTCTTCGGGGCTTTGACGGGAATTGTAACTGCATTTAATTTGGCGCACAAGAAAAGAGTGAATTGATGGAGGCTTCCTCAAAAAAAATAATGGATCGTTTGAAGGCTGGAAAGTATGATCCGGTGTATCTACTGCAGGGTGAAGAAGTGTATTTCATTGACCTTATTTCCAGCTACATAGAATCAAATGCTTTAAGTGAATCCGAAAAGGGTTTTAACCAGGTTGTGCTATATGGAAAGGACTCAAATGTGGTTGCAATCCTGAACAATGCGAAACGTTTTCCTATGATGGCTGAACGCCAGGTAGTGATTGTTCGTGAAGCGCAAGACATTCCCGATTTAAATAAAGAACAAGGAGCCAAACTGATGCTCGATTATTTTGCAAAGCCGGTACCGTCAACTGTTCTCGTACTTTGTCACAAGCACAAGACGCTAGACAAAAGAAAAGAACTTGGTAAAAAAGCAGAGCAATTAGTTACTTCAGCTACGTTTAAAAAACTCTATGAAAACCAATTGGTTGAATTTGTTTTGGATTATTGTGCTGATAAAGGACAAAGAATAGAGGAACAAGCTGCGCGGTTGCTCGTGGAATATGTAGGTAATGATTTGAGTCGTTTATCGAATGAGATTGAGAAAGTGCTGATTGGCACCGAGAAGGGTGGTATGATTACTGCCAATCTGGTTCTCGATCAGGTTGGTATCAGCAGAGAGTACAATATTTTTGAATTGCAGAAGGCCATTGTTTCCAAAGACAAACTTCTGGCCGCGAAGATTGTAAACTACTTTGAGGCAAATCCGAAAAAAAACCCTGCCATTCCGGCTGTCGCTTTTCTTTATTCTTTTTTCAACAAAGTAATGCTTTCGCATGGCGTTGGTGACAAATCTTCACAGGGAATTGCGGCAGCTTTGAAGATCAGTCCTTTTGTAGCCAAGGAATATTTAGCTGCATCGCAGCGCTACCCTATGTCCAAAACTTTAGATGCTTTGAACCGATTAAAAGATGCTGATCTCAAGTTGAAAGGTGTTGGTTCAGGCAGCGAAGGTGATGGACAAATTTTGAAACAGCTTGTGTTTTGTATTTTGGATTGAAAAGATTTTTTCTAAAGTTGTTGTGACTTTAAGAATACGTAACTCACTGATTATTAAAAATCTAAATCGTTTAGTTTCTTGCATTGATTTGGGAAGTTCTTGAATTTTTCCCTTGAATTTTAGGTAGAAATTAATTCATTGATTTTTAAATTTTATTAGATTTGATGCGTTGATATTCATGCTGGCTGATTTTTTGCATGGATTTTATTTTTTAAACTTTTATTACCATAAAACGATTTGTTGCCTTTCCTTTTTGGAAACTCGCCATACTGAGTTTTCTCTTTGTCACAGTATTTGTGTCAAACACTTGTTTCGCTCAGAATACTTTATCTCAACAATCTACCGAACGCTTCTTTAATGCAGGCATCGATCTGCTCAATAAAAAACAATACGGAGCTGCCCTGGAAAACTTTAACCAGTTTTTGAATTCCGGATACGGAGCTGAAGGGCAAAAATCAGATGCACAATATTATCGCGCTTTGTGCGCCATCAATCTTTATCATTCTGATGCGGAGAAAAAGATGATCGATTTTGTGAAGGCGAATCCATCCAGTTCAAAAGCTGCGTTTGGATATTTTGATCTCGCCAATTATTTCTACAACAACAAGAATTACAAGAAATCAATTATCAATTTTGAAAAATTGGAGTTCGCTCCGCTACCAAACAATTTACAACAGGAAGCACGGTTCAAGTGGGGTTATAGTTGCTTCAATCAAAAGCAACTGAAAGAGGCACTCGATCAGTTCAACTACGTGAAGACGACAGGAGGGCAATATGGCCCGGCAGCAAGTTATTATGCTGGCTTTGTTGAATATAGTCAGTCTGACTTTGCGAATGCACTGATTGATTTGAAACGAGCCGATCAATCGGAATCCTATAATACGATTGTACCTTACCTGATTGCCAATGTGTACAATTCGCAAAAGGATTACAATGCTCTGATATCTTATGTGCCGACCATCATCAACCGCGAAGGGCTTGCGAATGCTACTGAGATTCAACTTCTCGTGGCTGAGGCACATTATAGAAAAAAGGATTACCAAAATGCGCTGGCGAGCTATGACAAGAATCTTGCTGGAAAAATAGCCTCTGCGAATAAAGGAGTGTTACTGAAAGCGGGTTATTCTGCATTCGTTTTGGGGCAGGATGAGAAGGCACTTGAGTACTTGAAATCATCCTTTGCGGATAGTGACTCTGTAGGATTTTATTCTTCTTACTATCTCGGTCAACTCTATCTGAAGACCAAGCAAAAAACCATGGCACTTACGTGCTTTGACATAGCTCGGAAGTTTTTACCTGACCCCGTGCTGGTGGAAGAGGCGAGTTTTCAATTTGCAAAAGTTGCGTATGAATTAGGGCAGCCTGATCGTGCGATTTCTGAAATGGAAAAACTTTTAGTCAAATTTCCGAACTCGGAACATCAGCAAGAGATAAGAGAATTGCTTTCGCAGGCGTATGTGAATGCGAACAACTATAACAAAGCAATTGAACATATTGAATCCTTGCCACAGCGGGGCGCGGTGGTGAACCGCGCCTTTCAAAAAGCCACGCTGTTAAAGGGCTTGGAGTTGTTTAACCTGGAAAAATATTCATCTGCTATCGAGTACTTTCAAAAGTCATTGGCTTATCCGATGGATGAAGGTTATGCGATTGAGGCAAACTTTTGGGCAGGCGAATCCCATTCTATTCAAAGAAATTATGATCAAGCGATCGTTCATTATTTGAAAGCAATTGAGTTGACACCAAACGGAAACATGTTTCGCGCCAGGGCTCGCTATGGTCTTGGCTACTGTTTCTTCAATAAGAAGGAGTATGATCGGGCTCTATTTAACTTCAAAGATTTTGTAGCTCAGGCATCTCCAACTCAACCCAACCTTGCGGATGGCACATTGCGTTTGGCAGATTGTTATTATGTTTCAAAATCGTATTCAGATGCTTTGGCTAGCTACAAAAAAGCAATCCAGCTAAAGTCAGCCGATGGAGATTATGCGCACATGCAAGCGGGCGTGATTTATGGAATTCTTCGTCAATACCCTGAAGCAGAGCAGGAATTAAATGAATCGATCACCAAGTATCCAAAATCACAATATCATGATGAGGCACAATTCCAATTGGCGCAACTTGGTTTCGAGCAAGGCAAGTACCAGGAAGCCGTAAATGGATATTCAAACCTGATTTCAAATAGTCCGTCATCTCATTTCACGCCATACGCCTACGTGCGCAGGGCCGCGTCTTATTTTAATTTGAAGGAATATTCAAAAACATCAGATGATTACATCACAGTGATCGAGAAATATGGAAATCATCCGGCAAGCAAGGATGTTTTGATTCCGCTGCAAGAAGCATTGAACCTGGCAGGACGTTCTTCCGATTTTGATAAATATCTTTCTGTGTATAAGACAGCTAACCCGGATGCGAAGGGAGTCGAGTCGATCGAATTTGAGGCAGCGAAAAACTTTTTCTTTAATCAGGACTATGCAAAGGCGAAGTCGAGCCTTCAAAACTTTGTTGGCAATTATCCGCAAAGCCCCAAGCTTACAGAAGCACGTTATTATGTGGCGGAGTCAATGTATCGCTTGAAAGAATTTGGGGCAGCATTGCCAATCTATTACGAGCTTACTGGTGATAGAAACAATCAGTTTTACAACAAACAGATCAGCCGCATATCTGAATTGGAATTCAAATCAGGAAACTATGCAAAGGCGACTGCTGCGTATTCTGAATTGGCAAAGGTGGCTGCCAATAAGAGAGATCTTTCGGCAGCATGGAACGGACTGATGGAGTCCAATTATTTGCTTGGTAATTATGACTCAACTCAACTTTATGCTCAAAAGATTTTAGATCACGGAAGCGTGAATGCAGGTGCGCAAAACAAAGCTTCACTCTTTCTTGGAAAAGCTTTGATGAGTAAAGGTGATTTTGAATCTGCAAAAGATGAATTCCTGAGCACCATCAATTCTGCCAAGGATGACTATAGCGCTGAGGCGAAATATCTGCTCGCAGAAATTTTCCTCAAGACGAAGGAATACAAGCAATGCTATGAAACTTTGGTGAGTTTGAATTCTGATTTTGCAACTTTCACACCTTGGGTTGGTAAATCGTATCTGCTTCTTTCGGATTATTATTTAGCCATAGGCAATCGCTATCAAACCAAAGCAACGCTTCAGTCGCTGACAGATTTCCCATTGAATGACATTAAGGAGACTGCTATAACAAGACTGAAAGCGTTAGATGCCGAAGACTTGAAAAAGAATCCAACTCCCAAAGATTCAACTGACGATAAATGAGAACGGTGAATAAAATCATTTTGGATATGCTGAGCCCCATGACCACGATGGGCTGTTTGATCGCTGTGTTCTCTTTTTCTACTGTAAGCGCTCAGGAAAAGGAGGGAGAAGGTGAAATCAAGCAAGTGGAGATTGTGTTGGAAAAGAATAAACAAATAGTTCTTCCGCAAGCAGAAAGGAACTACGAGAAAGTGCCACCGCGTGCTGCCGAGCCGATTAAGCCTGAGATTACTTATCAATTCAAAGATATTGCCTTCAGGGCAGCTGAGTTCAATCCATCGCTTCGTCCTTTGCGCTTGAAGGATCCATCACTCACTAAAATTTATGGCAACTATGTGGCCGCTGGGTTTGGTAATTATGGTTCGCCCTACGGTGAGGCTTACATTACCAGCAAGCGTGATAAGACAAAGTTTTATGGTGCTAAGTTTTTTCATCGCAGCTTTTTGAATGGACCCGTGGATTCAGGAAACAGTGGTAGCGGAAACACTGAGCTTAGACTTTTTGGTAAAGCAATTGGTGAAACCGTTACTGCACAAGGTTTTCTTCAATTCGAAAATCAAGCCGGACATTTTTATGGATATAAACCAGGGACAGATTTATCGAGCAGTGCAATACGCCAATCGTACAATATCATAAGTGTGGGAGCCGAGATCGAAAACACAAAAGCATCTGATTTTAATTTTAATTTAAAAGGTGGCTTCAGCACTTTGTCAGATAGCTATTCAGCAACGGAACAGGAAGCAAGTTTGAATTTCACCTCTGACATTAAGATTGATAAACAAAGCAGTGTGATCATCAATGCTGACTATTACCTCATCTCACGAAAAGATGCTTTGATCAATCCACCTTCGCGTCACATTTTTAAAGTAAAGCCGGCATATCGATTTGTTCCAATGGAGAACCTGACGTTAACCGCAGGAGCAAATGTAGTGGTTGAGAATGATACGATCGGAAATCAAAAGGGAGTTCATGTGTATCCGAATGTTTCAGGCAGTTATAAACTATCCACGTCAACCGAAGTATTTGCGGCATTGACTGGCGATATCGATAAAGTCTCACTGCATTCACTTTCACTGGAAAATATTTGGTTGAACTCCAACATTGGAATTTTTAACACGAACAGGACTTTTGAATTTGCCGGGGGAATCAGAACCAAGATCGCTGGCAAGGTTTCGGCAGGAGCGGGGGTTTCAATTGCCACTTTGAAGAACCTTTACTATTACGTTTCAGACACGGGCAATCGCGCCAGATTCAATACGGTATTCGACAATGGTTCTACTCAGCGTGCAAACTTTTATGCAGAGGTTGGCTATGGCACAGAAACTTTCAAAATGCTGCTGCGAGGTGATTTGTATTCGTATAGTTCAGGGGTTGCTTCACAAGCAGCCAGAACGTATTTGATGAACACAACTGCCGATCTCGGCAACGGTTCACTTCATCGGCCAACATACAAGTTCACCTTGAATACTTCTTATAATGTTTATGACAAGATACTTTTGAACGCTGATTTGTATGCGATGGGGGGGATCAAAGCTCTTGATTTTGAGACAAAGATGCTCGCTGACCTTCCGGCAGCAGTGGATTTGAATTTTAAGATCAACTACTTTGTGTCGAAACAGTTCTCGGCTTTTGTTTTATTCAACAACATGCTTTCGAGTAGCTACCAATTGTACCTGAACTATCCGGTGCGGGGGTTTCAGGGGATGCTCGGGGCAAGCTGGAGTTTTTGATCCCGATGGGGTTTGGGATGAATTATTTGAAGATTTTAGTTTACTTTGTAGTAATGTTCAATAAAAACACACGCTATGGCAAATGACATTAATGACTCCAACCAAAGCAATGATGAGGATAACTTTGGTTTGCCGGACATTGAATACAAGCCTCTTGATCAGCTTGAGCAAAAGCAGGAGCAACAAGAGACTGTAAATACGGAAAGCGAACAACAAGAATATACTTCTGCCAACGAAGAAGAGGTAGTTGAAGAGAAAACCTTTGAGCCTCGCAAGTATTCGAATGTAACGAATTCTTATCAGGAAGAAGAGAAGTCAAATGCACCGGTGATAATTGGTGTGATCGTTGCCTTGGTGGTGATCGTTGGGGCATTTCTCGTGTGGCAATTTGTATATCAACCAAGAAAGAAAGCGCAAGAGGAGTTGGCTGCCAAAGCGGCTCTTGCAAAGAAGGCTGAAGCAGAGCGTCTGGCGAAAGAAAAGGAAGAGGAAGAAAGGAAGAGACGAGAAGCTGAGGCGGCAGCAGCAAATGCCAAACCTGCCGAAGGTACAATCGAGACACTAAGTGCGAGAACAGGACGTTATTATGTTATTGTATCCAGCGCTGTGGATGGTGATCTTGTGATGGACAATGCAAAAAAGATGAGTGCAAAAGGAGTTTCAACAAAGATTATTCCTCCGTTTGGAAAATGGAAATTCTATCGGCTTGCAATTTCCGACTTTGATTCGTTTGCCGGGGCTCAATCAAATGCAGATGCCATGAAATCAGAGTATGGCCCGGCCACTTGGGTAATGAGATACTAGCCTCGAAAATTTTTGAAGGATAGTTTATGGATTTTAACTGTCCGGTGAATCTGATATTTAATTTTTTAAACTATGCTTTTCGCACAAATTGTAACTGACCCGGCTACGAGCGCCCCGGCTCAAACTGTAACAGTATGGGATCTTACTTTGGCCGGAGGGCCTTTAATGATTCCAATCGTTCTTTCTTGTGTGGTGGCCGTGTACATCTTTGTTGAGCGTGTTCTCACAATAAAAAAGGCAAATGAAAATCCGGACGCCTTTATGTCGAAAATCAAAGAACTTGTACTGAGGGGAGATATTAATGGTGCAAAAATTCTGTGTGCGCAACATGATACGCCTGTCGCGCGAATGATCGAGAAGGGGGTACAAAGAATAGGAAGTCCATTAAAAACAATTGAAGCATCAATAGAGAACGTGGCAAAGCTGGAACTTTTCAAGCTGGAAAAGAATTTATCCATTCTCGCAACAGTGGCTGGAGCAGCACCAATGATGGGATTTCTTGGAACAGTGATGGGGATGGTTACAGCCTTCATATCCATTTCTCAAGAGGAAGGTTCGGTAAGCCCGAAGCTTTTAGCAGATGGAATCTATACAGCCATGATTACAACGGTCGCAGGTTTGATTGTGGGGATCCTTGCCTATTTGGGTTATAACTACCTGGTCACAAGAGTTTCAAAAGTGGTGAATAAGATGGAATATACTTCCATTGATTTTATTGACTTGTTGCAAGAACCCCGGTGAGTGTATGAATCTTCAATCGAGAAATAAAATCGATCCCGCGTTCAGCATGGCCTCCATGACTGATTTAATTTTTTTACTCCTGATCTTTTTCATGCTCACTTCATCCTTTGTTACACCTTCTGGCTTGCCAGTAAGTTTACCAACAAGCAAACCGAACACCATGGAGATTCAAAGGGTGTCCGTTACAGTTACAAAGGATTTGCAGTTTTTCGTTAATGATAAGCGAGTGAGCAAAGCAACCCTGGAGGCAGAATTGAAAGCAAAACTTTCCGGGCCTTCTCCTGTGGTTGTTCTGCATATCGATGAAAGCGTAGCTACCAGAGAAATGGTATTTGTTGCGGGCATAGCAACTTCATTGAAAGCAAAAGTCACCATTGCCACAAAACCGAAGTAAAAATGGAAGAAGCAAACGAAAAGAAGAACAGGAGGATAGCGATGGTAGTATCGCTGGGCTTTCATGGCCTCTTGTTTTTGCTTTTGTTTTTTTTGGCAGCTTGGCGCGCGCCTAATCCTCCGCTTCCTGAGTATGGAATTGAATTGAATTTTGGTTTGGATGATCAGGGCGGTGGAGAAATACAGCCCAATACGCCTGTTAGTTCGGATCAATCATCTGAACAAGTGGAGGAGAAGAGCGAAGAGCCAACCAAGACTGACGATCAGCCGAAAGAAGAGGTTCAGGAAACAAAAGAAGAGACTCCGGTAGTTTCAAAAGAAGAAAGCTCTGTGTTGGTGAAAGAGGAAAAGAAGCCGACAGAAGCAGTGAAGCCAAAAGAGAAAGAGGAACAGAAGAAAAAGACGGAAGAAGTTGTTGTTGCCAAAAAGGAAGCCGTGCCAGCGAAAGAAAAACAAGCTCAACAAAAAGATGAAACAAAAAAGACAGGCGACAATCCTCAAAGTCATGGTGATGATCCAGGAAAAGTAGGTGATAAGGGAAATCCGCAAGGTAAACTTGATGCGAATGCACTTTATGGAAAACAAGGCGGTGGAGATAATGGTAAGGGATATGCTTTGAGTATGACCGGATGGGAGTGGGCTGATCAACCTAAAATACCCCAGTTACCTGACAATGAAGATGGAAGAATTGTGTTCGAAATTGTTTGTGACGAGAATGGAGATATTGTTAGAATCGACACAAAGGAAAGAGGGCTGAGCCTTGAAGCAGAGAAACTATTGAAATCTGAAATAATGAAAAGCTCATTAAGAAAAATATCAGATGGAAATGCTCCTGAGTTTTCGAAGGGCAGGATTGTTTTTCTTTTAAAAACCAAATAGCCATCTTGCTGGTTCATTACCTTCATGTTTTGTGAATCGCTGGCTCACTAAGCTTCGACATCTGCTTTTTACTTTTACCATCACTTGGGGGATGACTTTATATGTGTGTGCCCAAGTCAACCTTCAGAAAGATTCAATCACCAAAAAAGGAAAGCTGCGAAAAGTCTTTGGCTTCCCTGCGGTCATTTACTCGCCTGAGACAACTCTCGCCTTTGGCGCTGCCGGAAATTTTTACTTCAAGTTAAGCCATGATTCAACTGTGAGAACTTCTTACTTACAAGGACTTGGGCTTTACACCCTGCGAGGTCAGGCGGTGCTGGGTACAGAGGGCGCGATATACTTCCCGAAAGAGAAGTATATTTTAAAACTTCATGCATCAGCGAGTTATTTCCCGGATCGTTTTTGGGGCTTGGGTAATAATTCCAGAGATCAGGACTTAGAGCGCTACACGATCGGACAATATTATTTTTATCCCCAGTTTCTTCGAAAAATTTACAAGCGATTTTTTGCCGGCATTACCTACGAAGTGCAGAGTGTCTTTTCGTTTGACTATGGCGGAGGTAAGCCTGCGGGCACAAGCTTGTTTGATGTTCAGAATGTGCAGGGCCGGCATGGAAGTTTTGTTTCAGGTTTAGGATTTATCGCTCAATGGGATGGGCGTAACAATGCATTTAGTCCCAGTAGAGGTTTTTATTTTTCTTATACTGTTACGGACTTTAATCCTTCACTTGGGAGCAATTACACTTACACCTACCACTTTCTTGATTTCAGAAGATATTACTCTGTGGGCAGAAGAGAAAATGTGATTGCATTTCAGATGATCGGAAATTTTAATGATGGGACAGTGCCTATTCGGAGTATGGCAAATATTGGCAGCAGCTCCATGATGCGCGGCTACTATGAGGGGCGCTATGCCGACAAGAATTTATTCGGCTTTCAAAGTGAATTCCGATTTCACGTCATTGGACGTTTTGGTATGGTTGTTTTTGGAGCCATGGGGCGTGTAGGCAGCACGGTGGCTGATGCTTTTTCATTTGAAGGATTAAAACCATCGCTGGGAACAGGCCTGCGCTATGCCATCGATAAAAAGGAAAAATTAAACATAAGGCTTGACTTTGGGGTGGGGCAAAACTCAAATGGATTTTACTTCAATTTGATCGAAGCGTTTTAGTCTTTATAGATACCAGCGGCAATGTTTTCTGGAATACTTTTCGGAACGAGGTAAGTTAACTGCACACTCAGCCAATTCACAAAGCCAGGGATTACTTCCGCTTTCTTGTTGAACATTCCTTTGATGGCAATCTTAGCAACTGCTTCTGGGGTCATGGTTACTTTCTCTGCTTTCGTCTTGATAGAGGCACCCATGTGGGCACGATCCATGAAGTTAGTGGTTGTAGTACCAGGACTGAGGCAAGTAACGGATACGTTAGTTTCCTTTAGTTCCTTCCGTAGCCCACGTGTGAATAAAACAACAAAGGCTTTCGTGGCTGCATACGTTGCAAGTGTGGGCACAGCCTGGTAAGCCGCAGTGCTGGCCACATTGAGAATATATGATTGCTTTTGTTTTTTTAAAAGCGGAAGCATCAAATAGGAAAGATCAACCAATGTGAGCATGTTCAATCTCATCATGTTCTGCAAATCTGTAAGTGGGGTTGTTTGAACATCTCCCCAAACTCCGTAACCTGCATTGTTGATGAGAATGCTGACGGGAAAAGAGTTTTGGTTAACCCAATTGACAACTCGATGTGCGCTATCGGCAATCGATAAGTCAATTGCGAAAATCTCAGTTTTAATATTGTATGTAGAGGATAATTTTTGCGCGGCCTCTTTCAGTTTATCTTCCGAACGAGCAACCAGGATCAAATTAATTTTCGACTTAGCCAATTCATTAGCCAAAGCCAAGCCGATACCACCGCTTGCTCCAGTTATCAGTGCGTAAGACACAAGGTTGAATTACTTGTTTGTGATGGAAATCAATCGCTGATACAACAGTGGCTTGCTGTTCTCCCCACGAGGGATAAATTTTCCTGTGATGATAGGAACATACATCACACGCCTGCGGCTTTTTTCGCCCACAAAAGGAGAGCGCGCAACGCGGTGCCACAAGCGGCCATCATGAACAGTAAGGTCTCCAGCTTCTACATTAAGGCCCAGTTCTTTTTTGTCGGGCTTATGGCTGATGAAGTAAACTTTTCTAAATAAAAGTGTCCGGATGCCTTTGTTGTGTGTACCTGGAATAATTCTTAAGCCTCCGTTGTCGGTGGTCGAGTTATCAAGATGAATGCCCACGTTCAGCATCGGCATGATTTTTTGACCTTGAAAGATATCGCGCAATGCATCCGTATGCCAACCGAGCTGGCTATAGTTGCTGGCATCCGTATTAATGTAGTGATTGAAAACCAATCCGTCCTTTTCAGAATCCCCAATGCGACAATCAGCCTGGCCGATAAAAGCGAACAGGGCTTTTAATCTTTCGTCTTTCAACAGATCGCCAAAAACAGGGCTTTGCTGATTCAAAAATGCAAACCGCTGCACGATTCTTTTTCCATCTACATCAGTGCCGTACTTAATGGGTACGCCATTGATTGTCTTCAGGTCGCGATTCACCCAATCGTTTTGAATTTTTTCAGCTTCCGATAATAGTTGAGAAACTTTTTCTTTTGAAAAGAAACCTTTGAAATGAATAAAGCCGTTTTTTTCGAAAAAATCTTTCTGCTCTTCCGTCAGTTCATTTTGCAAAGTGAAGGTAGGGTAGCTATTGGTGTAAATATCTTTCTTCCCATTGGTGCTAGATCCATTTCCGTTCACGTGCCCGTTGTGCGAAGCTCCATTTGAATGTCCGTTGATCTTTGCAGCCGTGCCGTTGTATTCCATGTTGATGATAAAATAAGTTTATCGAAAATTCCCGCTAATTTAATAGATTTTTAACAATCTCTAACGAAGATACTAATTTTTGGTTTTCCATCGAACATCTCAAATTAGTGGTAATCCTTAATTAAAGTTTGATTCAGTCGATTCATAATTGTATGTACGATCCATGTAATAAAAATTGCTCCAATCATATCAATGGTGTAATGTACCCGCTGCCAGGCTAACAAAACACTGACAAAAATCATTGATAGGAATACGAAAATTTTCAATGCTCTTCTTTTTTCAACAAAGAAGAGGATGGCTAGTGTTGAAATGTGCCCCGAGAAAAATAAATCTTTGACGAATACCGGCTGACCATACGCAAACTTTGTAAGGAATGGATCGGAGAGAGGAATGATTCCCTCGGGCGCTTCCATCGTAAAGGAATAAATTGCAAGTAGTCGCATGAAGTTCACGATCACATATACTTGCAGGATGAGAAGAACGGTGTACGGTTTTATACTATTAACAATCAAAGACAATACGGTCGCAAAATAGATCCCAATGAAGATTTCTATTGACCAATCTTTCGGTGTAAAGAAATTCAGGATGGGATCGTTAAGTTGTACTCCCGGTTTGTTTAAAATAATTTGCACAAAGAAGTAGGGGAGCACAGCGGCAAACGTGATCACGCCAACCACCGAAATTATTAAACCAATCTTGAAATTTCTATTGCCGAGTGCCGGCCTCCATTCTGAGAACATGATCAATCAACAATCTCGATGAGAAAATAATTTTTTTTACCCTTCTGTGCGAGCAGGTAGCGATTTTGAATCAATTCTAATGACGGTTTTGAATTTGCGTCTATGATTTTTTCTTTGTTGATGCTCACACCCCCGGCTGCAATCATTTTTCGAGCTTCGCCTTTTGACGGAAAGATCTCTTTTTTTGTTAATTCAGAAAGCAGATCGGTAACGTTCGCACAGTTATTAAATTCACTTTTTGTGATCATTGACTTAGGCACGCCTTCAAACACAGCTTGAAAAGTCTTTTCATCCAGCTGCATCAAATCTTCTTTTACTGAATTTCCAAACAAGATACTTGATGCCCGCAGTGCTTCATCATATTCCTGTTGTGAATGCACTCTTATCGTGATGTCTTTCGCAAGTTCAGATTGCAACAAGCGGTTATGAGGAGCTTGTGCATGCGATGAAATGAGTGCGTCAATCTCTTCTTTTTCTTTCAGCGTGAATATCCTGATAAAATTAGCGGCATCCTCATCGGAGGTATTCAACCAATATTGATAGAAACGATAAGGTGAAGTTCTTTGCGGATCGAGCCATACACTTCCTTGTTCTGTTTTACCAAACTTGGTTCCATCTGCTTTCTTGATCAACTGCGTGGTCAAGGCAAATGCTTCACCGCTGTCCATTCTTCGAATCAATTCAGTGCCGGTCACAATGTTGCCCCATTGGTCCGAGCCACCCATTTGTAACTTGCAGCCCTTATGTTTGTACAACCAAAAGAAATCGTATCCTTGAACTAACTGATAGGTAAATTCGGTAAAGGACAATCCGGTAACAAGTCTATTCTGCACGGAGTCCTTCGCCATCATGTAGCTGACGGAAATATGCTTGCCCACATCGCGGATGAAGTCGAGGAACTTGTATTCTTTAAACCAATCGTAGTTGTTCACCATTTCTGCGCTTGAGGATGACGAAGAAAAATCAAGAAACTTCTCGAGTTGTTTTTTTACGCAGGCTTCATTGTGGCGAAGCACTTCCTCGGAGAGTAAATTTCTTTCGGCTGATTTTCCTGAAGGGTCACCAACCATCCCGGTGGCACCACCTACGAGCGCGAGTGGTTTATGTCCTGCACGTTGAAATTGAACAAGCGTCATAATCTGAACAAGATGACCGATGTGCAATGAGTCTGCAGTGGGATCAAAACCGATGTATCCTGTCACCCGTTCTTTCTTTAAAAGTTCTTCGGTGCCCGGCATAATGTCGTGCAGCATCCCCCTCCACTTCAGTTCACTTACGAAATCCTTGTTCATGGTTGCAAATAAAAGCGCAAATATAAACCGAGCCGGATAATTTTCAGATGTTATCTTTGCGATGTTTTTGAGAGGATAAAAACCTTTCCTTGCATGAGTAGAAAAATAGAATTGGTTTTACGACCCGATGAGGCATTTGATGAAAAACGGTTTCCCGAAGTCGTCAAACAAAAAGTCGGAACCCTTGATGAAGGCACTCTCGCTAGAGTCACAAAAAGGTCAATTGATGCGCGGAGCAAGAATGTAGTCGTGCGCGTTCAGGTCGAACTTCTGGACAAAGATCATTCTCAACCTCCCGATTTTCAAAATGAGTATCAGCAAGTTGGTAGTCAGGAGGAAGTGATTGTAATAGGCGCTGGCCCGGCCGGATTGTTTGCTGCGTTGAGGCTGATTGAACTTGGTTTGAAACCAATTGTGCTGGAGCGTGGAAAAGATGTTCAAGCCAGGCGAAGGGATCTTGCGGCCATCAACAAAGATCATGTTGTCAACCCGGATTCCAATTATTGTTTTGGAGAAGGTGGTGCAGGCACCTACTCAGATGGAAAACTGTACACTCGATCCACCAAGCGCGGTGATGTAAACCGAATTTTAGAAATACTGATCGCGCATGGCGCAAAGGAAGATATCCGCTTTGATGCGCATCCTCATATCGGCACTAACAAACTTCCAAAGATTGTTGAACAACTGAGGGAAACAGTTCGCAACGCAGGTGGTGAAGTGCTCTTTCAAAAAAAAGTTACTGATATTCTGATTGAAGGCAATTCGATAAAGGGAGTTGTGACCGAAAATGGAGAAAGAATTAATTCGCGGATGGTGATTCTGGCGACAGGCCACTCTGCGCGGGATATTTTTCATCTTCTCCATCGAAAGAAAATTAAAATTGAAGCAAAGCCTTTCGCGCTGGGAGTGCGGGTGGAGCATCAACAAAATTTGATTGATCAGATTCAATATCATTGCAACGGATCACGAGATTCTTTTCTTCCCGCCTCCGCTTATTCGCTTGTTCATCAGGCAACGTACAAGGGTGTGGAGAGAGGAGTGTTTTCCTTTTGTATGTGTCCAGGAGGCTTTATTGTTCCGGCTGCAACAAGCCCGGGAGAAATCGTTGTGAATGGAATGAGCCCATCCCGGAGAGACTCAAAATTTGCCAACTCAGGAATTGTAGTGGCAGTAAGTAAAAATGATTTTCATAACGAAGCATTCGGTGAACTTTCTGCATTGCATTTTCAGCAAGCGATAGAGCAGCAGGCTTGTGAAGTGGCAGGAGGAACTCAAATGGCTCCTGCACAAAGGCTGTTTGATTTTATTAATAACAAAGTCTCGACCACTTTGCTCGACACTTCTTATCAGCCTGGATTGAAAAGCGTTGACATGCGTGAAGTACTTCCTGAATTTATTGCCGATTCGCTCAGGCAAGGGTTTAAAGAGTTCGGAAAAAAAATGAAAGGCTACCTCACGAACGATGCGCAGATAATTGGTGTTGAAAGCAGAACTTCGTCACCAGTAAGGATTCCGCGCGACAAAGAAACATTGCAGCATCCGGAGATGGAGGGACTCTTTCCATGTGGCGAAGGAGCCGGATATGCCGGAGGAATTGTTTCTGCGGCCATGGATGGGGAACGATGTGCTGAGAAAGTTTTTGAGTGGTTAAAGAATAAGAAATGAAAAAGACAGTTATTATCGGTGCTTCTACAAACCCGGCTCGATATTCTTATATGGCTGCCGGCACGCTTAAACAATATGGTCACGAGTTTGTTCCTGTTGGCTTGAAAGATGGAATTCTTTTCGAGCGGCCCATACTTGATATCAGAACAAAGCCGATGGTTGACAACGTGGATACCGTGACGCTCTACGTTTCACCGAAGAACCAGGTTGGCCTGGAAGAATACCTTTTGAAGCTTCAACCGAAAAGAGTTATCTTCAATCCCGGTACAGAAAATGAATTGCTGGAAAGGCAGCTGGAAGAAGCAGGGATCGAGGTTTCAGAGTCCTGTACTTTGGTAATGCTGCGCACGGGGCAGTTTTGATAAAGCCTTTATCTTTTCCTAACGCAATTCAACGGGTAGCTTGGCTTGTTTATCGTCATTGGCCTTTTACTGAGGTTAACTTTTCATTTATTGGGAAAATTTATACAGTTGGAAATTGATTTTGCCAGAATGGATTTGCGAATAGGTGTGCGTTACTTTCTTTCTGCGTTACTTTTAATCTTCCTCTCACAAAGTGTAGCCTGGTCGCAGTGCGACATCATGGAGCCGGGCTTTAAGTTTCTAACCAGCAGCCGAGGTTGCGCGCCTTATACAGTAACTTTTGAGACACTTTATCTTTCTTCAGTTGATGGGACACAGTATTATGTTGACTGGGGAGATGGTACGCCAGAAGAGGTGTTTACGCAGCAAAACGGTGATCCGGGTGTTACAGTAACTCACACGTACCCAAATGCTTCAGTTGATTGTGGTTACGATGTTACCATCGATGCATCCAACTCCTGCAATCCGCGTGGAAGTGTTGTTCCGATTGTTACGCAAGTAATAGTGTGGACGAAAGATGTGGTGGCGATTGATCCGACCGAGTTCAGGGTTTGTCAGGGCTTTGCGGGCAATCTTACTTTCACTGATAATAGCGTATGGAATTGTTTTCCCAGGGCGACAAGAGAAAATAGTGCGCCCCGCTGGATTCAATGGATATATGGAACCGGAGTTGCTGCAAATCAGATTCCCGGTGTCACCGTGAATGGAGTTACACCGGGTGCATATCCTTATAAAAATCCTGCTGCCGGAACAAATCCCATGTATCCGGTTGCCAGCCCTGGACAATTGAGTTTGCCGATTCAAATCCCGGCAACCACCCCCGCTGATATTGGAAAAGATTTCGTAGTCACGTTGAAGAATTGGAATCAATGCGATGCGTATGATAATGATCTTAGCGATCTGAATGGGCTCAACCCCGTGTCGGGTGATTTGGTGAATGGAGATAACCCGGCACAGGTTACCACTGCACGTATTGTAATTGTTCCTTCTCCCGTCCCAAGTTTTTTTACACAGCTTGGCAATTCAGGAGGCCCGACCCGATCGGTATTTTGTGTTGGCGACAATATCTATTTCAATAATCAAACAGCGAGTATAGCCGGGGCATCATTTGGCTACACCTGGCAATTCTTCGATAACAACACCGGGGCAGGAGCGCCACTCTCTACTTCATCAAGTAAGAACCCAACCTTTGCTTATTCCTCCTCGGGGCAAAAGCTCATTCAGCTTACCGTGACAGATAATAATGCGGTGGGCGGATGCTCAAAGTCATTTGATGTTTTAATAACGATATCTCCCTCGCTGGTAGCCCAGATCGGTATTACAGACTTATCAAATAATACGATCACTCCTGATTTTTGCCAAAGTCCTACTGCGCCCTTTACCACTTTTCAGGTTCGCTTTAATGATGCATCTGTTGGGAGTGCAACACCTTCAACAGAATGGAGATGGGAATTTTTTGATCAGAACAATAATCTCGTTAACCAGGTGCCCGCACCACCTGCAACCTATTCTCCAACCATGCTTGGTCCGTTTGATGAATCTTACACGACCCGGGGAACCTATAGTGCACGACTCACGGTTCATGATAACATCACCGGTTGCTTCACGCGCGACCAGGTGTTTGTACACATCTATGAAAAACCGGTTCCAAAATTTACGGCAGGTGGAGCGTGTGAAGGAATCCCAATTTCATTTTCCGATGCCTCAACTTTGAATGCCATCAACGGTGAATCGATTGTGTTGCGTGAATGGGATTTCAACTACGATGGAGTGACTTTCAACAAAGATCCCGCTTTTGACAATCAAACAAGCTTCACACGGTTATTAGGTGGAGCCGGAACTTACCAGGTCGCTCTTCGCGTGACTACTGATAAGAATTCGTGTTCATCGATTTTTGTTTTGCCTGTTACCGTTGATCCTCTGCCCGTAGCTCAATTTAATCCTGACGTTACTTCCGGTTGCAGCGTGCTCACGGTTAATTTCACGAACACATCCGTTGCTATCCAGCCTTCACCGATTGATAAATATGTGTGGGAAGAAGACGCGCACGATGGACTTGGCTTTGTTGCGATCGGAACACAGAAACCATCCGATCCAACTTTCTCAACTATTTTTACTTACAAATTCACCAACACGGGAACAACCAATCAGCAGGTTGATGTAAGACTCCATGTATTTACCTCAAATGGTTGCGAACGAATTTCTGCACCAACTACCATCACCATTTTTCCAGGGCCTATTTCAGGATTTAATTCAACCAACTACTCGCCATTCAATGCAAACTGTACACCGCAGACCGTAAACTTTTTGGTGGATTCAAAAACGCAGGCACTTAATCCCGCAGATTATACCTGGACGGTGAGTGATCAGAATGGAGTCGTTACTTCCGCAAGTACAGGTACATCACCTAATTTCAGTTTCTTGTTTTCAAATTCAACGCAGTCGTTGAAGGATTTTTCTGTCGATCTTAAAACAACTTTGCCATCGGGTTGCTTCAGTGATAGCATTCGTACTATTCGGATTGCGCCTGTTCCCAATTCATTGTTCACCATCGATACCGTTCAATACGATTGCCAGGTTTTTGTTTTGAATTTGTCGGCAACCCAGAAAGGTTTATCTAATTATCATTGGGTAGTTGTTCAAGATGGAATTACACTTACGGATGTAACGAACACGTCTGATCAGATGCAGTTTCCTTTCAACCGGCTTGCCGCGAATTCCAATCTTCAGTTCTCTCTTGATACAAAAAACTTTGCGGGATGCAACAGCCTCGTTACGTCTGCAAACCGGGTGGTTCCGGCCTTGGACAACATGAATGTTTCGTTCACAGCTACTCCACTCACTCAATCACTGCCCGGCTCAACAGTAACTTTAGTTAACAACACCAACGCAGGGCCATGGACCTACCTGTGGGACTTTGGCGATGGCACAACATCCACAAACCGAGCCGTTGGAAATCATACGTACGCAACGTATGGAACTTACTCGATTAAGCTCACGGTGTCCACTAAAGTTTGTTCACAAAGTCAGACTGCCTCGGTTACCATCCTCGCCATTCCACCGCTAGTTGATTTCCAAATTGATCCGGGCGCAGGTTGCGTGCCGCTCACCGTTCAGTTTGTTAACCTCACACAATTTGCCGATGCAGGAAGTTATCAGTGGGACTTTGGCGATGGAGCCACTTCACAAATTGCCAATCCAAGTCATACCTATGTGACCAATGGAACTTATACAGTTACCTTGAGCGCATCCAATGCTACCGGCCAGACGATTACTGCCATTAAGAAAGATGCGATCAACGCTTACTTGAGACCGGTTGCCGGTTTTGATTTTAGACCTGATTTGGTTTACATACCGCGCGACAAATTATACACGAGCAACTTCAGCCAGGGGGCTACCAGTTATCTCTGGGATTTTGGTGATGGCGGAACATCCACCGATTACCGACCGGAACATGTTTACACGAAGGAGGGGACTTATACGGTTACTTTGATTGCAAAGACGGAGAATGATTGCTCCGATACATTAAAGTCACCCGTTCCGGTGGTGGTGCGCAACGGTGGCGAGATACTTTTGCCAAATGCATTTTCTCCGGGTGGCGCAAATGGCAGTTCATCGGGTGACGGGAAGAATGATACTTTCCTGCCGGTGATGACGGGAGTCAATGAATTTGAGTTGTTGATCTTCAACCGGTGGGGCGATCTGTTATTCAAAACAACGGATCAGAGTTTGGGATGGGACGGCACATTCAATGGCAAACCATGCCAGCAGGATGTGTACATGTATAAGCTCACTGCAGTGCTCGCAGATGGCCAGCGTATGGTAAGGTTGGGTGATATAAATCTTATCCGATGAAGAAAGTTTACTGCTTGGTTATCTGCAGTCTTGCACTTCTTGATGTTAAATCGCAGGATCCTCAATTCAGTCAATACTATGCTGCTCCTTTGTATCTGAATCCCGCCTTTACGGGAACAACCATGGATCATCGTTTTATCACCAACTATAGAAACCAATGGCCCAATGTAGGAACCGGCTATGTAACCTACGCTGCTTCTTACGACTACAACATGTATAACCTCAACAGCGGTTTTGGTTTTCAGGCGATCCAGGATCAGGCGGGAACTGCCGGAATGAAATCTACTGAATTTAATTTTCTGTATTCTTATAAATGGAACGTGTCGAGTAAATGGGTGATTTCATCGGGCATTAATTTCGGCTATGCCATTCGCAGCATTGATTTTAATAAACTGATTTTTGCTGATCAACTGCAACTTGGTTCAAACCAGAATCTGCCGACTCAGGATCCTACGCTTACCAACTCAGGCAACTCACACTACTTCGATTTCAAAGCCGGACTGTTGGCGTATAACAAGGATTTCTGGTTAGGCTTCGCTGCTGATCATATCAACGAGCCCAATCGATCACTCGTCAATTCGGAAGCGTATGTGCCCATGAAAATAACTATTCATGGTGGTGTGCGGATTCCGCTCTATCGTGGTGCATTCAAAAAGGCAAGTATTCCTGTTTTGTCGCCTTCATTCATTTACAAACAGCAGGGAAACTTTCAGCAGTTTGATGTGGGCGCTTACCTGCTATACGAGCCTATTATTTTTGGAGTATGGTATCGGGGCCTTCCGATTTTGAAGAACACAGAGAATAACCCACGCAGGGATGCTATGGTGATCATACTGGGTTTTCAATTCAATCGCTTTGAAGTTGTTTATAGTTATGACTTTACGGTATCAGAATTGGGCCCCGTTTCGGGTGGAGCGCATGAAGTTGCATTGAAATACCGGATTGAAATCGGCCAGCATTCAAAAACCAAGAAGCCACCCAAGTACATTCCGTGCCCTACGTTTATTCGCAAGGAGTAAAGACGTTCGGAATAAAACTGGCTCGATTTTCGTCTCGTCAGTTGCCAAATGATTATTCCTCACTAATTTTCGGGCTGATTATGAAGCGGCTATTGTTGATTTTTATTTCGTGGAGCGTTTTGCTTGCCGGCTGTTCAAAAAATAATGAAGACGCTGCCCGCAAGGGTGTGCTCAATGAGCATGAGCTTTCGGCTTTGCTTATCGACATTTACCTGGCAGAAGCCGTGGCTGATGAACTTCCCTTACCGAAAGATTCTTCCATCACTTACTTTTTTCCCTACGAACAGAAGTTGTTGAAGAAAAAGAACATTCCTGACTCCGTGCTCAAAAAAACGTACGCATACTACTTGTCGCATCCCAAGGAGTTTGAAAAAGTGTATGATATTGTGATCGACTCATTAACAGTTCGTGAACAACGAACCAAGACGCCCCATGAAAGTGCTCCCAAGCCCTCCAAGCCAGTTCGAAAGCAAACTCGGCTTTGATCAGATCCGGTCGAGGCTGATCAATTATTGTTATGGTGCACTTGGTACAGAGCAAGTGGCTGCCATGCAGGCTTCGGATGCTTTTCCCACTGTAGAATCTCTTTTGCTGCAAACAAGCGAATTCAAAAAACTACTTGAGAAAGGAGAGGATATCCCCTTCAGAACCTATGCGGATGTAAATGAATTCCTGGGCCCGATCCGTGTAGAAGGAAATTTCATCGAGCAAGATCAATTTTTCGAGATCATTAAAGTATTGCAGGTGTTGTTTTCGTTGCAGACTTTTTTTGAAAAGAATAAGGAAGAATTTCCGCGGCTTCACGACCAATCCAAACTGATAACTCTTCCTAAAAGCGTGTTGTCAATGCTGGATTCAAAATTTGACGACAAAGGAATTTTGAAAGACAACGCTTCACCCCAGCTGTCGATCCTGCGCAAGAAAATACGCGATGAAGAATCGCGGGTGAAGCGAATGGCCGATCAGATTTTCCGCGACTCCAACAACAATGGCTGGGTACCACAAGGGGCATCGTTAACCATTCGCGATGGACGGATGGTAATACCGGTGCTGGCAGAACACAAGCGCAAGCTCAAAGGTTTTATTGCCGATGAATCTGCCACCGGGCAAACGGTTTACATTGAGCCCGCTGAAACATTGGAAGCCAACAATGAGCTGCGTGATTTGATCCATGCGGAGCGAAGAGAGGTGGTGAAGATACTGATCGAACTCACGGCCCTGCTCCGCCAACATGCGCATGCGCTCGCAGATTCATTTCTCTATGTGGGCGTGATGGACTTTCATCAGGCAAAGGCAAAATTTGCAATTGACATTGAAGCTTCCTTGCCAACGCTGGTCAATACTCCGGCCGTGAATTGGATTCTCGCCCGGCATCCATTGCTCTTCCTGAGTTTGAAAGGAAAGCGCGAAGTAGTTCCGCTCACGATTGACCTGAATGAACAGGAAAGATTTCTGCTGGTGTCAGGACCTAATGCCGGAGGAAAATCAGTTTGTTTGAAATCGGTGGGGTTGATTCAATACATGGTGCAGTGTGGTTTGTTGCCTCCCGTGAATGAGCAATCTACGGTAGGAATTTTTACCGAGCTGTTTCTGGACATTGGTGATCAGCAGTCCATCGATAATGATTTGAGCACCTATAGTTCGCACCTGCGCAACATGAAATACTTTTTGCAGCACGCTACTGCCGGCTCGCTGGTGTTGCTGGATGAATTGGGCGGAGGCACTGATCCTAATTTTGGCGGAGGCATTGCGCAGTCTGTACTTGCCTCTTTGTTGGTGAAGAAAGCCTGGGGAGTTGCTACTACTCACTATTACAATCTGAAAGTATTTGCTTCCAACCGCGATGACATCCGCAATGGCTCGATGCAGTTTGATACAAAGAAAATGCTGCCGCTTTTCAAACTTGAAATCGGGAAGCCGGGGAGTTCGTTTGCCTTGGAGATCGCGAAGAACACAGGTTTGCCGAAGGAGGTGATCGAAGGGGCGGAGCAAATCATCGGCAAAGACCTCACGGGCCTGGAGATGCTGATCAAATCCGTTTCGGAAGAGCGTGAAATACTTTCGCGCAAGCAGCGGGAGATGCACGAGAAGGAGCGCAGGCTAACCGAAGAGCTGAACCGCTACAAGCAGATGAGCACCGAGCTGGAGTCGAAGAAAAAAATAATCATTGATAAAGCGAAGACGGAAGCGGCCCAGCTTTTGAAAGAAACCAATCGCGAGATTGAAAAGACCATCCGCCACATCCAGGAGAATAAGGCGCAGAAAAATGAGACTCGCAAGGTGCGACAAAACCTGCAGCAGCTTTCGGAGAAAGTGAAGCCGGAGCAAACGAAATCGATGGACGAAGAAACCGGTGAAGTGATTTTGAAAGCTGGCGACAAGGTGCGCATACGAGGGCAGGAGGTAACGGGCAACCTGGTGCAGATCAAAGGCAACAATGCCGTGGTGGAGTTTGGGAGTCTGCGTTCTACTGTAAAATTAAATTCACTCGTGCGCAGTGATCTTGCCGAGCCCGCGATTTTCTCCAAAGCAAAATCACTTGGCATCAACATCATGCAGAAGCAATCATCGTTTGTGACCACCCTCGATGTGCGTGGCAAGCGCGCGGAAGAAGTGTTGCCGCTGCTCGATCAGTTCATTGATGATGCCACGCTGCTCGGCCAAAGTGAATTGAAAATCCTGCACGGCAAAGGCGAAGGCATTCTGAGAAAAGTAGTGCGTGATCAATTAAAAACGGCAAAGCAAGTTGCTTCCTTTTACGATGAGCACGTAGAGCGGGGAGGAGCGGGGATCACGGTGGTGGTGTTGAAGTGAGACGTGAGACGTGAGAAGTGAGACGTAAGATGTAAGACATGAGGGGTGAGTATTTCCTTCGCGCAAACTTTTAGAAGCATGCACCTCACCCCACACTGTCACACCGGCCAGCAAGTGCGGCTGCAGGCGTGAGTGCCGGTGTCCCCTCGGTAGGAGAAGTGCTCGTGCACTCGATCATCGTAAGTAAACATTCCTTCGCTCA
>CAZECP010000018.1:0-60050 GCA_964510765.1 uncultured Ohtaekwangia sp. | reverse complement strand
TGCCGTAGAGTCGGATGAATTAGTAAAATAAAAATTGAATATGAAGAGAGTATTGTTTGTTGGATTGGTTTTCATTGGTAGCTGGGCAGTTGCGCAAGAACAAAAGTCAACAGGAAAAGTGATGACTTTTGAAGAAGCTGTCAAGATCGCCCTTAAAAATGGCATGCTACTCAATCAACAAAGAAATAATTTAGAGTACAACAATATGCTTAAGACAAGTGCCATATCAGGTTTAGGGCCTTCTCTTTCTGCTTCAGTAAATGCGTATCAAACAAATGGTAACTCTTTTATTCAGCAACAAGGTGTCGTTAACGGAACGGTAGACGCATTTAGTGGACAGTTGAACGCCAATCTAAACCTGTTCAATGGTTTTTCACAAATCAATCGGGTAAAGCAGGCAACGAATGCTTTGGATGCTCAGCTCTACTTCGTAAACAGGACAGCTCAAGATATTATCAATACCGTTGCATCACAATATCTGACCGTCCTATTAGACAAAGAGTTACTTCGTATAGCTCAGGAAAATCACCAAGCACAGGACAAGTTGCTTTTACAGATTCAGGAACAGGTGAAACTTGGTGGGCGTGGCCCAGTAGATGAATACAATCAAATATCTCAAACAAAGGCTGCCCAATTAAGGATGCTTCAGGCTGAGGTGCAGTTAGTCAATGATAGAGCTCTTTTGGCACAGACCCTTCTTATTGATTCGTTTGAAGATATTGATCTTGTAAGACCTTCTTGGGACATAAATGAAATGAGTTCTAAGGAGATAGAACTAGCAAATCTTTACGAAACTGCTATGAAGCAAAGAGGGGATTACCTTCGTGCTGAAAAAAATGAGCGCGCTGCCAAATTTAATATGGAGGTCAATCGTGCGCTTATGATGCCAACACTCTCAGCATTTGCGTCTTATGGATCTGCATACAACAAAAAGCAAGGTGATAATTCAGCTCGCTCTTTTTCGGATCAGTTTCAAAATGATAACGTAAGGAAGCAATATGGCTTGCAGCTTAACATCCCTATTTTAAACGGATTTCAAAACAGGACTACTTACATGCAGCAACGTGTGCTTTATCTGAATAGCAAGACGACATTACGAAACGCTGAAGTCTTAGTAAAAACTGATGTCTACAGAGCATATCAAAATTTTCAATTGTTTAAGCAAACCTATTCTGTTACTGTTGAGCAACAAAAAGCTGCAGAAGTCGCTAATGAATATGAAGTTGAAAGATATAATTTAGGAGTTACCAACTTTGTTGATTATGCCAACGCTAACAGAGTTCTGGTTCAAGCGCAAACCGATAAGGCGCAGGCAGAATACCGACTTCTCTTCCAAAAGGTATTGGTAGACTACGCAGTGGGCACATTGAAAACGGAAGATTTCCAGTAGGCTGGCTTTCATAAATCGCTCTTTCCAAAACTTGCTAATAAAAGTCATCAGACATTAATGCTTAGTTGGTATACATTTTGATTTAGAAAATCGTTGATTATAATGTAGCGCATACGTGGATTAAACTTATGTGCTACTGGATCATCTAACACACGGTTTACTAAAAACCAATATGTATGAAAACAAAAACAAAATCCAGATTTCTACTTCTGGTGATTGCCTCTCTTGCAAGTCTTATCGCCAGAACGCAGTCATATCAAGACAGCCTGAAAAAAGATGATGATGATATCATTTCATCCATCGCTCCTTATCCGGAAGATGTGCGCAATGCAATTTTGAATGTATCTCAATACACACAGAAACTGGTGAAGGTAGAGCGCATCCAGGCACGCAGCAGCCAGTCTTTCCAGGATTTGGTTGCCGACTTTTCGCGCGATGAACAAGAAAAGTTTTATGAGATAAGCCGCTACCCGGAACTTGTTCATCAACTCGCTACCAGTTCTTACAATTCATTTGATCAGGTAAAGCCGATGCTGGATCATTACCCGAAAGAACTCGAATCAACGGTAAGCGCCCTCTTTCCGTCTCATCAGAAAGAAATCAAATCCATGGACAGAACGTACCAGACTTCGCAAGATGGTTTTGATAAAATAATTGAATCACTTCCATCCGATGCTCAATCCGATTTCAAAAAGGTAATCGGCATGCCGGATGTGATGAGCTTGCTGACCGAACATATTGACCTGGTGGTGAGCCTTGGGGAAGCCTACAAAAACGATCCGCAAGGCACCCGTCAAAAATTGAATGATGTGAGTTCGCAAGTAGCTACTCAAAACCAAACTGACCTTGAAGAATACAAAAAGAAAGTGGAGAGCGATCCACAGATGCAGGAAGAAATGAAAAAGTCTTCGCAGGAATTTGCCGACAGTTATTCTGCCAACAATGATTCATCTTACAACGCTCAACTTCCGCAAACTCAGCAAAGCCAAAGTCAAAATCAACCTGCCGTAGTCAATAACTACTACGGTGGTTCTGGTTACAATTACAATCCTTATCCCTATTGGTTTGGTTATCCTTACTGGTATTCTTCTCCCATGTGGTATCCGATGCCCCTCTATTATTACACAGGCTTTTATATTGGCCCGCGCGGAAATGTGGTGGTGATGGGATTACCTTCGAGATATTATTCAAACTGGTTCTTCCGGTTTGGTTATCACCGCTACCCGCGCTACTACGGATATTGCAATAACTATTATACTAACCACCGCACTATTGTCAATCGCGTAAATGTGTACAATGGTTTTCATCGCGATGTGTTCAATCACTTTTCAAGGAACCATGTGACCATAAACCGGAACACAACGATCAATCGTAATAACACATTCAATCGAAGCGAGCGAATAAACAATAATCGGAATGTGATCCGTTCGAACAATAATAATTTCCGCAATTCCATTCACAACAATGGAAGCAATCTCAACCAGCAGCATTTCAATCATTTCAATGCGACTCAATTTCATCAACAAAATTGGCAGCACGTAGGTGGTGGCAACAGAGGTGGCTTTGGCGGGATCAGAGGAGGAGCCGGAGGCGGAGGTCATGCGGGCGGGGGCCGTGGAAGGCACTGAAATTAATCTGCTCAGAATCAAAAATTTGGCTACATTTGCAGCCCCGAATACTTCGGGGCTGTTTTTTTTTAGAAACAGACATGTTTAACCAAAATTGTTGCAGAAAGGCCCGGTCTGCACCAAGTAACCAGGGCAGATTTTATGGCAAAAATTCAAAAGGATTCTGGAAAAGAATCAAAAGCTCCCAAAGCCGAAGGTACTGTTAAAAAAGGACTCGCTGTAAAAGGCGCTGAGGCTAATGTGGATGTAAAAACGGCAGAGGCTGAACTTCAGGAAGATGATTTGGCAGCCTTCAAAGCTCAAAAGAAAAGAGAAGAGGAGGAAGGAATTAGCCGCATGATCAAAGATGTGACTGCGCGCAAAGCCAATGTGAGCAATGTTTCTTTAGAAAGTTTTGATTGGGAAGCGTTCGACAAAAAGGGATTTGGAGAAGGCTATTCCTCAAAGGAAAGAGCTGAACTTGATCAGCTTTACAGTGGCAACATCGCTTCAGTTACTGAAAGCGAAGTAGTAAAAGGCACTGTGGTTGGTATCAACGATCGCGATGTGATTTTGAACATCGGATTCAAGTCAGATGGTCTTGTGCCATTGGCTGAATTCAAGGACATGCCCAATCTTAAAATTGGCGACCTCGTTGACCTCTTCATCGAAGAGCGTGAAAACGCAATGGGCCAATTGGTCTTGTCTCGCAGAAAAGCGAAACTGGTGAAGGGTTGGGAGTATGTTCAAACTGCATTGGACAAAGACGAAGTGATCGAAGGTTTTGTGAAGCGCAGAACCAAAGGTGGTTTGATCGTAGATGTATTTGGCATCGAAGCATTCTTGCCAGGTTCGCAAATCGATGTGAAGCCGATCCGCGATTTCGATATCTATGTTAACAAGGCAATTGAAGTGAAAGTAGTGAAGATCAACTACACCAACGACAACGTGGTTGTATCTCACAAAGTATTGATCGAGAAAGATCTTGAGCAACAGAAGGCGGCTATCCTTACTAACCTTGAAAAAGGTCAGGTGCTGGAAGGTGTGATCAAAAATATGACCAACTTCGGTGTGTTCATCGACCTTGGTGGTGTTGACGGATTGCTCCACATCACTGACATTTCATGGGGTCGCATCAACCATCCGGAAGAGTTGTTGAAACTTGATCAGGTGGTGAAGGTAGTTGTGCTCGACTTCGATGAAGATAAGAAGAGAATTTCTTTGGGCATGAAGCAATTGACTGCACATCCTTGGGATTCATTGGCAGCGGATGTTGTAGTTGGTTCTAAAGTGAAAGGCAGAATTGTAAACGTAGCAGACTACGGTGCATTCCTTGAACTGCAACCAGGAGTTGAAGGCTTGATACACGTAAGTGAAATGAGCTGGAGCCAGCACTTGAGAAATCCTCAAGACTTCCTGAAAGTAGGTGATGAACTTGAGGCTGTTGTGTTGACGATCGATCGCACAGAGCGCAAGATGAGTCTCGGCATTAAGCAATTGACGGAAGATCCTTGGACACGTCAGGATATCCTTTCAAAGTATGCAGTGGGCACACGCCACAAAGGCATTGTGCGTAACCTGACCAACTTCGGATTGTTCATCGAACTCGAAGAAGGTATCGATGGATTGGTTCACGTATCTGACCTAAGCTGGACAAAGAAGATTAAGCATCCTTCAGAATTCACAAAGGTTGGAGAATCAATCGAAGTACAGGTTCTTGAATTGGATGCGGTAAACCGCAGACTGGCATTGAGCCACAAGCACCTCGAAGAAAATCCTTGGGATACTTTCGAAACCATCTTCACAGTTGGTTCTGTACAGAAAGGAACAATCCTTAGCAAGAACGACAAAGGTGTAGTGATCGAATTGCCTTACGGTATCGAAGGATTCTGCTCACTGAAGAACCTTGCTAAAGAAGACAATTCAAAAGCAGAAGTGGGAGAAAGCTACGACTTCAAAGTGTTGGAGTTCTCTAAAGAAGACAGACGCATCACATTGAGCTTAAAAGCGATGTGGTCTGCTGAAGAAGAGAAAGCCGCAGCACCTAAGAAGAAAACAGCTGCTCCAAGCAAAGCAAAGTCAATCGAAAAGATCAACCAGGAGAGCGAGAAATCAACTCTTGGAGATCTTGAAGCGTTGAGTGCATTGAAAGAGAAAATGAAAGGCTCTAACTAATCGCTCGCGAAATAGTTTTTGAGAAGGTGGCCTTCGGGCCACTTTCTTTTTTATAAACCAATTTTGTTTTTAGTTTTGCATCAGCAAAAAGGTTCCGTGGCCGAGTGGCTAGGCTGAGCTCTGCAAAAGCTCCTACAGCGGTTCGAATCCGCTCGGAACCTCCAATACCAAACCTATGAAAGCCTCGGGTTGTAAAAACTTGGGGCTTTTTTGTTTATTTACGGTTGCTCAACTTTGCACACATGTTCAAATCCAAATTCTGGGCGTTACTGCCGCTGCTGTTTTTCATCCTTCTTTACCTGGTAACGTCTGTTGTTTTGAATGACTTTTATAAGATGCCAGTCGCATTGGCATTCTTAATATCTGTCATCATTGGGTTTTTTCTTTATCCAAAAATATCTTTTCATGACAAGACTGAAGAATTTTCCAAAGGTGCTGGGGACCCAGGCATCATGTTCATGATTTTGATTTTCTTGTTGGCAGGTGCTTTTGCCCAGTTGAGCAGAACCATCGGAGCTGTTGATTCTTCCGTTAATTTTGCTTTGTCTTATATCTCACCACGGTTTTTAATCGGTGGGCTTTTCCTTACAGCATGTTTTATTTCACTTTCACTCGGCACTTCCGTGGGAACAGTAGTCGCACTCGCTCCCATTGCTGTCGGGATCAATGAATCCATCTCTGGCACGCTCCACATCAGTTTAGCCGCTGTAGTTGGTGGCGCTATGTTTGGTGACAACCTCTCCATGATCTCGGACACGACTATCGCGGCTACACGCACGCAAGGCGTAGAAATGCGCGCAAAGTTTAAAGTTAATTTTTGGATCGCATTACCAGCGGCTGCGGTCACATTCATTATCTACTCTATCAGTAGTGACCTTCCATCAAGTATCGACACAGTAAAAAGTTACTCGTTCATCAAAATAGTTCCTTACCTTTTCGTGTTCGTCTCAGCGTTGTTGGGAATGAGTGTGATCTGGGTTTTGATTTCAGGAATTATCATCACCATGATCATTGGTTTTGCATCCAGCAGTGTCGGCCTTTGGGACATGGTGAAATCTCTTAACGAGGGAATGGCATCTATGTTTGAATTGAGTGTCATCTGTATTCTCATCGGTGGTGTAGTGGGATTAATAAAATACTATGGAGGCATCGACTACATTCTTACGCACGTTTCAAAGAGAGTAAGCAGCAAGCGCAGTGGAGAACTTGGAATAGCTTTGCTCACCTCATTGGTAAACATTGCATTGGCAAACAACACGATCACTATTTTAATAGTAGGCCCGCTTGCAAAGAAAATTGCAGATCAAAACCAAATTGATCCACGCAGGAGCGCGAGTATTCTTGACACGGTTTCATGTGTAGTGCAAGGAGTTCTTCCTTATGGAGCACAGATTCTTGCCGCAGTAGCGGTGGCTCACCAGTTAATTTCTCCGCTGGACATCATGAGCAAACTGTACTACCCCTACCTGCTCGGGGTATCTACGCTGGCGTTTATCCTTTTCCGAAAAAAATTAAGACTGCATTAGTACAGGAATAGTTCTGACTTTAATCATAGAAACAATTCAAAAATCTTCGCTTCTTTGAACTGTGAATTTGTCCTATATTTACTTTCCAACACTCAAATAACTATTTTATGAAAAAAATATTGGTGCCCGTTGACTTCTCCAAAACATCGATCACTGCCTTTGAAGTAGCTTACGACATCGCGAAAAAATCAGGGGCGAAGATCATTGCCCTGCATGTGGTGGAAGAAGCCACACCTGAGTCATATCGCATCACCGGTGAATGGCATAAGGACAATTGGGAAGATCGCATTTTTACTTTCAAATTATTGGAAAAGGCGAAGAAGCAATTGGAGACCTTTGTACAAAATCCGAGGTTCAGTGATGTTGATATCACAGGTGAACTTCGCCTGGGCAATGCATTTCACGGAATGAATGCAATTATCACCGAACATAAAGTTGACCTTGCTGTGATGGGAACCAGAGGGCATACAAAGTTGGAAGAAATGGTAATCGGAACCAATACGGAAAAAGTGGTTCGTCACTCCCATTGCCCTGTGCTCACGGTACATAAAAAGCCTACAACCAATGAATTCAAAAACATTGTCTATGCTACCGCCATGTCAAAAGAAGAGGAAGTATTTTCCCGAATTGTGAAAAGTGCTCAGCGTATCTATGATAGCACCATTCACCTGGTTCGCATCAATACACCTGGAGATTTCCAACGTGACCGTGTAGTTAAAGACTACATGTTTAAATTCGCAAAATCCCTTGGTTTGAAAAATTACACCATCAACGTATATAATGACATAGGTGAAGAAGAAGGAATCATCTACTTTGCTGACAGCATTGATGCTGACATGATCGCAATGGCAACTCATGGACGCACAGGCTTTGCGCACGTGATGGCCGGAAGCATTGCTGAAGATGTGGTGGGTCATGCAAAGCGACCTGTACTTACGTTTGTAGTGAAGCACTAAAAAACTGATCCCATCGTTATAGAAACCCGCTCCCGCACGAGCGGGTTTTATTTTTAACTTTACTTTTCAAAATCAGCGTGAAAAACTACTATTTCATATTGGGTTTGAATATTTATGCCAAAGAAGAAGAAATCAAACAGGCATATCGAAAACTTGCCTTGCAATATCATCCTGATAAAAATTCTTCGCCCCAGGCTGAATCTATTTTTAAAGAAGTGAACGAAGCATATGAAGTATTGGGCGATCCGCTTCGAAAAGGAATTTATGATCAAATGTTGTTAGGTGTTGTCACAGAAGAACAGCCTGTCACTCAAAAACATCGCGACCCGCGGTATCGCCCACAACCAGCAGCAACCCGGGTAAGGCGGCCTTCGAAAAAAGATGAACTTATTGCACTGATGGCGAGTCATTTGAAATATGCTTTGATGGCTTCGCGAATAGCTTTGCTCTTCTCGGTTGTTTTAATCGCTGATTATTCCTTAGAAAAAGAAAAGAAAGACGTGATGATAACAAACTTCAATGTGATTACAGGAAAGTATGGGCGTACCTACAAATATGAACTAAATGATGGCGGAACGGTGAATGTTGATCAGGCCACCAATCGGAAAATCAAAAGCGCAGCTATCTATATTTACAAATCGAAGATGTTCTCCATTCCGTGTGAAATTGAGGACAAGACGAATCATTCACGCATGCCCGTTGACTTGTCCATTTATGGAAATTTTGTCTTCGCTCCTTTTGTGTTGTTGATCACATCACTACTCGGAACATTTTATTGGAAAGGTGTTGAATTCCGCTTTAACCTCGGAGTTGTTAATTTTCTATTGATACTTTTGAATTTTATTTTTCTGAACATTCATAAATTTTGAACCGTTATGTCGAAGAAAAATGATTGGAAACAACGCGATGGCGTGGTGTATTCCACCAATAAAGATTTTGAATTTCAATATGGAGCAAACGAAGAAGCGGAAACTCTTCCTGTGCAACAACAAAACCTCCGCGTACTCCTTGATAAAAGTGGCAGAGCCGGCAAGCAAGTAACATTAATAACAGGCTTCACAGGAAAAACCGGAGACCTTGAACAACTAGCTAAAACCCTGAAAACAAAATTAGGGATTGGCGGCTCGGTAAAAGATCGTGAAATCATTCTGCAAGGCGACTGGCGCGATAAGGCAGTGCAGGTGCTCACTCAGCTGGGTTACAAAAGCAAGCGAGTACGTTGATGCTGCATTCGCTGCTAAAGTTATGGTCTAAAGTTTCCCTCCATTTCTTTTTCAGGAAATGGCAATTTCATTTTCATTCGCAGTTGCCAAATGCTCCCATCATTTTCCTGGCCAATCATCCAAACGCCTTTTTAGATGCGATACTCATCGCGTGCAGCCTAAAGCAGAATCCATGGTTTCTTGCAAGAGGTGAGGTATTTAAAAATAAATGGTCTGCCTGGGTCCTGTCAAAGCTGAAACTAATTCCAATTTTCCGTTTTCGCGATGGACACGGTTCGCTTCGGAAAAATGAAGACATGATCAATCGCTGCGCACAGTTATTGGCAAAAGGCGAATCGATTATTCTTTTTCCCGAAGGAGAAAACTCGGTTGAAGAGAGGCTGCTTCCGCTTCAAAAAGGTTTTGTGAGAATTGCCGAAACTGCCCTGGTACAGAATCCAGACACAAATCTTCAATTGGTACCTGTTGGTGTCAATTATAACGGCACAAAAGGTTTTGGAGCAACAGCCTTGTTGAATTTTGGTGAGCCAATCAGTTTTTCCGCGTTCTCAAAAAGCAAATCGACCGAGGAGATTTTGGATTCGACCTGGCTTAAATTGAATGAACTAATATTACCGTCTGAAACAAAAACAAGTCAAACCAAACCCAATCTACTCGTTAAGTTAAACAGTGTCTATTTCGCAGTAAACAATTTCATTCTGAGAGCATTGATGGGTTTCTTTGATTCCTTCATCAAGGAAAAGCAGATGAAAAATTCAGTTCGATTTGCAACTGGAATGTTTTTGACTTTTCCTGTTTATATAATGCAAGCATCACTTGTTTTCAAACTTACTAGTTCACTAACTATTACTGCCGTCTATTTGGGAAGTTTACTCTTTACAATTCAAATCAAACTCACCGACAGGAAATAAAAAACCCCGCCCTTTACGGAGCGGGGACTCTCTATTTGCAAGCAGAGAGGTAAGTTCTAATATTAATAACGATAATAATCAGGTTTGAACGGACCATTCGCATTAACACCAATGTATTTTGCTTGTTCGTCCGAGAGTGTTTCCAGCTCTACACCAATTTTCTTCAGGTGAAGTCTCGCCACTTTTTCATCCAGATGCTTGGGCAACATGTAAACTTTGTTTTCATACTTGCTTGAATTCATCCAAAGCTCAAGTTGAGCAATGGTCTGGTTGGAGAATGAATTCGACATCACAAAAGAAGGATGGCCTGTTGCACAACCAAGGTTTACCAAGCGGCCCTCCGCCAACAGAATAACCTGGCGACCATTTTTCAACGTATATAAATCAACTTGAGGCTTCACTTCATTCTTAGTCGCATTCTTGTTCAACCAGGCCACATCAATTTCATTATCGAAGTGACCGATGTTACACACAATCGCTTTGTCTTTCATGCTTTCGAAATGACGGCTCAATACGATACCGCAATTTCCGGTTGCTGTAACAATGATGTCAGCATCTTTCACTGCATCATCCATGCGCTTTACAGCAAAACCGTCCATCGCAGCCTGAAGAGCACAGATGGGATCGATCTCCGTAACAATCACGCGCGCACCTGCGCCACGTAATGAAGCAGCCGAACCTTTACCAACATCACCGTATCCTGCAACCACGGCTACTTTTCCAGCCATCATCACGTCAGTAGCTCTGCGGATAGCATCTACCAATGATTCCTTGCAACCATATTTATTATCAAACTTAGACTTCGTGACAGAGTCGTTGATGTTGATAGCAGGTAATGGCAATTTTCCATTGTGCATTCTTTCGATTAAACGATGAACCCCCGTAGTAGTCTCTTCCGAAATTCCCTTGATGCCAGGAACCAATTCAGGATAGCGATCCAACACCATGTTGGTCAGGTCACCGCCATCATCCAAGATCATGTTGAGTGGCTTGCCCTCTTTGAAAGCATGAAGTGTTTGTTCGATACACCAGTCAAACTCTTGCTCGTTCATGCCTTTCCAGGCAAACACAGGAATACCGGCTTTTGCGATAGCTGCCGCTGCATGGTCCTGGGTGGAGAAAATATTGCAAGACGACCAGGAAACTTCAGCACCAAGCTCTTTTAAAGTCTCGATGAGTACTGCTGTTTGAATGGTCATGTGAAGACACCCGGCTATACGAGCTCCTTTCAGCGGTTGTTGAGCGCGGTATTCTTCACGGATGGCCATCAGCCCAGGCATTTCGGCTTCCGCCAATTGAATCTCCTTGCGGCCCCACTCGGCCAATGAAAGATCTTTTACTTTGTACGTTGCTTTTTCAGCTACCATATTTATTGAAGTTTATTTTCGAAAGTGAGCAGCAAAGATAAAACAAAGAGATGAGATGACCGAAGACAGAATTGGTTTGCAAGAGAACGTTCTTAAAACCTAACAGTAATTTGAAATTACCCTGAAATGCTTAATCAATTGCTGAAATCCACGCTCCTCTCTGCTCCTATAATCCAATAACATTACTGGCATTAGTAAGCTTATCATTTTACCGCAATGTTATATAACACGCGATATTCAGAAACATATTCTGCATGAAACTTGCCATTCTGATCATTGTACATGTCTTTGTAAAATAAGCGCGCCTTTTTGCCAAGTTTTAGGCAGGTCGCCCTGGCCTTTACATCTTTCGCATCGGCAGTTGGCTGCAACGATGGATACCAGATCGTATGACCTTTCTTCTCCAGCAAAAGTTTGGGAGTTGACCACTGCTGCGAATTGTCACCTTCACCCAGGTCGGCATTTTTGTTGAATGAAATGTAAACCCGGTCCCCCTTCCAGGACAATCCATGAGAACGCGCCATCAGCATGACCCAGCAATTCAAATAGGTATTCCAACTAACGGATGGCCCCCAGTAAAATTTTGATGCTGGGTTCGAAGCCGGGCCACCCAACGAATCACGAGATATTTGAAGTGAATTGATGGGAACACCTGTTCCATCCGATGGTGCATCGAAAAACTTTCCACCCCATCTCCTGGCTTTACCTACAGGATCATCGAGATCGCGAGTTGCAATGCGGGCAACACTCACGCACTGTCCTGAATATTCCTTTAATGGATCGTAAGTAAGGGAATCATACTTTTCAGGATATCCGTATTCACCATAAAACAAATAAAGATACCCATTGCTTTCAACAGCAGAAGGATCACCAACACCACCGGCAAATGTAACGGAAGTATTATGTGGCTTTAAAATCATGCGAGGTTGAAGGTCTTCAATAAAAATTCCTTTGTTGATCCACGAGTGACCACCATTTACTGATTTCATGATTCCAATACGGCACACGGCAGCAGGAGTTTTCTCGCCTATGAGACCTTGCGGCCAATTCCTATCAACGTAACCGATACCTGTGTTTGCATCGAACGGAAGCGTGAGAGGATAGTTCTCATTGTGATAGACGGCATAGAGCGTTTTCCCGGATTCATCAGCCTTATCCTGGTAAACGGTTTCAAACCAAACAGCTCCATGCAGGCCTGCTTCACCGGGGGCTACATTGACGGGCATTGTGGGCTCGGTGAATTCTTCTGCTTTGCGCAAGAAGACTTCATCCGCATTTTTACCGCTGGCAAATTTTAATTCATGAGAATATCCCCACAGCGGATCTTCTCCATATTTGCCGGGAAAAATCCGAAGCGTGTCACCGATCCAAGCCTCAGCCATATTGCAATCAACAAAAGAATTAAAGTAAAATTTTTCAGTCGGCAGCAGCAACACAGAAGGAATCTTATCGCCTGATGAACAAGATGCCAGCGAAAAGAGTAAAAGTAAAACAGGGAAACAACGAAACATTGTGACTATTTCTTCTTAGCGGATTTGCGGAATTTTTTGAATCCTTTTTCCACTATCTGGTCTATAGTACGTTCTGCTTCGGTTGTGTTTAATTGAGCAGTTGAATTGATTCGCCAAACTAAAAAATTATTTCGGTTGTTCACGTCTATAATTAAATCAATCTCATGATACTCACGATTGAAGACACGATCACTGGAATTGGGCGTCATTCCTAAAGGCCCCGTCACTGACACGTCATTCCGATCGGACGAAATCATGGCATAAGATACCACCAGGTCGGCAAGTGAATCTACACGACTCAATCCTTTGTACTCCAGCTCGCGGGTAATTCCGTTTTTCACCCAGGCATCGAATTGCTGGCGTGGCACTTTCTTCTGATCTTCCTTATCGTTAATGGCGATCTGGCTATCACCGAAGCGAAATGTTTTGTATTTAGTCACATCATGTTTTTTGTCAAACTCCACCTTAATGTTCTGGGCTGAAAGACTAAGGCAACTGAAATACAATAGAAAAAATGAAATAATGCGCATACTTTAAAGTTACAAATTTTTTTTTGAAGCCGATGATAGAATTCTGATCATTCTTTAATTCAAATACTCCACAATTCCATCGCGTATCGCTGTAAAAGTTTTGATCAATGTTTTTTCGTCCTCTTCCAACAGTGTTACACGGAAACCCTGCAACTCAGAACAGAAAGAAGAGATCGGAACAACACAAACCCCTTTCGCAGCTAACAGGTAGTAAACAAATCGCTTATCGAGTGGAATGTTTTCACTTACCCAACCATTCACCAATTTTTCTATCTCAGGATTTTCAATTTTCATTTTCTGATTATTCTTTAGCGAGCCTTCTTTGAAAATAATCGTGTTATAAAATGCACCAAACGTTTCGTTAAACTTCAATTGCGGAATTGAACCCAGAATTTCAGAAATAATTTTACTTCTTCTCCCAATGCGCAGGTTGGTTTCTTCCCGATAAATTTTGAACCGTGGATCACCAAGAATTTTCGGAATGGCAAGTTGGGGAAGCTTTGTAGAACATACTTCAATCATTTTTGCATTATCAATTGCCTGACAAAGTCGGTTGAAGTCACTGTCTTTCTCTCGGTTGTAATATTCCATCCATCCACAGCGCGCTCCCGGCCACGGCATCTCTTTTGAAATTCCTTTCATAGCAATGCCCGGCACATCTTCGATGACATCCGAAAGTGCATACGTTTTTGCTCCGTTGTAAACAATATTCAAATAAATTTCATCGCACAATAAAAACAATTTGAATTCGCGCGCTATCTCCACCATTCGTTCCAAAGTTTCACGCGGATAAACCATGCCGGTAGGATTATCCGGGTTGATAATAAGAATACCGACCACATTCGGATTGTATTTTACCTTGTTGTACAAATCATCCATGTCTGGATACCACTTATTGTCAGGATCAAGTGTGTAGGTGAGTGGCTCGTGCGCTGCATGTGCAGCTTCCGCACTGGAATGCGTAGAGTATGCAGGCGAAGGTCCTATCACACGCGAAGTTGGCGTGATGTATTGATAAACTTTTCCGATGGCATCACCAAGTCCATTGAAAAAGCAAATGTCATGCTCATTGATCTGCGTGCCACCGCGCTTGTTAGTTTGTGTTGCAAGAAATTTTCTCGTCTCTAAAATTCCCTTTGAAGGGCAATAGCTGTAAGATTCATTTTCTTTCGCGAGTTCCGCAATGATCTCGCGGATCCACTCAGGTATTACATGGTTTTTTTGAATCGGGTCTCCGATATTTTCCCAGAAGATCGGCCGACCGAGCGCTTTGATCATTTCGGCCTTCTTTACGATCTCACGGATTTCATAACTAAGTTCTTTGGCACCTTCGCCAAGCAAGGGCTGTCGCATGTTGATTTACGATTTGTGATTTTGGATTTATGATTTCGGCTTATTCGTAGCTCTTCACTTTGAAGAGAGAATAAAAATGGTGGAAAAATTACGTAAGTAGCCGTTAGGCATTCGCCTTCTCTGCTACATGCGCAGCAGCACATTTGCCACAACCTGTAGCACAAGCATTTTTTGCCTGAAAGGACTTGTAAACAAGGCGGCCTAAATAAAACACCGCTCCTGCCACTGATGCAATCAAAAGAATTTGTTGAAGCATGAAACAAAAGTAGAGTGTTTCCAATAACAAAGCAAGAAGCGGGTTGAGAACGGTAGCTGATTCACTCAATTTTGAATAGAAAAAACAATAAAAATTTTCAATATGGATTGGGAACTAATTTACCATGAGCTATCTGCAAAAGGCTACGCTATCCTACCGAACGTTCTGTCTAAAATGGAATGCGAATATTTTCAAAACCTATACGATGATGATTCACTTTACCGAAGCACTATCAATATGGAGCGCTATCGTTTTGGCAAAGGCGAGTACAAATATTTCACGTATCCACTACCCCTGAAGATTCAATCCATGCGGGAAGAATTTTATCAGCCGCTTGCATCATTGGCAAATGAATGGAATAGTCAACTTGAATTGAAGGAAACATTTCCAACTGAGCATCACAAACTGATTTCCATTTGCAAAGAGCACGGGCAAATGCGACCAACACCGCTGATCCTTCGCTATGAGAAAGGCGGCTTTAACACCTTGCATCAGGATTTGTATGGTAAAGTCTATTTTCCATTTCAAGTTCTCTTTCCGCTTTCACAATGTGGGGTTGATTTTGAAGGCGGAGAATTTGTGATGACCGAGCAGCTTCCACGCGCACAATCGCGCGCTCATGTGATCAAACCCAATCAAGGTGATGCCCTGATTTTTACCACCAATTACCGGCCTGTAACGGGAACACGCGGCTACTATCGCGCCAGAATGAAACATGGAGTAAGTGAGGTGACCAATGGCAAACGCTTTGCGATGGGCATTATTTTTCATGACGCGGCATAAGAGCTGCGAAATATCTGTGGGCTTCGGGTTTACGAAATTGAAAATAAGCAAGAAGCAGGTTGAAAAGAGTTGAAGGCAAGTTGAAATTTGAACAAAGAAAATCTAACAACTAAATAGCTTCTGAGTTGAAGCCAAAAAAACAAAAACCAATAACTTTATGATTGTGGCAACAGAACTCAACATTAATTACCAGCGCATTGAACAGGCGATTAAATTCCTGGAAGAAAATTTTCAGCGCCAGCCGGAACTGGATGAAGTGGCGGAAATAGTTCACCTCTCTCCTTTTCACTTCCAACGCATCTTCACCGAGTGGGCGGGCATTAGTCCAAAACGTTTTTTACAATTTCTTACGGTCGATTTTTTGAAAGAGAAATTAAATGAAACAAAAAACCTGATCGATGCTGCTGAGGCCGCGGGCTTATCCAGTCAAAGCAGAGTATATGACTTATTCACGACACTCGAAGCAGTCACACCTCAAGAGTATAAGTTGGCGGGTTCCGGCATAAAAATCGAATACGGCTTTCATGAGACTCCATTTGGCCATTGTCTGATTGGTGTTACCGATCGTGGGATTTGCTGGCTGTCATTCATTCGTTCCCGCGAAAATCCGAAGGAAGAATTGGAGCAAATGAAAGAACACTGGCACAATTCTGTATTCCATCAAAATCAGGAATTAACTCAATCTTCTATCGATCAGATTTTTTACCATGCAAGTACTCAGGCGCCAAGTAAACTTCATGTGTTTGTAAAGGGCACTAACTTTCAGGTGAAAGTATGGGAGGCATTGCTGCGATTGCCGATGGGATCAGTGACTACCTACCAGGACATTGCCGGGCAAATTCAAAATCCGAAAGCGATGCAAGCCGTGGGTTCAGCCGTTGGATCAAATCACATTGCCTATTTGATTCCTTGTCACCGCGTGATTCGCAAAGACGGAATACTCGGTGAATACCGGTGGGAATCATCCCGAAAGAAAAGTATCATCGGCTGGGAGATGGCGAAAAGCGTTTGACTCAAAGGATTTTTTCCATAGAAAGCATAAGAAAAGACAAGCATCCCTATTTGAATTGCGGGTGAAGGATACCATTCAACTTAGAGGAACTATTTCTTAATCAAATCAGACTTCACTCCTTCATTGGTAATCACCACCGGTTTGATCATTCCATTCTCATCAAAGAAAAGCTGATCAATGCAAGTCTCGCGTGAGTTGCCGTCTTTTTCAGTGAGCGGCCTGCGATGGTAAACAATATACCAATTGTTGCTTTTGGGTGCGTGGATAATAGAGTGATGTCCCGCACCTGTGGCAACTTTTGGATCCTGTTGCAAAATCTTTCCAACTCGCTTGAATGGCCCGAATGGGGAATCAGCTATCGCGTATGCCACAGAATAATCCGGCCCGGTCCAGCCGCCCTCCGACCACATGAAGTAATATTTATTATTGTGTTTAAACATAAACGGGCCTTCTACATAATTGTCGGGAGTGATCTCTTTGAAGGTGCTGCCATCATCGAATGGAACAAACCCCGTGAAGTCACTCTTCAGCTTCACGATGTTGCAGTGACGCCAGCCGCCATATATAAGATAGTATTGATCGCCATCTTTAAAACAAAACTGATCGATCGGCTGCGCCCCATTGTGAAACTTATCAATGAGCGGATGTCCAAGATAATCTTTGAATGGGCCTTTTGGTTTATCAGCAACAGCCACACCAATGCCGCCATATTCGTTATCGCTTTGAATATCGTTCGCACCGAAGAAGAGAAAATACTTTTTGTCCTTCTCCACGATAGACGGAGCCCACATTGCGCGTTTCGCCCACTTTACATGGGCGGTGTCCAGCACGTGCGGATGCTTTGTCCAATTCACCAGATCAGGTGAAGAAAATGCATCAAGAAAAACCTGTTTCTCATATTTATCAGAATAGGTCGGGTAAATCCAATATTCACTTCCAAAAATTACTCCTTCCGGATCGGCATACCAGCCTTGAAACACCGGGTTGCCGGAGATAACTTTTTGCTGTGATTGCCCTTGTAACGAAAAGGTAAAACAGAAGTATAAAATAAGAACGTGTTTCATGATGATTGATGTTGAAAAGTATGAAATGTAAATCTAATTGCTTTATAACAACAAACATCACAGGTCATTCGTTGTTTTATACAGTTTATTCGTAGGTTTATTGCGCATTTGGTCAGCCAGTCAGATAACAGTCAATGAAACTTTCTCGTTTAATTAACAAATTGGTATTTTAATCTTAGCCATTCAATTTCTAAAGAAAATTATGGAAACCACATTGAAAAAAATTTCGCGCTTGGGAATCTTCGTTTTAATTGCTACCGTGCTGGTAATGTCAAGTTGCAAGAGTAAGAAGCTCGCGCAGCAAGCCGCCCAGGCAAAAGCACAACAGGAGGAAGCTCTTCGCAAACAAAAAGAAGAAGAGCAGAAGAAAAAAGAAGCTGAAGAGAAGGCGCGTAAGGAAGAACAAGAACGGTTGGCCCGCGAAGCAAAAAGCAAAGCTGTACCAACACTCACAGGTTCTGCGAAGTTGGAGCAATACTTCAACGCAATCGCGAATGCAAGCAATGCAACTGCCGCCAACAACAGCATCAACGAAGCATTGACCATGTTCAGCTCGGAACAAACTCCGGTATTGATCGTAATTAGCGAAGACGGTGGCGAAAAAGATTATGACAAGCCAACCAACATCAAAGCGTATCTTAATTATTTGAAAGACCAAAAGAAAAACATCAATCGTGTTTCGAATACGGTACTGGACGGTGCAGGAAAAATCAAAGAACTTGAATTGACAAAACAGAACTAGTTATTTTAAAAGAATTGATCATGAAAGCTACTAACCATATTCTCCCGGTAATTCTCCTGTTAAGTCTGGTAACGCTAAGTGCCTATGCGCAAAGTGGTGAAATCAGTCCGAAGCGCAAGCAAGCCATCGACTCGCTCGCATTGGAGAAAGTAAAAGACTTGAGCAAATACATCAGCATCATTGGAAACAAGAAGACTGCGTTCTCGGAAGCAAACCGCGTGATGGATCGTGCTGAAGAATTGTTTGTGAAAGACAGCGAAATCGGAGTTTCATCGCTCAACAAAAAGGAAATTGTAAATTATAAGATTCGCAAATATTTTGAGCACCTGATGGCATTGAATTATGATCGCGTGTCGATTGAGTGGTATAACATTCATTACATCAGCGATCTCGAGCGCCAGCCGGATGGCAAGTATGTGGGTGTGATCACGATCTATCAAAAATTTGAAGGTTCCTCCGAGGGCGGTTTGAAATACAAAGACACTACCAAGAAGGATATCACCATTTATGTGGAGCGTAAGAAGACACAGATTGAAGGACGTATCATTTCCTTTTGGGATGTGTTGCTTGGTGACATTCGCGTGAAAGAAACTGCCCCTTAAACCAGTGAATCGTTTCTATTTCAAACCATTCCACTAGCATCATGAAGCACTTCGTGTTGTTGGCTGCACTGCTCGCGTCATCACTTTACCTGCAAGCGCAAGTAACAGATGGTATTGACGAGAGCCGACTGTATGCCCAGACAAAACAAGTCAATCAGTTCTTTCGAAGATTTAATGGCGAAGAAGACGAGAAGGGCGAGCGCTACTATGCTGGCGATAAACAATATCGCAATTTAAAGCTGAGGAAAAAGTACATGGGAATTCTTTTCGATGCTTCAAATGTAGGAATGGGCAAGGAACTGAAAACTCAATTTGCAAAAGATGTGCTCGAGAGAGGCGAACCTTTCATTCTCGACTTCCACGGACAAGATTGGTTTTGTGAAGTAAATGCAATATTCAATTGGAATGGAAAAGAAGTGCCCATCATTTTGTTCATGCAACTGGAGCAAGCACAACTTGGCTACAAGTGGGTGATCAGTCGTGTATCTTCGGATGCATTCGCGAAAGTTTTTAAACGAGACACAACCAAAGTGGGACGGTTTCTCCATCCCATGAGTCACGAATTGGACTTTATGAATTTGCACAAAGCCTTTGATCGCCCCGACAGCATCAGTCAGTACGCTTCGAAAAAATTTATTCCCGATCAGCTTTCTCTTTTTTTATATGAAGCCCAGAAAGGAAATTTGAAGTTTAAAACAGTAAACGAAGTGCGCTTCCATTTTTTTCAAATCAAAGGCTGGTATTTTGAGTTGGCAAATTTTAATCGTTCTGGTTATAACACCGGCTGGCTCATCTCCAATCTCATGGAATTGAAATCCAATAAAGATACAGAAGTGATGAAGCGATTCATTTATGAAGGTAAGTAAAGTATTGATTTTAATTTTTTGCTTTATCTGCATCAGTTCGTTGACTGATGCGCAGCAGAAAAAACCTGTTCAAAAAAAGGCAGTTCCAAAAACAGCTCCGGTTCAGAAGAAAGAAGCCCCTAAAACAACCGAGGAAAAACCTGTTGATCCTTCGGTCAGTCAGGAGGATCGTGTTCGGGACATAGTAAAGTTCCTTGAATTTTTGATGAACACACTTGGCAGTGAAGAAACGCCTGCGCGTGATAAAGATGTGATTGTGACGGAAAGTTATCTCAAAATTTTCCGCGACAGCAAAGTGCAGGTAGAAGATGACCTTGATGCAAAACGAGAGGTGATCACCAACAAGGATGTAACTGCATATTTGAAAGATGTCGATTTCTTTTTCAAAGATGTAAAGTTTGAATTTAAAATTGATAAAATCGAACAATCAGGGAGCCCTGAAGATGTGCTCTACTATAAGGTGTCGATGACGCGCGAGATGAATGGGATAACTTCGGAAGGAAAGCCGATGACGAATTCGATGCCACGTTTCATTGAAGTGAACTACGACCCCAGGAATCAGGACTTGAAGATTGTGAGCATCTACACAAATCAATTCGATGAAAAACTTTCTCTACTGAATTGGTGGCAAGGACTCTCACTAGAGTGGCAACAAATCTTCCGCAAGAAGATAAACAAGCAACCCAACGACAGCGTGCAAGTTGCCGACATCAAACAAATCAAATTGATTACCGACTTGGATGCCAGCAACAATACTTTCATCCGAAGCATTGATCCGCTTTCACAATTTTCAAAGTTGAGTGTTTTGAATCTCTCCGGTTTGGAGATTGCAGATTTAAGTCCGCTGCGAAATATGACAGAGATGGAAGACTTGTCAATTGCCGGAACGAAAGTGGCTGATCTTTCTGTGCTCAAATATTTTAGCAAATTAAGAAAGCTTGACATCAGCAACACTCCTGTATCCGACATTTCAGTTTTGCAGAAGTTGACTTCATTGCAATCGCTGAAATTATCATCAACGCAAGTCACTGATCTTTCTCCTTTGTCTTCGCTTACCGAGTTGACGTATCTCTCTTTTGCCTCCACGAAGGTCAACGATTTTACTCCGCTCGCTTCACTTTTAAAACTTGCTGAACTAAATGCAACCAACACATCCGTAGCTGAAGTGAATGCATTGGCAGGCTTGCAGTCACTCACGGTTCTTCGTCTTGATAGCACACACATTAATAATCTTTCTGGTTTGGGAAAGTTGAACAACCTGAAGCTACTCTATATTAATAGGACAACGGTTAGTGATCTGTCCGCTTTACAAAACCTGGCGAACCTCGAAAAAGTCTATTGCGACCAAAGCTCCATTAAACGAGCGCAGGCAGAAGTCTTCATGGCTGCGAATCCAAAAGTGTTGGTCATCTTTGATTCGAAAGACTTGTTAAATTGGTGGTCAACACTTTCTGATGCATGGAAAGATTTTTTCAGCAAAGCGGCCAGCATCAGTTTGAGTCCCACCAAGGAAGAGCTTGCCCGCATTTCTAAAATTGACTCCGTGAATGTGAGCGGACAAAATATTAATGATCTGACTCCACTTCAGAAACTTCCGAAACTAAAGGTGGTCATTGCCAGTAAGACGAATATCATTGAGCTATATGCGCTTGGCGAACTAAAGGAAATAAGTTGGATCGACATTAGTGAGACACCCGTAAAAAGTTTAGCGCCCCTAGAAAGATTACCAAAACTAAAACTAGTAATCGCCAACAAAAGCAAAGTAGAGAACATAGAGTTTCAAACATTCGCTTCTCTTCAAAAATTATTTGCCGATGGCACGTCCGTTAATGATGTGTCGGCATCTCGCTTCCTTGAAAAGAACCCAAAAAGTCTTTTGGTTTATAAGTCCGTGTTGTTGAAAGAATGGTGGACCACACTACCCAACGGCTGGCGCGATATTTTCAGCAGCCAGGAAGGAATGAGTGATACTCCCTCGATGGAACAGCTACATCACCTCATTGAGCAAACGAAATTGATTGGCAAAGATGTTGCCGTGAGTAGTCTTGCCATGTTGAGTGAATTCATCCGCCTAAAGGAACTGAATCTCTCCGGCACCGCCCTCACCACTATCGCCCCCGTTGAAAGTATTCGGCTATTAAAATCGTTGCACATTACCGGGAGCCCACTCACCACAATAGAAGGAATCAATTTCTTTATCGACCTAGAAGAATTTGACATTTCCAATACACCTATTGCCGATATCTACCCGGTGTGGCAATTGAGCAATCTGAAAAAACTGAATTGTGCCGGCACACAGATCAAGCGCCTCGATGCGCTGGAGAAACTGGAAAACCTTGAGTTCTTTGATTGCTCCAATACCAACGTAAACAAACTGGAAGCACTGAGTTATCTGAAACTAAAAACGCTGAAGTGCTTCAACACGCGTGTGTCCAATAAAGCTATTGAAAATTTTAAGGCATCACATCCGGAGTGTAGTGTGATGTATTATCGGTAATTTAATATTGCAGTTTCATTAGACCAATCGCGTCTTGTCTGATTTCGCTTCGCCATTTTGTGCCATATTTTAAATCCAGATAGGTGAAGACTGTAAGGTTATAACCAACTTGATCATCTTCAGGAGACCGAAGGCATCCCTGACTAAAAAAAATGACATTGTATTTCTTTTGAAATGCTTTATCCTTTTGATTTGAGAAATTAGGCATTCCTCCGAAGCCTCCAGAGAACAGTATTCTCATTTGGCTATTTGTGATATCTTCTTTGGAACCATCCTTAGTGTAGCGCGATTTAAAAGTATAGCTCACCAGGATACTGGTATCTAGCTTATAATTAGAATTTTCTGAATTCTGAGCAAACCCTGCGGTACAGCTAAAAACAAATATGCCAAACGTGACTAGTCTCATAATGCAAATTAAAAAATTATACTGGTCTGTCGGCTTTATTATTCTTCTCATCCTTCTTCTCCGGCTTCGCCTGCGGCACAGCTTTCGGCTGCTCGCCAATTTTTGATTTATGAATTCCAAAGAGACGATATGCAATTAATTTTCCAGCATCGGCCTTTTCCGTTTCATCCAATTGTAATGTTCCTTGTTGTGTTACTTTGCCTTGCCATTGCACAGAGTAATTGATATCCAATGATTGTCCACGGGGAGAAAACTGAAGTGAGACTTGGGGCACATTACCATCGTTGGTGAAATCAATGCGCGTGTCACGCAAGTCATCAATGATCTTTTCTTCTTGCTTATTGTTTGCCTGCGCTTTCAAACTCATTGACATGGTGAGATCAGTGAATGGCATCAACTGTGGATACAATTGATAAAGTTGCTTTGTGTATTTGTCGCGTTCATTTCCACTGGTGGCCGCGGCCAGCCCCTCGTACGTTCTTGCAGTCAACAAAGTTTGATATTGATCATTCGGATCAGTCTCTTTCAACACTTGCTCAAAGTAGCTGATGGCCTCACTGTCTTTTCCTTCTGTGAGATAAAGTTTCCCAAGTACGTATTTGAAATACTTCTTTAGTCGAGGGCGTTTATCTGTAGCTAATTTGTTTTTATAAATCTTTATGAAGTATTCATTTCCAAATCCTTCCATTACACTCCATACTTCATCAAACGTCACCAGGTTTTCCGGTGAGAAGAGGGAATAGATCACCTGCTCACGTTCGGGATTCTCTGCCACCAGCGAAGCCAATACCATTTTATGATGACGAATCTCCAGTGTGTACTTCACCCAACGATACCAGTTCACCGGGTTCAACCAGAAATACCACTCGTTGTGCTCGAACAAATATTCCTTTTTGAAATTCAGTTGATTCAGATAATGCAGAGAAGCAACTGCGAGATTGTATTGCTCTTGTCCCCACGTAGTTCCGATGTGCAACTCCTGAAAGCGGGCTGCCTTGTTGATGCGCTCCATGCTCTCTGCTGTCAGGCCTTCATAGTGTTGTGCACGTGCCAGTCCGATGGTATGCCAGCCATAGCCGGGCGTGCTTCCTTGCTTTTGCAAAATATCATTGAGCAATGAATCGGCTCGCTCAGGGTGACCGCGATAGATGGCCAGCGTGCCGCGCATATAGTAATATTCTTTCGTGGTCTTCTCTACATTGGATTCGCGATCGGCAGCTTCCTGGAAATATAGTTCCGCCTCATCGAACTCACCCATCGCGAGTTTGAACTCTGCGTAGTTGTTGCTGGAGTACGCGCCATTCTGAATGAGTACATCGTAATAATAATTCGCAGAGTCAATGTCCAGCAGGTAGTCGTGGATCATCGCTTTGTAATGAAACGTGCTCAGGTATTGCCGGTTGAGCATGCCGGGATCATATAAGCCGTTGTTGTAGGGTGCATCGTTGCGCAGTTTTTGAATGGCCGAGTCAAGACAACGATTAGCGGCTGCTACATTTTCTTTCACCGAGTTTTTCAGAAACTTAAATCGCCTCGAAGTAAACATCCTGTTGCGATGGTAGAGCCATGCCATCGTGTTATAAGAATCAAGATTGAACTCTAATTGAAAGTCGCGGGTGCGCATGTGACGCAACACATCCATCGCTTTGTCCTGATCTTCTATGTTTTGATAACAGCGGTTGAGGAAGTAAGCGATCAAACCGTAATCCTGTTGGTATCTATAGATGCCTACGTAGTCGTTGTAGTTATTGGTTCGAATTTTTAAGAGCGGATCGTAGTCATGTTCAATTTTGTCAAGCGCTTTCTGTAATGAAGGAATGGCCAATGTAAATCCTAACTCATCATTAGCTCGGAAGAACAGGTAGGCGCCTTCAAACATGTAACCAACATAATATGTGCTGTCTTTGCGAATAAAACCCCGCGCGATTTCATAAATCTTCGGATCAGTGTACGACATCCGCACCTGCGCGCGTTCCTGATCAATCTGTCCGCGAACTCCACTTTGGTTTTGAGCAATTGAGGTGAGCGATAAAAAGACTAGCGCAGCTATTTTAACCGCAGAGGACGCAGAGTAGCGCAGAGGTTTCAATGAGCAGCCTTTGTGCTTTACTCGTGCATTCTGAAGTTTTTCATTTTCAGTATTCATTCACAATACGTTAATTCTTTTTTTACCCCCAAGACACTAAGGTCACAAAGGTGCACGAAGACTTTGTGCTACTTCGTATTCTTTGTGCCTTCGTGGTTCAAACTATTATCTCTGGTTCGCTTTGATTCCCATCTTCGACAACTTATTCACTTCCTGATCTACAATTTGTTGTAATGCAGTTCTTGATGCTTCACGATTTCTGAAAATCAAACGGTGATGCAACACGGGCTGCGCCAGATCTCTCAAGTCATCTTCAATTACATAATCCCGCTGATTCACGAGCGCCCAGGCTTTAAGACACTTGATGAATGTGATGCCTCCGCGAGTAGAACAACCAAGCGCAATGTCTTTGTGATTGCGCGTATCTTGTACGATCTTCACTACACCTTTGATCAGTTCTGGGTGAATGTAAACCTTCTCTGCTTCGTCTTGCAATGATACTACATCATGATAAGTAAGCACTTGCTTCACTGTCTCATTTCCTCTATTGATGGCGAGGTAGTTTGAATAGATATCGAATTCCACTTCTTCCGACACATATCCGAACGAAATCTTCATAAAGAAACGATCGAGCTGCGCAGCAGGCAGCGGATACGTTCCTTCCATCTCTATCGGGTTTTGTGTGGCGATGGTAAAGAAAAACTTATCGAGTTTAAAAGTAGTCTCGCCTGAGGTGATTTGATTCTCCGCCATACATTCGAGCAACGCGCTCTGTACTTTCGGTGAAGCACGGTTGATCTCATCCGCCAGCAACACGTGCGTGAAGAGCGGACCTTTCTTGAAAATAAAATCCTTCTTTGCCTCATCATAGATATGCGAGCCGATCAGATCCATGGGCAACAAGTCGGGTGTGAACTGGATACGCTTGAAGGCTACGCCTCCATTGGCAGAGTGGAAGTCGATTGTTCCTTCGGAGACAGATTGCGCGAGTGTTTTCGCAAGCACCGTCTTTCCCGCTCCCGGATTGTCTTCCATCAGTATATGACCGCGCGCCATCAGAGCCGTGACTACATATTTCACCTGCTGATGCTTGCCGCGAATGATCGTCTCGATATTGTCGGTAAGGGTTTTGAGTTTGGAAGTATTGGTTGACATAGATTTTTGATTTCGTGTTTTAGTTTCTGTTCTGGGTTTACTATTTATAGCGTGGGCACTTCGTAATTATTTACTCCAGGCTGTTGAAAATATCTATATGCTCTCAGCAACCTCAAATAATTCACAGCCGTTCCGAAAATTCCATTCTTGTTTCTTATCGCAGGACCAACAGACGAAGCAAAGCGATCAAACACTTCTTTGTCATCTGGTTGTTGTTCGTTGCTTAAGTATTTCAATCGCAGGTAGCGATGCATGAAGTCTTCGAAGTTAATTCCAAGCGCAGGATCAATCTTTGACTTCGCGAACTCAAGCGGAGTCACGCCTTCGCGCTCGAAGCCTGCCATGTGGAACCGATACAATGCTGCCTGATAGATCGCATCGGTCTTCTTAGTGCCGTTGGCAAACATGATTCTCAACAACAAATACAGGAAGAACAAGATCGGGAAGAGGATGACCAACGCAATCGCGCTTCCGATTACAATCGCTGCTGCCCATGCGATCTGCTGCCACGTGATCTTCTTTTCATTGATATTTTTCTTCTTCGCGGCTCCGTCATCTTTTGGTTTCTCTTTTTCTTTTCCACGTATGTGAATTTCATCTGCGATGATCGGTGCAGGGAAGTTGGCAATCTGCTTTTCAATGGCTACTCCTTGTTGTGGTGTTGGAATTCTCTTCGCTTCATCCTTGTACGACACTATTAATACAGAGTCGCCCGGGTGAACGGCACTGAGCGTGGTGTCTTTCTCATTATACAACACACGGCACAACGAAGCATCAATCGTTCTTGTGATGGGTTGCTGTGTTGAGTACGGTGCATTATGAAACAACAAACTCTGGAACGAAGCATTCAATCGTTTTGCCGTGAGGTCAATCGATTCAGCTTTGGCATTCAGTACCAACCAAGGATCTGGCGGAGGCAGTGGCGGAGTGCCATCGGGCTTGGGTGCGCCTTGCTGATCTTCATTACCGATGGTCATGTCGAAGTCCATCCATCCGTATTCCGGAAAATAAACTTGCGTCCACGCGTGGGCCTGGCTCGCGTAGAACCAATACCAGCCTTTGTTCTTGTCGCTGCGATTGACGGTGGCGAAGCCTGTCGTAAATCGTGTCGGAATACCAAGTGAACGCAACATGAACAGTGAAGCTCCCGCATAGTACGTGCAATAGCCCGCATGCGTCTTGAACAAAAAATTGTAGAGCATGCGCGAGCTGGGAATGTTTGGATCATCCACCGCACCGGCTTTCAGCGTGTAGCGGAAGATGCGCTTGCCATTTTCATTTCGCTTCAGGAAATGATCGCGCACTGCCATGATCTTTTCGATTGGTCTTGCATCCATGGGCACGAGACTGTGTGCCAATTTTGAGATCGAATCGTAGATAGGTCCGCTTGGATATTGCGTGTAATAGTCAATAAACTTTTTATCTACACCACGATAGCCGCTCACTTTGCCGAGCTCGTCATTCCGTTGCTCTTGCAACCGCTCCAACTGCGGACTCGCAGAAATATTATAAACAAAATACGCGTTGTTCAGCTCCGAAGTGTAGGTGTTGATTTTATACGCGTGCAAAAATTGTTTCTGAAATGCTTTCTCAACCGGAATTGTTTGAAGTGCAAACACACTCGCGGGCCCAAGCACCGAATGCTTCCAAGTATTCTCCGACAAATAAACTTGTGCCTCTACTACTTTACGCAACTTGGTCGCCATCGACTTTCTGAAAATAGAAGTATCGATCGCTGAATAGTACAATGGTAATGCGGTCGGATCGACTTGCATCTCATCGAGTGAAGGCACGTTGATGTCTCGGGTGAAACTTTCTTTCACCGGATCGTAACGCGTGAGGTAGTGATACACAAAATAGATAGGCGCAGGTGAACCATCGGGAAAATAATTTTCAAGCTTCGCACAAAACATCAGCTTGTCCGACTGGCTCATTTTTGAATTCACACGCATCGTGTCTTTCAGTCGATAGCCATCGTCTTGTTTTTCCATCAGGCCGTTGCGTTCGTCATAGCCGTTACCACCTCCACCATTTCCATCACCACCGCCATTGTTCTTTCCTTCTTTGTCATTCTTACCACCGCGCGCGGCCAACTCTTTTTCTACTGCTTTCAAATCTCCGCGGAACAAAGTTGCTGTTACTATAAATGCAAGAATGATCAGCACCGCAAACAGCGCCACGCGTATCACCAGCTTCCTCGACTTCTTAAAATCAATTTCAATTTTCTCGGTGAGCAATGGAGAAAGAAACAGCATGTACAATCCGTACACCACCACAGGCGCGAGATGCAATAAGATGTACGAGAGACTGATGTCGATGGTATCGGAGATGGAAACAAGTGTGGTAATGGCGAGTACTCCGAAGATGATGAAGTAAGACCACTTCACGCGCTGCAACAGCAGGCCAAAAATCCAACCGAACATGAACAGCGTAGAGTAAAGCTCAAAACGAACAGTAGCGTTGAAAACATCAAACTCACCGGGCAAGCGGCTGATCATCTTCTGCGACAGCCAATACACAATGTATAGTAGGATGAGCGATACGATCCACCGCGCTCCATAATAATAGAGTGAATAAGCCAGCACCAAGCCCAACGAGAAGTAGACCGTCTGGCTAACAATGCTTATATCGAAATTTGTATAAGACAAATTCAAAAACCGCAGCGTGATGTAACCGATCACAATCGTAGGCACCATCACCAGCACCCACCGTATCAGCAGCTGTTGAAATTTTTCGTTTTGAAAAAATTGTTTCATCTAAATAAATCTATATCAAATTTTCTTTGCGTCCCTCTGCGCCTTCGCAGTTAAATGCATTTCAACCGCAGAGACGCAGAGAAACGCAGAGTTTATCACAAATCACTATCTTATTCAAATCCTCTGTGCCACCTCTGTGAACTCCGTGTCGTCTATGGTTTTGAATTTCCTTTTCACCACAGAGCGCACAGAGGGCCACAGAGAAATCACAGAGTTCAAATCACAAGATCCCAAAATCACAATTCTATAATCAACAATCACTAATCACAAATCAATTCAAACTTTCTAACCTCTATCCTCCAACCTCAATCTTATCCGTCAACCAACTATTATCCCTCGTTGTCAACACCGAAGTAATCTCCTCTTCATTCTTCAACAGCGCTCTTCTTAATGATGACAACAACCACGGCTGTCTCAATTTATCTGCCGGACTTTTGTCCGGGCGGAAGAAAATATCTTTCACGCTTATTTTGAATGGCGAAGGAATAGCACTCGAAAGTTTAACCACAATCAACGGCACGGACTCCGGCAGGTTGCGCACCAGCGTCTGCACTTCATCTACCGGTGTGAGTGAAGGCACGCACACAAACGCAGCCTTGTTGTATTTCACAAACTCAGACGGAGCCGATTGATTTTGCCATGAAGCTGCCGTGATCTGAAACAACTCATTGTGCTTGTCGCCCACGCCCGCAAGCTTGGGCACCTCCTGGTCTTGCGGAATGCGCACGTTGAATCCATTCTTCAGCAGCGCTTCAAACAAACTGCGCACCTGGTCTTTGTAGTTGTTGAGCAACTCCGTTTCAAATGCGCCCTCTTTTTTGTTGAGGCCATGGAAGAAGCTCACATAAAAATACAAGTGCGAAGCATACGGATCTTTCGTCTCCGGTATGCGCACCACCAGCTCACCGCTCTTTGCATAAATTTTCCACACGATGCGCTGAATGTTGTCGCCACTTTCAAATTCTTTGTAGTTCACCAGCTCACCTTCCACGCGCTTCGGTATGTCGATGCGGTGGATTTGTTCTTCCGTGCTGTGCGGCTGTGCACTTACTTTTTTGTCTTCCTGCTTCAGCGGCAGCGTGAACAGTTGTTGCGTATAATTTATCCTGCACGGCAGCGACACCAGGCCGAGCATATCGCAAAACGAAATCAACACTTTCTCTACATCATAGATGCCGCGGTCGTGCAGCAAAGTTTGTCCCGTGCCGCGAATAGCAGCGCGCGCCAGCGACTTCGGTTTGAAAACGGTAGTATCTAAAATTACCGGCTCCGAAATGCGCTGATCCGAAAACACCAGCCGCGCCTGCACCGTGCCGAGTAGCGGCCGCACGACAGGCCCCGCTATCATCACCGCGATGGGCACCCAGCCCGCCTCCGCTTTTTGTCCATCGCCAAAGCGCGCCTGCACCGAAATTTTTTTTCTGCGCAGTAAGCTGAAGAAGTACGCCCACACCGCCAGTGCCGAAAGCAGGCTCACACCAAAGAGGCCGAAGATCGTGTATTGCCCCAGCCGCAGCAGTTGGTCCATCACCAGCCACAGGTTGCTGTCGTCCTGGCCATACTCGTTGCGCAGCCACCAGCCCGCCATCCATAGCACGATCAGCGCCAGCAGCAGTTGCCACCGCACCCCCGCCAGGCTCTGCCAATACGAAGAAGATTTTAATACAGAAGAAAGAGAAACTGTTTTCATTTTATTTATTCGATTGTCACCCTTCGCCAAAACCGTCACCATAATTTTAAAACTGTCACCCTGAGCCTGTCGAAGGGCGACTTACCATGTTACCCAGACTATTCACCGTCATGCTTCGACAAGCTCTGCATGACAATCTTCACATTACCATTACAAGAATAAAAAATATTTCGCGGAATAGGTAGCAGAGATTTCACAAGAAAGAACGGAGCAGCGAAGTATTTATTTTTGAATCGATTATGCGGCCTGCCGCGAAGCGCGGCACTGGGCTGTCGCTACTCGCCACCAGCCGCACTTTCCATTTCGGGCTCAAACATGCCGCTCCATCCCATGGCCGAGATTATTCAATTGATTAAAAATTATTACCTTGAAGTCTTAAACATTAAATGGAACAAATTGATTTTTGGATAAACTTAATAGCAAATTTGCTGACAATATTGACGGCTGCGATAGCCCTTTACGTTTTCTTTTTTAATAGAGAGAAAATTAGCTCAGCAATTAATTTTATTCTCAATTATTCCCATCAACTCACTTTGACCGATCTTAGATTTAAAATTGAAAAATTCTTTATGATGCAAAATTCAAATGGTCAATAAATAGATCTACTGAAGAAAATTTTTACACAGTCTATTTTTATCCAAGAGAGAAACCCAGCCTTGAACAGCTCGCTGAGTTAGAATGGAGTGAATTTCAAGATTATACTTTTTACTCAACTCGTGAAATCAAGACACGAGAGGCAATTGAAACTTTTAAAGAATTGTATCAAATCGTAAGTGATAAGTTTTTGGGAGTGGACAATCTGTTTGACCAGATAATTAACTCGAAGTAGGTGGATTAACTAAACCACAAATACGTAATTGATCTTGTCTTCTTTCGATTTTTAAAATTCTGAAGAAATGAACCCAACCCATTTCCTCTTCGCACTTTTGCTTTTGTCGTGCAGCCACACATCCGCCCAGGTTGATCTCACCTGGTTGAAAGCACGCTGGCATACCAACTAATTTAACCAAATAGGGAGAAAACCTCAAACGTGTCACTTCTCATGGCCGGGATTATTTCTATATTTAAAAGGTGTATTCACTTATGAAGAGACTTTTAACAATCTTATTCTGCTCGTTAATATGGTGCTGTTCATCACCAGTCGAAGAATTTGCAACATTTGAAGTTAACCTCACAAGGGATGCATTGCGGAATAATAAGATAAGGTATTATGAAGATTTTCTTATACACTCTGATTCATTGGTCCACATTGCCACATTTCATGCAGATAGCATAGGTAATATTATTAATGAACAAGGCTCTTCCAACACTTTAGATTATGTTAATCGTCAAGTTACTTATGATTCACTTAATCGCATGGTTAAATTGGTTTCGGATGGTCATGTTAATACTGAATATTCGATTTCTTACGATATGTATCCAGAGAAAAAGATGGTTATAGAGCACTGGAAATCTGTTGACGATAGTTCCGCTTGGCGTGATTACATTATTCACTACAACGAAAGTCTTGATCGGATTTTGAAAAGAATCTCATTGAATGCAAATTCGAAAGACACTCTGAGAACTTTGGCTTACGAATATGATGCTCAAGGAAAACTGCTCAGAGCTTCGGATGATAAGAAAATTGAGATAATAAAATGTGATTATGACAAAGATCGAAGGTTAATAAAAATCAAGCGAGCTAACAACGGAGATGATATCGAGATTGACTTTGTTTCTCCCGCAACAGGATTAATCGACTCAACTCTGAAAGAACACTATAGGCGGAAACAGATGTTGTATTTCAAATATTTTAAATAGTGATACTGCTGACTGGAAACGTCTTAGCTCTGTTTGAAGGTGTAGCAGTAGTCGCGCTGCTTTTATTTATTCCATTCGCCATCTTGTTTTGGTACCTGATTTCCAGAACGAAGTTTTATAAAGAAACCTATTCGAATGGCAATCCGTCTAAGAGATTAGCAGTATCGGTAGGAATGATTGCTGTTACGTTCGGCATCTTCCTTTTGCTCGCTTACATAATTTTTAAGATCATCGTTGAATGAAGAGCATAATAAACCCAACCCGTCTCCTCTTCGCACTTTTGCTTTTGTCGTGCAGCCGCGCATCCGGCTAGGTTGATCTTACCTGGTTGAAAGCACGCAGGCATACCAACCAAAGTTCAAAACCACAGAAGGACGCAGAGCTCACGGAGGGAACACAGAGAAACTCTGTGCATTCTCTGTGGCTCTCTGTGTGCTCTGTGGTTAAAGTCTTGATTTGTGAGTATTTATTAGTGATTAAGATTTAGTTTGCTGCAGCCAACCAGTCGGAAGCTCATTTATCAACAAATTGGCTATCTTGTCGCAGTCAAACATAATTCCAAATGATTGAAAAACCACACACGGGTCGAGCTACAATTACCAAAAATATAAATGACCTTCACATAGAAATTCCTGCACAAAGGAATTGGTTCGTGATCATTTTTATCTGCTTTTGGTTATGTGGATGGTTAATGGGAGAAACTTTTGCTGCGACAACTATCTTCATGGGAGACAAACCGATGTTCGCAGATCTTTTTTTAGTGGTGTGGTTGACATTGTGGACAGTGGGTGGAGGATTTGCGATCTATGCTCTTCTTTGGATGTTGATCGGTGTTGAGTTTATTCATGTGGATCGCGGTGTAATAGAAATAGGACGAAAGATTTTTGAATTTAAACTCTCCAAAAAATATGACATTGGAGAGATTCGGCAACTGCAAATCAATCACCAGTCAGAATTCGATCAGTGGGGTATGAATATTAACCGTAGTCTTTTTAACAGGAAGACAGGTGTTCTGAAATTCGACTACGGCATGAAGACGATCAAGTTCGCCAATGGAATTGAGGAAGCGGAAGGAAGACAACTCCTTGGAATACTTAAGGAGAATAGCAACTTTAAAGAAGCAAACTTTCCTTCCTCAAATTAAAGAGTTGTCTCCGCAATTGATGAAGTAGTACATAACACAAATCAAAACTTAGCTTGCGATTGTCGGGTGACCCCAATTCATAAATAATGAACCCAACCCATTTTCTCTTCGCACTTTTGCTTTTGTTGTGCAGTCGCGCATGCGCCCAGGTTGATCTCACCTGGTTGAAAGCACGCTGGCATGCCAACAAGGGAGTCATGTTCAACACCTTGCTATCGGAGAAACTCTGTGCACTCTCTGTGTTTCCCGTGTTTATAAAAATTGATTTGTGATTAGGAATATTTGATTAGTGATTGCAGATTTGGATTGCGTCAAACCACAGAGGTCACATCACAGAGGAAGACATAGATAAACTTTGTGCCAGATTTGAACTTTTTTCAATTTAAAATTGCATTAAATAAATTTTTAATACTTTTAGACCGATCATTTTAATAAACGTAAAACTCAGAAAGTGTTAAAAAATAATTTGTGCAAAGATCTGGCAAAGCTATTTACCTTTTTCCTGATTCTAGGAACAGTTGCATCTTGTCTTCCTGATGATGGGACAAAGAATTTTGTTAACGTAAACAAAAATGTCGCACCCATTTATGCTGCTGCAACCTATTACAGTTATGACAATTTTGAATTCTACCAAGCCAAGGACACGCTGTGGGTTAGCAACGCAGTTTATTTGAAACTGTATTATGGTTATGTTTTCGATTATGAAGTATCCATCAACGGAAACACATTTGTCCCGTTTGGAAATAAGCAACAGCAGTATGTTACTATTTCCAAGAGCGATCTTTCGTCAACCAACAATGTGGTCTCAATAAAGCAGAGAATTAAGTCAGGAACAGGAAGCCTTGCTGATAGGGAAAATACAGAGTACATAGAATATACCTCCCACTTTGTTTTGACAGTTGATACAGCTCCTTTTGTTCCACAAATAACGAGTGTAGTTCTTCAAGACGGAACCGTAAAAGTGACTTGGAAGCCCTATGCACGTAGTGACTTCCAATCCTATGAAGTAGGCAAAATTGTCGAGGATCTTTATGGAACTTACTATCAGGGATTCGAAATTAAAAATCAGTCACAAACTTCTTTTATAGATTCGACTTATGTAGGTGGTACAACCAATTATAAAATTATTGTACACAATGGCAGTGATAATTACTCTGCTCCGTTTGCTTTCAGCGTTCCTTATTCACTGAATTTAAAACTCGAAAAGAACGGCACCAATTTCAGACTATCGTGGACAGCACCACCTTTCTATAAAAACGTAAAATCGTATTCAGCCTATTTTAAAAATTTTATAGCGTATGGGAATTACTATCTGGAAACAATGAAGGATGGAATTCCAAGTCAGCAAATGTACCTCGATATCCCAGGGCCAGTTTATTTTGGATACCGTTTATTAAGCAAAGTCACTCTCCATCCTAAGGTCGACAATGAAACAACATCAAGGCTGTCGTCAGCTGACTTCGCTTATTTGACATATGGCACTAAAATTCGAAACTATAACGGACGCTTTTTACATGATAAAAACGCTCCCTACTACTTTTGTTATGCACCTACTTCAGCGAGTGCGGGTACGCTGTATAGGATTGGCGAAGATTTTATCGCTATTGATTCTGCTACCGTATCTACAATTAATTACAATTCTTCACTTCTCATTTCGGCTAATGGAACTCATCACTATATGCTCACCAATGCAATTGTAAAATTTGACCCAGCAACTCTAAACGCAATCGAAACGACTTCTTTTTCAAGTTTAAATAATGGACCTTTTGGTATTGATTTCAGAAATGGCACAACCACAGTTTCAGAAAATAACTTGATCTATTTTTCCGGATATGAAAGCGGGGCATATCCGTGTGTTGTTGACATGAACTCAAAGAAAGTAATTTTCACATCACCCAATCGCACAACGATGGGACACTTATCGTCTGATGGAACGAACCTAATAATTGGTTCAAACCTATACACCTATTCAAACAATACTTACGTTCAAAAATCTACATTGAACTATTCAAATATTTCCTTTGAACAATTCATTGACAACTCTCCCTCGCAGTTGTTGCTGATTACAAGCTCAAGGTTGGTCATTTACAATTGTGCGACAAATACCGAAGATTTTAGCACCTCACTTCCTTATGGTGCCAACGAGCCCTATTATGATCAGGTTAGTGATAAAATCATTTACTTTGACTTCCAATCCAAGCTTTTCGATGTGAAAACAAAAAATATCAAAATTGTTGACGTTGCTCAATATTATGCCTATTTTCTAAACAATGTCTTTATATCTCCTAGAAGTGGGTCTGACGATGTTTACGTTTTAAAAGATTTTTAATTCATGAGACTTTTTTTGTGCCTTATTCTTCTAATTCCATCTGCCTATTCACATGGGCAAACCATGGTATATGTTAATAGCATGGTCAATCAATATGCTATGAACGACATGAAGTCATTTCAAACAGACCAGCTAAATCAAATCAATTCATCTACGGGTATACTTGCTAAACGTGAATTAGAATTCCCATATTCTATTGGAGTAGAGGCAGGAGTTGACGTCTCCAAGAGCGATAAATTTTCTATTGGAGGTTTTCTGAACTATGGCTTAACAAAAGGCAGGTTAGGCTACAGCGACTATTCAGGAAGCATTGAAGCTTCGCAAAAAATTTCACGCTACGGATTTGGCGCGAAATTGCAGGGTGCTATTCATAAGAATCTTTGCTACTATTTAAAAGCAAGTTTGATCTATAACAAACTTGAACTTAGCTATGCAGTGACGATTTCTGGGACGAGCACGGATAGTACACCAATTGGATTTCATTCGATAGGCGTTGGTGTTCAGCCAGGCGTTTCGTGGACCTATTTTATTAATAGATTATTTTTTCAAATCCAGGCTGGATATGAATTGACTATTCAGGGGAAAACATATCTCGATTCGGATTCAAATTCTTATCTGCAAGACAGTAAGCACAACAACATATCCATTGACTGGACTGGGCTTAGAGCAGGACTTGGAGTGGGCTTCAAATTTTGAGTTATTATTCGCAGAGTTTACGCGCGATTGTATCTCGTGATACCAATTCTAAAATAATGAACCCAACCCATTTCCTCTTCGCACTTTTGCTTTTGTCGTGCAGCCGCCCAGGTTGATCTCACCTATTTGAAAGTACACTGGCATACCAACCAAGGAGTTCTAAAAAACTGATTTGTGATTATTGATTTTTGATTAGTGATTGAAGATTTGGTCACAGCAAAATTCAAAACTACACGGGGCTCACAGAGGGAACACAGAGAAATTATTTAGTCAGTTGATCATTGATCTCAATAATCGACTCACCTTTCTGAAGAAGCTGAAGTGCTTTCGGAAATGCAAAAGACAAAATTGTTTTTAGTTTTTCGTTGGAAGTGTTGCCACATGTGAGCCAGATCAACTTCGGTGGCGGACCATGTTGCTGCAGTAGTTTTCTAAAGTCGGCATCTTTGCTGATGATCACCGCATCTTTATCACGCGCTGAAAAGAAGACAACTGAGTCAGTGCTGTCGCGCAATCCTAACGTTCGAAATGAAATAGCTTCGTGTCCTTTAAAAGTTTCATTCACCCAAAGAGCGATGGAAGGAGAGATGTGAGCGTCAATCCAAAATGTCATACGGCTATTACCGGATGATCCAATGCGAGGCTCGCATATTTAAGTGCAGCTTCCACATCATCCAGTTCAAGGTCGGGTAGCTCCAGAAGAATTTGTTCGCGAGTTAACCCGGCTGAAAGCAAATCGAGAATGTCGCTCACACGTATGCGCATCCCACGAATGCATGGACGCCCTCCACACTTTTCCGGGTCTACCGTAATCCGCTCAATCCATTTGGCTTCCATAAAACAAAGGTAAGAAAAATCTATGGTCGTACATTCGTCAGGTTGATCGCGTCTTTTTTGAAAGTACGCTGGCATACCAACCAAGGAGTCATGTTCTAAAAAACTGATTTGTGATTATTGATTTTTGATTAGTGATTGAAGATTTGGATTGTGTTTTTCAAAATTCAAAAACCATTCTCTACGGCTCTCCGCGTTCACTGCGGTTAAAAGCTGCCGGTAGGTTCAAGTCACAAATCACGATGGTACTACACTTTACAAGCGTTGAACCATTTTTCTTGAAATCATTTTGATTAATGCGGACTTACAAAAACACCGGTTGTGGTTCCGGCATATACATAGTTGTTGTTTGAGGCAATTGAATTAACATGTTGATTTGTCAATCCATCCGTTACCAGCGACCAGGTTGATCCGCTATCACTGGAGTGAAAGACACCAATAGATGTTGCAGCAAAAACATCACCTCCATTTACTGTTAGGGAATTAACACTGGAATAAGTCAATCCGGTATTTGTTGCTGACCAACTGCTTCCATTATTGGTAGAAATAAATACTCCTCCACTAAATGTTCCAACCAAAATGCTATTACCCACCACCGCGAATGAAGTTATATAGGAGGCTGTTAGTCCATTATTTGCTTGTCCCCAACTGGATCCATTATTAGTGGAGATATAAATCCCCGCAGACGTTCCTGCAAAAATAGTATTGCCATTCGCAGCAAGCGTGGTGATATGATAATTGGTTGGGAATCCTGTATTTGCAAATGCCCAGGTATCTCCGTTATCAGTTGATAGAAAGACACCGTTTCCTGCCCCCGCAAAAAGACTATTACCATTTACCGTTAAAGAATATATGTCAAAAGCACCGAGTCCTATATTACTTATAGACTTCCAACTGCTTCCATTATTAGTCGAACGTAAAATACCAGAGCCAGCTGATGCATAAATAGTACTGCCGCTTACTGCGAGAGAGTAAGTTACTGACTTAGTTGCACCAGTGTTTACTGGCAGCCAAGTGCTACCATTGTCAGTTGAAACGTAGACGCCTCCGTCAGTTCCTGCAAATACATTATTACCGCTTGTTGCCAGCGAATACACGTTGGAGTTTGTGAGTCCTGAATTTGTCGGTGTCCAGCCACTTCCATTATTGCTTGAAAGAAATGCACCGTCAAATGTTCCTGCAAGAATATCACTTCCGATCACAGAAATACAAGTAGTATATAAGTTTGTCAATCCTGTATTGACAGGCGCCCAGTTGCTGCCGTTGTCGGTGGAAATAAAAACTCCTCCTCCCAAAGTTCCTGCAAAAATATTGCTGCCACTAACGCCCAGAGCATAGACTCCATAGTGAGGTATCCCTGTGGGCAATCCGGTACTTATTGCCGACCAATTGCTTCCATTGTTGGTAGAAAGGAAAACGTTATTGTCACTCGCTGCGAAAATATTATTTCCACTTATCAAAAGTGAAGAGAAGTATGTATCAGTCAACCCCGTGCTAAGAGAGATCCAGTTGCTTCCGTTGTTAGTGGAAAGATAGATGCCATTACCTGAAGTGGCAGCAAAGATATTGTTGCCATTTATCACGATGGAGCTAATGGAATGATCTGTAAGCAGCCCGGTATTTACAGAAGCCCAAGTGTCTCCATTGTTAAAGGAAGCAAAAATGCCATATTCATTAGTACCCGCGAAGATCGTACTCCCACTTACTGCAAGTGAGAAAATTAAACCATTTGGCAATCCATTGTTTACTGATGTCCAACTGCTTCCATTATCTGTCGATCGAAAAACACCATGTTCTGTACCTGCAAAAATAGTAGTGCCACTCACGGCAAAAGAATAAGCTGTTAAAGCATTGAGCCCTGTATTTGCAGGTGTCCAACTGTTTCCGTTGTCGGTTGAACGAAAGATACCGATGTAAAGGGTGCCCACAAAAATATTACCGTTACTTTCAGCAAAGGCATTGACCGGGCCTCCATAAATTCCTTCGGAGCTTGCCCACTTGATTTGAGGTCTATCCGGGCTTGGATTATCTTTTTTGCAGTTCGCCAAGCAGATAATGAAAGTCAGTATTATGATTATCGATTTGAATCCTCTGGATACCAATCGATAAATTAATTTAAACATCTTTGAAAAATTTAGAATCTAAATAGGATAATTGATGGAGCTATAATTCTTTTAGAATGTTTAGTTCTAAGATTATTTTTTTGACTTACGGGCATTACAATATACTTAATTTCAAGTAATGACCAACTCAGCTGAAGACTCCGCCATCTTTGTTGACAACCGCACAGATACTATTTCACTATGCGCTACAAAGTCACGAACGATTTACTGATCACCTTCCATCCCCACACCAACCACAATTCAAAAACAAAATCCTTTTCCTCACCAAAGGCAGTCTAGTACTGGATGATATTGCAGATGTGAAGGAACGGAGAAGTTATGCGCGGGTGAAAGCAGCCAAGTAGAATTCAAAACCACAGAGAACAAAGGGTTCACAGAGGGAACACAGAGAACTCTGTGCATTCTCTGTGGCCCTCTGTGTGCTCTGTGGTTAAAATGGATTTGAGATTGGTGAGTTATGACCAGCAATTGAAGCTATCGGTTGAGCACATCCGCCCATCACCTATTTGAAAGCACGCTGGCACACCAACAAGGCCACCTGCTCAATACGCTGCAAGAGTAAATCCATTAGTCATCGAGGCCAAACTATTTGTGGAGAACTGCTTTTGAAATATCACAACGGTAACCACTCCAGCATGGCTGGTAAAAATTCGGGGCGAGTAGGGATATCCAGATAACGGTATTTCACTTTGGATAGATAAAGACCTTGGGGATACGCAGGTGTAACAAATTCCGGCAACTTTTTTGAAACGATGGCCTCTTCCAATTCATCGATGGTAAGTTCTTCTCTCCCGATTTGCAAAAGCGTACCGACCATCATTCGCACCATGCCTGTTAAAAAACGATTTGCAGAAATCTGAAATCTCAATTTCTCACCTGTGCTATTTCGATAGAGCTTTGCGAATGAGATGTTGCAGATCGTGTGTTTATATGTAGCGGGGCTCTTACAGAAGGCAGCAAAATCCTTGTGCCGTGCGAACATGTCAACGGCTTCGCTCATTTTGTCCAGGTTTAAATTGCGCTCGAGGTAAAGCGCACTGCCATCGCTAAGAAAAGGATCTTTGTAAGTGTGGATAAAATAATCGTACGTACGCTGCATGGCATCAAAGCGTGCATGTTGATTGTCCTCTACCGGAATAATTTCAAAAACGGCTATGTCTGCGGGCAATAGTTTGTTTAATCGGAACAGTAAATCAAAGTCCCACTGCCTGTCTACTTCCAGATGAAAGAAGAATTGAGTAGCATGGACCTGGGCATCGGTTCGACCACAGCCCATAATGGTGACAGGCGTTTTTAATATCCGCCCCAGCGCAGTCTCAATCTCTTCCTGCACGGTGACTATTTTCGGTTGCCGTTGCCAACCACGATAGTTATTTCCTTTGAATCCGATATGGAAAAAGAATTTCAATTTAAATGTCTTTCTCAGAATTCACGTTTCCGACCTGCATGTTCATAAACCAGACGTTTGGCCAAATTACATCTATTTTGGAAATCAAAATTATCAGATAAGTTAAGAATCAACTGACAACAGGAGATTTTCTAAGAACACTGACTAAACTTGAATGCGAGAGTACCATCTTCACCGTGCGCCACAAGTCGCACTCGATTTATTGATCACCTTCCATCTGCACACCAATCCTGGACTAATGAAACAAGGTTACTACCAGGCAACCAAAACCTTAATTAATGTATCCCAATCCTTTCCTCTTCACATTTGATTTGTGATTAGTGTGTATTGATTAGTGATTGAAGATTTGGATTGCGTCAGCGGAAATTCAAAAGCATCGAGGACACAGGGCTTGTTTCTGAAACAATTTTGACTATATTCGTTTGCCCTGCTGAAATACGCCTTTCTTAATTAAGTGAAAAAATAACCTCAAAACCTTCTATGAAAAGCGTTAGTATCTTATTCCTGTTCATTTTTGCTATGGCCTGTACTAATCAGTATCAGCCAATCAAACCAGCTATAGCCATGAAAACGGTTTCCCTGTCATTCAAGGATTTGAAAATAAGTAGTGGCTCTTTAAGTGGCGGAAGAGTTAAAGAATGGGATCCTACGTACCTGTTCATCGAAATAAAAAAAGGTAATGAACTCTATGCCACGGGTGTGTTCAAAGAGATTCCGGAAACGCTGAAACTACAACTTCCTGACAACACTGAATTCACAGCCAACATTAAAGCAATACGGAAAGGTGGATCCTATGGCATTGTGCGTTCTAAAAATGGAATCTACACTACGATAAACTGGTCAGACGCAGCCGACTCGCTCAACTACCAGTTCCCAATTCAAAATGGTGCCGATGCAGGCTTATGTTATGTGTATACCCAACCCGATAGCTCAGCCAACATTTACAAGTATTATCCGGAGACCGATACATATGGCACGCAGTTAACTTTTAATACCAACACCATAACCGACACGGTGAAAATTAATCTTGAGCGAAAAGTATTTGGCATCGAGAGTCGCATTCATCATTTCGAAAAAGGCATCGTTAAAATTGTATTGGCGGAAGAAAAGGATTCAACGGATGCGAGTGGCACATCCGGTCATGTGATTAATTATCCGGATTCTACCATGCTTCGGATTTACTCATTGATGGTTCTTTTTCCTCCAAGGCCAAACGTGCGCTTACGTGTAATCTATAATGACATTGAAAAAGACAACCTGATATATGACGGCTGGATTGCGGTGGCCGCCCTGGAGAAAAAAATCCTAGACATTGATCTGGCTCGCTTCAATTCTGTGAATGGCAGAAAAATGAGTTTTACGGTCACCGAAAGCGAGCTAACAGACGGTGAAATAATTTTCATACACTGATTAATAGCTGGCAAAGCAAAAAGTTTCGTACAATATTATCGCGTGTCATAATTTTCCCCTTCCACTTTTTTATCATAGAATTCTCTGAACATAACTGTGTTTTCCATTTGTGTTATATTCGGTTATGACAGTAAAGAATTTCGAGTACATCTACAAAGAGAACGAAGCGAAAACCAACGATGCAAGAGAGGTAAAAGAACGGAGAAGTTATTCACGGGTGAGAGCTGGTCAGTAAATTCAAATCGAATGTATCGTTTGATATGGGATGCAATCCAACCTGAACTTAAAGTGTTCATGAAGTATCAAAGTCGTTTTTAAAATTAAATGGTCACGCTCTTTAACCAGAGTTTAGTTGAGGTAAAACTAAATTTTAACGAATCGAAAGGAAAATATGTACTTTTAGCTACCAAATTTTAGTTTCGTGATTAATCCAAAAATAGTTCAAACCTTTCTTTTGATGGGTTTGCTTTGGTTCTCTGCCTCTGCTCAGAATGGGTATCTTAGAACAGACTCTACCTATCTTCAAGGCACGATAGTAGATCAAGGCGTATACAAGAACAATCGTGAATTGGTATTCAAAGACGGAAATAAGATTGTCACCTATACTCCTGAGCAGGTTTTTGAGTATGGCTTTATGAAGGGAGATGTATATGTGAGACGATCCATCCGAGAGGGCAATCAATCCAAATCATATTTTTTTCTTCGCCTGGTAAATGGCGATAGAAATCTGTATCAATTAAAAGATGATAGGGACGCCATGAGGTTCTTCATTGAACATGACTCGTCCCTTGTTGAAATCACAAGTGCTGCCTTCAGGGATCAACTCGCAACACAATTGAAGCCATGTGGTTCTTCTCAAAACATATTGAAGCTGGTTCGTTTTTCAAGGCGTTCGCTAAAGCGCGCTGCCATACTAAATAACAAATGCTTCAAAGGATTATTTCCTTCCACGCGTGTCGGAGGTATGTTGGGTTATGAGTCAAATGAATTTTCGTTATCCAATACAGTCATAGTGGATCATTTGTATTTTCAAACCACGACAACAACTCCCATTACCGGTGTATTTATAGATACTCCAGCGGGAATGATTCCCTCTTTGTTTTTAAATATTGGGATCACTTATCAGCAGAACAGCTATGGAGGATCGCATATAATTGGTGATCAGAATCAAGACTATCAATTCAATTTTTCAACAATTGGAATTCCCATATTATTCAAGTATAAAATCAACTCCACTAAATTTCGCCCTTTTGTGAGTATAGGACCAAGGCCCGCTTTTAATTTACAACAGACAAACAAATGGATTATGGAGACCGCAACGGGACCTATTGTTAAAATACAGGAGGGAATATTTAATCCTGTGAAGGCGTTTCAAATTAGTGCCGCCCTCAATTCAGGAATTGAATTTTCCTTATCACACAAAACTGCAATCAGTGTTGAGGCAAGATACAGTACAGTGTTTGATTGGGTTGATACGCAAGGTGGCTCTAATCAGGCATTTTCATTTATTGGATCATTTTACTTTTAAGAAACCAAAATGATTAAAATAGCTCACTTGTTTTTGTTTGTACTTGCCTTCTTGCTCGCATCCTGTTTCAAGGAATTCTCACCCAAGCAAGAACCTTATCCGCTCATCCGTACGCTACCCGTTACTGCTATTGATCGGAATGGAGTACAGTTTAATGGAGAAATGATTATGCCAGGATCGAGTCCGGTTCTTGACTACGGATTTACCTGGGTACAGGACAAAGGAGCAATTCCCAGTGCTGACACATTTTTGATTTCCCTTGGGTCGGAATTAAAAAGTGAATTCAATATTCACTTTAATCGTAAGTTAATGTCCTATAGAAAATATCAGGTAAGGGCATATGTAACAGTTTCAGGTGTCACCGTCTATGGCAATGCCGTGAGTTTCACCAGCCAAACAACCTCACCTACGCTGATAACTTCATTCAGCAGCAATGAAGTTTTGGATGGAGATACTCTTACAATTTACGGAGAAAACTTTAATCAATTTGGTCCTGATAGCGTGACCGTTGGTGGTAAGGGTGCAACATTGATAACGTATAATCAACGGTCGGTAAAAATCCTTGTACCACCAATTCCGCAGGCCGGCCCAGCAAATGTCATTGTTAACACGTTTTTCAGTATTGCTCAATCCAACCAACTCTCTGTTACGAATCCTTCGATCACGTCCTTTTCGCCTACAATTGGTACTAATGCACCAAATAACAGAACATTAGTAACCCTTACCGGTAAGTTTAGTAGCTACAATGTCTATGGTTACCCGAATGGCTTCCGGCAAGTACTTGGCTATAATAGAGTTTATTTTAATGGAGTTCGGGCAATTATAGCAAGTAGCTCTAAAGATAAAATGTTAGTCTATGTTCCAGATGGCGTTTCTGGAAATGTAAATATTACTGTTGATGTTAATGGAAAATCATTTACCACCGCTGATACTTTTCTCGTACACTAATAAATTCATTGGTGCTGTAAATATACATACACATAAAATCTACAATGGTAATTTGGGCTAAGCGGGGATTTGAATTGTAACGCCCATTTTCTCTTCGCACTTTTGCTTTTGTCACTCGCACGTCCGGGCAGGTGATCTCAGATTATGGGGAGAAGACGATCGGATTGCGATCTAATCCTTTAATGATTTGAAGAAAACTAAAATCTGATTACAATTTTTCATTCATGACCAAGGATTTTCTTAACCAATTTTGCGTCTTAAGAATCTCGCGAAGTGAAAGTTTCAACTCTTTGTGATAGATTTTATAAATCAGGTTCCAATCCGCCTCATCAATTTTACCGTCAGGACTAGCAATGGCACAAAGCCAGGCTACACACAGCACTTGCTCATTCCATTCAAACGTTTTAATTGTACGCAAGGTATCATCAAGCAATTCGTCTTTGGGAATCAGGGCAACCTTTTCTGCTTCACTAACAAAAAATTCAGGGTCTAATCCAACTGCGTGGGCAATGCGCCTGCCAAATAGCCCACCTTGATCCTTGCCCTCCGCCCGCATTAGCATGGCATAGAGCCAGATAAGCATATCCGAAAAAGCAACTTCCTTTATCATTAAAGCCAGATTAAAAACTCGATATTTTTCGAAAGTGATAAAAAAAATTGTTTATATCAATATTTTCTATTTCCCAAATCGTGCCGACAGTCCCCCAAGTGTATGTCTTAAACATCAAATCGATGATTACGGTCTGATGAGGGGCTTTTTGATATATTTAGCATATCAAACTGCTTATCAAAACTATGAAAGTCTTTTTATTTTTTTTCCTCATCCCATGCACATATGTCCTATCGCAGAATTTACAATTTAAAGTAAAGTGGGGCGAAGAACTGGATGCTTCCATCAAAACTTCGCTGGATGATATTGTTGGGTTCGATGGCACTGGAATTTACACGATCAAACAAAGGCTTCGAAGCTTTGGCGCACCTTCTGCCTACACACTGGAACACTATGACAATAACTTCGCGCTCGTCAAGAGTTTTGATCTGGAAATTAAGGACGATGGATTTGATTGTGAAGTAAGCCAACTGCTTCAGCTCAAGGGCAAATTGTACATCTTCTATTCCTACCGCAACAAGAAAGCAAAGACCAACATATTGTTTGCCGATGAGATCGATAAAAAAACATTGACGTTGAAAAAAGAGAAAGTTAAAATCGGTGAAATTGATTACTCCGGGAATTCGCATCGCAACAGTGGTTCATTCTCCGTTCGCGTATCGCGCGACAGCTCAAAAGTGCTGGCCTTTTACTCTTTGCCCGACACCAAGGGCGATCCGGACGCCTTTGGTTTCCATGTATTGGATGAAAACCTGAAATCAATCTGGGAGAATAATGTAATCGTTCCTTACAAAGACGGATTATTTGATATCGAAACATTTCGGGTTGATAACAATGCAAATGTCTATGTGATGGGAGTACTCTATAAAGACAAGCGAAAAACCAAACGTCATGGTGATCCGAACTATACCTACGAAGTATTTGCCTACACCAATAACGGCAGCGAGCAGAAACAATACACGCTCAACCTCGAAGACCGATTTATAACCGACATGCAAATCGAAATTCTCAATGACAATTTGGTGTGTGCGGGTTTTTATTCCAATAAGGGCACCTACAGCATTCGCGGCACGTATGTTTTAACGGTTGACATCAAGACGAAGGAAGTCAAGACAAAAAGTTTTAAGGAATTTGGTATTGACTTCATCACACAGAACATGAGCAACCGTGAAGCCAAAAAAGCCAAGCGCAATGATGCCAAAGGTGAGGAGCCTGAGTTATATGAATATGACCTCGACCGTTTACTGATTGGCAAAGATGGAAGCGCTATGTTGATTGGCGAGCAGTATTATGTTGACGTTTCAAGCTACACCAGTTACATCAACGGAAGGTCTGTGGTTAACACTACCAACCATTACTATTACAATGATATTATCGCAGTTCGAATTGATCCGGCAGGACAAATCCAGTGGGCTGAAAAAATTGCCAAGCAACAACATACCAGCAACGATGGTGGCTTTTATTCTTCCTATACATTGGCTATTGTAAATGGCAAAATCTGTTTCCTGTTCAACGACAACCCGGAAAACCTAAACTATGATGGCAAGGGCCGACCGGAAAATTACAATGCGAAAAAATCAGTGGTAGTGATTGTCAGTCTCGACAAAGACGGAAAACAAGTGAAGCAGCCCGTTTTCAACACGGTGGATGCTGAAGTAATCGTGCGACCAAAAGTGTGTGAGCAGATTTCCAATCATGAGGTCATTCTCTTTGGCCAAAAAAGAAAGAAGCAACAATTTGCAAGGGTGAGTTTCAACTGAAAGGGCAGGAACTAAAATGTTGTTTTGAAAATTATGATTTGAGGAAGTACTCGAAAGATATTTCAAGTTAGTAGCTGGCCTTTTATTTGAGAAGCATCTTGCAATTGTCTCAGTTGGACTTTGTTCTTATAAATTGATAAATTTAAACACGCAGAGCGACATGAAACCAACCTTGTTTATTTTATTTTTCGCACTTGTTGGTGATCTCGCCAGTCAGGATCTATCATCGAATGCAGGAATCCGTGCCATGTCCAGCGCCAATCTTTCCGAATATTTTCAGGGTCCTAAACATTATAGATTTAAACAATTTCAGCCGGGTAGAATCCTTTATAAAAATGGCAACGTCTCAGGTGAGTCAACGTACAATTATGACTTTGTAACGGGTAACATTCTCAAAATAAACCAACAAGGCGACACAACAGAAGTTGAAGACAACAATATTCATTACTTCAAAATAGCAAATCAGATTTTTTTGCGCTCATCTGGCAATATTGTTGAAGTAAATTCAGGTAAGGAAAAGGTTAAGCTTGGGGTCAGTGTTAAATATTTAATTAAAAGGATCGACCAGATTTCAAACAATGGTTATGGCAGCAGCTATGATCCAACAGGCGGATCTTCCACACCATCTTCCTCCCGGGGCATGCGAAAGGTGTATATGGACAACTCTTTCACATATTACATTTGCATGGATAACAACCTGGTGATTTTTAAGGCAACAAGAAAAAAAATCATTAAGGCCTTCAGCAAAAAAATTCCGGATATAGAAGAATACCTTGATAAGAATAATATCAATGTAAAGTCCGGCCAAGAATTAGAATTCTTAATTGAATATCTCAATTCCGCGCTCGAAGGACATCAAAACAAAACCACATTGCCGAAACAGAAGTAATCGTATTACCCAAAAAAGTGCAATAATTTCAACTACACAATCAGGGAATGAAGTCCTTCCTCCATTCAACTTTTCGATAAGCTATATAGAAAAGTACAGAACTTGCAAGAAAGGGTATGGTAGAAATGGCTACCAGCAGATGCGGCCGCAACAGACCTGACAAAAATATCAGGCCAACTAATAGCGACAACATTACCTGCCCTGTAATAGCGAGCATACGTAACCGATGTGGATGAATAAGCGCCATCAAAACCATTAGTTGGCCCAGCAAAGGAAGCAGTATCATCGGATGCAAGAATAAATCTGCACCACTCACCGCTCCGCTCAAGACTTTGATTTCCATTGCCACCAGGTAATCTGAATTGTTTCCGCCCCATTCCAGGTGACATGCCCATGGAGAAAAGGCGACAAGCAAATACAAAATCCGTGCGTTGATGTGCAATTTCATGAAAGCAAAGGTAGGGGAAGGACCATGTTTGAAGACATGACAAATATCAGGAATCGATCCCTCATTCAGCAGTTGCAAATCCGAACTAATTCATTTTACGAATGTTGATCACATTTTAAAATTGCTTACATTCCATTTCACTATCTTCGCTTCATACATACCTACTGAAACATTTCATGGACTTACTTCAAAACAATAATAAATCAAAAATGGAATTGATTATCACTGTACTTCTTATCGGAGTTATTGCAGGTGCATTTAGCGGCTTCATTGGAGTGGGCGGAGGAATAATTGTAGTGCCCGCCCTGGTTTTCTTCCTCGGCATGAGCCAACACAGTGCGCAAGGAACTTCACTCGCCATGATGTTGCCTCCTATCGGCATTATGGCTGTCTATAATTATTACAAAGCTGGCGTGGTTGATTTTAAAGTAGCCGGCATTCTTTGCGCAAGTTTTATTATTGGGAGTTTCTTCGGAAGTAAAATTGCCATCGCGTTGAATCCGGAGCAGGTAAAAAAAGCATTCGGCATCATTCTCATTTTGGTAGGAATCAAAATGGTATTTTGGAAATAATTATTTTCCTGAGGCTATTTCTTTAAAACATGTTACTCTCACTTTCGTAAGAGGAGCTTATACTTTTACTTGTGAACAAAATTATTCTAACTCCATCACAGGCACGAAAAATTATTCTGCATGCAGCAGGTCTCTCAAAGCGTGCGCAATTTGGCAGAGGCAAAGAAGCCGTTTATAAATTTATCGATCACCTCGGGTTTGTTCAGCTTGATACCAACTATGTGGTGGAGCGCGCCCATCATCACATCATTGCTGCGCGGGTGCCGGGTTACAAATTGGAGTGGCTCGAACAACTTCAGGAAGAAGGAAGGATTTTTGAATTCTGGACTTTTGCTGCAGGCTTTATGCCTACGCACGACTTTCGTTTTTCCTTACCTGTCAAACAAAGCTTCCTGGCAAGAAGAAAAGCCATGACGCCCGCGGAAGAAAACATGATGCGACAAGTGCTTGATCGCATCGGGCGCGAGGGACCATTGATGGCACGTGATTTTGAGTATGATCGCGTAGCAAAAAGCAAGGGCTGGTGGGACTGGCGCCCCTCGAAGGTAGCGTTGGAACGCCTGCACTTTGAAGGCAAATTGATGACGCTGCGGAAGAAAAATTTTCAGAAAGTATATGATCTCACAGAAAACATTCTTCCTTCCGCCATCGACACCACTGCGCCAACACCCGAAGAATATGCGAGGCATGTAATTAAGCGTTCGCTGAAAGCACTTGGTATTGCCTATTCAAAAGAAATTGTTTTTAGTACAAGATATGTTGCCAATCACCTCGTGAAGCAGGAGTTGCAGAAAATGATCGCAGAAGGAGAAATTTGTGCAGTTGAAATTTCGGGATTGAAAACGTCTCCGCTTTACATGCTTCCCGAATGCAAAAACAAGAAGATCAATTTGTCGGGCGAATGTTTTATTCTTTCCCCCTTTGACATATTGAATGTATTTCGTCACCGGTTGCGGGATTTTTTTGAATTCGATTACCAGGTGGAATGTTTTGTGCCTGCTCCAAAAAGAAAGTACGGATATTTTTCGCTACCCGTTTTAATGGGCGATACATTTATCGCGCGCATGGATTCGAAATGTGATCGCAAGAATCATGTCTTAACCATCAACAATCTGCACTTTGAAAAAATGAAACTAACCAAATCCATGATTGTGAAAACGTGCGATGCTATTGAGCGGTTTGCAGATTTTAACCAATGTGAAAATGTAGTCATCAAAAAATCAAACAATAAAGAAGCAGCGAAGGAAATTCAAACTTATTTTAAGAAATAGCTTTTGTGATTTCACTTTTATCCACCGAACGACTTTCCTTGAGAGAGTTCACATTACAAGATACCGCGTTTATCATAAAGCTGCTCAACTCACCCGGCTGGCTGCAATTTATTGGCGATCGCGATGTTCACTCCGAAGAGGACGCGAAGAAATATTTATTAAACGGCCCATTAAAGAGTTACAAAGAAAATGGTTTTGGATTATCGATGGTGACGCTGAAAGAAAATGAATTGCCCATTGGAATGTGCGGCTTACTGAAGCGCGACACACTCGAACACCCTGATCTTGGTTTTGCATTTCTTCCGCAGTTTGGAGGACATGGCTATGCTTTTGAAATTGCTCATGCGTTGTTGGCATTTGCAAAAAACAAGTGGGGCATTCAAAAAATTTCTGCTATCACGCTTCCGGATAATTCCAAATCAATTCGCCTGCTCGAAAAACTTGGCTTCCAATTTGAAAGTAAATTCAGGCTTGCTCCCGACAAGGAAGAACTCCATTTATATAATGCGACATTCTCTTAAAGAAAGATGCCATCATCTTGTGAGCCGGTAAATTAAAATCGCTGCGCGTTTCGTTAAGTCTTTGAATGTGCGTTTGTCAATTGTCTCCGAAAGGCTGTGTGCTCCGCGGCCCATCGCACCCATTCCATCAATGCCGCTGAGGATAGGCGCTACATAAGCGATGTCTCCGGCTCCGCGCATTCCCGGGTCCCACGGTTTCACTTCACCCATTCCAAGATCAACACTTACTTTGCTCAATTCACCAAGCAGCTGGTAATTTCCATCGGTGGGTGGCATGGAGGGAATACCATCTTCAAACGTGATGCTCGCATCCGTCTGCGGTAAATGCTTTGCAACAATGTCATGCATCTTTTGGCGCGTCTTTTCTTTTTGTTCTTCTGAAATGAATCGCAAATCTCCTTTCACAATCGTTGTCTCTGCCACCACATTTGTTTTTCCTGACGCAGTGCCGTTGGCTCCTTCCAGAGTTGCTGCTGATCCGCCCACGATCACACCCGGATTGAAGGTGAGATATTGCTCCGGCAACTGCTCGTAAAAATCCTGCAGGATGCGCGCGGTTTCATAGATGGCTCCGGCTCCAACATTTTTTGTGAAAACAGCAGACGAGTGCGCACGCTTGCCTTTCACTTTCAATTCCCATGAGCTGCTGCCTCTGCGTGCTACCGTTCCATAACCAAAACCGGTTGCCGTTTCAAATGCCAAGGCAAGATCACTGCGCTTTGCTGCCTCCAGCATATCCTTGCGGCTGATCGATTCCGGATCACCGGCATTCTCTTCGTCACCGTGCAAGGCAACCACGATCTGCGCATCTTTCAAAGCACCGGCCTCTTGTAAGGCGCGGAGAGCATACAAAATAATCACATCGCCACCTTTCATATCGTTCGCTCCGGGTGCGAGCGCTACCGAGTCCTGATCTACCCAGGTTTGAAATGGACTGTCCGGTTCGAATACCGTATCCAGATGACCAATTAATAAAAGTTTCTTTCCTTTGGTGCCTTTCTTCTCTACGAACAAGTGCCCGGCTCTTTTCATTTCAGCGGGCATATCTATCCACTTCGTTTCAAGTCCGATTTTCTTGAATTCTGCTTCAAACAATGCGCCCACCTCACGAACGCCTTTTATATTATTTGTTCCACTGTTGATGTTTACCGTTTGTTTCAAAAATGAAAGGGACTCATCGTGGTGCTTGTCGATGATGGAGAGAATTTCTTTTTCCTTCTTTGAAATCTTTTGTGCGAAAGAACTAACCGCCAGCAACACAAAGAAAAGAGTCAACCAATTTTTCATAGGAGATAATTTACCGACAAGATAAGGCATGGTGTTGACGTTTGAAATCTCTTTTCAATTGGTGGAGTGATTTGATTCCTAAAATGTTTTTGGTAAGTTCATCACCGGATATGAACGAGCCGAATAAAAAAACCAAAGACCTCTACTTTTGGCCGGGGATTATTCTCGTGGCGATTGGTGTCCCTGGCTTGTTCTGGCTTCGCTTTGGTAAAGTCGATGGCTTTGCCATTGGGTTCACAGCATTTCTATTGTTACTGCTTTTCGCAATTCAGTTCATTCCAAAACTAAATGCCAAGTATGGCGAGGAGCAGGCTGCAATCAAAGTAAAACCAGGCCGCTTCGATTGGCTCGGTGCCGTGTGGCTACTCGCGATTCCACTCGCTCCGTTTCTGGCGTGGGTGGTCGATTCGCTCGTGGTAGTTACTGTTACCAATTGGAAAATAATCACCGGTATAAAAATCTTTCTTTGCATCGTGATTCCATTCGTGAGTGTGCTTCCCCTACTGCGCTACCTGCGTGGCAAAGCTGCTCCTTACGCACTTCTTATTCTGGTGATCGGCACAGGTTTTCCCATCACATTCGGAGTGAATGCGCTGCTGGATTTTTCACAGGGCTTGAAGCAGGAGACCGTGCAGGTGAGTAAGGTGTTTCGGGTGCATGGTAACTGGCGAGCGAAAGACATCGTTACTGATATTCTCGAAATTGAATTGGCGGATGGACGCACCTTCGAAGCAAACGTGACGAAAGTTGAAATTACCGAAGGCACCAGGGATATTGTTTTTCTCGCACATCAGCGGCTCATTTTAGCTTCAAACTAAATTACTCATTGCATGGCGCAGTGAGGGCAGACGAAAGGAACATTGAAATTTAGCAATTTTGATGTTTGATGTTCATTTAGTAGCATTGATAGACAAATCGCTGACAGAATAGAAATATGAGCAGGTTTTATGCGGGACTACTATTGTTACAAGCAATGCTATGACAGACTACGAACTTAAGAACATAGATTCCGAAGACATTGAAGATTTACTTGTAAAAGTGGAGACTTCTTTTGACATCAAGTTTGTTGGTGATGAGTTAGTTCATATCACATCCTTTGGGCAACTCTGTGACCACATCGCAAACAAAATTCAGCTTAACAATTCAAACGACTGCACAAGCCAACAAGCATTTTACAAACTACGTGATGCAATTTCATCGACACTTCAAATCGACACTAAAATAATTTCGACAGACTTTCCTCTTACCGACCTTTTACCAAGACAAACCAGACATTCAAGAACAAAGAAATTGGAAAAGCATTTGGGTTTTAAACTAAATATTTTACGACCACCACATTGGGTGACCGGGGCACTTGCAATTTTATTTCTCACATCTCTCGTTGGACTTTTCTTTAATTTGCAAATCGGACTTTTAGGGCTTATGTTTTCAATCGCTGGACTTTGGTTAGCAAATAAAATCGGAAACGAACTTGACTTGCAAACTGTCGGACAAGTAGCCGAAAAAATGACACGAGAAAATTATTTAAAGTCAAGGCGAAACTCAAAGACATTTAATAAAAATGAAATTGAAAAAATATTGACCGACTGGTTCAGTAACGACTTGGACTTAGACAAAAGAAAATTAACAAGAGAAGCGAAATTTGAATGACAGTACCGTTCACATTTTGCCTGTTGCAATCCTTCCGTCATGACTTTATATTGAAGTTTTATTCACAAGCTCATGAACAAAGTCCACTTCTCCGGTGCACTGCTGGCCCTAGTTTTATTCGCCTGCAACGAAACTCCTAAAGAAAAACCACTCACCGTTAAAGAAGATCCGGCCAAAGGAGCCGCCAACGCAAAAGAAATCCGTGCGAATACAGCCGTGCAACTTGCGGATGGATTGACGATCAGCTTGTGGGCATCTGATTCGCTCGCGCCCGATCCCATCGCGCTCTCGATTGATGATGATGGAAAAGTGTATCTCACCAGCACCGAACGGCAAAAGCATTCCGAGTTTGACATTCGCGGCTATCGGCATTGGATGATTCCATCCATCTCGTTGAAGACAGTGGAAGACCGCAGAAATTTTCTGCGCCAGACTTTCGCTCCCGAGAAAAGTAAAGAGAATGAATGGCTCGAAGATTTGAATCACGATGGCGTTCACGATTGGCATGATCTCACGGTAGAGAAAGATGAAGTGTGGAAACTCGAAGATACCAACCAGGATGGCCTCGCAGATATTTCAACGCGCATCGTCAGCGACTTTCATGAAGAAGTAACGGATGTGGCAGAAGGATTGCTAGTGCGTAAAAAAGATATGTTCGTTGCCATCGCTCCCGACTTGTGGAGGTTACAAGACTTAGATGGCGATGGAATTCCTGAAAAGAAAGAATCGATCAGCACCGGTTATCAGGTGCATATTGGTTTTGGCGGGCACGGCATGTCAGGCATTGTGGAAGGTCTTGATGGAAAAATCTATTGGGGCATTGGCGACATCGGTGCAGCGATCACCGCCAAGGATGGAAAAAAATATCCCCATCCGAATGAAGGGGTGATCGTGCGCAGCAATCCCGATGGCTCCGACTTTGAAGTGTTTGCTTCCGGTCTTCGCAATACATATGAGTTTGCGTTTGATGATTACGGAAACCTGATCACCTCCGACAATGATGGTGACTATCCAGGCGAGAGCGAACGACTCGTGCACATTGTAGAAGGAACGGATCTTGGCTGGCGCTCGAATTGGCAATACGGAAAATACGTGGATCCAAAAAACAACACCTACAATGTGTGGATCGATGAAAAGTTTTTCATTCCCCATTGGGAAGGACAGGCGGCACACATCATTCCCCCGATCATGAATTATCATAACGGCCCGACAGGAATGGTGTACAATCCCGGCACTGCACTTGGAAGCAAGTGGAAGAACAAATTTTTTCTTGTGGAGTTTGTTGGCGTGCCTGCGCGCTCGCACATCTGGGCGTTTGATCTGAAAGCTAAAGGCGCTTCATTCGATCTGAACAGCGAGATTGACATGATGAGTGGAATTCTTCCCACAGGAATCAAGTTCGGTCCCGATGGTGCAATGTACGTAGCCGATTGGATCAATGGCTGGGGAACAAAAAATTACGGTCGCGTGTGGAAGCTGGATGTGGATGAAGTGAACAACGATCTGAAAAATGAACGTGCTACCACATTGCAATTGATGACGTTGAAGTATGAAGAGCAGACGGAAGAAAAATTAGCGGAGCTTCTCTCCTACTCTGACCAACGCATCCGCATGAAGGCACAATTTGAATTGGCTGCCCGCGGAAAGAAGAGTGAAGACACCTTCAAGAAAGTAATCGCAACAAGTAAGAACCAACTCGCGCGCATTCATGCCATCTGGGGACTCGGACAACTTGGTGAAAAAGATAAATCCTCCGCGATGCCTTTGATTGATCAGCTCTCCGATGCCGATCCGGAAATCATTGCACAAGCCGCGAAAGTGTTGGGCGATCGCAAAGTAAGTGAGGCCACTCCAAAATTAATTCCGTTACTATCACATGAGAATGCGAGAATAAAATTCTTCGCTGCACAAGCGTTGGGAAGAATCAGTGCGAAAGAAGCAGTGCAGCCGTTGATCGCGATGATCGATAAGAACAACGATGAAGATCTGTACTTACGCCACGCTGGCGTGATTGCGCTTTCGCGGATTGGAGAAGTGGAGCCGATTGTGGCATTGGCAAAAAGTAATCAACGAGATTTGCGCATTGCCGCGGTGTTGGTATTAAGAAGAATAAAGAGCGAAAAAATTTCTGTATTCCTCAACGATGCCGATGAATATGTAGTGACACAAGCTGCACGCGCCATCAACGATGATTTGTCGATTGAGAAATCGTTGCCCGATCTCGCAGCTTTGTTAAAAGAAAAAAGATTCAAGGATGAACCGCTGTTACGCAGGGCAATCAATGCGTGCTTGCGAGTGGGTGGTGAAAAGGAAATGGATTTGCTCATCGCGTTTGCGAAGAGAACGGATGTGGCGCCTGTGCTTCGTGCGGAAGCGTTGGCTACACTCGGCACGTGGCCCAATCCTTCCGTGCTCGACCGTGTGGATGGATATCTGCGCGGAGAAATTAAACGCGATCCTGCCCTGGTCAGCAAAAAGATTTTAGCAGTAGCAGCTGAGTTTCTGAACGACAAGAATTCAAAAGTGATCATGGCATCATCCAAAATGCTGAGTGATCTGCAACTGCAAAACTTCAATCCACAGTTGGCGCAACTGGCACAACAAAATGCAGATGCTGAAGTGCGCGCAGCCTTGATCACAGATTTGCATTCGCTGAAGTACGACAAGATGGAAGGCGTGATTCAAACCGGTATGAACGACCGCGATGAAAAAGTGCGCTCCACTTCGATTGGGTTGTTGAATGAACTGAACATCCCGAAAGAAAAACTGCCTGCGATTGTGAAACCTATTTTCGAAAAAGGTTCGATCGGTGAACAGCAACAACTGCTGCAGGTGCTGGGCAAGATGCCGGTGGAGCAATCTGAGCCGATACTTTCCCATGTGATCGATCAACTCATCGCAAAAAAACTATCGAGCGGAATTTCTCTTGAGTTGTTTGAAGCTGTAGACGCCACCAAATCAGCTGCACTGAAAAATAAACTTGCTCCAATGCGCAGTGGCAAGAGTGTGCTGGAAGAATATGCTGGCGCGCTGACCGGTGGAGACAAAAACAACGGTGCCGGACTTTTCTTCTGGAACTCCACGGCCCAATGTGTGCGCTGCCATGCCATTGGCGACAACGGTGGAAAAGTAGGACCGCAGTTGGAGAACATCGGCAACATTCTCACGCGCGAACAAATTCTTGAGGCGATCGTTGATCCCAGCGCACGCCTCTCTCCCGGCTATGGCACCGTGAAAGTGACACTCACCGATGGTGCGCAAGTAACTGGCACACTGATGAGCGAAGACAAAAAAGAACTTATCATCAAAACCTCCGATGCCGAGCCGATAGAGATTCCGCTAAGCAGAATCAGCAAACGTGAAAACTATCCTTCGGGCATGCCACCAATGGGGTTGGCTTTGTCAAAGAAAGAAGTGAGGGACCTGGTGGAGTTTTTGGTGAATCAGAAGGATGTAAAATAATTGAATTCCATTTTTTGCATACACTTTCTGAAACTAAGAAATCGAACATGAAATAAAATAATTCTGAATTACTGATACAGTCGCGCTAGTTATAGGACTATAACAACGAATACTTGGAGCAAGTGGGATTCAGTGTTTTTGGTATAGTTTAAAACTTGTCTTTTACAACTCACGCCCTCCGTTTCAGAACTTTAAACACACCCCACGCCACCACCAGAAAAGAAAAATAAGTCACGCCCAGCCAAAAATTATAAACCCACAGCGCGAAAAACGAAAACACAGCAATACTCAACGCGATGGTGGGCAGATACGGAAATGCCGGAACAATAAAAGGTCGTGGCAGGTTGGGTTCAATCTTGCGTAATTTCAGCAGCGTGATCATCGCGATGATATAAAGAGTAAGTGCACCAAAAACAGAAATGGTGATTAGCTCCCCCGTCTTTCCGGTAAGCAAGGCAAGGATGCCAATGAACGTATTTACCAACAATGCATTTGCTGGCGTTTGAAAACGCTCATTCACTTTGCCGAGAAAGGCAGGAGCAAAACCAGTTTTGCCAAATTCAAAAGTAGCGCGCCCGCCTGCGAGCATGAGTCCGTGGAAAGATGCTACAAGACCAAAGAGTCCTGCGGTAACAACTGCTTTGTATTGCCAGGTGTTGGTGCCGGAAATCTTCGCCATCGCAAGTGGTAAAGGTGAATCCGATGAAGTGCCATCGCTTTTGAATACAATCGCTTCCCAGCCGGCAATACCAATGGATGAAATATAGGTTATGAGACAAAGGAAAATAAGAGTGCCAATAGCCGAAAGAAATCCAATCATAATCGTGCGCTTCGGGTTGATCGCCTCTTCAGCAAGGTTGGCAACTCCTTCCACACCAAGAAAAAACCAGATAGCAAAAGGAGTGGCAGCAAACACACCGGCCCAGCCAAATGGAAAAGCATTTTGTTTCAGGTTTGTTAAGTCAACATGCGAGGAAGTGTTCATGCAAAAAATCAATACGGCACCCACCGCCACAGATGTGATGATCAATTCAAAAATTGCTGCGAGTTGAATGCCTGATACATTCAGCAAAAAGAAAATCACGTAGGCGGAAATAGAAATCACCGTAACAGGTACATCCGGAAAAAATATTTGAAAGTACGCTCCGATGCCAAACGCGATGGCCGGGGGTGCAAAGATGAACTCAATATTCTGCGCCATGCCGGTGATGAACGCAACATCCTTCCCGAATGCACGACCTGCATAGTCAAAAGCTCCACCTGCTTTTGGAATCGCGCATGCCAACTCGGTATAACTAAACGTGAATGAAATGTACATCACAATGATGAAGAACAGCGCAATGGCCATTCCCAGCGTACCCCCCTTTTCGAGACCAAGGTTCCAACCAAAATAATTTCCGGAGATCACATAACCCACGCCAAGTCCCCACACCATGAGTGGAGAGAGCGAGCGTTTGAGTTCAGATGACATTGTTGAGGAATGATAATCCTTTAAAGATGATCAAAGTTTTGTGTCTGTGCAATCACCCACACAAGTTCTCCGCAGTAAAAGAATTCAAAACCAATGAAGACACCAAGAATTCGAAGAGAGTTCACATGCCTCTCGTTAAGATCAATCAATCAGGATCGCCTGGTATTTTTTGGGATCGCGAAGTGTTTGGGAAATCCCCTTGCTCACTGAGAGAAGCGGTTCGTCATCCAAATGAACGGGCAAGCCAATTGTTTTTTCAAATCGCAAGCGTAGGCCTTTTAACAATGAGCTTCCTCCTGTGAGATGGATCCCAGACTGATATATATCGGCAGCCAACTCGGGCGGGCAAATTTCCAGCGCCTGTATGATACCCTGTTCGATTGCAGCGATCGGTTTGTTAAGCACACGTGCCAACTCATGATCGGTTGTCTCCCGCGTTACTGGAATTCCCTCAATCATGTCTTTGCCTTTCACAATAAACTTGAACGATCCTTGCTTCAAATCAGTTGATGCTGCCCCTGCTTCCATCTTTATTTTCTCCGCAGTCTTCCAGCCAATACTCATGTTATGTTCTTTGCGAAAGTGATCTTGGATTTCCTGAGTGAAGGAATCGCCCGCCACTTTCAAAGATTGAAACACCGCCACTCCTGACAATGAGATGATCACTATTTCCGTGATGCCTCCACCGATGTCGATGATCATTTTACCTTCCGGCTCGCGAATGTTCAACCCCATTCCGATAGCAGCAGCTAACGGTTCGAAAACAAGGTTACGCTTCTTCGGATTGAATTGGTCCAGCGCATTGCGCAAAGCCCTGCGCTCGACTTCTGTGGTTGCATACGGAACTCCCGACAAAACATGATCATAACTCTTGTACCATTTTTTGTGGCACACCAGGTTCACCAGGCGATTGATCATCGCCACGGCCGAATCATAATCTGCAATTACTCCCCACTGCAAAGGCTTCACCGGTCGCAGTTGCTCATGATTTTTCTCGAAAATATCGTACGCCTGATCGCCCACCGCTTTCACCGAACGCTTCTTTTCATCAAACACAATGTAAGATGGTTGCGATAAAAGAATCTGGCGGTCATCAGTAACGAGCGTGTTATTATTACCTAAGTCGATGGCAAAGCGATTGGATGAATTGAAAATCATGATGCAAATTTCCGTCAAAGGTAAAAGGTCGTAATTGCTTTCAGAAACCGGCCGAATTAAAATTTACGAGCTCGCTTCTAATCTTTTAAAGAGTGTTTTTCCGACTGTAGTCATTTGCTTACTTTTGCCCAGAATTCATCCTTGGCTCCGTATTTCAATGGATAGAATTTCAGATTCCGATTCTGAAGATGCAGGTTCGATTCCTGCCGGGGCTACAAAATTTTCGTCAGGCTTTGAAAATGATGATTCCCTGGTACTAAAAAGAAA
>CAZECP010000017.1:0-61544 GCA_964510765.1 uncultured Ohtaekwangia sp. | reverse complement strand
GCAATGGTTTCAATATCCGTTGGGCTTTGCTCTTTTCCAAAAGCTCCATCTAAGTCAGAGCCGATGCCAATGTGCTTACTATTTCCTGCTAATTGACAGATGTGATCCATGTGATCGATCAATTTTTCTAGTGAGACATTCATGCTTTGCGGGCTAGAAATGCCTCGAACCCAGTTTGGCACTAGCATCCATGCGTCCATCACGCCACCGATCACCGCATCACGTTCAATCAAAACTTTCAATTGCTCATCGCTGAATTGGCGATTATGAGGAACCAATGTTCTGCAATTGTTGTGACTCGCCCATACGTGTCCTTGAAAATGATCGAGTGCTTCCCAAAAACTATCATCACATAAATGCGTTGCATCGAGAATGATGTTGAGACGCTCCATTTCTTTTAAAAGTTCGCGACCCGCATTTCCAATTCCCCCTGTAGCATCTGTTCCTTGTGCGTAACGGCCAGGGCCATAGTGTGCAGGGCCAATAGCACGAAGGCCATAAATGTAAGCACGCTCCAAATGCTTAAGCGTGACGATTGAGTCTGCGCCTTCGAGACTTAAAATATAACCGATCGATTTTTTTGGAGACTTATCTTTCGCCCAATAATGAAGATGATCTTCCAACGAGCTGAGCGAATTCACTTGCTTTAACTCTCCTAGTTCTTCCATGGCTTTGTACCACGCGAGTTGCGCTTGCGTTTGCGCCCAAGCTTGCTCGGGAGAATTCCATCCGGGCAATGAATTATCAGGGGCTACATAACGTGCGATCTGAGTGCCAACTACTAATCCGATATTTCCTTTTCTCAATTCTTCAAAGCTGACAACGCCTTTTCCACGATCCGGTTTGTCGGTGAGATTTTTTTCACGTTCACGAATTTCTGCAATGGGTCGCGTGAGGTCACGGTTCCATTCCATCGCATTCATACTTAGATCAAGGTGGGCATCTACAATCAACATGTTAAAAGATTAGTAGGTTATTCTTCTGTTTCGAGATAGGTTGAGCCAACGGCCGGTTGCTTTTTGATTTTCGACTATCGTGACCGCATCATGCAAAGCCACGGTTGGACAAATATGAAATGGAACTCCATACAACACATCACCAACTTTGTAATTGTTCGCTCCATTCACCTTCAAAACCAAATGCTCTTCGCTGTGCCCCGTGGGTTCTAGATTAGTTGCATTTAAAAAATGAACACGGTTCAACAATGTATTTTCTGAAGCTACAGCCTTGTGACCGAGATCAACACAGATGGAATCTTCGGTCGGTTTTGAAATTACCCGTGTAACAAGTATTGCAGCAAATTCAAAAGGCTGCTCTTTAAACCAATCATGATAGCCTTTGTCCCAATAAATGAAGGTGCCCGGGCTACAAACAACTTTCGCTCGCTTCGCGTGAATTGGAAAGGTAGTTGTACCTCCAACCACAATGGTTGGTTCTGGAAGCCCTGCATTTACAAGGTTTCTTTGCATCTCGAGAACCGACTCGAATCCTTTGTCGCATTTCGCAGTTCTTACGTTCAAATCCTCATCACGCAAATGCCCATCATATGCATGAAGACCAACGGAAATAATTCCTTCCGTCAACCGGCACTTCTTGTATAGCGCTTCTGCTTTTTCTCCAGGCTTGATTCCGGTCCGATCCATTCCAATATTTAAATCAATGTAAACCGGAAGACGATAATTGATTTTTTTAAAAGTAGCATTCAAATGATCAGCTACGTCATCGTTGTCCACCAGGCAGGAGAAATTTGTTTTAGGAAATGCTTTCACCAATTCAGCGAGCCGATTGCCTTTTGGCCCGAGCGGTTGATAGGCCAGCAACACATCAGGTGCTTTTGCATTGGCAAGCATTTCTGCTTCGGCAATAGTGGCACATTTGAATTGAGTGAATCCAGCATCAATCAAGATTTTTGTCACCTCTGCAGACTTATGTGTTTTCACGTGCGGGCGAAGCCGATTCAGATCCGGCAATATCTGTTTCAGTATCTCAATATTTTTTTTTACGCGATCCGGAAACACAAGCAATGCAGGTGAGTCAACCTGATCGATATTTGAAACTTCAAACCACTCCATGTTTCATGAATTCAATTCAAACATCGCTTCGATTTCAACTGGGATATTATCCGGCAAGGAACCCATGCCAACTGCACTACGAACGCCAACACCATTGTCAGCGCCCCACACTTCGGCAAACAATTCGCTGCAGCCATTGATCACATACGGATGCCTACCAAAATCAGGAACGGCATTTACCATTCCCAATACTTTGATTACGCGTTTTATTTTATTCAAGCTTCCCAAGTTGGCCTTCAATGTTGCGAGCATCGCCAGCCCAACTTGTCGAGCCGCAAGTTTTGCTTCATCCAAATTCAAATCAATTCCCACTTTGCCGATGATCAAAGTGCCATCGTCTTTCACAGTGCCATGACCGGAAAGAAATACATGGTTAGCGTCAATCAAAAATGGTTTGTAAACGCCCAATGGTTTTGGGGCGGGGGGCAGTGTTAATCCAAGTTTTGCAAATCGTTCGTCAGGTGTCATGCTATATAAACATTTGTAAAATATAAACGCCAATGAGTCCGCAAATGGAGACAATGGTTTCCATGAGCGACCAACTTAAAAAAGTTTGTTTCATGCTGAGATTAAAATATTCTTTGTACAGCCAGAAGCCAGTGTCATTCACATGTGAGAACATTAAACTTCCTGCACCTACCGCCAGCACCATCAGGTTTGGATCTGCATGTGTGGCTACTACTGTTGGAGCAAGGATTCCTGCAGCGGTAAGTCCGGCAACGGTTGCCGAGCCCATGCTTACACGGATTACCGCGGCAATGAGCCAGCCCATCAAAATCGGATTGATATTTAGATCTTGCAGCGACTCAGCTATGTGTTTGCTCGCTCCGCTATCAATCATTACTTCCTTGAGCGCACCACCACCGGCAATGATCAACAAAATCATGGCAACATCTTTCACGGCATCTTGATATACACTCATTACTTTTGTGATCGGAGTTTTTCGGAAGATACCGAGCGTGAAGGTAGTCACCCCAAGAGATATAAGCATCACCATGTCAGGATCACTGATGAATAAAACCGTTTTACGAAGAGCGCCTTCCTCAGGAAGATAAGGTTGAAGTATAAAAGTTGTACCAATGAGAATCACCGGCAGTAATGCAGAAAGAATTGAACTTGCCATTCCCGGCAATTCATCGTCTGAAAGTTGAGGGGGCTTGAACGTATCGAGTGGCTCTGATTTTATTTTCCTCAACGTGCTTGCGAAAATAGGACCGGCTAAAATTACTGTCGGGATAGCGATCATGATTCCGTACATCAGCGTCTTGCCTAAGTCAGCATTGAACTGACTCACCAAAGCAGTGGGAGAGGGATGAGGTGGAAGAAACCCATGCGTTACCGACAAGGCCGCTAAAATCGAAATCCCAAGAAAAACGACCGGTAATTTGTGTTGATAGGCAACTGTGAATATCAGCGGTACGATCAGGACGAAGCCAACGTTATAAAAAAGTGGAATACCGATGATGAACCCAGTGATCATCAGCGCCCATTGTATATAGCTTACGCCAAAAATTTTCAATAGTCCGGAAGTAATACGTTGTGCTGCTCCGCTTTCTGCCACTAATTTTCCAAGCATCGCGCCTGACACGATGATGATTACCAATGAGCCAAGCATTTGTCCAATACCATTTCGAACGGAAGTGATCGCGGCAACTGCATCCATTCCCAAAAGGATTCCGGCCAGGAGGGAAATAATCAAGAAAGCGAGAAAAGGGTTGACTTTGAGGCGCGAGATCAGGAGCACCAGAAATACAATGCAAATTGCAATGATCAGAATTGACATGTAAAGAGCTTTGGGTGAAGATAGGGATTGCTTTTGATTATCCCACCCAAGATTACACAAAAGTAATCTATCGCCTTTTACCTACTGGAAAAAGAAAACCTCCACCCCATGTCCACTGCAAAGAAGTAAAGTGCTGCGTTGACAAACCCTGATGATCAGCGCCTAATTTGGTGTTGGTATAATCGGCATAAGCGCCTTGCATGTCGGACTGGATAAAGAATCTTTTTAAAAGAGTAAACCGCACCCCGAGGCTGGTGGCATATACCATTCCATGATAGTGGAAATACCCATTGTCTTGGTTGCCCATAATGGTTGAGATGGTATAAGAAATCATCGGACCAAGTCCAACTTTACCAATTGCACTTAATTCAAAGTTTTTATTTTGCCACAGTAATTTTCTCTTAACCAAACTAAAGATCAGGTAATTGTTTCCGTTGGTATGCTGTAAGTGTACAAAGTTTGGTGTAACCAAAGTGTCTTTGTCATAAAACACCCCGTTGATTTCACCTCTCATGTGCATCACCTGGTTATCGGTGACAACATATTTGAGATGATTCCAGCCCATTTCAATTCCAAGATCACGCTTGTCATTAAACATGTAGCCGAGGTATAGGTCGTATTGAGGAATAGTAAGCCTGTCTGGATACCACCATTTTTCCATGTCCGGTTTATCGTGGGCGCCTGCATTATAAAAAGTAAAATCGTAGTTGGCGGTAGTATGATTTGAGAAATGAATATCGCTGCTTGAATACCAATCGCGATTGTATGTCCATAAAAAATAAAACGAACCCCGCTTACGTTCAACAGGCTGTTGCGTTTCTTGAGCTTGCACCTGATAAAACAGCGAAGCGAGGAGAACAAGGAAAACAGAACGGTGCAAGGACTTAGAACAAGGTTAGATGAAACAAAATTACGTGGCGCGAAAGTATAAAAATTTTTTCTATTTGATCCTTACCACTAAGGAATCACAGGTTAAAAAAATAGTTCTATCGTTTGCGAGTGCCACATTGGAGGTAGCTTGGGTAATTTTGAACTTCCCCATTATTTTTCCTTCTGCACTAAACACCCACATACCTCCCGGCCCACTGCAATATAGATTTCCTTTTGAATCCACTTTCATGCCATCTGGCAGACCAGTTTCTGTTTTTGTATTCGCGGTAGCATCGAAGAAGACTTTACCGCTTGTGATGGTGAGCGAATCACTTAGACTGAATTCGTACCACCTTGCTTTGTCTGGGTCGGAGTTGGCCACGTAAAGTTTCTTTTGGTCAGGCGACAATGCAATTCCATTTGGTCTTGTCAACGAGTCCACGAGCAATCTCACTTTTCCATCTTTTGAAACTGAATAAACGCCCTGGAAAGGAATTTCTTTGTCGGGATCTTCGGTATGTTTTTCTAAACCATAAGGCGGATCAGTAAAGAAAATGGTACCTGAGGAGTGAACAACCAGGTCGTTCGGGCTGTTGAATCTTTTTCCTTGATAAGAGGCTGCAATGGAAATGAAATCCGATTTTGGATGTTCCAGATCACTATTCATTTGAGCAATTCTCCGATCCCCATGCTGGCAAAGCAGGAAGTTTCCATTCAAATCCAAAGTCAATCCATTTGAACCCGGCTCTTTGCTCCGTGTAGATGCGCCTGTGAACCCGGAAGGTGTTAAATAACTTTCCGCACCTCTCTCTTCGCTCCATTTATAGACAATGTTTTTGGGAACATCGCTGAACAAAAGCATTTTATCCTTTTCAATCCACAGTGGCCCTTCGCTCCAGTCGAAGCCTTTAGCGATAACTTCCGCTTTTGCATTTGCGGCAATCAACTGATCGAACGCTGGGTCAATACGTTCGAAGGTGCCGGCTTGTTTTGTTTCCTTTGTTGCGCAAGCCGCGACCAGCAACAAGCTCACGAAAAATGATAAGGATGTTTTCATTGGGTTTGTTTAAAAGAAAAATGCCAATGAAATTCACTGGCATTTTTTTGTTCTTCTTTGAATCAGGCAACTTGAGCCTGCAGCTTGGAAGCGAGCACTGACTTAGGCACTGCGCCTACTTGCTTATCTACAATTTGTCCGTTTTTAAATACCAACAATGTTGGGATGGAGCGAACGCCAAAGCGTGCTGTGATCTGCGGGTTTTCATCCACATTCAATTTGGCAACCACAGCCTTGCCTTCGTAATCGTGCGCCAGTTCCTCTACTGCCGGGCCGATCATCTTGCAAGGACCACACCATTCAGCCCAAAAATCAACTAATACCGGTTTTTCACCTTTGATGGCTTCATCAAATGTTGCGTCTGTGAGTTCCAATGTTTTGCCCATATAGATTTAAATTTTTTTAAGTTTCAAATTAGTCAACACAAATATAAATGAATTTAGTTCCCGATGGTTTTTGAATTTGTCGTATAAAGGACATCGGGCTACTTCACCGTAAACACATTGGCAATGTCTTCAGCAGGTGTTGTTCCTTCAAACTTAGCCAACCGTTTTTTGTCCTTGTAGATGAGGATCGTAGGCATGGCCGAAAAACTGCCAACACTGTTAACTACTTCTGCCGGGTTCGCATGACTGAAATGATAGTTGGGCTCAGTCATTTGAAACCTTGATATGAAATTGGTGATTTGTGGAACATCGGCTGCACTTATAAAATACAAGTGCTTATCTTTAAATAACTCTTTCTTTGCCTGAATAAACCGGGCTTGGTTTTCACAGTGATCACAATCGGGATTGAAAAAGATCACGGCAATCTCGCCACTCAAATCACGCAACTGCATGGTTGATCCGTTCAAATCATTCACGTTCAGATTCGGCAAGTCGTTTACTGCGGGTTGAGTTTTCTCTGCGGATGGTTGTTCGGTGGTTGTTTCTTGCTTCTTTGTTTGACAAGAGATCAAAAAAACACATAAGAGGATTGCGATCGAGTTATTGATTTTCATATCAGTCTTTTTTAGAAAACGAAAGATAGGTAATAGCCCGATTGCTTGATGAAACTCAAAAGAAAATTTCTTGCGCCAATCGGTAGGTATTTGCGTGTGCCTCAATGATGTCGCGAAAATCAGGTGAATAGCCACCGCCCATGCTGGCCGCAAGCGGTATCTTATTTTCTTTAGCTGCCTGAAGTACGATGCGATCACGTTCTTTACAGCCAGCCCGGGTCACGCTGAGTTTCCCGAGTTTGTCGGTGTCAAGAATATCCACCCCCGATTGGTAAAAAATAAAATCAGGTTGAACAGTGTCAAACAGGTTCTTAAGATTTGAGTTCAATGTTTTTAAGTAAAACTCATCACTGGTAAAATCAGCAAGACCAATATCGAGATCAGAATTCTCTTTGTGCAAAGGATAATTGTTAGCGCCATGCATGGAGAATGTAAAAACACGCGGTTCATTTCTGAAAATCTCTGCGGTGCCATTTCCTTGATGCACGTCAAGATCAACTACCAGGATTTGGTTGGCAAGTTTTTCTTCGAGCAGAAAGTTGGAAGCAATGGCAATGTCGTTCAATAAACAAAACCCTTCGCCTTTATTGGTAAAGGCATGATGTGTGCCACCTGCAATGTTCATGGCTATGCCAAATTGTTTTGCAAACAATGTGCATTGCAACGTTCCGTTCATGATGGTTACCTCGCGATCTACAAGTAACTTCGATTGCGGGAATCCTGTTCTCCTTGCTTCTCTGTCGGTGAGTTGTAAATTTTTTAGACGATCCCAATATTCCTGCGTGTGAGTATTTAAAATCCATTTATCATCGATTGGATCGGGATGAAAAATATTTTCGTTCCTTATAGTTCCTTCGTAAAGCAATTGTTGTGGCAGAACTTCATATTTGCTCATCGGGAAACGGTGATGAGGCGGCAAGGGCAGCACGTACGAATCGGTCCACGCGATCTTGAGCATATTGCAAAGTTAATTCAAAAAAAATGTCAGCCCGTTCAGACTGACATTTGACATCAAGGTAACAGCTCGCTAATGATGCTCATGTTCTTCACCTTTTTCTCCATTCCAGGTTTCCATTATTTTGTGAAACTGATCGTGGATGTCATAAAAGGTAGTGCCGATTTGATCTTCGGGAGCGCCATCCTTTATGTCGTTTGATAATTTCCGTAGATCTGTTTTTAATTTGTTGAGCATGTCCTTCATTTCTGAGGTATTTATTCTTTCAGGTAGCGGAGCTGTTGCCCATTTCTCAGCCTCGGTGGCAAGTTGATCCATCATTCGGGTTGCGGGCTCTACGTTGCCCGAATCTTTCAGTGGATGAAATGCTTCTGCCATCAGCGTATGAAATGAATCAAGTTCTTTCCAGTTGCTTGCTTCTTCCTGCTTTTCTTTTTTGCCACAACAAATAATGGTCACAACCAGAATAAAGAAAAAGAAATACTTTATTTTCATTTTAGTGTTGTTTTGTTTCCGTTCAATACGATGTCAAGTGTGTCGCCCTGTTCCAGGACAACTTCTGTTTTTTCTTTCGAAACTTTTACTTTCAAAACGCGACCTCTGAATTCGAGGCGGAATGAATAGTGTTTCCATTGTTTTGGTATAAATGGATGTAAGTGAATCATTCCGTCTTTTATGCGCATGCCTCCAAAGCCTTTCACCACGCTCATCCATGTTCCGGCCATACTCGTGATGTGGCAACCATCTTCCGTATCATTGTTGTAATCGTCCAGGTCGAGGCGGGCTGTGCGCAAATACATTTCGTACGCTTTTTCCTCATAACCAAGTTTAGAAGCGAGTATCGCATGTACACAGGGAGACAGGGAAGATTCGTGCACCGTCATTGGCTCATAGAAATCAAAATTCTTTTTGATTTGATCTATCGTGAAATCATCCTCAAACAAATAAATGCATTGTAATACATCTGCTTGCTTGATAAAGCAGGAGCGCAAAATTCTATCCCAACTCCATTTTTGATTCAACGGTTTTTCGGTATCTGGTAAATCGGAAACTTTGATCAGTTCTTTGTCAAGGAAGCCATCTTGCTGCAAGAAGATACCGCGCGTTTTGTCTTGACCATAGTACATCTTTTGAACGATATCATGCCAATTGTCCGTTTCTTCTCTTTCCTTGAAGTTGATTTTTTCTGAAAGAGCTTTAAATTTTTTGGGATCAGAATTCTTTACATACTCAATTCCTTTGAGAGTGAAGCGAAGAGTCCATGCTCCGAGATAATTGGTGTACCAATTGTTGTTTACATTGTTCTCGTATTCATTAGGGCCTGTCACGCCAAGGATCACATATTTGTTTTTGTCGCTTGACCAATTCACACGCTGTGCCCAAAACCGAGAGATACCGATCAGCACCTCCAGACCATATTCTACCAGGTAATTTTCATCACCAGTGTACTCAATGTAATCACGCATCGCATAAGCCATTGCGCTGGTGCGGTGAATTTCTTCAAAGGTAATTTCCCACTCGTTGTGACACTCTTCACCGTTCATTGTGACGAACGGATAAAATGCAGCGCCATCCTTGAATCCAAGCTTCTTCGCGTTTTCAATCGCCTTTGGCAAATGTTTGTATCGATAAAGCAACAGGCTGTGCGCCACTTTCGGATCAGACGTTCCAAGATAAAATGGCAAGCAATACGCTTCTGTGTCCCAATAGGTGCTACCGCCATATTTTTCTCCTGTGAATCCTTTCGGACCGATGTTCAATCGTTCGTCATCACCGGTGTAGGTTTGCATCAATTGGAAAATATTGAAACGAATTCCCTGTTGGGCAGCTACATCACCATCGATAGTCACATCACACTCTTCCCATTTGTGCCCCCATACGCCAGCATGCTCTTCCAGCAATTTTGCGAAACCTTTTTTTGCGATGGCATCGAGTTTTGCCTGGCAGTTTTTTACAATTTTTTGCTTGTCATGATTCTCTGAGGAAAGTACAGCAGCGTATTTATAAACGATGAACTCTTTTCCTTCTGGCAGATCAATCTCAACAACATTGTCTGCATATTTCTCGCGCGTGTTGGTAAAAACTTTTCCACGAACTCCTTTGCCGTCCAAAGTCAAATCGTATTCAATTCCCGTGCAAACATGGAATAGTGTCTTCTTTGTTTCTGCTGTTACGATCGCCCAACCCATCTGCGCTTCTTCATAAACCCGATTCCAGAATTTTTCATCGTAGTTGGAATCTTTGTTCACTACATCTGCATCGATCGGAAGTGTGATTGTTGTCTTGGCTGAAAAATTTAACGGAGTAACTGAATATTTGATAGCACCGGCTTCGCCATCAGCCATGCTGCAAAATCGGTGTGATTCGATTTTTACTCTCTTGCCATCGGTGAGCGTTGCCGTTACACTTCGGGACAACACTCCTTGCTTCATATCGAGCACCCGTCTGAAGTTTTCGATCTTTGCATTCGCAAGGTCTAATTCAGTGTTATCAAATTTGAATGTGATACCGATCCAGCTAGGTGCATTCAAAACTTTCGCAAAATATTCTGGGTAACCATTCTTCCACCAACCCACTCGTGTTTTGTCGGGATAATAAACACCGGCCACATAAGTGCCTTGATGCGTGTCACCCGTAAATGTTTCTTCGAAGTTGGCACGCTGGCCCATGCGTCCGTTGCCGAGACTAAAAATGCTTTCCGAGATTCTGTTCAGGTGAGGATCGAAACCTTCTTCAATGATTTGCCACTCGTGGTGCTTAATATACTGCTTCATGAAGGGATTATAGTTAGGGTTAGTTTTTGCTTAACAAATTAAAATCAAAGTCGGCTGTTTTCTTTACGATGAAATTTGCTTTGCCCAATTGTTCGGCAGAGCCAACGCCCACACACCTCATTCCGGCAGAGAGTGCCGCCTCTACTCCCGCTTCGGCATCTTCAAATACAACGCAGTCAGAGGGAGCGATATTTAATTTTTTCGCTGCCAATAAAAATATTTCGGGATCGGGTTTAGTGTGAACGATCATTGTTCCGTCCACCACAACATCAAACAGGTTTTTGATTTCTAACAAGGTAATGACCGTGTCAGCGTTTTTACTACTGGATGCAAGGCCAACTTTAATCCCCTGTGATTTTAGTTTCTTCAGCATCTCGCGCACTCCTGGAAAAATTTCATTTGGTTTGATCGCTTTGATGTATTCAACAAACCATGAATTCTTTTTATCTGCGAGTTCAATTTTCTTTTGCTCAGGCAAGGAAATATTTCCAAGTTCCAAAATAATCTCGAGCGACTTCATGCGACTCACGCCCTTAAGTTGTTCGTTTTCCTTTTCGGTAAAGTTCACTCCCAGTTCTTTGGCAAGTCGCTGCCATGCAATGAAATGATAATGTGCTGTATCAACTATTACTCCATCCAAATCAAATATGACTGCCTGAACCATTTTTTTATTTACGATTTACGATTTCTGATTTAACATTCATATACAGCATTTCTTCGATTATCGCTCTGAATTTCAGACGTGTCCTTGTTTGATAATTAAATCTGTTTCTTTTTGTGTTTTGAAAACATCGAAGGTTTTTCCTTGTGTGCGAAGCGCGCCAAGTGCATTGCCGTATTTTGCGGCTCCGATATAGTTCTTTGGTTTATGCATTAATCCAAAACCAACACCTCCTGCAAATGAATCTCCGCAGCCAGTAGTGTCAACTACCTGATTCACTTTTATGGCAGGCACCATTTCTTCAACGGTCTTTTTGCTTTTGCGATAATAGACCAGGCACCCCCGTGAATCCACGGTGATGTAAACACATTTTACTCCTTTATTCAAACAATGATCTGCAAACGCACGAAGTTCTTTGCGATCGGGTTCTTCGCTCACTGCAAAATCTGAGCTCTCATATTCTTTTTTGAACCACGATGCCTGTGCTTCTTCCAGGTTCATTTTTAAAACATCAATGTAAGGAAGCCACTGATCGCGGTCAATCCAGAATTTACGCTGCCGTTCTCCGTTAATAAGACATGCTGTGGTTGGGCCGTGAGCGTCAAACACAATGGTGCCTTTGCTCTTCTTTTTTAGGAACATCAAAGTCTCCAGGCTGATTTCATAATCACTGATAGGAATGAATACAAACGCTTTGCAATCGAGGAGTTTTTTGAAATCGTTCGGAACGATCGGATCCATGAAGCCGGTTTGGCGTTCGAGGCGATTGTTCATATCCAAAAATCTCAAACTAATAATATCGCCCTGGTCATTCTGAGTGGAGAGGTAATTCAAATTAAGTCCGCGATATCCATTGAAAACTTCGCGCACGTTGTCGAGATCCACTCTACGTAGATGCGAAACGGGTATGACCTGAATTTTTTCACCCGCCATGATGGATAGTGCAATCACGGGGTGGGTGACACAACCCCACTTTTGAATCAGTTCTCCGTTGTGCGTCACAATGTGATCACGAGGAATAGGACCGATGATGGCAATTTTTTTCATAGGCAAAAATTAAGCAACCAAATACGCAGCTCCAAAGACACCCGCGCTGTCGCCCAGCATGGGCTTGACGATGGGCGTTTCAACCACTCCGTTGTTGAAGATATATTTCTTGATGGACTCAACTCCCTCTTTGTAAATGACGGGAATATTTCCAACTCCACCACCTACTACAATCACATCAGGGTCAATAATATTGATGAGAACACTTGTGGCCATTCCGAAGAATTTGATCAAACGTTCGATAGTTTTTATAGCTGCCTCATCCGACTTTGCGATATATGCCTCGTAGATATCCTTCATATTTTTTTTCTGACCTGTGAGGCTGGTATAATATTTTTCAAGAGCAGGACCAGCTAAAACTTTTTCAACACATCCACTTTTGCCGCAATAGCAAGGGCCTCCCGATTCATCTAAAAAGTTATGGCCCCACTCTCCACCAATTCCGTGTAAGCCATTGATCACTTTTCCATCAACTACTAATCCACCGCCTACTCCTGTGCCCATAATAATCCCAAACACCACTTTTGCTTTTGGAAAATTTTGTTTCACCACTCCCATTCTCGCTTCGGCCAGGGCAAAACAATTTGCATCGTTTGCAATTGAGATTTCCATTTTCAAAATTCTTTCAAGATCAGCTTTCATGGGTTGAAAGTTCATGCACTCACTGTTGCAGCCTTTCATCGTTTGCGTTTTTGGATCCAAGGTGCCGGGAGTACAAATGCCCAGTTTTTCTGGACGGTAGCCCATTTTGTCGGCCATCATATTTACCAGCTTGTCGAGCTGGCTCAAAATGTGCTCATAGCCGTTTTGTGCACCAGTAGGAACACGGTCGCGAAAGAGAATATCGGTCAATCCATGCTGACCGAGTACAATGCCTTCTGCTTTTGTGCCGCCCAAATCGATACCCCAAAGGTGGTTTTTCATTGCAGGGTTAGTAATTTAAGTGTGGTTTCTGTAATCTGTTTTTTTTCAAAAATCATCAACCAAAGTCACCTTCATTCGTTTGCGTAAAACTTTTTCCAGAAACATTGCATTTTAGGAAGCACCATTCAAATTTTAAAGAATTGAGCCTATTTTAGTAATGCAGACGTTTGCGATTTCAGATGAATTCGCTTTTGGTTTTGATTTATAGGTTTGGATTTTTGGTGTGTGTTTTCACACCATTCTGAATCAAATCTTTAGTCTCCAAAACTAATTCCCAAACCTTTGGCGGCCTTTACCAGGTAGCCATTCTTCTTTATCATATTGGGTTCCTTGGTGGCTTCCTCGAGAGACACTGAAGTGACCGTATTGTTTTTTAACGCAACCATTCTTCCAAACTTATTTTCCAGGGCAAGCTCGAATGCATGCACGCCAAAAACAGAAGCGAGCACACGATCAAATGCGGAGGGTGTGCCACCACGCTGCACGTGACCTAAAACTGTTTCCCGGATTTCTGCTTTGCAGCCTGCATCTTTAAGTTGCTTAGTGAGTTGATAGGCAACGCCACCAAGGCGCACGTGTTCCGAACCTTTTTCACCAGCGCTCGAGGTGATCGTGCCATGTTTTGGTTTAGCCCCTTCAGCAATTACAATGTTGGCAAAGCCGCGACCATTTTTGTAGCGGGATTCAATTCTCTTCACCAACTTATTCACATCGTAGGGAATTTCCGGGATGAGGCAAACTTCTGCGCCTCCTGCAATAGCGGTGTGAAGAGCAATCCATCCTGCGTCCCGTCCCATCACTTCCATGATCATTACGCGGTGGTGGCTTTCTGCCGTGGTGACGAGTTTGTCAAAAGCATCGGTAGCTATTTGTACGGCTGTTTGAAATCCAAAAGTCATATCGGTAGCGCCCAGATCGTTGTCGATCGTTTTTGGAACACCAATAATCGGAATGCCTTTGTCATGCAACACTTTTGAAATTCGTTGGGAACCATCGCCACCAATATTAATGATCGCATCGAAGTGAAGTTCCTTTAATTTTTTTACCAACTCATCCGAACGGTCTTCAAACTTGGTTGAGCCGTCCGCCTGAAGCACTGGATATTTAATTGGATTGGATTTGTTGGTAGTCTTTAGAATTGTTCCGCCTTTCACGTGGATACCGGCTGTGCGCTTACTGGTGAGTTTTATGATTTCCTGGGGAGTATTGAACACCCCGTTAAATGCTTCAATGCTTCCATATACTTCCCAATCTTTTTCTTTGCGTGCACGCTTGGCAATGCCGCGGATTACCGCATTGAGACCAGGGCAATCACCGCCACCTGTGAGGACAAGAACTTTTTTCATGGTTAAAATTTTTGAACTCAAGATACTATTTATTGCGGATAATTTTTTGACATGGCGTAAGAACACCGTATCCCTTGCCAGGAATAAAGAGCCAATCTAAATATATCTGGATTCAGTTGGTCAAGAATCGAATTATGCACTGCCATAAGCAGGCATTCGCGTCATTCTCTGAAGGCGTGAAATGAATTTACTCAACCTGGTGTGGTTTTATTTTGTTTCTTCACGCCAAAGAGAAAGCCAATAATGCTAACTCTTCGGATGATAAACTCGTAAACCAAAAAGCAACCTGCCAAAGTAATAACTAGCAATGCAATAAATTTAAGCTTCACATCCACCTCGAGCGGAAATAGAAGCGCAGAACCGAGGTATAGAAAAATCATGTGAAGAATGTAAACCGGATACGCTGCCTTGCTCAGGTAACTCAAAGCTTTGCCTGGTTTGTTCAGATAGCGATGACCAAATGCGAGTACAGAAAAGATCCAACTTTGCGATTCCATCACCAGGCGATAAGCGGGCGTGTTCATTGCGAAGTACTGCCAGCGAAGGATGAACAATCCGACCGCAATAGCAACAAATACCCAACGCCATTTCACAATCATATTCCAAAAGCTGTCACCAGCCAGCACAAAACAAAATCCAAAGAAGAACGCGAGTAGTCCAAGAAAGAGCCCGTGCCAGGTCATTGCATAAAGTTCGTACGGGATCGGTTTAATAATCATGGCCTCTGCGGTAAACACAGCTACCGTGATACCCCAAATTAGTGGTGTGCTGAATATCTTTTGAATCCATTTCACCGCTACTCCATCTTCATTCTTTTTCAGGTAAAAGAAAAGGGGAGACCATATCAAAACATAGCACATAATGTTTCCGAGAAACCATAAGTGTCCGGGATTAAACACATAGCTGGTGCTCATGCCATAATACGATTGCCAAAGATATACGTGCAATGGAACAATGCAGAACATGCCAAACACAAACGGCAGCCAGATGCGAAACGTGCGCTCTTTGATCAGCTCTTTCCAGTTCCGGTTTTGCATGGCGAAAAAGATGCCCATTCCTGAAACGAAAAATAAAAGCGGAATGCGCCATACGTTCAGTGCCATCATGGGAATCCACAAGGACTCCCATGATTCTTTGTTGGTGATGAACGCAATCATCATTCCCCACGGCTGAAATCCAATGGCGATGTGATAGATCAGGAGCAAGCCGATGGCGATAACCCGGATCCAATCGATGTCGTATCTTCTGTTGGCTGTTGACATGTTACTGATTTGCTGAGAGACAAACTTATTTTAACATCGCTGCAATTTCAGGACGGGTTTTTTCCACGTAGGTGTAATCCAGTTTCAAACCCATGGGGCTGAGCGCCTGCACCATCATATCGTAAATGCCTTTTACTTCATTGAATGGCCCCGCGACTGACTGATAGGCCGTTGAACCAAAATTATTCTTGATGGTTTTGTCTACGGATTTGGCCAGCAACATTTTCACAATCTCCGGACGGCAAAAGAAAGCGGCTGTGTGAAGTGCGGTAGAGCCATCTTTATTTTGAAAGTTCAAATCTGCGCCTCCGTTGATCAAAAGTCTTGCTGCTTCTGTTTTTCCAAATAGCGCGGCAGAGATAAGCGGGCTTGATCCGCCAAAAGGATCTTTTTCATTTAAGTTGGTGCCTGCGGCAATGTGTTGCTTCAATGCTTCCAGGTTGTCGGTAACCACTGCCGTGTGAATGTCCACCTGCGGAGCTTTCGCAGCGGTTGACTTTGAATCTGATGTGCCTTTCTGGGCTGAGCTTTCTTTGCTTGTGCAGGCTGTTATTAATACCAACGAGACCAGCAAAATGGAAATACGGGATTGAGTTTTCATAGCGACTTGTGTTTAATTTTTGATGCCGTAAAGAACGGTTCGTTCTCATCTATCGGTGAATCAACCTTGCACCCAAAAGCGTTACATTTGCTGAATTTGATGTGAATTTTGATGCATTGATGAAAATTTTGAAGCATTTGATCCTTTTACTTTCCAAAATGACCGGAGAATACCTTCCCTTAAACATCATAATGAGCGGTGAAAAAAGTACTCCATTTAGTTTCGTATTTGCTTTTTACCGGTGATGAATTCTGAATTGGAAGCTGCCCCTGACAATGATTTCATGAGCCAGCTCATGGCTGTGATGGAAAAGCACATGTCCAACGAACAATTTGGCGTGACCGAGTTGGCGGACGAAATGAACATGAGCCGCTCCAACCTGCTGCGCAAAGTCAAAAAGGCGACTAATCTTTCGGTCAACCAACTGATCAAGGAAGTACGCATGAAGCGGGCGATGGAATTGCTGAAGACAAACTCGCTAAACGTTTCTGAAACTGCTTACCGGGTTGGCTTCAGCAGCACTTCCTATTTTATTAAATGCTTTCGCGAACAATACGGTTATCCGCCAGGAGAGGTAGGGGAACATTCTTTTGAATCTGAGGAAAATAAAGCCCGTGCAGTTTTACCGAAAAGGAAAAAAGTATTCATCGCGGCAGCGATACTATTTGCGATCATTGTAATCGGTGGGCTCACTTATTATAACATCGTGCAATCGCCACCGCGCGAACGATCCATCGCGGTGTTGCCATTCAAAAATGAAAGCACCGATTCGTCAAATGTCTATTTTATCAACGGGCTGATGGAGTCAACACTCAATAACCTGCAAAAGATAAAGGCGCTGAAAGTAACCAGTCGAACTTCCTCAGAGAAATACCGCAACCAGCGCAAATCCATTCCGGAGATGGCGAATGAATTGAACGTCAATTATTTTGTAGAAGGCAGCGGACAGAAAATTGGCGACCGTATTTTGTTAAACATTCAGTTGATTGAAGCACGTACAGATAAACATCTTTGGGCAAAACAATACAGAAGAGAAGTAAAAGATATTTTTTCCTTGCAGGAGGAAGTAGCGAAAAACATTGCGCAAGAGATTGAAGCCATTATCACACCTGCCGAGCAAACAAGAATTGAAAAACGACCAACTGAAAATCTCGAAGCATACGATCAGTTTTTAAAAGGCCGAGAGTTGCTTTACACCAATTCGGGGGCTAAACTGTTACAGTCCATTCCTTATTTCAAAAAGGCGATTGAACTCGACAATCAATTTGCGCAAGCTTATGCCGACATTGCGATTGCCTATTACTATTTGGATGTGTTTCAAATTGAAAAAAAATACCTTGCAGAAATTGGCAACAATGCAGACAAAGCAGAATTGTATGATGCAAAATTGGACGAGAGTTTGGTAGCCAAAGCACTCTACTACATGCTCAAAAAGGAATTCCAGCATGCTATTCCATATCTTGAAAAAGCCTTGGAATATAATCCCAACTCAGGGCTTGCCGTACATTTCCTCTCTGAGATTTACAATCTGCACGCACCCAATACTGAAAAATATCTTGAATACGCGTTGATTGGCTTGCGTCTCAAGGTTGATTCTGATTCAATTGAAGAGAGCTATCATTACATGCATTTAAGCAACGCATTGATTCAAACGGGATTTGTCGATGAGTCGTTAAAGTACATCAACAAGTCGCTGGCTTTCAATCCGAAAAATCCTTTCGCCATTTGGATTCGCGCGGGGATACTGTATGCACGTGACCGTGACATGAATCAAACCAAACAAATTCTGATCGATGCGGTGCATGAAGATTCATCCCGTTTTTTCCTCATCCCTGAAATCGCGAAAATGTCATATCTCCAAAAGGATTATGCAAAAGCGTATCAGGAACTCAAAAGTTTTATTGCAATAAGAGAAGTTCAGCATTTGGACATTTTTCAAGGCGAAAGTTTGATGATTGGTATTGTGCTGGATAAAATCGGCAAGAAACAGGAATCAGAAAAATATATTGAAGGCTTCAAGCAGTTTGCCGACAACGACAAATCAATTTATAAAAATATGAGCCTGATGATGTATTACTCCTGGAAAGGCGATACGGAGCGTGCGCTTGAACATTTGAGATTGTTTTCCGTGGAAGACAATATTCAATATTGGATATTGCTCTTGCCGGGTGATTGTGTTGTTGATGACATCAAGGAACTTCCGGAATTCAAAAAAATAATGGCAGAGATTGAGCGCAAGTTTTGGGAGACTCACAAACGGATCAAAGCTTCGCTGGAAGAGAAAGGATTGATCTGAAGATTTTAGAATTTATATTGTTGATGAGAGGTAGGAGTGAATTACTTCTGATATTCAATTTTGGCGATGCGCCAGACAAACTGCCCCATAGCGGTTTTTACAGTGGCCTCATCACCCACTTCTTTTTTGTGTAGTGCTTGTGCCATGGGCGAGTCGATTGAGATGTAATCTTTTGCCCCAATAATTTCTTCACCACCTACAATACGAAAGCGGATTTTTTTTCCTTTGTCGTTTTCAATTTCCACCCAGGCGCCAAACATTACTTTGCCTTCCTGAAAAGGTGAGTAGCTCACCACTTTCAAGTCATCGATGCATTTGCGCAGATAAAGAATGCGTCTGTCAATTTCGCGGAGACGTTTTTTATTGTAGTGATAGTCTGCGTTTTCCGAACGATCGCCAAGGCTTGCCGCCCAGGCTACCTTTTGTGTGGTGTCCGGCCGCTCCACTCGCCATAGATGATCCAACTCCGCTTTTAATTTTTCCAGGCCTTCCGGGGTGATCAACATTGTTTTCATATATGAATGGAGAATAGTAAGATTTGAGCATAGCAAAGACCGGCCTACAAGACATTATGCAAAGAAACACTTCCAGAGGCTTTTCAGCAAGACTCAAATGGAGAGCCGTGGGCAGTTTGTCCTAATGTCCGATTTAATCACCTACTGCTTTTTTGACTTGTGGCGCAATGCTACTACCAAAAATCTCGATCGACTTCATAAGCATCGCATGTGACGGACCACCCACATCCATGTGAGCAGAGAAACGCGTGAGCCCAAACATCTCGTGCATATGTAAAATCTTATCAACAGCTTCATTGGCATCGCCAAACAAGTAGGCGCCCTCTTTACTTCTTCCAAATTCGTATTGGCTGCGGGTAAATGGTGGCCATCCGCGGCTGGCGCCTACACGCGTCATCTGCGATGAGTACACAGGAAAATAAGCATCGGCAGTCTCTTTGCTTTTTTCACCAAAGAAACTGTGCATGTGTACGCCAACCTGAAATTTTTTCATGTCATGCCCGAAGTGTTCCCACAACTCACGGTAATATTGAAAAAGTGGCTGAAACTGTGAGGGGCTGCCGCCAATGATAGCAAACATAACAGGCAGACCAAGTTTAGCCGCCCTCACTACCGACTCAGGCGTACCGCCAACAGCTACCCAGATGTTCAAATGATTATTTACAGCACGGGGCAAAACGATCTGATCTTGAAGTGCAGCCCGGTGCTTGCCCGACCAGGTGATGCGATCTTGTTTATTTATCATTAACAAAAGCTCCAGTTTCTCTTCAAAAAGTTCGTTGTAGTCGTTCAGGTTGTAACCATACAATGGAAACGATTCGATGAAACTTCCCCGCCCGGCCATCAGTTCCGCGCGGCCATTGCTGAGTTGATCGATGGTTGAAAAACTTTGGTAAATACGCACCGGGTCTGATGAACTTAGTACCGTTACTGCGCTTCCCAGCTTTATTTTTTTTGTAACTGTCGCGGCTGCAGCCAATACTATTTCCGGTGCTGACACCGCATAGTCGGGGCGATGATGTTCGCCTATACCAAAGAAGTCAATACCGACCTCGTCCATCAATTTTATTTCTTCAATAAGTTCGCGCAGGCGATCACCTGCAGGCAGGGGAGTGCCGTGTTCATCATAGTGGTTGTCCCCAAACATGCCGATACCAAGTTTCATAGAATGATAGTGAATAGAGTGAAAGTAGTAGAGACAAAGATGTGCATTAATAAGTTCCGTAAGAAGAACGTTGTGAAGCTCTCACAAACCAAAGCACTCATTTCGCGGATTGGAGATCAAACAGACAATTGTAATTATTAAAATATCTATATTCACTTTTAATAAAATGTTTTGCATAATGAAACGATCTGGTTTAAGAATGGCCATAATGGTTTTTGTGTTTGCCTTTGCTGCTTGTAATTCGCCAAAGAAAGAGGAGGACAAAGGGATGGATAAGACTCAAAGCGTTGCAGGAGTTTTTGACTGGAGAGGCACATGGACTTTCACTGACAATGCGCCTATTACTTATACGCTGATAATCGGTGATGAGGAAAACGAAATGTTTGTGTGTAGTTACAAAGCGGAGGGAATGCAAACGGCTTATGAATTGGATTGCCTGGGAGTGGTGAACGGGGATGAATTTAAACTTTACTATCAAGGTGTAAAGGAGGGAGTTTTTCTAGCTGCCGATCAAATCAACCGCGATAAATCTTCGCTTACACTCAAGCGTGTAGATGGAAAAATTTTAACGTACTGGGATCAGTTGTTTAACAATTATGTGGAAGAAGGCAATCACACTGAAACAGTTTGTTTTCAGCGATAAGTGGACTGCTCAATCTCTACCGCGCAGCCCCTCCATCTATTGTCAAACAAATTCCACTTACAAAAGATGCTTCGTCTGATGCGAGATATAAGTAGCCGTTTGCAATATCATCAGGAACGCCCCAATGGGCAACGGGTATGTTTGCGAGGCTGTTTTTCTTCACTTCTTCCGGCATGATGTCAGTCATGGCGGTTTGAATAAATCCTGGTGCAATGCAATTTACTGTGATGCCGAAGCGACCGAGTTCTAAAGCCCATACCTTTGTCATACCAATGATCGCAGATTTTGTTGCGACATAGTTTGTTTGTCCATAGTTCCCACGGATCGCCACATTTGAAGAAGCAGAAACAATGCGCCCATAATTTTGCTCCTTCATAATCGCAGCTACTGCCTGCGTGCAATTGAAAACTCCGGTCAGGTTTACAGCGATCACATCATCCCATTCTTGCTTCGACATTTTTAGCAAAGTCCTATCCCGCGTGATGCCGGCATTGTTAATCAATATATCGATGCGGCCAAAATGCTGGTGAGCTTCAGTCACTGCCTTTTGCACTTCGGCTTCATTCGTCACCGAAACTTTTTTGAAGATGGCTGCATGTCCTTCTTTCTTTAATTGCTCGACTACGTCATTTCCTTTCTTAGACACATCCCACAAAACTATTTTTGCACCTTCTTTCGCAAAGCGCGCGGCTGTGGCAAGTCCAATACCGTTCGCTCCTCCTGTGATCAAAGCAATTTTCCCTTTTAGTCTCATAATTTTTTTTTTGAATGCTGACCTTGAAGATAGCTGAAATTATCAGAAGTCAGGTGGTATTCTTTCGTCAAAGAAAGTTGGAAAACGGATGAACTTCAATTGAAGAGCGATTCTCCTGAGAAATACTATTACATAAACTTCCTTGCCTCTTTGAAAGAATCTTCTAGTTTTGATAGATAAACTTACTCGATATGAACCGATGCTTCTCTTTGTTGTTGGCAATTGCACTGGTCGCTTGCACAAAAACGACTGATAGAAACACGACTGTTTTAACAGAGAACACTGCTGAGTCCGGTGGGTTTTCTTCTGCGCGACTCGCTCGCCTCGATTCTGGTATGAAAGATTGGGTGAAGAATAAATGGATCAATGGTTCCGTTGCTTTAATTGCCCGCAAAGGCAAGATCGTTTTCTATAAAGCCTATGGTTACAACGACCTTGAGACAAAATCACCACTCGATAAAACCGGAATCTTCCGCATTGCGTCTCAAACAAAAGCTGTCACCACGGTAGCTGCAATGATGCTATGGGAGGAAGGAAAATTTTCAATCGATGATCCGGTTTCAAAGTTCATCCCATCCTTCGCCACCCAGACTGTGATAAGCACCTTTCAACCTAAAGACACGACCTATACAACTGTGCCTGCCAAGCGACCCATCACTATTCGCGATTTACTTACACAAACTTCAGGGCTTGGCTATCCGGCCATCGGAACAGCAGAAGCAAAAGCGATCTACGCGAAAAATAAAATCTCAGGTGGAGTAGGAGAGAAAAATCCCAAACTATCAGATGCGATGAATCGACTTGGCACATTGCCTCTTTTATTTCAACCCGGTGAGCAATGGATGTATGGATTGAACACTGACTTGCTCGGCTATCTGGTTGAAGTGTGGTCAGGAATGACATTGGAAGATTTTTTTACGCAACGGATTTTTCAGCCTCTGGGCATGAAGGATACTCATTTTAATTTACCGCAGGAAAAAGCATTAAGGCTCGTTAATTTTTTCCAGGAAGGCGCTGACGGAATCAAAAAGCAAGACAAAGTTTTTGGAGGATTGGACATGAATTTTCCGCTTCAAAAGCATACCTATTTTTCTGGAGGCGGAGGTCTATCTTCAACAATTTATGACTACGCTGTTTTTCTCCAGATGCTACTGAACGGTGGCGAATACAATGGTACTCGGCTTCTTGCACACAATACGGTGCGTATGATGACGATGAATCAAATCGGTGATTTATTTGTGAATCTCGGTACGCCTACAGAAAATAAATTTGGATTTGGTTTTTCGATCATCACAGAAGAAGGAAGCAGATTGTCGCCAAGTCAGGCGGGGACTTATGCATGGGGTGGAGCTTTCTCCACTTCTTATTGGGTGGACCCGAAAGAAAACATGATCGTGTTGTTGTATCGGCAAATGTGGGGATCGCATGTAGCCGATACGGATAAAGCATTCCGGCCACTGGTTTACCAGGCAATCAATGACTGAGCCCGTTAACAAGAGCGATGTGAGCAATTCATATAGGAATTATGTGCTCGCCATGCTCACGCTGGTTTATGTTTTTAATTTTATTGATCGGCAACTCCTTGTCATTCTGCAGGAATCGATTAAGAAAGAATTGCACTTATCCGATACGCAGCTTGGGTTGCTTTCTGGATTTACTTTCGCGATATTTTATGTGACAATGGGTATTCCTATTGCGCGCCTGGCCGACAAACGAAATCGAAGGAACATTGTGGCTATTTCACTCGGTTTGTGGAGCATCATGACTGCATTCTCCGGTGTTGCGAAAAACTTTGTTCAACTGTTATTAGCCCGCATTGGTGTTGGAGTTGGTGAAGCAGGAGGGAGCCCGCCTGCGCACGCGATGATTTCAGATTATTTTCCACCAGAGAGAAGAGCTACTGCACTCTCGATCTATTCTGCCGGTCTTTACTTCGGTGTGTTAATAGGTTATCTGATGGGCGGCTATTTGAATCAGGAACTTGGGTGGCGCACTGCTTTTTTTGTTCTTGGTATTCCCGGGATTCTTTTTTCACTTTTGTTTTACACCACGGTCAAAGAACCACGCAGAGGAGCAACTGACAATGCAACAACTGCTCAGGAAGCTCACTCATTGTGGCAGGTTGTGAAGTTGCTGTATTCAATGAAAACATTTGTGTATCTCTCATTTGCTTCCGGGCTTCACACGTTTTGTATTTATGGTTTGTTCAATTGGGAGCCATCTTTCCTGGCCCGGTTACACGGAATGAAGAATACAGACATCGGCATTGCACTCGGTTTGATTTTTGGTTGTACCGGTGCGATGGGAACATTTGCTGGCGGATTTCTTACCGACCATTTTGGAAAAAAAGACAGGCGATGGTATTTGAAAATTCCTGCTTACGCAATCATCATCACTATTCCATTTGTAATTGGCATGCTGTTTTTGCCTGCCACTTCGCTTTCACTGGTCTGCCTGGGTGTGTGTTCATTTTTATACAGCATGTACTTAGGCCCTGCCATTGCTGTCACACACACGCTTGTGCCTGCGGGCATGCGCGCACTCTCTTCTGCTATTTTGTTTCTTGTCATCAACCTAATTGGTTTAGGGTTTGGTCCGCTGGTGGTGGGTATCATCAGCGATGTGCTGACGCCTTCACTTGGCACTGAATCACTGCGATGGGCCATGTCGTTTTTATCTGTGGTGAGCATTGCGGCCATCGCTCTCTTCTTTGGGGCAGCAAGAAACTTGCGCCAGGATTTGCGAATTTAAATTTTAGGCTGAAGGGTGGGTCGAAGCACCATTTTTTCCTATGCTATATTAAGTGCTTGGAAACACCACATACTGCTACGCAGTAAGGTATCCTGTTGGAATCAAATCACTGTCAGAAATTTCTAATTTGAGTCGAAGATTCGAGCATTGTTTTTTTAAATCGTCATAAGTCCATTTCTCATCACGATCGATGGCTTCAATCTCGATGAACTGATCTCCGTTTTCCAATTCGTCCAAATGGATTTTAATGTGTTCGAGGTAAAATATCTTTCTTGATTTTTTGATGACACCGATTAATCCAGAATTATAAAGTTCACCGACTTGCTCTTCAGAAGGATTCAAATCGTAGCGATATACAATTGTCCTCTCAGCTCCTTGCTCAAAAATTCTTTCATAATGAGTGATCAATTTTTCAATGGTACAGTCACGATACTTAAGTTTTCCTTTCTTGGTTTTGAAATAATAATCGGTTTGAAAATCGGTGCCGAGAAATGTTGCGTTAAGTTCTTTCAGTTTTAATTCGATTGACTCGAAGTTTCTTGTTTTTGCTTTAACGGTGATGTCTTTGTAGTTGAGCGGCTGCATCATTTATGAATCTCAAACTCTACCCTGCGATTCAATTGTTTATGTTCATCTGTAATTTCTTGTGTGAGCGGCTTCGCGCTGCCATAGCCAATTGCCTGAATGCGTGTTTCATTAATTTTGAATTCATTGATCAAATACGTGCGAATGGCATCGGCACGTGCCTGTGATAATCTGAGATTTAAATCTTCATCGCCTGAAGAATCGGTATGGCCGGAGATCACCAGTTTTTCTTCCGGATGGTCAAGCAAAAAATTCCCTACTTTACCAAGATCAGCATGCATCTCGGGCAGAATGTCGGCTTTGCCATTTTCAAACTCCACTGACTTGAAGGCGATCTTGCTTTCAATTGGTTCGGTCACGTGTTTTGAATGTCTATCGCCATCCAGGAAAAATAATTCTTCGATACGAAAAAAATCATCGCCCTGAATGATGAGCAAATAGTTTCGCTTGTTAATCAAGTCAAAATCAAACGTTCCATCTTCGCGTAAAAACCTGGGTGCAACTTCAACGCCTTTATCCAAATCGATTATAGATACAAGACCTTTTAAATGCGGCTTGCCATTTTGATCTAACACGATCCCCGAATAATGCACAACAGCCTCCGGCTGAGCTTCCATTGGCACGGGGAAAGAGTAGAGGTCAAGATTTTTTACATCTTCAGGAGTTGATCGTGCATAGTATAGATCATGACTTTGTGAATCGATGGTGAAGTAATATTCGCTACCCGGTCCATTCACGAGAGGGCCAATATTCTTGGGTTCACTCCAGCCGTTACTCAACCGATAAGCCTTATAAATGTCGAAGTCCTTTACTTCGGTGCTGCCTTTCAAATAGTCACTGAAATTCAATGGCTGACCATTTGAACTGAAATACAAGACATTGAACTTGTGGTGAAAGAAAGGACTCACTTCACTTTGTACAGTGTTTATGATTGGGCCGGCATTCTGTGCCTTTCCCCATTTGCCGTGGCGGTCTTTCACAGAAAAATACACATCAGACAAACCAAAACCACCCACACGATTACTTGCAAAAAATAAAGTATCACCGCTGTGGCTTACCGATGGTTGTGATTCCCAACCGTTACTGTTCACGGTGGGCCCAAGATTTTTTGGCGCTGTCCACACGCTGTCTTTCCCAAGACTTGAGACATATAAATCACAATTACCCAGACCATCGGGCGCACTGCAACGAGAGAAGTATAAATATTTTCCGTCAAGACTGAGGCAGGCAGAACCTTCGTTGTATTTGGTGTTGATGGTTGTGAAAGGTTGTCCTTCTGTCCAGACTCCATCCACCTTCAAGCTAAAAAAAATATCCTCGTTATAACCTCCTTCAGGATTTTCATTTCTTTTCGAAGTGTAAAGCAGCACATAATCAACATTTCCAATCGCAGGGCCGTAATCTTCTTTTTTTGAATTGATTTGCTCGCCCATCGATTCCAACACGGATTGAGGCGGGCGCAGCGTGTCAATTTCTTTGCGGTAGCTTACAAGATTATAGTAAGTTTCGAGCGGAACGTAATATTCTTTCTTGTCAGTTTCTACGCGCTCATATTTTTTCAACAAGTCCCTGATGTTCACGCCTTGCTGATGATGTTTCAATGCAAGTTTATAGAGAAGAATGGCTTCGCCTTTCGGCCCAAATTTTTCGGAGAGTTCGGCTAACCTCCAGATCATCGGAACATTTTTTGAGAAATTTCCAATTCCGAAATTGCTCACATACTTTTTCAATGCTTCGTATAATTCCTGGCTGTCTTCCTTTTCGCGACCCTTTATGTTTTTCAGTTGATTTTCATCGTGAAAGAAATTTATCCTGTTTACATTCGGGAAACGGAATATGTCAGACTGGCTGAAAGAGGTGAGTGAGTCAACAAGGTTTATTTGCTGGGCTTTCTTCAATTTTTTCTTTTGAGCGAATAGGGCCTGGCAACAGATAAATGAAGCGAAGATTGCAAGCACGCAGGTGAGTCTCACTGTGTTGGCCGTAGATGTTTGTTTGTGTAGTATCCGAAAATTCGGGTAAAATTGGCTGATATGCAAAGAAATCATCTGATTCGTTCGGTTAACGATCCAGGTCATCGGTTTATTGGCACATCGATTGACCAACTATGACGACCACAAAAAAGTAGTAGGAGAGTGATTTGTTTTGTGTCAAATTGGCATCTATATTATGTTTAAAGAACTTGTTTTGAATACAAATGAAAATCAGGAATCAGAAGAACTGATTCAATTGATAAATCCTGAAAAGGATCCGGAGCTTCGTCCAGAAGATTTGCCCGAAGAGTTGTCAATCCTTCCAATAAAAAATACGGTATTGTTTCCCGGTGTGATCATTCCGATCACGGTAACCCGCCAGAAGTCGGTGCGACTCATTAAGAAAGCGTATTCAGGCAATCGCATTATTGGCGTGGTGTCGCAAAAAAATAAGCAGGTGGAAGAGCCGGGCACAGAAGATCTGTTTCGCATTGGCACGGTGGCGCGCATCATCAAGATGTTGGTGTTGCCCGATGGAAATACAACGATCATCATTCAGGGAAAAAATCGTTTTGCGGTAAAAGAATTTGTGGGCGATGAACCTTTCATCACTGCACGAATTGAATTGCAAGTGGAGCCGTTGCTTGATCTCGATACAAAAGAAGTGAATGGCTTGATTCAATCTTTGAAAGATGCAGCTTCAAAAATTTTGAAGTTGAATCCGGATATCCCGCAGGAAGCGCAAGTGGCTTTGGACAATATTACAAACACTTCATTTCTTGTTCATTTTCTTGCTTCGAATTTGAATGTGGATGTGCTTGAGAAGCAAAAAATTCTGGAAGTAGGAAATATTATCGATCGCGGAACGCTGTTGCTTCAATACATGCTGAAGGAAATCCAGATGCTGGAGATCAAGCATGAAATTCAAAAGAAAGTACATACCGACATTGACCAACAGCAGCGCGACTATTTTTTGCGGCAGCAGATAAAAGTATTGCAGGATGAATTAGGTTACGATGGTCCTGATAAGGAGATTGAAAAACTCCGCAAGCGAGGTGCTGAAAAGAAATGGCCGAAGCATGCACTTGATCATTTTAATAAAGAACTGGACAAGCTGCAGCGCACCAATCCGCAAGCTCCCGATTTTCCGCTGATGATGAACTACGTGGAGTTCATGCTCGACTTGCCGTGGGATGAAGTGACAAAAGATGATTTTGATCTGAAGAAAGCACAGAAAGTTTTGGACAAAGATCACTTCGGCCTGGAAAAAGTGAAGACACGCATTTTGGAATACCTTGCTGTATTAAAACTGAAACAAGACATGAAAGGTCCGATCTTGTGTTTATATGGCCCTCCAGGCGTTGGCAAAACTTCACTCGGCAAATCAATAGCGAAATCCCTTGGCAGAAACTACGTTCGAATGTCACTCGGTGGTGTGCATGATGAAGCGGAGATTCGCGGCCATCGCAAGACGTACATCGGAGCCATGCCGGGAAAAATTTTGCAGAATATCAAAAAAGCAAAATCTTCCAATCCGGTTTTTATCCTTGATGAAATCGATAAAGTGAAAACTGATTTTCGTGGTGATCCTTCGTCCGCGTTACTTGAAGTCTTGGATCCGGAGCAGAACAATACTTTTGGCGACAACTATCTTGAAGTTGAGTATGATCTTTCAAAAGTTCTTTTCATAGCAACGGCAAATTCCCTGGATACTATTCAGCCTGCGTTGCGTGATCGTATGGAGATCATTGAGCTGACCGGCTACACGGTGGAGGAAAAGTTGCAAATCGCCAATCGACACTTGATCCCAAAACAAGTCAAAGAACATGGACTTACTTCAGAGGATGTAAAGTTTTCCAAAGATGCTGTTTTGAAAGTGATCGAAGCTTATACGAGAGAGTCAGGCGTTCGAAATCTTGAAAGAAAAATCGGATCAGTTGTCCGGCATGCTGCGAAGTCAAAGGCGATGGAAGAGCCAATCGATCGGGAGATTACTGCTGAGCAAGTGGTGAAAATTCTGGGCGTTGAGATTTTTGATGAAGAACTTTATCAAGGCAACGACATTGCCGGTGTGGTAACAGGGCTCGCGTGGACGCAAGTGGGTGGAGATATTTTGTTTGTTGAATCAAGTTTGAGCAGAGGCAAGGGTGGATTGACCTTGAGCGGACAGCTTGGCGATGTGATGAAAGAATCTGCAACAGCGGCACTTTCCTATTTGAAAGCAAATGCAGCAACCTTGGGAATCGATTATCGCATTTTCCAGAATTACGATTTACATATTCACGTGCCTGCAGGAGCCGTCCCCAAAGACGGACCTTCGGCCGGCATCACCATGTTGACTTCGCTTGCATCGATTTTTACACAGCGCAAGATAAAAGCGAAATTGGCGATGACCGGGGAAATTACTCTTCGCGGAAAGGTTTTACCGGTAGGTGGAATCAAAGAAAAAATTCTTGCAGCCAAGCGTAGCGGCATCAAAGAAATTATCATGAGCAGCAAAAACAGGCGTGATATAGAAGATATCGAAAAGCAATATATCAAGGGTTTAACTTTTCACTATGTGGATACTGTTGACGAAGTTTTAAAAATTGCGCTGCTCAAGGAAAAAGTAACCAAGCCGCTTGAGTTTGTTTTGCCTTCTGCGAATGGTGTTCCTGCAAATTAATAGACACAACCTTCAATGCTGAATTCAAAATTTCTTACCCCTCAACAAATTGTTCAGGAACTCGATAAATACATCATTGGACAAAATGAAGCCAAGAGGAATGTCGCAATTGCACTGCGCAACCGATGGCGCAGAATGAATGCGCCCGAAGAGATGCGCAATGAAATTATTCCCAACAATATTTTAATGATTGGGGCCACCGGTGTTGGCAAAACGGAAATTGCCAGAAGGCTGGCAAAAATTGCGGATGCACCATTTGTGAAGGTAGAAGCTTCTAAGTTTACTGAAGTAGGATACGTGGGGCGTGATGTGGAAAGCATGGTGCGCGACTTGGTTGAGCAATCTGTGAATATGGTGAAGACGCGGAAAAAGGAAGAGGTAAAAGAGAAAGCTGCCTCAATTGTGGAAGATATTATTCTTGATGCGTTGATTCCTCCGATGAAGACTCCGACTGGCTTTGCCGTTGCTTCTCATGAGGGACAAGAGACTCCTTCTTCGGACGCGGAATTGAATGAACGTACACGCAGTCTTTTTAGAGAAAAAATAAGGAATGGGGAATTGGAAGATCGCAAAATTGAAATCAACATCAGGCAAAATTCAAATCCGGGGATAGGGATGATTGGCGCGGGCATGATGGACGAAGTCTCAATGATGAATCTGCAGGAGATGCTAGGAGGGCTCATGCCGAAAAAGCCGAAGAAAAGAAAGATGACGGTGGCAGAAGCAAGAAAGGTTTTGCTCGAAGAAGAGGCCACCAAACTCATCGATATGGATGAGGTAAAGGAAGAAGCAATCAGGCGCGCAGAAGATGCGGGGATTATTTTCATCGATGAGATTGATAAGATTGCATCCGGTAATAAGTCGGGTGGTGGACCTGATGTGAGCAGGGAAGGTGTGCAACGTGATTTGCTCCCGATTGTAGAAGGAAGCACGGTGAATACAAAACATGGTGTGATCAAAACGGATCATGTGCTTTTCATAGCAGCTGGCGCATTTCATGTTTCAAAACCTTCTGATTTAATTCCTGAGTTGCAAGGCCGTTTCCCAATTCGTGTTGAACTGGAAACGCTGACGAAGGAAGATTTCGTTCGCATTCTTAAACAACCGAAGAATGCATTGATCAAACAATATCAGGCGCTATTTGGATCGGAAGATGTTTCGATTTCGTTTGATGATCAGGCAGTGGAGGAAATTGCCCGATTTGCTTTTGAGGTTAACTCTGAAGTAGAAAACATTGGCGCCCGCAGGCTTCACACCGTGATGAGTAAACTTTTGAACCAGTTTTTGTTTGACGTGCCGGATAAAATTGCGGCTAGTTCTGAATTAAACATCACAAAAGAAATGGTGAAGGAAAAGCTCAGTACCTTGGTGAAGAATAAGGATTTGAGTGAGTATATCTTGTGATAAGAAAATACAAGTTGATTTTTGTTTTGAGCCTTTTTCATTCTTTGGCTTTGGCGCAATCACCTCAATCAATTCGTTCACAATACATTAAAGATTTTCCTGACGATTTCTTCGTCTGGCCATTGGTGAAACAACGCAGCACTTCGTTTGACATTGCACTTCAAGGTGACCGCAGCAAAAAATTGACATATCGTCCCAATAACGCTTATGGGTTGGGTTTTGGAATTTATGCCTTCGGCATTGGAGCCGAGATCACTTTTGCAATCCAACCTAAGCAATCTTCTCAAGACATCTATGGGCATTCAGCAGCCAGAGATCTTCAGTTGAATCTGATTAGCAAACGCTGGGGCATGGATGTTTTTACGCAACATTATGCCGGCTTTTATTTGAATGATCCATCAAAATCTGTTCCCGCAGGTACTCCTTACCCACAGCGACCAGACATCAGCACCTGGAACACCGGTCTCAATGGAATTTATGTTTTCAATAAGAACAAATACTCCCTCAAGGCCGCTTACAACTTTTCTGAAAAGCAACTAAAAAGCGGAGGCTCATTTCTTTTGACAGGCACCTTAAATACGTTTAGTCTGCGTGCAGATTCATCTGTTTATGGCCCAAGTTATGAATCAGTTTTTGGCGTAAACGCTGATTTTCAGAAACTGGATTACACGACTCTAAGCATTGCGCCTGGGTATGGCCACACGCTGGTGTTAAAGAATTTTTTTCTTAATGGCTCTTTGTCTGTTGGCCCGGCCAATCATTGGGTGTCTTACCAATCTCACGGTACCGACAGATCAAGTATTACCTTGAATAGCTTTATTGATTTCCGTGTAGCTCTTGGTTACAATGGAGATAAATTTTTCTCTGGCATTACATTTATCAGCCAGGCAAGAAATATGAAATTTGAACAAGTCGAATTCACCAGTTCCAATTCCACATTCAAATTACTTTTTGGCTACCGCTTTCGCGAGAAAGGAATTTTGAAAAAGAATGCGTGGGATTTGTTACCCGGAAAAAAGAAGGGTTAATCTACAACTCCGTCAGCCAACACTATCACTTTATTCTTCAGCACTTCTACTACTCCGCCTGTGATCTGAACCTGGCTATTTCCTTCTTTTGATTTGTAGGTGACAACACCACCCGCTAATAAACTAACAAGTGGTGCGTGGTTATTCAAAACCTGGAAAGATCCGTCTGAGCCGGGAAATGTAGCTACGCTTACTTCTCCTTCAAATATCTTCTTATCAGGTGTGATTATTTCAAGTTGCATTTGTCTGATTTGAGATTTATGATTTTTGATTTAAGATTTGAAAACTGATGAGTCAATTCTCAAATCCTAAATCTCAAATCTGAAATGTTTAACCTTTCGCTTCGGCCATCATCTTTTCACCTTTTGCGATAGCTTCTTCGATGCTACCCACAAGGTTGAATGCCATTTCTGGTAAGTGATCCACTTCACCATCCATGATCATATTAAAGCCTTTGATTGTGTCTTTAATATCAACAAGTGCGCCTTTCAAACCAGTGAAGGCTTCAGCCACGTGGAATGGTTGTGATAAGAAACGCTGAACACGTCTTGCACGTGACACGGTCAATTTATCTTCATCACTCAATTCATCCATACCGAGGATGGCGATGATGTCTTGCAATTCTTTGTAACGTTGCAAAATCAATTTCACGCGCTGCGCACAGTTATAGTGCTCGTCACCAACGATGTCGGCACGAAGGATACGAGATGTTGAATCCAATGGATCCACCGCAGGGTATATACCCAATTCGGCAATTTTACGACTCAATACAGTAGTTGCATCCAGGTGAGCAAAAGTGGTAGCTGGAGCTGGGTCAGTCAAGTCATCGGCAGGAACGTAAACAGCCTGAACAGAAGTGATTGAACCATTCTTAGTTGAAGTGATGCGTTCTTGCATCGCTCCCATTTCAGAAGCAAGTGTAGGCTGATAACCCACCGCTGATGGCATACGACCTAGCAACGCTGATACTTCTGAACCAGCTTGTGTGAAGCGGAAGATATTATCTATAAAGAACAAAATGTCTTTTCCTTTTCCCTGACCATCACCATCGCGGAAATATTCAGCGACAGTCAAGCCACTCAATGCCACACGTGCACGTGCGCCAGGGGGCTCATTCATCTGGCCAAACACGAATGTCGCTTTGGACTCCTTCAATTTTGTCTGATCCACTTTTGAAAGATCCCATCCGCCTTCGTGAAGAGACTTAGTAAATTCAGGTCCATAGTCAACGATACCGGCCTCAATCATTTCGCGGAGAAGGTCATTTCCTTCACGCGTTCTTTCACCTACCCCCGCAAACACAGAAAGACCCGCATACGCTTTCGCGATATTATTAATCAGCTCCTGAATCAAAACGGTCTTTCCTACCCCTGCACCACCAAATAATCCGATCTTACCACCTTTTGAATAAGGCTCGATCAGGTCAATTACTTTAATACCTGTAAAAAGAACTTCTGTTGAAGTCGAGAGATTTTCATACGCAGGAGCAGAGCGGTGGATGGGAAGAGTTTGCTTTCCCTCAGGTTGTTTGATCCCATCAATTGCTTCGCCAACCACATTGAACAATCGACCTTTTATGTCCTCGCCAATTGGCATTTTGATAGGCGTGCCAGTGTCCAATACCTTCATTCCGCGAACCAAACCTTCAGTACCGTCCATAGCGATGGTACGAACACGGTCTTCGCCAAGGTGCTGCTGGCATTCCAACACAATGCGAGTGCCATCGCCTTTAGTTACTTCGAGGGAGTCAAGGATATTGGGTAGTTTAGAACCTGGCTCGTCAAAAGCCACATCCACCACCGGACCGATTACTTGCGTGATTTTACCGTAGTTCGCCATTCTATGAATTGTTTGATAGTACGTTGATTATAAGTGGTTTACAGAATTATCAGTTTTCCTGAAAATTGCTGGCGCAAAAGTAACTTTTTCGCAATTCTAAGCAAATGAGTTCAATACGGTTTTTGAAATTTTTAATGTCTTTACAGAAAGGCTGGTGGCTCTAGATTTTGTGATGTGACATCCGCCAAGCGGGCAGCTTGCCTGCGTTTTGCATACATTTGTTAAAACACACAGTTCAGTGGAGGAGACTCGATCCAATTTCTTTGCAATTCAAAAAGTTGCGCATGATTTACAGGTCATGGTGGTGCTGGTGGTTGCTTCGATTGTGTCAGTTCAACTGCGCAACATTGATAATTCCCTCTTGTTATATCTTCCCACCGCATTTGGTATCGTAGCCATTCATTGGCTGGGGCCACGAGTTTTGTATTTGATTTATGCGAATGGAATTTTTACGTTGTTTTTGTGGGGAGCGAAAGGAGATCTCTTGCGCTATGCATTTCTGGCAAGCCATGAGCCGGCAGTGGTTTTTATATCGTGGTGGCTGGCACGTAGATTTACGAGAGAAGCCCAGGCATTTTCAAACGTTAATACTTTTATTGGATTTGCCTTTCTTGGCGTTGCTTTGCCCGGCTTGGTAAATTGTTTCTACACGTATCACTATTCATTTGTAAATGGTGACTTGGAGAAAGTTGCGTTACTGTGGTTGGCGGATTTTATAACCATGTATTCTATCGCAGTGCCAGCGCTGCATTTTTTTAAATTGGATTCGCAAAATGCAATCTTAAAAATTCATGTAAACGAAGACGGAGGGTTCACATTGCTTCGCAAGCAACTTAACGAAGCTATTTTGCTCACCTTGTTTTTTATTATCTTGAATTTGCTGATTGACTTCAAACATTATTGGTTTATTTATGGAATCTGTTGTTGCATCATTGCAGTAAGAAGAGGATTTCATGTGACGGTGGCGACCAATTTTATTCTGTTCAGCCTTAGTTATCTTATTCCACTCGTGTTGATTGCTTTCGGTGTGAAATTTTTGCAACCTTCATCACAACTTATGTCGGTGCACGTAGGGATGGCCACTATGTTTTTTGTTTCTGCATTGATTGGTCGTGCAATTTCCGACTACAAGGAAAAGGAAAGGGAATTGATCAAACAAAAGAGACAGTTGGAGCTGATCAATTCCGAATTAAAAAAGACCAACAGCGATTTGGATCGCTTTGTTTATAGCGTTTCACATGATATTAGCGCACCTTTGAAATCAATTCGCGGATTGATCAGTCTCTTTAAGATGGAAGGCGAAAATGCGTCTGTTCCTTTTTACATCGATAAAATTCAGGAGAGCGTAGTAAAACTGGAAAACTTCACCACCGAAGTTTTGGATCATTCGCGTGCCAGCCGCAAAGATGTGAAAATTGAAAATGTAGAACTCCAACTCTTCTTTGAAGAAATACTTGAGAACTTAAAATACCTGCAGGGATTTGATCGCATCAAATTCAATTTTCAATTTGAGGCTCCGGCTATCAATACTGATCGGTTTTTGCTCAAAGTCGCATCCAGCAATATACTTTCAAACGCGATCAAATATCAAAAGCGATATTCCGGGCATACACCTGAAGTAAAGATCAGCAGCCAATTGAAGGATGGTTTGTATGAAATTAAGTTTGAAGACAACGGTGAAGGAATCCGCGATGACATTAAAGGCAAAGTTTTTGAAATGTTCTATCGCGCCTCTGCACAATCATCAGGTTCGGGCCTTGGTTTATACATTGCCCGCGAGTCCATCGAAAAACTGAGAGGGTCACTTTCGTTAAGTTCCAAATTTGGCGAAGGGTCATCCTTCAGGATCACCCTGCCTTCTAACCATTAAGCTGCTCCAGCAAGAAGATAGAGTACGGCCATCCGAACGGCAACTCCATTCTCAACTTGGTCCAGAATTATTGAATGATGTGAGTCGGCAGCATCACTTGTCAACTCTACACCGCGGTTGATGGGCCCGGGGTGCATAAGAATGATTTCTTTTTTCAAGTCATCCAGCATTTTTTTGTTGATGCCGTAGTACAGGGAGTATTCGCGAAGAGATGGGAAATATTTTAGTTGTTGTCGCTCCAATTGAATACGAAGCACATTCGCCACATCACACCACTCCAATGCTTTTTGTACTTCCAATTCCACTTTCACGCCAAGTGTGGCAATGAATTTTGGTAAAAGGGTAGGAGGGCCGCACACCATTACTTCAGCTCCCAGTTTTTTCAGGGCAAAGATATTGGAAAGCGCTACTCTTGAATGAAGGATGTCGCCAATGATGGCAATTTTCTTTCCTTCGAGATCGCCTATTTTCTCCCGAATAGAAAACCCATCGAGCAATGCTTGAGTAGGGTGTTCGTGCGTGCCATCCCCGGCATTAACAATATTTGCTTTGATGTGTTTCGATAAAAAATGAGGTGCTCCCGCGCTGGCATGCCGCATCACTACCATATCCACTTTCATTGCGAGAATATTGTTTACAGTATCCAAAAGCGTTTCGCCTTTTTTGACAGAACTGGTGGAGGCAGCGAAGTTTACGACATCTGCCGAAAGTCTCCTTTCAGCGAGTTCAAATGAAAGTCGGGTGCGCGTGGAGTTTTCGAAAAAGATATTGGCAATGGTAACATCGCGAAGGGATGGTACTTTTTTGATCGGACGATTGATTACTTCTTTGAAAGTATCTGCCGTTTGAAAAATAAGTTCGATGTCCTGCCGTGTGATGTCTTTGATTCCGAGTAAGTGCCTTTGGCTGAGCTTCGACATGTTTTAATCTTTATTGGCTAACCAGATTTTGTTTTGCTTGTGACCTTGCGCCTGCAGTTCTACAACTACTCGTTGATGATCGCGTGTATCCACAAACTTCCCAACATAGTTGGCAGAAATAGGCAGGTCTCTCGAAGATTTTCTATCCACCAAAACCAGCAACTCCACTTTGGCCGGGCGTCCAAAGGAAATCATCGCATCCAGTGCAGCACGAACGGATCTGCCGGTATAAAGTACATCGTCAATGAGGATCACATCTTTTCCCTCAATCACAAATGGCACTTTTGTTTCACTTGCTTTGTGCGGGCTTTCTCTTCTCCTGAAATCATCGCGATGAAAAGTAGTGTCCAGATATCCCAGCGGAAGCTCTTTTTTGACAAGTGATTTTAATTTTTGATGAATTAACTCAGCTAAAAAGATTCCGCGCGGTTGCAAACCCAGGATCACCGTGTTTTCAAAATCGGAATGGGTTTCAATTAGTTGCTGGCAAAGTCGATCGAGCGTGATATCGAGGAGCTTGGGATCAAGGATGAGTTTTTTTTGCATACCCGAACGCGAAAGTAACAAAAAATATGATCGCTCATTTTACTTCAAGCTTATTAATGAAAAAAACGAGTTTGGAGCTGCCTCCATTTACCGGCTTGATTGTTTGTGTCCCGTAAATGAATAGCCGCTGCTTATACCAGTATTGAAGTTTTGCGGTTCCCCCCACCAATTCATTTCCTTCACCGGCTTTAATTGGGCTTTGCACATTTCCTTCAATTACATCGTTGCCTTGGATATCTTTTGAGCGAATGGTGTTTTCAAATAAATAAAGCAGCATCACATGATCCTTTTGTGGAACAATTTTCACGAATTGTTCCAATTGGTTGCTTCGAATGCCATTGATCTGGAAGCTATTATCCCAAATCAACTTTCCTTTTTTGTCGATCCCCAATGCAACAGCGTGTGTGTATTCAAATCCATCAAACACAAGGTCGTTGCGGTAAGGTGTAAAATAGCGACTTGAAGGAGAAAAAGCATAGGGTGAATAACCCGGATAGTTTGAATAAGGATAACCGTAGGTTGATGGCATTGTCCTTCTTGAAGAATACCGCGGCATGAAAGCCTCGCCAAGCATTACGAAATTTCCTTGATGCGGAATAAGTTGATGCACCAAGAGCCTGTAATTGAATTTGGTTTTTTTTCCTCTGATTTTTCTTCTTTCGATCCGCTCTCTGATTCGATGTTCCCTTTTTGCTTTCATGTAACGGAAAAAATTTTTGAGGTCGGCAAAATTGTAATAGTGAATTACATATTCGCCATAGGCATTTACTTCTGCAACAAAGACACCACGGGAATACTCGGAGTTCCTTCCAAATACACCGGCAACTACCAGCGTATCGTCATTCACTTTGGCGGCCCTTCCAAAAATGAGGCTCTTATTGTCGATTGGATCAAGCACTACGGTCTTAATTAAATCTCCGTTTGCGTCATAGCTCCTTACCCAAATTGATTTCTTGCGATTGTTCTTGGCTCCCACAATTACATCCACCGTATTGCCATCAGCCGAGTAGATTTGAGTAAGTTCACCTTGCTCATTCAAAAAGCCAGGCAATACCCGCGACTTTTGTGTGATTAACGAATAGTGCAAAACCAACGGACGATAGTTGAAATAACCACCGATCAACAAGGCATTTTTTGTGACGACAAATTCACTTGGATTAAAAGGAATCAGGTTTTTTATTTCATAAGAAACGTAGCTCCCATTTTCAGCGTTCATCGCAGTTGTTTGGAAATTTGGTTTCCCATTCACCGTTCGCAAGAATAAGTATATTTTTTTTCCGGCTATTTTCACGGATGCCAACTGGAGATCTCTGCTTACTGGCAAAAAACCTTTCCAAACCAGTTGAAAACTTGTATCCAGTCGTGCGATCTCCAGTTGATCACCTTTGGGCCCGCTAAATCTTCGATACACCAAAACCCCGGAACTATCCAGGGAAGCGACCTGAAAGGACTGAAAATCATGATCGATTGGAATCTCAAGGCGATTGGTTTGCTCAATCTGAGCATGCGCAAACTTGCTCAAAACAATCAGTACACCAACTAGAAATAGTGCTTTACTCAATCGTCATCTTGTTGATGTAGAAAACATCCCGCGAGACATGATCAGCCCGGTTACGAACTGTGTGGTATCCGAAAATGTAAAAATTATTTTTGTACCAAGTGCGAACGGTGCTAGTCTGAGATTCGGACCGGATCTCTTCTTCAGGTTTTTCAAGTTCTACCTTCAATTTCTCATCCCGTAATATCGTTCCATCCGGGCTTGTTTGACGAAGGACCAGATCTTTTTCCCTCAGGCACACAAAAGTTGTAATACCGTTTTTTACAATATAGTCGGATACCTGCTCTTTGGACGGAATTTTTATTTCTTCATACTTCAAACCAAGATCATCTCTCAGTTTCCCTTTCATGTCAAAGAAGGTAATCATCGAGTGCAGAATGCGTGTATCGTTATTTACGTAAGAACTGCCATACGGTGAATAGGGACTATAATAGGGCGAATAGTAACGATAAGGCATAGGCCCGAAGGCGTATGGATTATAACCATATGGTGAATAGTAGGGATAAGGATTGCCGTAGGGACTATTCCAGCGATTGTTATTGTAGTTGGTGGCGGGTATATAAACCTCACTCAGAAAACTGAATCCATTTTTAGACTCATCGATTTTAATAGGAGAAACATAGACTTTATATTCAACCGGTTTGCCTACGCTTCTTCTATATTCTGCTTTAGCTCTGATCCGATCGGCTTTCTTTTCGGGCATATAGTCAAGCGAGTGTTTTAGTCCGGTGAAATCATAATAGTTGATTTCTTGCTCCTTGAATGGATCCACAATAACGGAGAATAGTCCCGTTGCCATTGCAGAGGTACCTTCTCCCCAGGTACCAATAATAATCAGCTCGTCATTCTGAAGCGAACTGGTTATGCCTGCCAGAATGGATTTTTCATTTTCAATTTTTATTTCGTCATCCACCAGTACAACACCATTGGCATCGTAGGTGCGCACAATTAATTTTTTATCGTTACGTGATTTCCTCTCAGTCAGAAGAGCGTTGAAAGTATTGTTTGTATTAGTCCGCAGGTCCAGAAGTTCCATGTGTGGGGCAAAGGTGCTGGGCAATACTTTGGCGCTTTCGTTTTTCATGTCGTACAAGAGAATAGCCGGTTCGCGAGCAATGTAGCCGCCAAAAATGGCTTGGTTATTCATGATCGAAAAATGCGAAAACGAAATATCCACCTCCGGTTTGAACTCATGCTCCCTAATGACATGGGTGTGCAGATCCAACTCAACGATGTTTAATTTTCCTTTCGTATTATTAGATTCCCTGAAAAGAAGGCAAACATTTCCATCGCGATAATCATGGCCAAGAATGTTGTACATGTTATCGACATTCATTTTTACATCCCATGTTTCATGAAGGGCTGTGTCCAACACTATAACTTCCCAAACCTTTTTTCGTTGCTCATATTTTTCAGTATCGCGAACGAGTGTCAGGCCTTTTTCACCCATTGGCACAATAATGAATTCGTGATCACTCCCCTTGTGTGCCTTTTCATAACGTATCGGCTGAGTGATCTGTCCTTGACACAAAAGACTTGCACAAATAAGAATAAAAATGAGAAGAACAGGTTGTTTCATACATCAACCGATCAGGCCAGAAATATAATTATATTCATCCGGGGAGACGGGTTGCACAGAAAGCCTGGCAGCCTTAACTAATTTCATGTTGCTCAGTTTTTTGTCGGCCTTCACAGAAGCAAGTGTCAACGTTGTTTTGAATTTTTTCTTGAAAGAAAGTTCAACGGCAGCCCATGCTGCATCTTTGGGATCGGGAAAGTTTTCTCTTGAAATCTCGGCAAGGCCAACAATTGCTTTTTCTTCCCCAGTGTGATAAACAAAAACAAGGTCGCCCTTTTTCATTGCCTTCAGGTTGCTTCGTGCCTGAAAGTTGCGTACCCCATCCCACGTGGTTTTCTTGTCAGATTGCAGATTATCAATCGAATAGGTGTCGGGTTCAGTCTTTACGAGCCAGTAGTTCATGTGGTTTTTTGTTGGTGTTTTTTGTTGCTAAAAGTTAGTATAAAAAAACAATTCTACGATGATTTTGTTGCCGATTAATGATGATGACAGTCACCGGATCATTTGAAATTTATTCTGCAATTTTGCGGTAAAGAATCCAAAACATGATTTCGTCTTCTGCGTGCTATAAAATTTTTGAACAAAGCGTAAGTGATTATCACCTTCACAATAACGTTGATCAGTCTATAAAGAATCCTTTCCCCGAAAATTCTTTTGAGTCACTTCTCTATTTGAAAAATTATATAGATACGGTGCAATGGCATTTGGAAGATATCATCCGTGACCCTAAAATTGACCCTGTAAAAGCTCTGGAAATTAAAAGACGCATCGATCAATCCAATCAACATCGCACCGATGTGGTTGAGAAAATGGATGACCGGTTTGTAGAATATTTTAAAGAAGTCAAGTTTACTACAGAGGCGCGATTGAATTCTGAGACACCTGCGTGGCTGTTAGATAGGATGAGTATCCTGGTTTTGAAAATCTATCACATGAAAGAGCAGACGGAGCGCAGAGATGCGTCAGCAGATCATATTCAGAAATGCTTGTCGCGACTTTCTGTTTTGATGGAACAACGCACAGACATGGCCGGTTGCTTTGATGATTTGATGGAAGATGTAAGGAATGGCAAGCGCAGGATCAAAGTTTACCGCCAGATGAAAATGTATAATGATGCCTCGATGAACCCGGTCCTTTACAGTGGAAAAAAATAATTCGTCATCGGACCACATTTTAGTACTTCGTTTTTCTGCGATGGGAGATGTAGCGCTCGCTGCACCTGTCATTAAATCTCTCTCAGAAGCTTATCCTTCTACTAAAATTTCATTTGTTACCCGTCCTAAGTTTGGTGTTTTTTTTCTCGGTCATTCAAATGTTACTGTAGTGCCCGTTGACCTGGATAAGAATTACAAAGGCTTTAGAGGAATATTCGAATTGTACAGCGAACTCAGGAAACTGAAGCCGACTGTTGTAGTTGATATTCATGACCACTTACGGACTAAGCTACTTCGCTTGTTCTTCAGCTTGACCGGTGTAAAAACAATCGTGTTTGAAAAAGGTCGTCCGCAGAAGAAGAAGGCTGTTCGCCCTGGTGAAAAACTCCGCGGCCAGCTTCCTCATACTACCCAACGTTATCATCAGGCTTTTGAAAAAATTGGTTTCAAATTTCAACTTCAGAAAAGTCCCTCCTTGTTTGTCAAAAAAGAGGCTGACGAAAAACTAAAGGAATGGATTGAATCTAAAAACATAAAATCGAAAGTATGGATTGGCGTGGCTCCTTTTGCGGCACATGCAAGCAAGATGTGGCCAATTGATAAATACAAAGAAGTGATCGAAAAACTTTCGACAACAGGCTCCTACCATTTCTTCCTTTTCGGTGGAGGAAAATCTGAAACCGAACAACTCGCAAAGCTGCAAAGTCAATTCACGAACGTAACAAGTGCCGCGGGCGAACTTGGCTTGAATCGTGAGCTTGCCTTGATTGAAAAACTTTCACTTATGCTCTGTGGCGATTCATCAAACATGCACCTGGCTGCTCTATTGAATGTGCCGGTAGTTTCCGTTTGGGGTGGCACACATCCTCACCTTGGCTTTGGCCCCTGGGCGCAAGGTGACGAAGCCATCGTGCAAGTACCAGTTGAAGAACTTCCATGCCGGCCATGTTCCGTTTATGGCACGAGCAAATGCTTGCGTGGCGATTTTGCTTGTCTCACTCAAATTGATCCACGAAAGGTAGCTGACCGTATTCGCGAAAGGTTATAATAATTTTAACCTATTTCTTCGGATCCAAAACTGCCTTCATCTGCTGGTTGATCAATAACTGATTGGTAGTTGACAGCCCTTTCAAAGTTTCGTCCAGCTTTTGTAAGTGCCCGTCTAGTTCTCTGGAGAGTTCGCCAAAGACTTTGTAAGCACCCGCAGTTGGTTTCGCATCCCCGGTTTCTAAACTTCTTCTCAGTGCAGAAATTCGGTTCACCAATTTGATCGGGAAGTTTAATGGGTCTTGTGAACTTCTGTTTTTTACCTGGTAAAGTTCTTCTTCAATCGCACTGATCTTGGCTACCAACTCTTTTACTTGTGACTGAATGGTTTGATCGTTTACTTCTTTTAGTCGTTCGTCAATTTGTTTTTTAATACTGCGAATGCGGATCACCGCTTCATTTCCTTCGCTTTCACGATCGCGTATTTTTGAGGCAAGATCAAATGTTTCTTTCAGATCAGCTTCGGTAACTCCCTTTAAGTTCGGATCCATTTTGATTTGAAAGGAATACGATTGTTTCAGGTTTCCAACAGTGAGCCGCACCTGGTATTTTCCAATCGGTGCTTTCGGTCCGCGCTTCGCATTGGCGCCCCACAAAATCATTCCATCAAAAACTTTCGCTCCCGGATAAGTGAGGTCCCAACTGAAAGTATTCAAACCTGCCGCTGTAGTCGGCCCTGCCGGTTCGCGCTCCCACCACGGAATGTTTGGATCGGGTTTGTATTCGGGTTTATCACCTTTGATTTTTTTAACAAGATTTCCTGAACCATCTAGAATTTCTACAACAACTGAATCGACTTTGTTGGCAAGATAATATTGGAAGGAAGCGTTGTAAATTCCACGGATTGCATCGGCAGGCTGAAATAAAATCGCAGCCTGCTTCATGTTGTCAGCATTGAGTTGACGAAGTGATTGGATGTCATCCAAAATCCAAAATCCACGACCATGAGTTCCCAACACCACATCGTTATCCTTCACAACTAAATCGCGGATCGGAGTATCAGGAAGATTGAGTTGGAGTGGTTGCCAATTGTCACCGGCATTAAACGAAACATAGGCGCCATGTTCGGTTCCTAAAAAGACCAAGCCTGGCTTCATGATATCTTCTCTTACGCTTCGCGCAAAATGTCCGTCTTTAATTCCGGTCACGATCTTCGTCCATGTCTTTCCAAAATCTTTTGTTCTGTAAACATAGGGTTGGCGATCATCCACTTGATATCTAAATGCAGCAACATAAGCAGTGCCGGGTGTGTGAACAGATTCGTCAATAATAGCGACTACCGAATGCTTCGGAAGATCTTTAGGCGTAATGTTCGTCCAGGTTTTTCCGCCATCGCGGGTGATGTTAATTTTTCCGTCATCCGATCCTGCCCAGATGGTGTTTACATCGTGATGCGAAGGAGCGAGTGCAAAAACAGTCGCATAGATTTCAGGGCCGTTCATGTCTTTCGTGATTTCTCCGCCCGTTAGTCCGAGTGTTTCAGGATCGGCATAAGTTAAATCGGGACTTATTTTTTCCCAGCTTTGTCCATCATCTGTTGTTTTCCAAACGTGTTGCGAACATGTATATAGAATGCTTGCGTCTTTCGGTGAGAACACAATTGGATACGTCCATTGCCAGCGCTCAGGCAGTGAACTTGCCGGTTCGCCAGAAAAGAATCGTGGATAGACCTGGATGTCTCTGATCTGTCCATTGGTGCGATCGTATCTCGTAAGCAAAGCACCTTGGCTTCCTGCATAATAAATATCAGGATGATTAGGATGCGAAGTGATGTAGCCGCTTTCGCCACCACCAACATCATAACCCCACTGACCCAATACATTTTCATGATCCCATCCATCACTTGGAATGGCGATGGTAGAGTTATCCTGTTGTGCTCCCGCCACATGATAGGGGACATGATTGGTGGTAGTGACGTGATAAAACTGAGTGGTGCAATAATCCTGAGCTGTCCATGATTTTCCTCCATTCACGGAAACACTTCCTCCGCCATCATCGGCAAGGATCATACGCAATGGATTGTTAGGATCGATCCATAAGTCATGATAATCGCCATGTGGTCCATTGATTTCTTTATCAAAGTTGATACCTCCGTCTGTTGATTTATAAAAATTCACGTTCATACAGTAAACAGTTTCGCGGTCAACCGGATCGGCATAAATCCTTGAATAATAAAAAGCACGCTGACGAAGCTTGCGATCTTCGTTTACCTTTTTCCAGGTCGCGCCCTTGTCATCGCTGCGATACACGCCACCATCATTTGCTTCCACGATGGCCCAAAGTCTGTTAGGATCAGCAGGAGAAACAGTAATTCCAATTTTTCCGATTGGCAGTGCAGGCATGCCCGGGTTTTGGGTAAGATCAATCCAAGTGTCGCCACCATTTTCTGATTTCCAGAGTTTGCATCCGTCACCACCGCCCCACATTTTCCAGGTTTTCCGATACACTCGCCAGGTAGATGCGTAAATTGTTTTTGGATTTGTGCGATCAATGATCAAATCAGCTCCGCCCACTTGCGGATTCAAATACAAAACTTTTTTCCATGTGTTGCCACCATCGATTGATTTGAAAACGCCACGGTCTTCACTATCCCCGTAAGGATGACCAAGCGCAGTTATATAAACTATATCTGGATTGGTTGGGTGAATGCGAATGCGCGAGATGGCCTGCACGTCCTTCAGTCCGATGTGCCTCCAGGTTTTTCCACCGTCCACTGACTTATACATTCCATCGCCCTGTGTGATACTACCACGCAATTCAGTTTCTCCGCCTCCGATGTATATGATGTCTGGATTGGTTTCTGCTACTGCGACAGCTCCGATTGATGAACTTGAAATTTGTCCATCCGTTACAGGAGCCCACTCCGTTCCGCCATCGGTAGTCTTCCATAGTCCACCACCGGTTGCGCCAAAATAATATTCAAGTGGGCGGCCAGGGCTACCGGTAGCACTCAGTGAACGACCACCGCGCATCGGCCCGATGTTGCGCCATTTCAGTTTGTCAAAATATTTTGAATCAATGGTGGTTTGAGCATACACGTTCGAAAGAATGATCAAACAAACAAGTGAAAGGAGAAAGGAGTTTTTTTTCATAGCAGAGAAATGAATTCACTTTCAACATAAGAAAAGTATTGCTTGCCTGAAAGGATATTGTTCCTTTAGGAAGGAATTGTTTTTTGAACGGTAGAAACTTATTGAAGATTTCTTTTCGCTTGCCGTATATGTCTTTCGTTATGTGCGATCAAAAAACGGAAGGTATCACCTAGTCTGGTCTTCAGCCAACGGGCCTTGGATATTGGAATTTTGATTTTGTTAAGATTATGTTGGTAGGAAGTGCGAAGGAGTGTTAATAATTTTTCCTGATGAGAAATGAATTCAGCTACTACCTCGTGCGCTTTCAACTCGCGATCGGGTTTGTATTCTTTAAATGCTTTGATGGGTTTTTGACCAGAATCTGGATCAAGGATTTTGGTGAAATAATTTCCGAACCATGAGCTTTTAAATTCTACTGATGCAGGAGAATTACTTTTTGAAAGTCCGTTTTCGATTGCCTGGTGATAATACTTCGCATAGCGATTCAAATGCTCGAGGCATTGTGTAATGCTCCAACCTCCATTGACTGCGGGTTGAAGCAATTTTGAAACTGGAAGGTTTTGAAAGTGTTCAATGGTTTCTTTCAAGTGTTTCTCAACTTGACTTTCTAATTGATTAAGGAGGTCCGATGATTTAATTGATTTCATTCAGCTTTTTGTTTTGAGGAAACAAAACAAGGCAACGTGAATAAAACTTTTCTTGGTAAATGCCAAGATTTTAGAAAACTAAAAGGTGGCGATCAGGATTGCAATACCAATAACCCAATATAAAAGATCAAGCACACCGAAAATCTTTTTAATGTCTTTTGCTTTCATAAATTAAAGTTAGGTAATCTTCGTCAAATTCTCACCTGGTTCACCAGCTTACTGAAATTAGTAGCGTCAATACCGATGTAGTTTGCGATGTATTTGTGCGGAACGAGATTTAAAATGTGGGGACTGCGTTTCAAAAGTGTTTTGAATTTATCCTCGGAGGAAAAGCATTGAAGCTCTACCATTCGCTCCAGCAATCCTGATAAAGTTTGGGTAGTTCCTTTTTGAATTAGCTTTTGAATGTCTTTACTTTTCTCCATCTGATCAAACAAATCGGAAGCGGTCGCTCTTAGGAATTTGGAAGGAGTGAGTGTTTCGAAAAAATATCTGGAAGGTTTTTGAAGCAGGAGTGAATCAATCACGCCACCAAACGAAGGTGGGTACATGAAGACCAACGTAGCTTCGCGTTGTTGTTCATCAAAATAATAAACGCGTTGCACACCTTCGATCACGAAATAAAGATGTCTCTCGGTTTCTCCCGCAGCAGTTACAATTTCTTTTCTTTTGAATTCGATTGGCGACCAAATGGAAGAGAAGGAATTCCAATCAGGATCAGAAAGAGGTTGAATATTATTTAAGAGTGCTTTGAGTGATTTGAGATACTCACTCATAAAATCAATACGCCCTCACCAACTTCCCATCCATATAATTCACATACGACTTGTTGGCCACGCGCATGCCGCCCGGTGTGGGGAAGTCTCCCGTGAAGTACCAGTCGCCTGAGTGATTGGGAATTGCTTTGTGCAGATTTTCGATTGTCTGGAACACAACTTGTAGTTCGGCTTTCATTCCTTCCGGCCGCACGATGTCTGCGATCTTGTCGGAGATTTCGTCCGGAGTGAATTGCTTGTAAAGTTTTTTCACGTAGTTCTGTGCAACTTCTTCTTGCTGCAAACATTGTTCATACACTTCGCCCAACAAATAGTCTTTTCCCTGCTCTTTCAAAAGTTTGATCATCGCGCGGAAGGCAACAAACTCGCCCATTTTGCTCATGTCGATCCCATAGCAATCAGGGAAGCGAATTTGTGGGGCGGAAGACACAACTACAATTTTCTTAGGATTTAAACGGTCGAGCATTTTCAAAATGCTTTTCTCCAAAGTCGTGCCGCGAACAATGGAATCATCGATCACCACCAGTGTGTCTTTTCCCTTGTTCACCACTTCATACGTAGTGTCATACACGTGCGCTACCATGTCATCGCGATGGTCGTCATCGGTGATGAACGTACGCAGCTTCACATCTTTGATCACAATCTTTTCCATTCGCGGGCGGAAAGAAATAATTTCTTCGAGCGAATCCATCGAAGGCTTTCCATCAATGATAATTTCTTTCTGCTTGCTCACCAGGTATTCCGAAATTCCTTCCATCAAACCGAGGAATGCGGTCTCGGCCGTGTTGGGAATATAAGAGAACACCGTATTCTTTAAATCAAAGTTGATTGCTTTCAAAACTTGCGGCACAAGTAATCGTCCAAGCTGTTTTCTTTCGCGATAAATTTCAGGATCTGTTCCTCGCGAAAAATAAATCCGCTCAAAGCTGCATGAAGTTTTTGGTAATGCTGGAATAATTGAATGCTGCGCGAAATCTCCCGCCTTATTAATTACCAATGCATGACCAGGTTGAATCTCGTTTATCTGTTCATACTCCACATTGAATGCAGTTTTGATTGCAGGCTTCTCCGAAGCAACCACAACTATTTCATCATTTGCATAATAATAGGCAGGACGGATACCAGAAGGATCACGCACTACAAATGCAGAGCCTGACCCTGTTAATCCCGCCATCGCGTAACCGCCATCAAAATCTTTGCAAGCTCGTCTAAGCAATCTCGTTATGTCCAGTTCATTTTCAATGATGTCAGAAACTTCGCGGTTGCTGAATTGATCTTTGTATTTTTCAAACAATGTCTGAACTTCTTCATCCAGAAAGTGGCCGATCTTTTCCATTACGGTCACAGTATCCACTTTGTCTTTGGGGTGCTGACCAAGATCAACGAGAATATCAAACAACTCGTCCACGTTGGTCATGTTGAAGTTGCCCGCCATTACCAGGTTGCGACTGCGCCAGTTATTTTGACGGAGGAACGGATGCACATTCTCAATGCTGTTCTTACCATGTGTACCGTAGCGCAAGTGACCAAGCCAAAGTTCACCAGTGAACGCCACGTTTTTCTTCAACCAACTTTCATCTTTGAATTTCTCTTTTCCATCTTTCATTCCCTGCTTGTACTTCTTGCCGATCTTCTTGAAAAGATGTGCCACTGGTTGGGCCTTGATGGAACGGTAACGACTAAAAAAACGAAAGCCGGGCTGCTGATCAATTTTGATATTCGCAATCCCGGCACCATCTTGTCCTCGGTTGTGCTGTTTCTCCATGAGAATGTACATCTTATTCATGGCATAAGTGGGCCCATATTTTTCGATGTAGTAGGAGAGAGGTTTTCGCAATCGGATGAGGGCGATGCCGCACTCGTGAAGGATGTTGTCGCTCATAGAATCCAAAACACAAAGGTAGTTTAAATAGTTTGTTCCTTCACAAACAATAAGGCGGAGTTAGTATTACTCCATGCTATCCTCGCCACCGCCAAAGACCGAACGAATTAAATTGGCAATGCCAATAAAACTCTTTATTGAATTTTGTGTTCTACCTATCAGCCGAATTTTTTATGGTTTCCATCCATTTGACGTCCGGTCATGGCACTATCGACTTTTAAAACTATTTTCGCGCTTATTTTCGTTATGATCCAAACAGATATTATCATCATTGGAGCGGGGCCGGTCGGGCTGTTTACTGTATTTGAAGCGGGCTTGCTCAAATTGCGTTGCCACCTGATTGATTCGTTGCCAACACCGGGAGGGCAGTTGGTGGAGATTTATCCAAAGAAACCCATCTACGACATTCCAGGTTACCCTACTGTGAATGCGGGGGAGCTGATTGATAAACTGATGGAACAGTGTGCAGTTTTTAAACCCGGATTTACGCTGGGTGAGACTTGTGCCACGATTGATGAAATGGATGGCAAGTTTACTGTTACAACAAACAAAGGAACACAGCATCAAGCTCCCGTGGTGATCATCGCGGGTGGACTTGGAGTTTTTGAACCGCGCAAACCTCCGATTGAAGGTATTGAGCTTTATGAAGATAAAGGCGTGGAATACATTATCAAGGATCCTGAAATCTATCGTGGTAAACGCGTGGTGGTGGCCGGTGGTGGTGACTCCGCTTTGGATTGGACTATTTATTTAATTGAAAATAAAATCGTTGATAGCTTAGCGCTCGTTCATAGGCGTACTTCTTTCCGCGGTCATTTGGATTCTGTTCAGAAAGTGATGGACATGGCGAATGCCGGAAAGATTGAACTGATCACCGAATCAGAAGTGGTTGCGATCAACCCCACTGATGATGGGAGAGTTGGTTCCGTGGTGATCAAGCATGAAAAACATGGTGACATCATTCGCGATGCCGATCACTTTATTCCCCTATTTGGTCTTACTCCAAGTCTCGGCCCGATTGCCGATTGGGGATTAGAAATTGAAAAGAATGCGGTGAAGGTGGATACGTTTGACTACTCTACGAATCGTAAAGGAATCTATGCAGTCGGTGACATCAACACCTATCCGGGAAAATTGAAATTAATCCTTTGTGGTTTCCATGAAGGAACGCTAGCTGTCCAATCTGCCTTCGCGCGCATTTACCCCAACAAGAAGAATGTTTTGAAGTACACCACCGTGAATGGAGTAAGCGGCTTCTGATATGGAGAACTCTGTTAAAGTTATAATTATCGATCGTGAAGGAGTGGCTCATGAGTTGGAAGGCCCCACTGACATGAACATGAACATCATGGAACTGTGCAAAGCTGCTGAGTTGCCTGTGGAGGGCACGTGTGGTGGAATGGCTTTGTGTGCGTCATGTCAATGTTATCTCGAATCAGATACCGAACTCCCCGACCAGAGTGATGCAGAGTTAGCGATGCTCGATCAGGCTTTTCACGTGAAGAACAACAGTCGTCTCGGATGTCAGATAAGAATTACGGAAGAGATTGATGGAATTGTGCTGAGGCTTGCACCTAATTGATTATGGTTAGCTTTAAAAGAGGTCTATTAATTCCATTTACAGCTCGTTGGGTTTTTATAATTATGAGCGCATACTTATTATTCATTCATATTATGCGACAATTGACCTTGGGAAATAACGAATGGCCACTGATGTTAAGTTTTTTTGGTTCAGTAATGCTGATGTATTTGGTCTTTGCAACAACAAAGTTTGTGGAAATAGATTGTAACCAGAATAGAATTTTTGAATACGTCAGTATATTTTGGATGAAGATTGGAACTAAATCCGATTTCAAAGGGATTGAAAAAATTTATATCAATTCGATGAAATATAGATCAAACATTGGAATGGCTCCTAGTAATATGATTGCTGCGTGGTTTTGGCCAGACTTATCCGGTGCGATTTTGAATGTTTATTTAAAAGATCATTCAGGCGAGAAATATTTCTTATTTGAAGAACGCAACAAGAAAAAATTATATAGAAGACTGGTGAATGCAAACGAGGTTTTAAAGACTCAAATCTTTGACAACACTTCTGGGGTCGCAGTTTTAATTAGTGGGGTTGACTAACCTCTTATAAACCTCAAGACAAACCCACGCATCGGTAGCTGCGTAGCTTATTTGTTTTTCGTTGAGTTCATCCAATTCCCAGTTGCTCGTTTGCGCGCTTTTTGAAATGCGAAATCCTAAAAGGAGTCCGGCTAGTTTTTTCACGCCTTCAATTTCAAGACCTGCTTTTTTTGCAAGGTCATTCAATTCAACAATTCCTCCGGGTTTGAAATGACGGATACGCTGGAGTGCTTTTACATCATCGCGCAAAGCAACTCCGGCTTTTAATACCGATTCAGTTTCAAGGAAGTCAATGATCTCCTGTGTGATGCCCGTGGCCTTTAGCCGGATGAGAAACACTTTGTTATCAAGTGCGATCTGCATCAACGCAACTTTATTTTGATGCCCCCTTACGAAAACTGGTTTGGTCTCCGTGTCAAAGCCAACAACATCGTGCCGCATGATTTCTTCGAACGCGGACGCCAGATTTTCACGATGGGAGATGATGATGACTTCGCCTTTGAAGGCATCGAGCGGAAGGAGATTAATTTCTTCGTTGGTAATCCGCGGGTTGAACTCAGGCTGGTTTTTTGTCGTCATCAATCCTGCGTATTTTGAAATTCAAATAAGCCATCAACACGGTCATCATTGGACTGATGATGCAAAAGAAACAATAGGGTGCGTATGCCCATGTGGAAATTCCCAGCACGCGCGATTGGGTTGCACCGCAAGTGTTCCAGGGGATTAAAACAGAGGTTACCGTTCCGGAATCTTCCAACGTTCGGCTGAGCAATTCGGGTTTGTAGCCACGTTTACGATAGGTGTCTGAAAACATTCTGCCCGGAACAGCAATTGCCATATACTGATCGCCCGCGGTGAGATTGAAGAATACACAAGTTACTGCTGTTGACGCAACAAGCGAACCTGTAGAATGTGCAAACTTGATGATCTCTTCCACTATTCTTTTTAACAGACCGCATGATTCCATCACACCTCCAAAGATCATCGCACCCAAAATCAACCAAATGGTATTGAGCATTCCTGCCATTCCACCTGCGGTCAGAAGCTCGTTGATCATCTTGTTGTCGGTCTTGATGCTTGTTTCCACTGCGAGCGATTTCATGACGGCAATGAAAGCGGCTTTCACTCCATGACTTTCTCCTGCTACCTGAGCGATGATCTGGGGTTGAAAGATAATCGCGAAAATTCCTCCGAGAATAGAACCGGCAAGCAGTGCTGGCACTGCAGGCACTTTACGTACGATCATGAACAACACCAAGGCAGGCACAATGAATAAAAGTGGATTAAGGTTGAAGGCAGAATCAATGGCTTTCAAAACGTGATCGGTATTAGCCACAGCCGTTGAAGAGTCGAGAGTAAAACCCCAGACGAAGAATATGATAAGTGTGATTGTCAATGTAGGAACGGTGGTATAAATCATGTACTTCACGTGAGTGAACAAATCTGTTCCGGCCATTGCAGGGGCAAGATTGGTGGTGTCAGACAAAGGCGACATCTTATCTCCAAAATAAGCTCCCGATATTAATGCACCGGCTATCACTCCCTCATTAATTCCGAGCGTCTTGCCGATTCCTAACAAAGCAATTCCAACGGTCGCAATGGTTGACCAGGAGCTTCCTGTGGCGAGGGAGACAATCGCGCACACAATGCAGGCAGCGAAAAGAAAAATGGTCGGATTAAGAATTTTCAATCCATAGTAAATCATTGCGGGTACAATGCCACTCAACAGCCAGGTGCCCGAAAGAGAACCGATCACCAACAGGATGATCATCGCGCCCATTGCGGAGCTGATGCTTTTTACAATACTATGTTCGATTTCTTCCCAGGTGTATCCAAGCCGCCAGGAAACAATTCCTCCAATGGAGGCAGCAAGAAACAAGGCAATTTGATTGGGGCCGCTGGTGGCATCTGAGCCAAAAATATAAACATTCACAGAAAGCAGGAACACCAACGCACCTATCGGAATGAAAGCCTGAAGCAGGCTGGGGGATTTTTTCTCAGTCATCCAGGAAATCGTAAAAGCTGTAAGGTAGCAATTTTTTTATTGGATGCTAACGCTGTAATGCACCCCGCGTTTCTCCAGATAATTCTTGATGAAATGGAAATTCGATTCCTCTTCACCCAGATATTCCGGGGGGCAAATGCCTTTGCGATTGAATTTACCATCGGCCACTAAGTGGGCCACCGCGGTGCAAGTGTAGCCGGTAGTTCTCGCCATCGACAACGTACCGGTAGATTTTTCGGTGCGATCGAGCAAATTGTATTCGTACGTTTTTGCTTTTCCATTTTCTTCACCGATCATACGAATGCGCATCACCGTGTATTCTTCTTCGCCTGGTTTTAATTTCCATTTCGGAAACAACAGTTTTGCAGTTACATCCACAGGGCGGATTTTTACCCCATTGATTTCAACAGGCTCATAGTTGAAGAAACCTGTTTCCCGAAGCACTCGCAAGTATTCGATGCAGCCGGGATAGCGCAATGTCTTCTCAATCATATTCGGAATGTTCGGCATCGTTTTGATGAGTGAACGAAGTCCATCCGAATTCCACGATTCCAAAGTTCCAACCCCAGCAAAGTGGATCAACTCGGGATCGGACAATGCTTCTTTGATAACGATCGCTCCGTTCTGCACATAGCGTGCAGGACGAATGTATTCTTCAATCACATCAATGGGGGAGAACACAGCTTTGTATTCATATGGCCACTCGCGCACTATCGGTAATCCGCCCACCAGGCATTCGTAGTTATTGATTTTCATTCGCTGATTATGGTAGCCAAGAATAATATTACCCATGCCAGGCGCAACTCCGCAGTCGGTCACGATCGTTACGTTTTTCTTTTTGGCCAGGTCGTCCAGTTGAAACGGGTCTTCCGGGAAGAAAGAAATGTCAACCATATTTTTGCCGGCCTCAATAACCCATTGAGCATTTCGCAAACCCATGAAGCCAGGCACAGCACCGATCACCAGGTCAAATGGCTGAAGGGAAGAATGAAAAATTGTCTGATCGCTAAAGTCAAATTGAAAAGTCTGAATGCCATACTGCGGTAGTGACTTCAAAGTTTCTTCATTGATATCGGCAGCCGTCACATCAAAATCTTTCGCAAGGTCGATGGCCATTGCCTTCCCGACCAATCCGGCACCGAGTACGATCACTTTCTTTTTCATAAATTCGTCAATCTTTGTTTAAAATTTTCAATCTTAAATCACCAAATCCACTTAATGAAATGAATGCCGCCAAGTTAGTTGAAAAAGCAAAAACCTCTGCATTTTATTTATGGCTATTGAATTGGTCGTTTGAACGAATGATTCCTTTCAATCGTCCACACGGCTTTCGCATTGTTGAGATTGGAGATTACCATGTGCGCACCAAGCTTCCTTATAAAACCAAAAACCTTAATCATCTCAAAGGACTGCACGCTTGTGCCCTTGCAACAATAACCGAGATCACGAGCGGTTTTATCTTTGTGATGAAGCTCGACCCGGCAAAATACCGGATTATTCTGAAGCAGCTTCAGATCAACTATCTCTACCAGGGCAAGACCGATGCCTTTGGAGAGTTCCGTGTTTCGGAAGAATGGATTTTAAAAAATATCATTGAGCCGTTGAAAGAAAATGAATCCATCGAGATAATATCTGAGGTGAATTTGGTAGATACAAACGGTAAACAATTAACCAACGGCAAAGCAACCTGGCAAGTGAAAGACTGGACGAAGGTGAAAACCAAAACTTGACAACTTGACAACTTTGAGGTAGATTTGAATATGAAAACAGTTTCGAGTGCTGAATTGAAGAATAATTTCTCTTACTATTTGGAAAAAGTGAGCAAAGGAGAGGAGTTCGTTGTTGAATACGGAAGGAAAAAGAAAAAAGTAGCACGCATAGTTCCCTTCCGCGAACCAAAGAGCGCTAAACGAAAACTTGGGCAGCTGGAAGGAAAGGTAAAAGTCACCTTTGCGCCCGATTTTAAAATGACCACAGAAGAATTCTTAGGACTTTGAAATACCTTTTAGATACGCATAGTTTCCTTTGGTCAATCGCAGACAGAAGTTCGTTGTCTAAAAAATCGCTGTCAGTGATTGAAGATGCTTCGCATGAAATTTGCGTGAGCGTTGTTACTTTTTGGGAATTGGCTATCAAGAAATCGATAGGCAAAATTGATCTTGGAAAAGTACAAATAGAGCAAATGGTAGAGTTGGCACAAGAAAGTAGGTTTGCAATTATTGATCTTTCTCCGTCCATGGCTGCATCATCTTATAGACTACCATGGTTCGGCAATCATCGGGATCCCTTTGACCGCATGCTAATTTGGAAAGCATTGCAGCAAGACTTTACGATTATCTCTAAGGACTCAGCCTTTCTTTTATATTCTGATCTTGGACTAAAACTAATCTGGTAATCTTTATGCGCAAAATAGATCAACTTCTTGCCGAATATGGCGAGAGCCATCAAAACCCAACCAACAAAACCATTCACTGGATTTGTGTGCCGTCCATTTTTTTTAGCGTAGTCGGCCTGATTGCATCCATCCCTTCGGGGTTGGTTCAGTCTGTTCTTGGTGAAGGAAATCCCTATGCAAACTGGGCCACTGTGACCTTAGTGATTGTTTTGATTTATTACATTTCTCTTTCGATTCCGCTTACCGTTGGTATGACATTGTTTGCTTTGCTTTGTTTGTTCCTCGCGAAGGTAGTGTCAGGGCTTGCACCACTCTGGCTCGTGTGCATCATCATTTTTGTGGTAGCGTGGATCGGTCAATTCTATGGTCACAAAGTGGAAGGCAAGAAACCATCGTTTTTCAAGGACCTCCAATTTCTTTTGATTGGTCCTGCTTGGCTTATGCATTTTATTTATAAAAAATTAGGAGTGGCTTACTAACCAATGCTTCGGTTTTTTCACGGACAACTTTCTCGCGACTATTCATTTTCTTTCGAACCCTCTGTATTTAATACCCGAGAACATCTTCAATTGCAAAGTGCTACCGGATGGGATTCATTTTATACGATTGACGATGAGATAAAGAAAGTTGAGGCTGCAATTCACTTTACTATAAAAGATCAGATTGCATCTAGCCCGCTTCGTGCGCCTTTCGGTGGACTTGAATTGACCGATGAGTTAACCGAAAAACAAGTTTCTGATTTTGTTGAATTCGTTGTGAGAGAATTGAATTCAATGGGAATCAAAAAAGTCATTATAAAACAACCTCCATCCGTCAACGAAGATTCGAGGATAGTGAATTTATTTTTGAAAGTCGGGTTCAAAATTAAACTGAGTGAAGTAGATTCTTTTATTAATGTTGAAGGCGAATTTTCTGATCGCCTGCGGGAGCGTAACAAACAAAGAAAACTTCGCAACCTACGAAAGAAGAATTGGGACTTTAAAATTCAAGATCATTCGCTTTTAGGCGAATCCTATAACTTTATTTTGAAATGCAGAAACAGCAAAGGTTATTCATTGTCGATGACACTGGCGCAAGTGGAGCAATTGGCAAAGACTTTACCTGAAAGGGTTTTTCTTTTTTTGGTTCTTGATCGCGGTAAGATGATTGCAGCTTCGATTTGCTTGAAAATAAAAGGTAACTGGCTTTATGATTTCTATCATGATCACGACCCGGACTTTGATGCTGATAGCCCTGTTCTTTTTTTGATTGATGGTATCTTTGACTTTTGCAAAGCCAATGGAATCGACTGGATAGAATTGGGAACATCAATGTACGGTGCGGAGGTAAATAAAGGTCTTTTGGAGTTCAAAGAAAGGTTGGGAGCCACTACCGTTTTCAAAAATACATTTGTGAAAGAATTCTGAGACAATGAAGTCACTGGTCACCATCATTTGTCTTTGCTACAATCATCGCAGGTTTGTGCGCGAGGCGATTGAATCGGTATTGAACCAAACGTACGAAAATCTTCAAATCATTTTAGTGGATGATGCAAGTACCGATGGAAGCCAGGAGGAATTGAAAGAGATTGCAAATGAGAATCATAAGGTTGAGTTAATTCTCTTGCCGCAAAATCTTGGTAACTGCAAAGCTTTTAATATTGGTTGGAAGAAAGCGAAAGGAGATTACATCGTTGACTTTGCCACTGACGATGTGATGCTGCCTAAGCACATTGAGCAAGTAATTGGTCACTTTCAAAAACTGGATGATTCCTACGGAGTGGTCTTTACTGATGCTAGTATTATTGATGAAAATGGAGAGTTCATCCGAAATCATTTCGGGCATTTAAAGAAGAAGAAGTTAATTCAATCTGTTCCTCAAGGCGATGTCTTTCGAGATGTACTCAAACGCTACTTTATACCTGGCCCAACCATGGTTGTGAGAAAAAAAGTTTTTGAATCATTAGATGGATATGATGAGAACCTAAACTATGAAGATTTTGATTTCTGGGTTCGTTCATCGAGAGAATTCAAATATGCCTTTCTTGATGAAAACCTGGTAAAGATCAGAAAAGTAAACACCTCCATGTCAGCCAATCTGAAAAACCAACTTTTATCAACCTATCTTATCTGTCAAAAAGCCAAAACTCTTTGCAGAGACGAACATGACATCAAAGCATTGCAACATCGGGTGCTTTATGAGCTAAGGCATTCCGTGTTGTACCGCAATGCAGTTGCAGCAAAGTTATTCTCAAATTTTTTGAGAGAACTGAAATTCAAAAGTATTGAGTCGCAGGTCTTGCGCCTGCTTGCATACTTCATTTAGCGGCAACAATTTTTCCATCGAAGAGCAACATGGTATTAGGGTCAAGTGTTACTGACCTGACGTTCATCACTTGCGGCAACTTAAAACTTGATTGCTGACTGGTGACTTCCAATGTTTGAATCACTTTTGCTCCTGAAATATCTTCTACTTCAATGTCGATTGGAAAATTGAATGCCCCTTCTTTTTGAGTCTGATTCAAATTAACAGTCAGCTCTTTCTTCTTTGAATCAAATTTCCACGTAGCTGTGATTTCAGGATAACCACCGCGATATAGCCACTGTTGGAAATAGGCCTTCAGTGTTTGACCAGAAGTTTGTTCCATGATGCGCACGAAATCGGGAGTAAGGGCATTCTTGTATTGATACGTTTTGTAATAAGCGCGAATGCCTTTCCAGAAAGTTGAGTCGCCAAGTTTGTGACGAAGCATGTGCAGTATCCAGCCTGCCTTTTGATAAGTGTTTATGCTCAACACTGTGTTGATATCGGTAATGGTGGTGTCCACAATGGGAGAGCGATTCTTTTTCGCAAACTTGATTACGGCATCGCGGTCTTTCCTCTCCTCCTCTTTCAACCGGTCAGCTCCATGTGCATGTTCGAGATATAGATGAGAGAAGTAAGTTGCAAAACCTTCGCTCAACCATACATGGTGCCAGTCATCTTCGGAGGCGGAGTCACCAAACCATTGATGAGCGGTTTCGTGTGCAATCAGTCCATCATGATCAGCCTTTCCATTCACTGCATTTTCAAAATAGAAAATGGCACTTGCATTTTCGAGTCCGCCCCAGCCGGTTTTGCTTTGCACGTGAGCTAGCTTTTTGAACGAGTAAGGGCCAATTGCTGTGTGAAAATATTTCAATACATCCAATCCAACTTTAAAATCTCCAAAGCCTTCTTTTTTGTTTTGAGGATACACCCATGTTTCCGATTGAATGTCATCCACTTTACCAACATATTCGACAGCAAACCGCGCCACGCCTGCTACCATCACCTTAACGGGAATCGGGCTTTCTTCATGATAATGAGTTAGCTTTCTTTTTTTATCGAGAAAACTTTCTTCCACTCGAATTCCATTTGCAATTACCGAGTAATGATGTGGAGCGGTAATAATGAAATCGACTTTTGCCTTGTCACTTGGATGGTCAATCACCGGAAGCCAATGACGGCCGCGGTCAGGCCAATTGTCACCGAAGAATCCGCGGTCTCCGAATTTATTTTTTCCGATGATCAATCCATCTTGAGGAATTCCTTTATAATTGATTTCAAAACTTAACACACCTTGCTGTATGGTTGAGGGAAGCCTGATCAAAAGGTGGTTGCTCTGATGTTGATAGGAGAGACCCTCTCCATTTAAGCTCACGCTAGTCACCTCCATTCCAAGACCGGCTGTGTTTTTATTAATGAGGTCAAGTGCAAATTCATTCACCGGGCTTTTGAAAAGAATATTTACAGTAGCCCTTCCTTCAATCACATCGGTGGAGTCATTTACTTCCAAGCGGAAAATATACTGTTGCACATCGATGGCAGCATTTCGTTTGTATGGATCTCTCGAGTGAGCAACAGTTGAAAGAACCAAAAGAAAAAGAATAGCGCGGTACATGGGTTTTTTAGTTTTGAACAAAGGTAAAACATGTTACCTTCATAAAAGTGAATTAGTCACAATGAAGCGCATTTTTACGTTAGCGGTATTTCTGCTTTGTGCAGGAATGCTTTTCGCACAAACCATTTCCTCACAACTTTTAACTAAGAAGTGGAATGCGTGGTGGCTTACCTCCGATGATGGCGGTGAAGTCTACGGAGTTCATCACTTTCGTAAGAAGATTACACTTTCATCAAAACCCTCTTCATTTGTCGTTCATGTTTCCGGTGACAATCGCTACAAGCTTTTTGTGAATGGGCAATTGGCTTCGCTTGGCCCGGCACGTGGCGATCTTTATCATTGGAACTATGAGACGGTTGACCTTGCCCCTTTTTTAAAGCTAGGAGAAAATATCCTCGCAGCAGTTGTCTGGAATTTTGGAAAGGAGCGAGCACTCGCGCAGATATCGTATCGCACCGGTTTTCTTCTTCAAGGCAATACCGATGCCGAGGAGATTGCCAACAGCAACACGACCTGGAAATACTTAAACAGCAGAAGCTATTCACCACTGAAGCCCGATCTCACTTATACCTATTATGCACTTGGACCGGGAGAACATGTAGATATGAATTTATTTCCCCAAGATTGGGAATCGCTTGAGTTCAATGACAGCAATTGGCAACAGCCCAAGACTATTTCGCAAGCACTGCCAAAAGGAGTTTTTGATTGGTTTTATAATTGGATGTTGGTGCCACGCACGATTCCTCAAATGGAATTGACACCGCAGCGTTTTCAAAGTTTGAGAGACGTTTCAGGAGCACAACTACCTACGACTTTTCCGTCAACAAAATCACCAATTGAAGTTCCAGCACATTCAAAAGTCAATATGCTATTGGATCAGGGATTTCTAACTAACGCATATCCTGTTCTGAATTTTAGTAAAGGAAAAAATGCAGAGATCACTTTGCAAGATGCCGAAGCACTTTTCATTGATGAAGGAAATATAAAACATTGGAAAGCGCAAAACTCAAAAGGTAATCGAAATGAAATTGCTGGGAAACGATTTGTCGGAGTGAAAGATGAAATCGTTTCGAATGGAAATTCAAATCAGACTTATACTCCGCTTGATTGGCGCACCTTTCGCTACGTTCGGCTACACGTTGAGACCAAAGATGAACCACTCACCATCGATGACATCTCAAATGTATTCACCGGTTATCCATTCAAACTGAACGCATCTTTTAAGTCTGATGATTCGGACCTTGGAAAAATAGTTGAAACCGGCTGGCGCACCGCACGCTTATGTGCTGGCGAAACGTATGTTGATTGTCCGTACTATGAACAGTTGCAATACTTTGGTGATACGCGCATTCAATGTATGATCTCTTTATACAATAGTGGCGATGATCGTTTGGCGCGCAATGCAATTCGTCAGGCAGATTATTCGCGAGTTGCTGAAGGAATGACGTTGAGCCGCTATCCTTCTTCGCTTGATCAGCAGATTCCAACTTTTTCTTTGTGGTGGATAGGAATGTTGCATGATTATCTTCGCTACAAAGGTGATCCAGATTTTGTAAAAAGTTTTTTGAACGGTGAGCGTGGCGTGTTGCAGTTTTTCTCACGCTACCAGCAGGCAGATGGAAGATTAAAGAATGCTCCTTATTGGGAGTTTTCCGATTGGTCGGATGGCGGAGGCTGGGAAAGTGGTGTGGCGCCTTCCGGATCAGATGGAAGTTCGGCTGTGTTGGATTTTCAATTGTTGCTAGGTTATCAAACAGCGGCTAAACTGGAAAGCGAAATTGGGTTAAAAGAGTTGGCATTGCGTTATTCAGAAGCCGCCTCAAAACTGCAGGAAGCCATCAAAGCTAGTTATTGGGATGAGAGCAAAAAGCTTTTTGCGGACACAAAAGACAAAAAGTATTTCTCGCAGCATGCCAACACACTTGCGATTATCACGGAAACAGTTAATGGAGCAGATGGTACTGATTTGATGAAAAAAATTCTGGGCAATGCATCACTCACGCAAGCAACTATTTACTTTAAGTACTATGTAAATCAGGCCTTGGTAAAGGCTGGACTTGGCGATCTTTATC
>CAZECP010000016.1:0-62231 GCA_964510765.1 uncultured Ohtaekwangia sp. | reverse complement strand
TACTACACATTTTAAAAAATAATTCTGTTCAGTTTATTGGGGGTTAGTACAAAATCACCCATAAATCCAAACAGAAATTTAAGGACATTGTCCTGTTTGCTGCAAAAAGGAAAGCTAAAATCTTAAGCAGTTATGTCTTTGCTGAGAAGTTCCAATCTCTTGTCCAATTCAACAGATATTTTCTGATAATCGGATTTGTTTTCCAGAATTCCTTTCACGCTCATGTAAAACTTGATCTTTGGCTCTGTGCCGGAAGGGCGAACTGAGATTTTACTTCCTTTGTCAGTGTAGAATTGCAGTACATCCGATTTTGGAAGAGTGATTGGTTTGGTCGCGCCACTTGTTAAATCTCTTTCTTCACTTTTTTTGTAGTCAAACAATCGCGTAACTTTTTCTCCACCCAGTGTGGCAGGTGGATTGTTGCGGAATTTCTCCATCATGGCTTTGATCTGCATTTCACCGTCCGCTCCGGTGCGAACGAGGTTGACCAAAGTCTCTTTATAGAAGCCGCTTTCCAGATACATCTGAAGCAGCCATTGATAGAGGTTACTTCCTTCATCTTTTGCTGCAGCCGCCATCGCTGCAAAAAATGCACACGCACTCACCGCATCTTTGTCGCGAACGAAGTCTCCCACCATGTAGCCATAACTTTCTTCACCTGCTGCAATGAATTTTTTCTTGCCGTCAAACTCACCCATCAATTCCGCAATGTATTTGAACCCGGTCAAGGTGTTATAGCATTCAATGCCAAACTTCGCGGCCATGTCGTCCACCAATTCTGTGGTTACAATTGTCTTTGCAATATAGGCGTCTTTTTTATCGGAAATATTCTTTAAAATAAACCACATCATCAATGCGAATGCCTGATTTCCATTGAGCAAAAAGAATTCTTCACTCTCGTCCTTGATCCCGATTCCGACACGGTCAGTGTCAGGGTCAGTGGCCATCACTAATTCGGCATTCAATTTTGTGGCTTGCTTAAGCGCCATCTCCATCGCAGATTTCTCTTCTGGGTTGGGGGACTTTACAGTAGGGAAATTCCCATCGGGAGTTCGTTGTTCTTCCACAACATGAAGATTCTCAAAGCCCAATCGTTTCAGGCATTCCGGCACCATGGTGATTCCAGCTCCATGCAGGCTTGTGTACACCATGGCAATCTTGCTCTGGCGTTTGATACTTTCTTTTTTTGGAATGCGGTTGATTACCTCAGCATAATAGGCATCTTCTACTTCAGGGCTTACTAATTTGATCAGCGATTTATCGGGAGTGAATTTGATCTGATCAAAACTTGCTATCGCATTCACTTCGGCAATTACATTCTTGTCATGCGGAGGAACCAGCTGCGCGCCATCAACCCAGTAAGCTTTGAACCCATTGTATTCTTTTGGATTGTGTGATGCGGTGATTACAACTCCCGATTGACACTTTAAATGACGAATCGCGAAGGATAAAAGCGGTGTAGGTCGAAGTTCTTCAAACAAGTGAACCAGGATTCCGTTTGCTGAAAAGACATTTGAGACAATCTCTGCGAAGTATTTGCTGTTGTTACGACTGTCGTAGGCAACAGCGACTTGTACTCGCTGATCAGGAAAACTCTTTTTTAAGTAATTGGAAAGCCCCTGCGTAGCTGCACCAACAGTGTATTGATTCATACAATTCGCTCCTGCGCCCATGATGCCGCGCAGGCCACCGGTTCCAAATTCAAGATCTTTGTAAAAGCTGTCAATGAGAAGTTTTTGATCAGGGTTGGCGATCATCTTCCTGACGGCATCTTTTGTCTGATCGTCAATGTTACTGTTGAGCCAGTGGTTTGCCTTGGCGGTGGCTTGTTCGAGTAAAGACATGAATTAGATTTCGATTTTTATAAATTTCCTCGCAATGCTTGTTCGCGTTCGATGGATTCAAAGAGTGCTTTAAAATTACCTTTTCCAAACGACTTGGCGCCATTGCGTTCGATGATTTCGAAAAATAAAGTCGGACGATCCTGGACCGGCTTTGAAAATATCTGAAGCAGATATCCTTCTTCATCGCGATCAATGAGAATGTTCAGTTTTTGTAGTTCCTTCCAGTCCTCATTGATATGACCCACACGTTCTTTCACATCTTCATAGTAAACATCGGGAACGCGAAGAAATTCTACGCCCCGGTTTCTCAACTCTGTCACGGTATGAATGATATCGTCTGTGGCAATGGCGATGTGCTGCACGCCTGCGCCTTTGTAAAAATCAAGATATTCTTCGATTTGCGATTTCTTTTTTCCCGTAGCGGGTTCGTTGATCGGAAATTTGATGTAGCCATTTCCATTTGAAACCACCTTGCTCATCAAGGCGCTGTATTCCGTTGAAATGTCTTTGTCATCAAACGTAATCAATAATTTGAATCCCATTACATCTTCATAGAACTTCACCCACTTGTTCATCTGGCCGAGTTCTACGTTGCCTACGCAGTGATCAACATGTTTCAGCCCGATTGGATTTACTTTTAATTTATTTGTGACGGCCTTGAATCCCGGCAGGAACGAGCCTTTGTAATTTTTTCTTTCCACGAACGTGTGGATTGTTTCTCCATACGTCTTAATGGACGACAACACTACTTCACCAAATTCATCTTTCAAAGTTTTTGGTTCATGCGCAACCTCGGCTCCGCGCAGCAAAGTTTCCTGAAAAGATTTGGTGGCATCATCTACCCACAAAGCAAGAACTTTTACTCCGTCACCATGCTTTTGAATGTGTTTGTTGATTTCAGAATCAGGCTGCAAAGATGTGGTAAGAACAAAACGAATTTTGTTTTGCTGCAGCACATAAGATGCCTTGTCGCGCACTCCGGTCTCCGGCCCGGCATACGCCACCCATTCAAATCCAAAGCAGTGCTGATAGTACAGTGCTGACTGCTTGGCATTGCCAACATAAAACTCGATATGATCCGTGCCGTTGATCGGAAGAAAATCAGTTGCCATAATTGATTCATTGAATTGGTAAAATTAAAATACCGTGGCATTACTCACCCGTTTTTTTACAAATTATTGAGGATGTAGAGTTAATTTTGGCTAATCGCAAAATTGTTTTTTGAATTAATAATTTTTCCCAATTAATATTTTGATTCGATTTTTAAAATCGAACTGATTTCGATAATCTTGGAGAAAAATTCACCTTCACTATGAACATTGCAGCTCTCGATAAGTCTATTCAGGCGATTGCGATCAAGCGAAACGAATTGAAAAAGATCGACTATAACAATCCCAAATACGATGACCTCGAAGAGGAACTTCATGACCTGGAGGATGCACTTCACGTGAAGTTTGGTGAATTTCTCGAAGAAGCCTTGCAGGAGGTTCACGATAAACTTTGTCCTGATACCGATGTACTTTTTCCGATCGCTTATCTGGCAAAGACGTATGCGATCAATGACAAGAATGAATTTTCCGTAGCAGCCACTGAAGGTGTTTTCGTAGAAGTGGACGCGATGCCAAGTAAAGAGACAAAACTTGTGATCATTCCAAATCCTCTAAGAATCGTTCTTAATACAAAGGAGAAACAGGAAGTGGTTTGGAAGGCAAAGTGATTTGATAGTCCTCAAATCGTTTATTATTTTCACATGTGAGGAAGTTTGTCTTTACGATTTTTTTACCGTTGTGCCCAATTTTTTTGAAGGCAGATGGCTTTGTCCTTTTTCAGTACGAAGTTGAGATTACCTTAAGAAACAACGCCAAAATCAAAGCCTATCTAATTGTAGCTGATTATCCTCCCATTAAGTCTTTTAAGACAAGCGAAGAACTGAAATCGTATGTTTTGGAAACTTCTAAGGATGAACATGGTAAAAGAACACGACTTTACTCAAAGTTTTTCACCATATTAAACTTTGAAGGCATTCCAGATGATCTGAGGGGAACAGTTTTATACGAGCGAAGCGAAAGGGTTGATATTCCCGATGAAGATTTTGTCTTTGTTCGGCTGATGTCAGCGCAAAGTATCAAGACAAATACTGTTCACAATGTCTCAGATAATGAAGTTGCCTTTCTGACAACAAAACCAAATGAAATTGTCGGATTAGAATTAGAAGAAGCTGTCAATATAATTGGCGATGCTTATATCTATTATGACCTTCTTTCTTATAATCCAGTAGAAAAACTAGCACCTATTAAGAAAGAAATAGAAGCTGAATATTTCAAAATGTCAGCTAACTGCAATGAAATGGAAAAGAGTATTATTTGGCGAAAAATCTATTTGGAACGTAAAAAGGAGCTCTTCAAGAAAAAGATACTTCTAATCGAAGGATCGGAATACTAAGTGTTAAAATCCTAATTTCTTTCTCACTCTCTGCATCATCGCAGATGCAATTTCAGTCGCGCGGTCTTCACACTTGGAAAGAATTTTCTCCAGCTCCGGTATATTGTTCATGAAGTAGTTAAATGCCTCACGTTCTTTCGCAAACTTTTGCAAAATCAATTCATACAATTCCTGTTTCGCATGACCGTAGCCAAAATTTCCTGCGAGGTATTTTTGATGAAGTGCTAGTCCTTGATCCGCTGTTGCCAAAAGCTTGTAGATAGCATACACGTTATCCGTGTCCGGGTTTTTCGGGGCTTCCATCGGAGTGCTGTCGGTAACAATGCTCATCACTTGTTTGCGCAATTCTTTTTCAGGAAGGAAAATGTCAATGATGTTATTATAAGACTTGCTCATTTTTTGGCCGTCCGTTCCGGGAATAGTCATTAGCGTTTCTTCGATCTTTGCTTCCGGCAAAACAAAAGTCTCACCATAAAGAGTATTGAAACTACTTGCAATGTCGCGAGCCATTTCCAGGTGCTGCTTCTGGTCTTTTCCTACAGGAACATAATTCGCATCGTACAGAATGATGTCTGCCGTCATTAACACCGGATATGTAAACAAACCTGCATTTACATCCGAGAGTTTTTCTGATTTGTCTTTGAACGAATGCGCATTCGCCAGCATTGGAAAAGGCGTGACACAACTGAGATACCAGGTCAATTCCGTGACAATTGGAATTCTGCTTTGGCGATATAAGAGATTTTTTTCTGTATCGAAGCCAAATGCCAGCCACGCTGCCGCCACTGCCTGCACATTCGCTTCGCGAACTTTTGCGTCTTTAATGGATGTAAGTGAGTGTAGATCAGCAATGAAGAAGAAAGATTCGTTGCCAGGTTGTTTAGAAAGTTCAATAGCCGGAATGATCGCACCCAGCAAATTGCCAAGGTGTGGGCGTCCGCTGCTTTGAATGCCAGTAAGAATTCGTGCCATGTTGCAAATAAAAACAAATTCGTCAAAAATGAGTTAAGAAAATTTTTCAAGGACAATTCTTCAATAATTTTGCGTTATGCAATGGATGAAATTGTTGTTATTGATTTTAATGGTCATCGCTGGCTCGAATGGATATTCGCAGCTGGCTGATCCGATTTATTTTAATGAAAAGACGCACGATTTTGGAACGGTGCCCGAGCAGGCCGGCAATGCTGTGTTTCAATTTGAATTCGCGAACAGATCATCCCGACCGATAAAAATCATTTCCGTAAATCCTTCTTGTGGCTGCACCACGCCTGACTGGACGAAAGAAGCTGTTCAACCTGGGGCATCAGGTTTTATAAAGGCAAGTTTCGATCCGAGAGGCCGGCCTGGTTATTTTAACAAGACCTTGTCTGTGATGACCGATTGGGATGCCAGTGCGATTGTGTTGCAAATCAAAGGTAACGTGGTGGCGGGCGATGGCGGTAAGTACACGGCCTTTCCAAATGTCGTGGGCGGACTCTCATTTCATTCTACATCGTGCAATGTTGGAAAGGTCTTTATCAACCGCGAAAGTGAAGCAATCAATTTTCCTATTAAGAATTCCTCGACAGATACCGTGAAGTTTTTGTCTGTTGAATCCCCGAAGTACATCAAAGTTCAGTATCCAAAGTCGCTGGCCCCGGGTCAATCGTATGATGTAAAGGTGCTGTTCGATGCAAAGCTTAAAAACCAATATGGATTCTTAACCGAGAATTTTATCTTCCACACGAATGATAGGGAAATGCCTGATAAGTCGATCTCTGTTTATGTTACTGTGGAGGAATTTTTCCCCAAGTTATCCCCACAGGAATTGGAAAAAGCACCTGTTCTTTCGCTGTCTGCAAACGTGATCAACTTTGGCCGTGTAAGAGCTGGAGTTAATCTTGAACGGGATGTGAAAATAAAAAATACGGGAAAAAAAGATTTGATCATCCGCTTTATTCAAACTAATTGTTCTTGTCTCATTTCCAAAGTGGAAAAGACAACCATCAAACCCAACGAAGAGATCGTTCTAAAATCCATTTTGAATACAACCGGTAGGAGCGGGCCACAAAATAAATCCGTGACAATTTATTCCACTGATCCTCAGAACCCTGTGCAGCGAGTAACCCTTACTACTGCAGTGCTTGATTAAATTTAGTTGATGATTGAAGTTGAGTTAATTGGAATAAAAAACTATTAACTAATTACGATTAACCGTTAACTTGTCGTTTATTTATTTGTATGGAAAAAGACTTTCCCTGGTTTTCTAAATACCCAACTGGCACTCCTCACCAAATCGGGCCACTTGAATATCAATCACTGGTAGAACTTTTTGAAACTGCCAGTAAAAAATTTGCAAATAAAGTCGCGTTTGATAACATGGGTGCACAAATCACCTTTGCACAAACAGATGAATACGCTACGCACTTCGCAGCCTACCTGCAAAAACTTGGGTTGAAGAAAGGTGACCGAATCGCGATTCAAATGCCAAATATGTTACAGTTTCCCGTAGCATTCATCGGTGCGTTGAAAGCAGGTTTGATCGTTGTAAATACCAATCCACTCTACACTCCCCGCGAGATGGAGCATCAATTCAAAGATGCCGGTATCTCTGCCATCGTCATTCTCGAAAACTTTGCCAACCATCTTCAGGAAATCAAGGATCGAATCCCAACTTTGAAGCACATCATCGTCACACGCATGGGTGATATGATGGGAACGTTGAAGGGCGCGTTGGTAAATTTTGTTGTGAAGCGTGTGAAGAAGATGGTGCCTCGCTACAGCATTGCCAATTCAATTTCATTCAAAACTGTTTTGAGCGAAGGAAAAAATCTTTCATTCTCCAAACCAGCAATTGATAAAGAAGATGTTGCCGTCCTCCAATACACCGGTGGCACAACAGGTATTTCAAAGGGCGCGCAACTTTCGCATCGAAATATCATTGCGCACAACATGATGATCACTCAATGGTTCAAACCATTCATGTCGGCTGATCATAAAGACATTATGGTCACTGCCATCCCCATGTATCACATCTTCGCGCTTACGGTGAATGGTGTGTTGATGTATTCTTCCGGTGTGAAAAATGTTTTGATTACCAATCCGCGCGATATTCCGGGCTTTTGTAAAGAATTGAAGAAGCACCGCTTCACCATCATAACAGGCGTGAACACATTGTTCAATGGCTTGCTGCATAATGAAGAATTCAAAAAACTGGACTTCTCCCCGTTGAAAGGAGCCGTAGGTGGTGGCATGGCAGTGCAGGATGCGGTGGCGGATTTGTGGCAGAAGGTGACCAATACTGTTCTTGCTGAAGGCTATGGCCTGAGCGAGACATCACCAGTATTATGTTGTAATCCACTCGATGGCAGACACAAGCGCGGAACGATTGGTGTGCCCATGCCCAGCACGGAGGTAGCCATCTTCGATGATGCTGGAAATCAATTGCCACAAGGTGAAACGGGAGAGATATGTGCACGTGGTCCGCAGGTAATGCGTGGCTATTGGGAGAAAGATAACGAAGGAGTTTTCTTTCACAACGATTGGTTCCGCACGGGAGACATTGGCTTAATGGATGCGGAAGGATATTTTAAAATTGTTGATCGTAAGAAAGACATGATCAAAGTTTCCGGCTTCAATGTGTTCCCCAATGAAATTGAAAACGTACTCGCCTCGAATCCGAAAGTGCTGGAGGTGGCTGCGATCGGTGTGCCGGATATAAAGTCGGGAGAGGTGATCAAGGTATTTATTGTAAAGAAAGATCAAAGCCTTACGGAAGAAGAGATCAAAGAATTCTGCCACAAAAACCTGACGAACTATAAAGTGCCTAAGTATTTTGTTTTCAGAACTGAGCTTCCAAAATCCAATGTTGGAAAAATTTTAAGACGAGTTTTGAAAGAGGAAGAAGGCAAGGCAGCGTAATCAAATCACCAATTGATCAATTCTCTATTTCTATGAAAAAGTATTTTCTGTTCGTTATCATTTTTATTCCATTTCTTTTTTCTTTTAAAGGGAATAAAAATAGGATGAGTGCTGATATGGCTGATTCAATTCACTATTCCCGCGAAAAACATTTCACCAATGTGCGACAACTCACATTTGGTGGCGATAATGCCGAAGCATATTGGAGCTTTGATGGAAAGAGCGTGAGTTTTCAATCAAACAACAAAGCGTGGGGCTTGAATTGCGATCAGATTTTCTACACACCTATCAATGCTGATCTTAGCAAAGGTGAGAAACCTCAATTGATAAGCACCGGCCTGGGCAGAACAACGTGCGCTTATTTCTTAAAAGATGGCAAGCATATTCTTTACGCATCTACTCACCTTGGCGGAAAAGAATGCCCGAAAGATGTGGAGCGAAAGCCGGGTGGAAAATATTTGTGGCCAATCTATGATTTATACGACATCTTCGTGGCCGATTTGACTGGAAAGATCACGAAGCAACTGACGAACACTCCAGGCTATGATGCCGAAGCAACCTTGTCGCCCAAAGGAGATAAGATTGTATTTACGTCCACACGCAACGGAGACCTTGACCTCTACATCATGGACGTGAATGGAAAAAATGTAAAGCAGGTGACGAATGAGTTGGGTTATGATGGTGGTGCGTTCTTTTCTCCCGATGGCAGGAAATTAGTTTTTCGTGCGTCACGATTCAAAACGGAGGAGGAGAAAAATGAATACAAGGAATATTTAAAACAAGGATTGGTGGCTCCGACAAACATGGAGATATTCACTTGCAATATTGATGGTTCTGACTTAAAACAAATTACTCATCTTGGCAAAGCCAACTGGGCTCCCTTCTATCATCCTGCCGGGAAGAAAATTATTTTCAGCTCCAACCATAAAGGCAAACGTGGATATGAATTCAATTTATTTATGATCAACGAAGATGGGAGTGGACTTGAACAAATTTCTTATGATAAAGTGTTTGATTCGTTCCCGATGTTTTCGCCTGACGGAAAGAAAATCATCTTCGCATCCAACCGGAATAACGGTGGCACACACGATACGAATTTGTTTGTCGCGGATTGGGTTGACTAACGCACAATGAAACGACCAAAGCAAATTATCTATGTCTTGTTGGTGCTGCTAATGCTGGTAGCAATTGGCTTTTATGGATTTTACGTTTTCAAAAATGTAGAAACAAAAACCATTGGCGAGGACGACCGCAAAAATGCAAGCGGAAATTTTATTAAATTATCTGATGGGATTACTCACTATGAAGTGGCCGGCTCTGATACAGCAAAGACCGTGGTGCTCGTTCATGGCTTCAGCGTGCCTTACTACATTTGGGATGGAACGTTTGATAGCCTTGTACATCAGGGTTTTCGTGTGATTCGTTATGATGAATTTGGTCGTGGACTTTCCGATAAGCCGGAAGCTGAATACAATCCATCGTTCTATAGAAAGCAATTGATCGAATTGATCAGTTCGCTCAATGTGAAAGAACCCTTTCATATTGCAGGGCTTTCATTTGGCGGAGCCATAGTTGGTGATTTTGTCACACACTATCCGCAGCTTATTGAAAAAATAATTCTTATTGACCCTGTTTATCGATTTACCAACCGCGACATTGCCGATGTGATCATGAACTATTCGATGGCTGTGAAAGCAGATGCAATGGCGGGCGGTCAATTAGAAGATTTTAAATATCCTGAATTATTTCCCGATTGGGTTAATAAGTATAAAACACAGATGAAGTTCAAAGGCTTTCGTCATGCATTGATTTCAACGATCAAAAATTACCCAAGTGATTCCATCGTTTCGAATTATAGCAAACTTGAATCACTAAAGAAGAAAGTGCTTTTGATTTGGGGTAAAGAAGATCAAACCGTGACGTTTGATTTCAGTGATTCACTCAAACAAAAATTAAGTGTTGATTTTCTTGCTGTGGAAGATGCGCGCCACTTGCCGCATTTAGAGAAACCATTGGCTGTGAATCAAAAAATCTTTTCTTTCCTGAAATAAAATTGAAGTTAAAATGATAGATGTAAACTTACATGTGAATGCTTCAAAAGAAGAAGTAAAAAAGTCAGTTGAGAAATACTTGAATGAAGTTGGTTTGAACATTGCATCACAAGATTTCACCAGGCCATGGGGCGGTTTTTTTGTATTGGATGAGACACAAGCAGAGAAATTTATTCAATTGTATTTTCCACATTTGAAAAAAGAAGATCTCACGATATCCGGAAAGTTGAGTCCAAAGATTCTTATCGTGGCACCAGACCAACGATTGAGTTGGCAATACCATCACAGGCGCGCTGAGATATGGAAGCTCACGGCAGGAGTTGCAGGTGTTGTGATCAGTGACACGGATGAACAAGGACCGTTGAAAAAGCTTTTTATGGGTGAAATCATTCAACTAAATCAGGGGCAGCGACACCGTTTGATTGGATTATCCGAAGGCTGGGGCATGATTGCCGAAATCTGGCGGCATACGGATGAGAATCATCCTTCTGATGAAGATGATATTGTGAGAGTGCAGGACGATTTTGGACGATAGCTTAATTGGAGATATATTTAAGAATGGTTATTCCAATTGGGTTGAGAAGTCTTCATGTTGGCATGCTGATTTTCCTTTGTTGCATTTATTCGTTTGAATCGAGTAGTAAAATAAAATCCATGAATGCATCCGATACTACTGAATTGGAAGGTGTCATTTTGAAAATGACAGAAGAGAACCCTCCAGGTAGCAAGGTTAAAAGCAACACGGATTATTACATTCAGGCCAGTCTCAAAAGTTATTTCATCAAACTCTGCGAGTCATCTTTAAGTAAAGAGCAACTTGCGGAACTAGTGGGAATGCAAGTTAAAGCGAAGATGAGCATTCACGATGGCTTTTGGGACATGTGTGGAGATGCAATTGTGCAAAGCCGCACAGGCCCGTATGCTGCACTTCATTCTGTTCAAGTTCTGAAGGACAAAAAAACGTATAACTATTTTGATGGTAACGGTAATCATTATTCCGTTACAATGGGAATGATCAAATTCGATCCGGTGCGCAAAGAAAATAGTTCTTCGGGTGCTTACAGTGGAGGCAAGCCAGCGCGCGCAGCCATCACGCAAGAACAATTCGAATCCATATTAAAACAGATTAACTCTATCGAAAAAGATGCGACCATCCGTACCAGTCAACGGCAGAAAGGAACCGGAACGATCTCTGTTTCATTTTCTCAAGAACTGAGGAAATTTATCTTTTTGAAAGGGCACAAGATGGATGCATTGGAAAGGAATCTAAAAGATTTGTTGGGGATGTGAATAACAAGACCCAAACAGTAGTAAGCTTATCTGTCATTCAAAAAAATATTTCTTCACTCAAAACATTATCGCTTTTTCGCGCTTTCATTTTTGTTTAATTTAACCGCATGAAGAATATAAAAGGCCCAGGTATTTTCCTCGCCCAGTTTATGGGTGATGAACCTCCATTCAACAACCTGAAAAACATTTGCAAGTGGGCGGCATCGCTCGGATATGTTGGTGTGCAAATCCCTACATGGGATGCACGTGCTATCGACCTGAAGAAAGCGGCTGAGAGCAAAGACTATGCAGATGAAATCAAAGGTATCGTGGAGTCGTGTGGGTTGCAGATCACTGAACTTTCCACACATTTGCAAGGCCAGTTGGTGGCGGTACATCCAGCTTATGATGTGATGTTTGATGCCTTTGCGCCTAAGTCGGTGCATGGCAAGCCGAAGGAGCGAACAGCCTGGGCTGTGGATCAATTGAAACTTGCTGCGAAAGCAAGTAAGAATCTTGGATTGAATGCACATGCAACGTTTAGTGGTGCCTTGATGTGGCACACGGTTTATCCATGGCCGCAACGCCCTGCTGGGCTCGTGGAAGATGGCTTCAAAGAATTAGCAAAACGCTGGCTTCCGATTTTGAATACGTTCGACAAAGTAGGTGTGGATGTTTGTTATGAAATTCATCCAGGCGAAGACCTGCATGATGGAATAACTTTTGAAAGATTCTGGGAAGCAACGGGCAAGCACACACGTGCAAATATTCTTTATGATCCAAGCCATTTCGTTTTACAGCAGTTGGATTATTTGCAGTACATCGACTTTTATCATCAGTTTATAAAAATGTTCCATGTGAAGGATGCTGAATTTAATCCAACAGGAAAAAGCGGAGTGTACGGTGGTTTTCAGGATTGGGTCAATCGGCCTGGAAGATTCAGGTCAGTAGGCGATGGCCAGGTTGATTTCAAATCAATTTTCGCAAAGCTGGCTCAATATAATTATGATGGTTGGGCAGTTCTTGAATGGGAATGCTGCATCAAACACCCTGAGCAAGGCGCGAAGGAAGGAGCTCCACGAATCAAGGAATATATGATCCGTGTCACGGAGAAAGCATTTGATGATTTTGCGTCAGCCGGAAAAAATCCAAAACTTAATAAACAGGTTCTTGGTATTTAGGATTTCAGAATTTTGAATTTAGATTTACGACTTAGTACAAACCGATTTAACCATTTCAATTTTTAAGTCATGAAAAAAAATATTTTAGCTGTTGCAACAGCATTTGCACTATTTGCACTTACTTCCTGCGGCTCGAAATCTGAAAAGAAAGAAGCAGGTGAAGACTTTGGTACGCCTAAAGAAGAAACAACTGCTCCGGCCGGAGGTGGTGGTGACGTGATAGCCCAGGGAGAAGCCTTGGTGAAGGCAAATGATTGTAAAACATGCCATCATCCTACAAACAAGTTGATTGGTCCTTCGCACACAGATGTTGCAAAGAAGTACGACTTCACAGAAGCAAATGTGAAGATGCTGGCGGAGAAAGTTATGAAAGGTGGGTCGGGCGTGTGGGGACAGGTACCGATGGCAGCTCATCCTGATCTTACTCAGAATGATGCTGAGAAGATGGTGCGCTACGTTTTGTCATTAGATGGGGAGAAAGAGCACTGAGATATTTTATAAACCTCTGAATTAGTTCATCATGAGAAAAATTGCGGTTTTGTTTTTTGCCTTAACATCAGTAGTGGCATCTGCGCAAAATAATTCGCTGTCGGATGCGGAAAAGAAAGAAGGATGGCAGCTATTGTTTGATGGGAGTTCGACAAAAGGATGGCACACCTGGCGAAAATCTTCGTTGAATGATCGATGGAAAGTGAAAGATGGTGAACTATATCTGGATGCTTCCGTAAAAGAAGGAGGGGATATGGTGACAGATAAGGAGTATGAGAACTATGAGTTGAAGCTCGAATGGAAAATTGAGAAGTGCGGAAACAGTGGTATCATTTTCAACTCAGTGGAGTCCGATAAATATGCTTATTCATTTCTTACGGGGCCTGAAATGCAGGTGCTCGATAACGAATGCCATCCGGATGCCAAAATCATCAAACACCGTGCGGGCGATTTGTACGATTTGATTTCGTGCTCAAAAGAAACTGTTAAACCTGCGCTGGAGTGGAATGAGGTTCGGATCGTTTCAAAAAATGCTCATTATGAATTTTGGTTAAATGGAACAAAAGTGGTTGAGTTTACCATGCATACGCCTGAGTGGGACACTATGGTAAAAGGTAGCAAGTTCAAAACCATGCCTGATTTTGGAAAATCAACAAAAGGGCATATTGCATTGCAGGATCATGGCAACGCAGTTTGGTTCAGAAATCTGAAGATCAAGACGCTGTAAGAAAAGTCAAAAGAAAATCATGATATCAATTTCAAAAGTTGCCCGTATTGTTGCGGGCTTTTTTTTCGCTTCATTAATCATTACTTCATGTTCAACGAAGGAAAAGCGTGTGCTCGTTTTCTCCAAAACAAAAGGCTACAGGCATGAGTCGATCAAGGCAGGAAAGGCAGCCCTTTTAAAACTTGGCGTTGATAACAAATTCAAAGTTGATACAACAGAAGATGCAACTTTCTTCAATGAAGATAATCTAAAGAAATATAGTGCTGTTGTCTTTTTGAGTACGACTGGTGATGTGTTGGATCAGCAACAGCAAAATGAATTTATGCGATTCATTCAGGCGGGTGGCGGGTTTGTCGGCATTCATGCTGCCGCTGATACTGAGTATGAATGGTGGTGGTATGGCAAATTATTGGGAGCATATTTCAAAAGTCATCCTGAGCAACAGAGAGTGAACGTACTTAAGCAGCCAGTGAAGGAAGGGCAACTTAATTTGAAATCGCCAGAACCGTGGGAGCGCTTTGATGAACTCTATAACTACAAGAAAATTTCTCCTGACATAAATGTGCTTTACAAGTTGGACGAATCAACTTATAAAGGTGGAGAGAACGATGGTGATCATCCAATCATTTGGTATCATGAATTTGATGGCGGAAGATCTTTTTACACAGGCTTTGGTCACACCAATGAAAGTTATAGTGATCCGATTTTTATGGATCAACTTTTGGCTGGAATCAACTATGCTATTGGAGATAATAAATTAGACTTTGCAAAAGCAACAGCCAAGCACCTTCCGGAGGCAAACCGATTTACGAAGAAAGTGCTCGGTTATTACTTTGATGAGCCTACCGAGATGACTATTCTTCCTGATGGACGCATTATTTTCCTGGAGCGAAAAGGAAATGTAAAGCTCTATGATCCGAAGAATGATTCGATCAAAGTGATCAATACATTCAATGTTTACAAAACTTTTGAGGATGGAATGCTCGGTATCACCGCTGATCCGGGTTTTGATCAAAATCATTTCCTTTATATCTACTATTCTCATCCTGAAAAATCAGCCAACGTTTTGTCGCGATTTATTTTTGATGGAAAAGCAGTGGACATGAAAAGCGAAAAGCGAATGTTAGAGGTAGAGGTGCAGCGCGAAACATGTTGCCACACAGGTGGTTCGCTCGCCTTTGATTCTAAAGGAAATTTATTCTTGTCAACGGGCGATAACACGAGTCCTTTTGAATCGGATGGCTACAGTCCGGCTGATGAACGTAAAGGGCGTTCACCCTTTGATGCGCAGAAGTCGTCTTCGAATACAAATGATCTTCGTGGAAAAATTTTAAGAATTCATCCTGAGCCGGATGGAAGTTACACTATTCCTCAAGGAAACCTTTTCAAGAAAGATGAACCAAATACGCGCCCGGAAATTTATGTAATGGGCAATCGAAATCCATATCGCATTTCGGTGGATCAGAAAACGGGCTATTTATATTGGGGAGAAGTGGGACCTGATGCCGGCAACGATAGCGCAGAACGTGGCCCACGAGGTTACGATGAAGTGAATCAGGCAAAAGCCGCAGGCTATTTTGGTTGGCCGCTTTTTGTTGGAAATAATTATGCGTATGCAAAATATGATTTCGAAAAGAAAGCGATTGGCGAGAGGCATGATCCTCAACATCCAAAAAATAATTCCCCGAACAACACGGGTAAAACTGATTTGCCGGCAGTAAGTCCGGCATTCATCTGGTATCCGTATGCTGACTCCCCCGATTTTCCATTGGTAAAAACTGGCGGACGGAATGCCATGGCCGGCCCGGTGTATTATTCAGAAAATTACAAAGACAAAGACGGAGCCTATCCCAATTATTTTGATGGCAAGTTGATCATTTACGATTGGATGCGGAACTGGATTCGTTTGGTTACCATGGATAAAGAAGGAAATATTATGGACATTGAGCCCTTCCTCGAAGGAACTACTTTCAACAATATCATCGATATGGCGTTTGGGCCTGACGGAAAATTGTACACACTTGAGTATGGTACGAAGTGGTTTGCACAGAATGAAGATGCACGGTTGTCAGTGATTGAATTCAACAAAGGCAATCGTCCACCGCTCGCCAAACTTGAAGCTGATAAAACTTCGGGTTCTGTTCCACTTACTGTTAAACTTTCAGGCGCTAACTCAATTGATCCCGATGATGATCAGGTCAGTTTTGAATTGGATGTAAATGGAACAACCCAAAAATCACAGTCGCCTGAATTTACTTTCACGTTTGATAAACCTGGAATTTATCGGCCAAAGTTGAAGGTAACAGATCCTTCAGGAACGAGCACAACATCTGAAGTGATGATCATTGCAGGTAATGACCCTCCAACGGTTAACGTTGAAGTTTCGGGAAACTCTATGTTTTATTTATCGGAAGGTTCGGCAAATTATAAAGTGACCGTAACCGACAAAGAGGATGGAAGTACGACTGAAGGAAAAATAAAACAGGAGCAAGTAATTGTAACTGTTGATTACATCGCGCAGGGTTTTGATAAAACGACATCCGCGCAAGGCCATCAAAGACCCGAATTGCCTGGAAAGATACTGATTGCCGAGAGTGATTGTAAATCGTGCCACCAGATAGATCAGAAATCAGCCGGGCCGGCTTACAGAATGGTAGCAAAGAAGTACAAAGGGCAAGTGGATGCAGTTGATAGATTATCCGATAAAGTTTTAAAAGGAGGAGCAGGAGTGTGGGGAGAAACTGCTATGTCGGCACATCCGCAGTTGAATAAGGATCAGGCATCAAAGATGATTGAATACATTCTATCGCTCGCTGAAGAAAGCAAAGTAAAAAGCTTGCCGTTGGAAGGTGTTGCTAAGTTTGCACCGGCTCCCAAAGAGGGAGTGGCATCGCAGTCAGTTTATTTGATCAGCGCTTCCTATGATGATTTAGGAAATGCAGGAGTCCCATCTTTGAATGGTTCTGCAACCAAAGTTCTGCGTGCGCCAGTATTGACCGGGGCGACTGCCGAACTTACGGGCGGAGTTCGAACTCTTGCAGCCGGTAACGATGTTGCATTGGAAAATATTCACCATAATTCTTCTGCCACATTCAAAGACATTGACTTGACTGGAGTTGGAAAACTGCATTTTATTATTGCCGAAGCGCATGGAATGAAAGGCGGGACGATTGAAGTTTACCTTGCATCCACGAAAGGCGAGAAGTTAGGAACGATAGATTTCGCATCTTCGCCAAAGATTCCTGTTATGGAAGGAATCTTTATGCGGCCGGCATCGCTTTCAATTAAGCAAATAAAAGGAATTCAAAACCTTGTGCTGGTATTTACGAATGCCAAGGCGGGCGAGAATGACAATTTGTTTTATTTCAGCAGAATAATATTAAGCAAGAAGTAAGGTGCATGCCTTACTTCTTTTCTTCAGTTTCTGTTTTGAAAAGTTCCGGAAGCTCCGTCACCAGAATTTTATACCACTTCAAAAGTTTTTTGATATCAGAAACATAAACGCGTTGGTCATCAAATTCAGGTAGTACTGATTTTAGAAACGCCTTCAATTCCTCGGATGAATCATCAGGGCCAACACCGGGATCATTGCCAAATTGCTCATAAATTTTTTTGAGCACATCACTAAGCGGAACAGTTCCTTCTTTGGTAGTTGTGTAAATTGAGATCTCGCTCAGCACAGATACTTTGTTGGACATGCCAGCCACAATTTTTGTTTTGGCTGCGTCTATCGATTCAAGAATAACGCCAGTTTTTCCCGGCTTGAAAACTTTGAAAAGCCCTCCTTTGCCGCTGATCGATGCGATGTTTGATAAATCCATTTTTGAATATTAAGGCCGCAAAACTAAGCATTTGAATTCGTTGCCGTCAAGGCATCAGAGATAAATTGTAAGAGTTCTTTTCTGCCTAATTTCTTCTCCGAAGAGGTGACAAATAGTGGAGGAGTCTCTTCCCAGCGTTCAAGCAGCTTTGCTGTGATCGTTTTCTTTGATTTGGCGACTTCCTGTTGCTTCAGTTTGTCTGCCTTGGTGAGCACGATGGCAAGTGGCAAGCCCTTTGAACCCATCCACTCGATGAATTCGAAATCAATTTTCTGAGGCTCAAGTCGTGAATCCAGAAGAATGAAAGTGCAAAATAGATTTTCCCGTTCTGTTAGATACTCTTCTGTCATCTCGCTCCAGCCTTTGCGCCTGGCTCTGCCCACAGAAGCAAAGCCATAACCCGGAAGATCAACCAAGTGCCACTTTTTATTTACTAGGAAATGATTGATGGTTTGGGTCTTACCGGGCGTATTGGAAGTCTTGGCCAGGTTTTTCCGATTCACCAACATATTGATCAGTGAAGATTTGCCTACGTTAGAGCGCCCGATAAAAGCAAACTCTGGCATGCCTTTGCTCGGTGGGCAACTTGCCAGGCTGGCAGAGCTCGTTACAAAATCCGCAGAAATAATCTCCATTACTTAAAGTATAATTGAAAGGCAAAATACTAAACACGTAGCTATTGAGAGCTTTGCGCTTCAAAAACATTGATATTTTCCTTTGTTTTACTTAGATTGCTTGCATTTTAAGTCCCAAAGGACAGCAAAACCATTTTTTAATATGTACATCTTTAAAAGAGTACCCATTTTTTTGCTGCTGTGTTTGCCCTTCGCCAAAATATTTGCCCAAGAGCAGGACAAAGAGCAATCCCGACTTTACATGGAGCAAGCAGATGAAATCATGAAGGCCACAAAGGCGTTGGATGATGCTCGCGAAATCATGATTACGGCTGCTAATTATGATACTACAAACATAAGAGCAAATTTTAGTGCGGGGTATATTCAAACAGTAACGATTGGACGCGACTTGTCCACTAAGTATTTTTTACGGGTATACAGGCAGGCACCTAACTATCGGTTCGACATCGAATATTGGATAGGCCAAGGGTACCAGTATGGTTTGAAGTTTGATAATGCAATCCGTTATTACACTTTATATAAAAATAAATTGATTAAGCGTCCCTCTTATGCTGGGAAGGACAAATTTGAAATGAAGGAAGTCGATCGGAGGATTGAAGAATGCATAAATGGAAAAGACTTCGTTGCAAATCCCAAACCTTATGCGATTACAAATATTGGCTCAGCAATTAATTCTGAATTTGAAGATTACGCCCCGATATTTAATGCAGATGAAACCGAATTGGTATTTACTACGCGCAGGAGAGACGGCAACACTAATGAAAACGTGGCTGATGATAACAAACCCTATGAAGATGTTTTTGTAGCGTTTAAAAACGGTGACAAATGGGGAAGCGCGAAAAGCATAGGTCCGCCTATTAATACTCAATTTCATGAATCCACTTCTGCTTTATCACCAGATGGAAACACTCTATATATCCGAAAGGATGATAATGAAGGAGATATTTTCGTATCAGAAAAAGGTTCAGATGGAAAATGGAGCGAGCCCAAGCCACTACCTGGTGTGGTAAATTCAACTTACCGGGAGGCGTCTGTTTCGATTACCCAGGATGGTAAAATTCTTTACTTTGCCAGCGACCGCCCCGGGGGATTTGGAGGTTCGGATATTTACATGTGCACCAAAGATTCAAAAGGCGAGTGGACTCGTGTAAAAAATCTTGGCCCTACCATTAACACAGAATACGAAGAAGATGGCCCCTTTATAGCAGCGGATGGTAAAACACTCTACTTCAGTTCCACGGGGCATAAGGGTATGGGGGGGTTTGACATTTTCAAAACGATTTTGAAAGACCAAAAGACAAATGAATGGTCAGAACCGGAAAATATAGGCTATCCAATCAATACGCCTGATAACGATGTGTTTTTTACTTCCTCGAAAGATGGTAAACGTTGGTTTTATTCATCGGTTCGCGAAGATGGTTTGGGCTATGAAGATATTTATGTGATTACTCCTGTTGACGAAAAGCAGGTGGCGAAGAAAGAGCCAGAACCTGTAAAAGAACTACCGAAAGAAGAACCTAAGAAGGAAGAGCCGGTTGTAGTACAGGAAACTCCAAAAGAGCAACCCAAAGAAGAACCCCAGAAAGAGACTTTCAAAGCTCCCGTTCCATTAAAGTATCTTGTGAAAGTAGTGGATGCAGAGACTAATTCGCCAATCGATGCGAAGGTGAGAATGCAGGCGATAAAGGATAAGACAGTGGTAGGCGCAGTGGATAAAGGCGAAGGAGTAATCGAGTTTACAATCAATTCTAAAACTCCCAAAGAATATCGCATTTCGGTGGAAAAGGAAGGTTATATATTTCAGAACATCACAGAGAAAATTGAAGGCATGAAACCTGAAGAAAAAACGGTGGAGCGCACTATTGCTATGCGTAAAATTGTTGTGACGGCCGTTTCAGTGTTGAGAAATATTTACTTCGATTTTAATAAAGCCTCTTTCAAAGTTGAAAGCTATAAAGAATTGAATCAGCTCGAAGCATTCATGAAGCAAAACCCCAACCTTCAAGTAGAGATTGGCGGACATACAGATGCTATTGGAACTAAAGAATTTAACAAATGGCTTTCCCAACAGAGGGCAAATGCGGTAAAGAATTTCCTCACCTCCAAAGGGATTGATACACGCAGAGTGAAAACACATGGCTACGGTAAAGAGAAACCGCTGGCCAGCAACGATGATGAAGACGAAGGACGTGAATTAAACCGCAGAGTGGAGTTTAAAGTGTTGAATAATTAATTCTGACAAAATCGTTGCCTCCTCTTATCTTTGCCGAAAAAACATTGACTGTAGTTCCTTACAAGCAGGATAATTCTGCAAAGAAAGTTCAAGTCGCCAGGATGTTTGACAACATTAGTGGCAAGTATGATTTCCTGAATCATTTTTTAAGCTTGGGCATCGATATTCGGTGGCGAAAAAGGGCGATTCGCTGGCTGCGTGAAGGTGCGCCAAAAACCATTCTCGATGTAGCCACCGGCACGGGTGATTTTGCTGTTGAAGCAATGAGTTTAAACCCCGATAAAATAATCGGAATAGATATCTCGCAGGGTATGCTGGATGTGGGTATCACAAAGATTGCGTCCAAAGGATTGTCTTCAGTGATTGAAATGATAAATGCAGATTCAGAAAATCTTCCCTTTGAGGAAAATAAATTCGATGCTGTGACCGTTGCATTTGGAGTGCGCAACTTCGAAAATTTGGAAAAAGGATTGACAGAAATGCTGAGGGTGATGAAGCCGGGTGGACGTGTTGCCATTCTGGAGTTCTCCAAACCGACTTCTTTTCCATTCAAACAATTTTATTTTTTTTATTTCAATTACATCCTTCCGGTAATCGGACGATTGTTCTCCCGCGATTCCTCGGCATACACTTATTTGCCTGAATCAGTGAAGGCATTTCCGGACGGAAAAGATTTTGTTTCGATTTTAACTCGCGTAGGTTATAAAAATGCTTCATGCAAACCTCTCACTTTTGGAATAAGCTCATTGTACACGGCCACAAAATAATTTTGTGTGCAGTGTTGGCAGTGCCGATCGTTTCGGAAGCACAGCTATTCCGCTGGACGCGCCAACACAATCCCAATTATGACGATCGGAAGATTACTTACGGTTTTAGTATCGGCTTGCACACTTCATCTTATCAGGTAAGTTATTCGGACAAATTTATTACACCAAAGCTAGACACTGTTCATTCTGTGCAGGCTGTTTTTTCCCCCGGCTTTTCATTGGGTTTTTTGGTAAACTATCGGCTTAGCGAATTTTTTGATTTGCGGCTTATGCCCAAAGCTGGTTTTTATACCCACAAGTTGTATTACTACTTCACGAATGCGCCAACTCAATCGCAGTTGGTTGATCAGACCTTGGTTGAATTTCCTTTGCTCTTAAAATATAAGTCGATGCGCAGAGGGAATGTACGCATGTATATGATAGGCGGCTTTACGCCCTCTTTTGAAGCTTCTAATAAAAATGATTTTGGAAATTCGTCAGCAGGACTATCGATTCAAAAAAGAAACTTGACCATGGATATAGGCTTTGGCTTTGACTTCTATTTCCCTTTGTTCAAGTTATCGCAGGAAATTCGTTTTTCTCGTGGACTGGTGAACATGCTTGGCAATGATTATACTGTTTATCAAGATCCGATTAGTCGGTTGAACACAAACACGATCGGGGTTTATTTTATCTTTCAGTAAACAACAACTCTTTATGAATCGAATTGCTTTCATCACAGGTGCTACCTCCGGCATTGGTGAAGCCACTGCTCGTTTGTTGGCAAAGAATTCTTTTGATTTGATTTTGTGTGGAAGAAGGCAAGACCGCCTTTCCGCCTTGGCAAAAGAAATTGCTTCGTTGGTAAAAGTGACTACTTTGTCATTCGATGTTCGGGATCAGAAGGAAGTTGCCGCTGCCATTCAATCTTTACCAAAAGAATGGAGAAAAATTGATGTGCTTGTGAACAATGCGGGTAATGCGCACGGCATGTCTTCAATTCAAAATGGGAGCATCGAAGATTGGGATGCGATGATGGATATTAATGTGAAAGGTTTGTTGTATGTATCGAAGGAAATTATGCCTTGGATGATCGATAATAGATCTGGGCATATAGTAAACATTGGCTCTATTGCAGGAAAAGAAGTTTATCCAAATGGTAATGTGTATTGCGCGAGCAAGTTTGCTGTGGATGCAATTACACAGGGTATGCGCATCGATTTGAATACACACGGAATAAAAGTTACGGGTATTCGTCCAGGCATGGTGGAGACAGAGTTTGCGCTCGTTCGTTTCAAAGGCGATGAAGAAAAAGCAAAAAATGTGTATAAAGGAATGCAGCCACTGGTTGCCGATGATATTGCTGATTTAATTTTGTTTGCAGTCACGCGACCTGCGCACGTCATGCTTGCAGATATGATCGTGTTCCCCACTGCCCAGGCTAGTGCTACTTTAGTAAAACGTGATCTCTGAATTATAGTAAGGTGTCAAGTGCGGCATTGTCAATATCATGACCACCATCAAACTCGATTAGTCTCGGTTGAATCTGAAGGGCTTCTGATAACCTTTTAAACTCAAGAATTTTTTCTTTATTGATGTAAGGATCACTTTTGCCCACCACCTCTATCACTTCTTTTTGAACGAGCAGATCATGACCTTTTTGAAAATCCATGTCAGGAGGGAAGATGCCGGCCCAAAGAATTAATCTGTCAAATTGAACTTGGCCGTCCAAACCCCAGCGTGTGACCGTTGCTGAGCCTTGCGAGAATCCGAGGAGTGTTGTTTTAATTTTTTTCCTACCTATTTCTTTTTCGTAAACTGAATTGAGATAGGAAATGTAATTACGAATGTCTGCGTCTCTGTTTTCCCTCGTCATCCAGGTGGCACCAACGCGGTTACTTCCACCTGCAGCTCTGGTTGGAATATCTTCCAGGTAAAAATGTGATAACCCTTCCGGGGCAATTACGCAGATGTCTTCTTTTTCGAGTAAGGAAAATTTTCGGATGAAGTATTTTGCAAGTTGCCCATAACCATGAAGTACAAACCAAACTTCTTTTGCCGTTTCAAGGCTACCGTTTTTAAAGTAACGCGCTTCAAAATTGAAATTTAAAGTTTGTTCTTCGGCCATAAGGTCAATGCCTAATACTTAATGCCTTTAGTTCAATTTCTTTTCCTCTTCTTCTATTTCGATCGCGATGGCTTCCCACTTCTTGTTTTCTTCTTCAAGTTTCAAATCTGCTTTTTCAAATTTGACTTGCCATTCACTCAGCTTTTCAAAATTACTATACACTTCAGGCTTCGACATTTCTGTTTCGATGTTCGTTTTTTCAGCCACGAGTTTTTCAATAGCCAATTCCACCTTTTTCAGATTTGATTGCAATGCTTTCAGATGATTGCTTGGCTGGATTTCTTTTTTCTTCTCGACCTTTGGCTCTGGCTTTTTTGCAGGTTCAGGAGGGACAACATTTTGCTCAACATTTTTTTTTCGCCAGTATTCATACTCTTCATACGTTCCCGGGTATTCTTTGATCTGATGATTTTCGATATACCAGATCTTATTGTCCACCTGGCTCACAAAGTGACGGTTGTGACTTACCACCACAAAACTTCCCTGGTATTGTTGCAAGGCTTGGATCAGAATATTTTCTGAAATAAAATCAAGGTGGTTGGTTGGTTCATCCAGTAGCAAGAAATTAGCTTCAGAGATCAAAGTTTTCGCCAAAGCAACTCTTGATTTTTCTCCACCGGAAAGGACTTTGATTTTTTTGAATTGATCTTCGTCATTAAATAAAAAACAACCCAGTACATTCCGTAGTTCTTGTTCGGTCTTTCCGCTGCCGGCTTGTTTCAGTTCATCTAAGATTTCATTCTCCACATGGAGTGCCTCCAATTGATGCTGCGCATAAAATCCATAAATCACATTGTAACCTATGGTGCGCTCACCTTCAATGGGTTCGGTATTGGCAATGATTCTGAGCAATGTTGACTTTCCTTTTCCATTTGCTCCGATCAGCGCAATCTTGTCTCCTCGCTCAATGCCCGCGCTTGCATGTTTCAATATTTCCAGCGGGCCGTATGACTTTGAAATGTCTTTTAATGTAACAACATGACGGCCTGATGGTTGTTTGAAAGTGAATTTGAAATTGATCTCGGCAATGTCGCTCACCACTTCTTCTACCAAATCCATTTTTTCCAAGGCTTTCACGCGCGACTGCACTTGCCGGGCTTTCGTTGCCTTGGAGCGAAACCGTTCAATGAATCGTTCGGTCTGTCGTATCTTGGCTTGCTGATTTTCGTAAGCGTTTTGCTGAATTTCCTCGCGCTGCTCTTTCTCGTTCAGATAGTAACTATAATTGCCTTCATACGTCACTAGCTGCTGGTTGGTAACTTCTACAGTTTTGTTGATGACGTTGTCAAGAAACGTGCGGTCGTGCGAAACGATGACCACCGCGCCTTCATAGTTTCGTAAATAATTTTCCACCCATTCAATCGAAGGCAAGTCAAGGTGGTTGGTGGGCTCATCCAGCATCAGGCAAGAGGGTTTCTCAAGAAGAAGTTTTGCGAGCATCACGCGCATACGCCAGCCTCCTGAAAATTCGCGCAGTGGCCGATGTAAATCTTTTGTTGTAAAACCAATTCCCTCCAAAATTTCCTCGGCCTTGGCCTGCATGGTGTAGCCATCGAGGTGCTCAAATTTTTCCTGGAGCTTCGTGAGTTTATCTACAAGTTCATCGCTGTATTCTGTCTCCAGTTTATGAAGGATTTTTTCAATCTGCCGCTGCGTTTCTACGGCTTCTTTGAAAGCTTCCATCGCCACGGTAAGAATTGCATCATCTGTTTGGTAGGAGAGCAGATCCTGGTTAAGAAAGCCGATGGTGCAATCTTTTGCCTTACTTATCGAACCTGAATTTATTGAGAGTTCACCGGTTACAATTTTCAGCAGCGTGGACTTGCCACGACCGTTCAAACCAATAAGACCAATTTTGTCGTTTGGGCGGATGAACATCGAAGCATTCTCGTAGAGCGCCCGGCCACCAATGAAGTAGGAAATATTTGAAATCGAAATCATTTGAAATGAAAAATCCTGGCAAAGGTAAGTTTAATCAATTGATCTTGAAATTTGCCGATCCAAATTCATTTCAAACGGTCGCATAAAACATAATTTTCAAATTCATGTTTTATAATCGCACTTCGATTATATTGCTAATTCGAAATTTTTTGAACCGTACATGAGCAGTAAGAACAGCGCAGGTAATAAACATATTTGTATTCACGGACATTTTTACCAGCCTCCGCGCGAGAATGCGTGGCTAGAGGTAATTGAAGTACAGGATTCCGCTCATCCTTACCATGATTGGAACGAGCGCATCACCGCAGAGTGTTATGAGCCCAATGCGACTTCGCGAATTCTGGGCGATAACGAGACGATCAAAAATATCGTCAACAATTATTCGAAGATCAGCTTTAATTTTGGCCCCACGCTTCTTTCGTGGATGGAGCGCTATGCGAATGAAACGTACGAAGCCATTCTTGAGGCGGATCAGGAAAGTATTCTTCTTTTTGGCGGACATGGTTCGGCTATCGCTCAAGTGTATAATCACATTATCATGCCGCTGGCGAATCGCAAGGATAAGGAAACACAAATTATCTGGGGACTTCGCGATTTTGAATCAAGATTTCGAAGAAAGCCCGAAGGTATGTGGCTTGCGGAGACCGCGGTTGATTTAGAAACACTGGAAATTTTAGCCGAACAAGAAATAAAATTTACCATTCTGGCACCTCGTCAGTGCAAGTCGTTTAGAAAGATTGACAATGATGACTGGATGGATGTGAACGAGAACACGATAAACACCAAAAGAGCGTATCGGTGTTCTTTGCCATCCGGCAAGTCGATGGTTTTATTTTTTTATGATGGCGATTTATCTCAGGCAATTGCATTCAATGGCTTGTTGAATGACGGCAAACGTTTTGCCGATCACATGCTCAATTCATTTGACGATGGTGATGACAGCGTGCAGATGGTTCATGTTGCTACGGATGGCGAAACGTATGGCCACCACCACAAGCATGGGGACATGGCGCTTGCTTTTTGTTTGGACTACATTGAGAAAAGCCAGAAGGCAACGCTTACAAACTATGGTCAGTTTCTGGATTTATATCCGGTTGAATACGAAGCGCAGATCAGGGAGAACAGTTCGTGGAGCTGCGTGCATGGTGTGGAGCGATGGAGAAATAACTGTGGATGCAATTCGGGTGGAAATTCAGGATGGCATCAACTTTGGCGAAAGCCACTTCGTGAATCATTGGATTGGCTGCGCGATGAAGCGGCTGCCATTTTTGAAACTGAAGGTCTAAAAGTCTTGAATGACCCGTGGGACGCTCGCAATGATTACATCAATGTGGTTCTGAATAGAAACGAGCACACAATAAAAAAATTCTTACGCGACCAAGCACGAAGTGATGCTTCCACCAACCGCGTGCTTCGCCTCATGGAGATGCAGCGACACTCCATGCTGATGTACACGAGTTGTGGTTGGTTCTTCGATGAAGTGTCGGGGATTGAAACAACACAGGTGATGCAGTATGCGTGCCGCGTGATTCAATTGGCTACGCAGACAAACTCAACTGACCTTGAGATCGAATTTATCAAACGATTGGAATCCGCACCAAGCAACGTGCCTGCCTACGAAAACGCTGCAGAAGTTTATAAACGATTTATTCTCCCTTCTCGCACAAACCTGCAGCGAGTGGGAATGCACTTTGCTGTATCTTCAATTTTTGAGGATGAACCTGAAGCGCTGACGATTTTCAACTATACCACCTCAAACGAATCGTTCATTAAGAAAGCAGCGGGTGAACAGAAGTTGGTGCTCGGAATCACCAAAGTTAAATCACAGGTAACTGGTTCTGAAAAGAAATTTGCTTTCGCGGTGATTTATCTTGGAAAGCACAACATCATCGGAAACATTTCGCTTGATATGGAGACCGATCGATTTGCCGGCATGCAATTCAGAATGGTGAAAGCTTTTGAAGAAGGCCGGCTGGGAGATGTGATTGGGATTATGCAAATGTACTTTGGTCCTGAGAAATATACCATCTGGCAATTGTTCACTGACGAGAAAAGAAAGATCCTCGATCAGATTTCAAAAGAGAGCATGGCCGAGCTCGAAAATTCATTGCGCAAAAGCTACAACAGCGATTATCCTTTGATCACTGCCTTGGCCAACAATGGCATTCCGATTCCGAATACTTATAAAACGACTTTTGAATATATTCTCAATGCAGACTTGATCCGCAGCTTCCATAGCGAGAAGATCAATATCAAAGAGATGGAACGAATCTCATCTGAGTTGGAGCGTTGGAATTTGAAACTGGAAGATCCAGGTAAGCTCGAACGGCTCGCAGCAGAAAGTATATACAAGGAGCTGAGGCGTATCAGCAATGAGCGTGAGAATGTACGCAGGATTCAACGACTCAATAGATTGTTTCCCTTGCTATTAAAGTTCAACCTCGATCCGATCCTTCATAAAAGTCAAAACTTATACTTTCAAATTGCCATAGAGACTAAAAAAGAACGCTCTGCGGAATCAGAAAGTGAATGGTGTCATCAATTCAATGTACTTGGCGACAACCTGGGAGTGAAAGTAGAATAGCCTATTTGTTATTACCGTTTTGACTTCTGTCGAAGAATTCGGTGAGCATGTAATATTTCTTTTTAAGTTTCACTTCTACTTCCACTGTTTTTCATCAATTTTGTATTGTATCATAATGTATTTTCCTTCATGAAAATATTTTTTGCATTTATGGTATTGTCGTTGGGTTGCGTGCTTCCGGCAGCGGCCCAGGATGACGATGCAGATGTTCAGTGGTTTGAAACCCTCTTTATCATTCCCCGAAATAAGTCGTTGGATGAGGAAATGCGTGCCCTTGAAATCAAACGAGAGAAAGCGCGCGAAACACAGGACAAGAAGGCAGAGTCGAAAGCCATGATCGAATTGGGTGTTCTTAACCTCACGCGAGTTAACGACTATGAGGGAGCCTTGGGTTGGTTGATCAAATCTTTGGAGATCGATGATTCATTAGGCTTTCATCGCGAAGAAATTCTTACTTACCTCGCCATGTCAAGAGTGTTTGAAAGAGTGGGGGACTACAAAAAAAGTATTGAGTTCTTGCAAGAGGCGGATGGTATCAACTCAAAATACGATGACCTCATTATGAAGTCATTGATTTTGAATGAATCGGGAAGAGTGAAAGCATCGCACGGAAATCTGGAGGAAGCATTCCTGGATTATAACCAGGTACTCGATCTCTCAAAAAAACTGGAACTTAGTTCACGTCAAGCTGGTGCCCTTTTTCACTTGGGGCAATTACTTGCAAAGGATAAAAAATACAATGATGCTTTAAAATTTCATAAAGAAGGACTAGCCATTCGAAGAAAACTTCGGGACAAGTCAGGTGAAGCCATGTCCCTTAATGACATCGGAACTTTATATGTGCTGATGAATAATTATGAAAGAGCTTTAGCTAATCATGTGGCAGCGCTTGAGATCAGGAAAAAATTGAAAGATGATGGTGGCCTTGCGCAGTCATACAATAATGTGGGTGAACTGTACATCCGAAAGAGAGATTTTAAGAGGGCGATTTTGAATCTTGAACTTGCCCTGGAAGCGGGGCGCGATGGATCGGATCAGGAACAAGTGCTAAAGACATACGATCTGCTAAGTCAGTGTTACAAAGAGTTAAAGGATTTCAGGAAGGCTTTGGAAGCAAAGGAAACTTCAGTTGGAATTTCAGACATGATTCAACGAGAGAAAAATGAACGACAACTGCTGGAGGCACAGAATATTTATTTAATGAAGAAGAAAGAATCCGAGATTGATCATCTGAAGTTGCAGCGTGCCCAACGTGAGATAATTATAGAGGAACAAAAGCAACTACGCAATTTGCTTTTTCTTTTTATCGGTTTTGGTGTGATTATCGGAACGTTGATTTTGTATTTGTATTTCCTGAAAAGGCGATCGAATCAGAAGCTGATGGAGATCAATGCTACTAAAGACAAGTTATTTTCCATCATTGGCCATGACCTGAAAAGCCCGCTCAATTCCCTTACCGCTTTTTCTTCTTTGTTGATCAATCATGCTGAGAGCCTTACAAAAGATGAAATAAAAATGCTTTCGCAGGATTTGGATAAATCACTAAAAAATCTGTTCAACTTACTTGAGAATTTGCTGGAGTGGGGACGATCGCAATCTGGAAATATTGATTTTAACCCAGAACCATTTGATCTTTCAGAAGTATTGAAAGAAAATATGGAGCTATTAAAAGTGGCTGCGGATAACAAGAAAATCACGTTGGTCAATAATAACAATTCAGTGTGGAGGGTGTATGCACATCGTAATTCAATCAACACAGTAGTGAGAAATTTAATTTCAAATGCAATTAAGTTCACACCAGAAAGCGGTACGATCGCGCTAAAGACAGAATTGGCTGGAAAATTTATTCGCTTAGCGGTAACGGATACAGGAGTTGGCATGAGTCAACAGGTCATTCAAAAGCTTTTCAAAATCGGTAATAAGCATTCTACTCTTGGAACGGCTCAGGAGAAAGGTACTGGTCTTGGCCTTTTGCTCTGTCATGATTTTGTCGAAAAGAATGGTGGAATGATCGGAGTGGAGAGTGTGGAAGGAAAAGGATCAACTTTTTATTTCACTGTTCCTGTTGCGAAATAGCCTCATCTGCAAACTAAGTCATCTTAGCCATCATAATTGGCTATGAATAGTTGATGGCAGTATTTATTTTTATTTTCTAAGAATAGTGCTGAACCGGAGTGAGTGTGTCTTCTTAAAATCGCAAGTCTAAATCGTAAATCGTTAACTAATGGAACAATCCAGACGTGACTTCATTCAAAAGACCGGGGCATTGGCCGCAGCGGCAACTTTTGGTTCATATTCAGCAAAAGCAATTTCTGCCAATGACAAATTGATTGTTGGCCTTATCGGATGTAACGGCATGGGCTTTTATAACCTGCAGGATTTTTTGAAAGTGGAAGGAGTGGAGTGCGCTGCCCTTTGCGATGTGGATGAAAATGTTTTGAACAGGAGAGCGACTGATGTGGAGAGGATGATCGGAAAGAAGCCAGCCCTTTATAAAGATTATAGAAAACTTCTTGAAGATAAAGCCATTCATGCCGTGATTATCGGCACACCTGATCACTGGCATTGTTTGCCTATGGTTCATGCATGTGAGATAGGTAAGGATGTGTATGTGGAGAAGCCGCTGGCTAATTCAATTGCTGAGTGTGAAGTGATGGTGAAAGCTGCAAGAAAATACAACCGTGTGGTGCAAGTTGGACAGCAGCAACGGAGCGGTGAGCATTGGAAAGAGGCGATGGGAATGATTCGCTCTGGAAAGCTTGGCCAGCTAAGAAAAGTAAACGTGTGGGCCAATTTTAATTATGCGATTGGCCAACAAATAATTCCCGATGAGGATGTTCCTGCGGGAGTTGATTTTGATATGTGGCTGGGCCCTGCACCAAAGCGTACGTTCAATAGGTCCCGCTTCCATGGCTCGTGGAGAATGTTTTGGGATTATGGTGGCGGATTGATGACCGACTGGGGTGTGCATCTTGTTGATATGGCTTTGTGGCCAAAAGATTTAACAACACTACCGCTAGCCGTATCTGCTTCAGGAGGCAATTTTGCATACGCAGGTCATGCGCATGAAACATTTGATACCCAGACGGTGACTTTTCAAATGAAAGATTACCTGATCACCTGGGAGAACACAGCAGGAATTGATACAGGTCCTTATGGACGGAATTATGGGCTAGCCTTTGTGTGCAACGATGCTACCTTGTTCATCAATCGCGAAGGATATGAACTCTTCCCGGAACAAACTAAAGACGGATATAAAGTGCCTGCCATACCAAGACGGGAAGGTCGCGATTCGCACCTTGATCATGTCAAGAATTTTGTGGAGTCCGTGAAGTCGCGGAAAGATCCGGCATGCACGATTGAGAATGGAAGATTGGTAGCCGTGATGACGCATATGGGAAACATTGCTGCGCGTACGCAGTCACGGCTGGTGTGGGATGAATCGGCAAAGAACTTTGGCAATAATGCTGCGGCTAATGCGCTGATCACTCCGCAGTATCGCGCTCCTTGGAAATTGCCGGTGCTTTAACTAAACAATGTGTTTTTTCTTATTGGAAAGAAACTTAGCGACTTCAATCACCAACAGCATACATGAAGCCCCGATCAGTGCGGTGCCGAAATGCTGATAGCCCGGAAATTGAAAATTGAAGATGTGTTGAGTGGATGGAATTGAAATGATGAGGAACAATAAACCAAGTGCAACAAGAAGTATGCTGATAGCTGCGATATTTTTTTCTTTGAACACGGAGAGGAAAGAGCGGGTTTTTGAAAGGGTGGAGAGTATGAGAAAAATATTTCCAATGATGAGCGATGAAAATGCAATTGCCCTCACCTCGCCATCGGTGTGACCTTCATGAATAGAAAGGAAGTAAACGATGATCACCATAGTAAGGAGCAGAGCTCCTTTTAATGCGCTGAGTATAATTCTTCGTGAACTAAAGAAACGATGATCGGTGGCGCGGGGTGGCCTACTCATGATTCCTATTTCTTCTTGTTCGGTTTCAAATGCTACCGAGCAGGAAGGGTCAATGATCAATTCCATGAATACGATATGTAACGGCATCAATAACACGGGAAGAGAGGGTAGAAGCGCAGGCAGGAGCGCAAGCCCGATGATGGGAATGTGCACCGCTATAATGTATGACATGGCCTTTTGAAGGTTGTCAAAGATTTTTCTTCCCAGTCGTATCGCAGCTACAATCGAAGCAAAATTATCGTCAAGTAAAACCAGTGATGAAGCCTCTCGTGCTACATCTGTTCCTTTGCTTCCCATGGCGATGCCAATGTTGGCGGCTTTCAAGGCAGGGGCATCGTTCACGCCATCTCCGGTCATTGCTACAATTTCCTGGTTGGCTTTCAGTGCCTGAACAATTCGAAGCTTGTGTTCAGGAATGGCGCGCGCAATGACGTTTATGTTTTTTATTTTCTGACGCAATTCATCATCCGTAATTTTAGTCAACTCATCTCCGGTCATTACTCCGGCTTGTGTGTCCATTCCAATTTTTTCCGCAATACTTTTTGCTGTGGTTGGAAAGTCGCCCGTGATCATAATTACTTTTATTCCTGCACTTTTACATTCTTTGATGGCGGCTGGCACTTCTTGCCGGATCGGATCTTCAAAAGCAAGTAGTCCTTTGAATTGAAAGGCGAATTCACTTTGTTTTTCAGGAAGCGTATTGCCTTGCCATGTGGCCGCTGCTGCCGCAATCACACGGTAACCTTGTTCGGCCATTTGATCTACAACCGCTATATGTTGTTTTACTTCTTGCGTATTTAGTTTACAAAGCTCAAAAACGGTTTCAGGCGCGCCTTTGCAGAAAACAGAATATGAATCTTGTGCATCATCACGTAGGACTCGTGTAATCGCCAGTAGTTTTTTACTAAGTGGATATTCCTTGATAGCGATATTCCGCAGATCGGCTGAAGCAATACTGCGGTACGTTTCAAGAATGGCTTTCTCCATCGGATCTTTTGAATCCGATTGTGATGCATGCAGCGCTATTTTTAACAGCTCGTTAATGTCTGCTTTGTTCGCAGTGAAACTTTCTGACTTGATGAGTTCTTTTCCATCATACAGTTCGGCAATCTGCATTTTGTTTTGCGTAATCGTTCCTGTTTTGTCACTGCACAAAATGGTGGCAGAACCAAGTGTTTCAAGTGCAGACGGTTTGCGTGTCAGTACATTTTTTCTGGAAAGCCGCCATGCACCAAGTGCAAGAAAAACGGTGAGCACTACCGGAAACTCTTCAGGCAAAATGGCCATCGCAGATGCAAGACCATTGAGCATGGACTGAATAAAGTTTCCGCGCGTAAAATAGAATGCCAGTATAACGCCAACACTGATGAAAGCACCTGTTATGAACAGGTTTTTGATCATCACTTTCATTTCTTTCTGTAAACGCGTTTCATCTTCTTCAATGGTGAGCAGCGATTTCCCGATTTTTCCGAACTGTGTTTCTGACCCTGTGGCAATTACATTAGCAATGGCTTTGCCTTGAACTACCAACGTTCCGCTAAATACAAGGTGAGTGGCATTGTGATCAGCTTGTTCAAATTTTGAGACAGGATTCGATTCACCAGTTAACAATGCTTCATCAACGGTGAGATTAGTAGTGCTGAGTAGTTCTCCGTCAGCAGCAATGCGATCGCCTTCATTCAAAATAATCACGTCACCAGGCACCACTTCTCTGCCTGCGATTCTGGTTTCTTTTCCATCTCGGATCACGAGCGCTCTTGGTGATGAAAGTTTCTTTAAGGTCTCAAGAGCCCGTTCCGTTTTTTGATATTGATAGAAGGTGATTACGATAACCACCAGGATCGAAGTCATCAGGATGATACCCTCTTTGTAATCGCCAAGAATAATATACAATGCTCCGCAACTGATCAGTAGCAGGAACATGGGCTCTTTCATAACCTCTAAGGCAATGTGCCACATGTTTTTTGGCTTTGCCGATGGGAGTTCATTGAAACCATGAGTTTTTAGCTTTTCATCGGCTTCAGAAGTGGTGAGTCCGGTAAACATCGGTTAGTGATTAAGTAGTAATATAGGCTAAGGCGGGTGAATTGTTAAATGATATTTTTCAGGTGCGCGTACTTCGTTTCTATGAAATATCTGATTAACATCATGGCATAATTGAATTGTTCAAAATATTTTTAACGCAAAAACAATGCGCATCGCACCTGACATTCATTCAAGAGAAAATTACCTCCACTTAATTCAATATATTTTCTTCACGTCAACGATTCTCTACGTTGGGCGCGATGTATTTGTACTGCTGAGCTTCGCCCTGCTGATTGCATTCATAGTTTACCCGATGTGTGTGTGGCTGGAAAGAAAACGTGTTCCACGAATGGGAGCCATTGTTCTTAGCATTTTGTTGTTGCTTGTTTTAGGAAGTGGCTTTGTGGCATTGCTCTTTCGTCAATTTGTCCGCTTCCTGAATCAATGGCCGACTATTCAACCTAAGATCATGAATGCACTTTCAAATCTTAGCCAAACAATCATGGACACCTATTCCATTTCCAAAGAGCAACAGGTGCAGTGGCTCAAGCAGTTGGCCAATGATAACTCGATGAACATGGTCAGCTATTTATTCAATATTGTTTCGGCCTCATCCTTTTCGCTCGTCTTGCTGGTGCTCGTTCCCATTTTTGCGATGTTTATTTTGTTTTACCGTCATGTGCTGGTTTCAGTTTGCTACCGATTGTTTCCTGATGAGAAGCGTGAAGACATTCGCAATATTCTTTTGCTGACGGTGAATACCTACTACAATTTCATCAAAGGAATGATTGTGGTGTATGCCGTGGTTGGTGTGCTTAATAGTTTGGGTTTGTATCTTCTTGGCGTGCCGAATGCAATCTTGTTTGGCTTTACTGCATCTATTCTCACCTTTATTCCTTACGTTGGCATTATTGTTGGCTCGCTCTTGCCCATCACAATGGCGTGGTTAACCTACAATTCAATTTGGTATCCGATCGGAGTAGTTTTGATTTTTACCGTTGTTCAATATTTGGAAGCGAATTTGATTTTTCCACTTGCCGTAAGCAGTAGGCTAAAGATAAACACGCTAGCCACACTTGTGGCGATTCTTGTTGGTGGGTTACTCTGGGGACTTTCCGGAATGATTCTCTTCGTTCCTTTTGTGGGAATTTTGAAATTGATCGCTGACCAACATCCTGCCATGAAAACTTGGTCCATATTACTAGGGACAGAGAGTGACTGATTTGAAGTGCAATAAAAGCTGAATATTTTGGGCTTAGCCAACTTTCCACTGAAGGCTAATGTTCCGAATACGTTCTCAAATTCAGGAAGAAGTGTAATCCTGACACGAATCCGACAAAAAACTCATTTTCATAACCTGCAACGTATTTTAGATTTTCGATTTGCTCAACTTGTCTGCAATGCGTTGCAAACAATTTTTTGGGATGAGCGGTATTTACAAAGGGGATGCCCAACGTAGTACCTCCGATTGCAGGGAACAAAACTTACATCGGACAGAATAGAACCAAGGACGAAGTTTCTGCCCTTCAGCCTCACCATACCTTTGTGTCATCAAACAAAAACAAAAAGCGACAAAAAATGAAAACAGTAAAAGTAGTAGTAGCAGTTATGGCAATGTTGGTTGGCTCAGCTTCTTATTCGCAAGAGTCCCGCCCGTTGCATGAGGTTTACTCGATGATGGTATTCAACTTTGTAAAATACGTGCAGTGGCCGACCAACGACAACAGCAAAGAGTTTGTGATTGGTGTAGTAGGCAGCAATGATATTTATAATACGCTCAATGCATGGTATGGTGGCAAAGCAAAGGGCAACAAGACCTATGTGATTAAAAAATTCAACAGCGCGGACGATCTTTCTGATTGCCAGGTTGTTTTTATCGATAAGAGCAAAAGTGGCGAGTTTGATGCGGTGAATGCAAAGGTAAGGGGCAAAGGCACGTTGGTAGTTACTGATCGCAATGGCCTGGGCGCAAAAGGAAGTTGTATCAATTTCAAAACCGTGGACGAAAAACTTCGCTTCGAGCTGAACCAGCAAGCTATGGAAGCATCGAACTTAAAAGTATCGAGTGCTCTTTCGAGCATGGCGATATTGATCTGATTGTTTTAGGGATTGAGTTTGGAATATGACAAAGCCCCGGAGAAATCCGGGGCTTTGTTTTTGTCTAAAAACAAAAGTTATGGTAACATTCCCCAACCGTGTCTGAATTTGAAGAGAAAATATTTTTCGATTAACAACTTGCATTAGTTGAAAGGCATGTGACGTTTGCAATTTTTCCGAGTTTTCTTTTTAATTCAAGCTGCAGTAGCTCCTCCGAAATTGCTGCCGAATACTACGATTCTCTTGTTTTCATAACTCTTGGGTTTTATGGAGTTTTGGATTCGGTTCTTCTGAGATTCGTAGTAAAAGCTCTTTCCGGCCTCGACTTCTTACGTGGCTGCAGTTACACTGTCATGTGGTATTTTGATGACCTTTATCTTGAATTTGCCGGAGATTTTTCCGCGTATGTTCAATGCAGTCGAATATTATTCTGATTCCATTCCGCAACCGTTTGAAACGATTCTTTTTACTACATTTGCTCAACTTTAATCAAAGCCCGGATATGGTTACAACTATTAAAACTTCACCAATTATTATCAGACATACAGGATTGCTTCAATGGGTAGAGCAGGTACGCGAATTGTGCAAGCCGGACGAAGTGAGATGGTGCAATGGATCGAAGGAAGAATACGATGAAATGTGCACAATGCTGGTAGAAAAAGGAACGTTTATTAAACTTGATGAAAAGAAACGCCCGAACAGTTTTGCCTGCTCCAGCGATCCGAGTGATGTAGCACGTGTGGAAGATAGAACATTCATTTGCAGCCGCAAAAAAGAAGATGCTGGCCCCACAAACAATTGGGTTGACCCTCGGGAGATGAAAGAGACATTGAACAATTTGATGAAGGGTTCGATGAAGGGACGCACAATGTATGTAATTCCTTTCAGCATGGGACCGATCGGATCATCTATTTCACATATTGGTTTTGAAATTACGGATTCAGAATATGTAGTGGCCAACATGCACATCATGACGCGCGTAGGCACCAAAGTGATAGATCAACTTGGATCGAATGGTGAGTTTGTAAAATGCCTGCACACGGTGGGGGCGCCATTGCTACCAGGGCAGCCAGATGCAAAGTGGCCGTGCAATCCTACAACAAAATATATTGTCCATTATCCTGAAGAGCGAGCGATTGTGTCGTATGGTTCAGGTTACGGTGGTAATGCACTACTTGGAAAGAAGTGCTTTGCATTGCGAGTAGCATCCGTGATGGCTCAAGAAGAGGGATGGCTTGCGGAACATATGCTTATTCTCGGAGTGGAAAGTCCTGAAAAAGAGAAGACTTATGTAGCGGCCGCATTTCCAAGTGCCTGTGGTAAGACCAACTTCGCTATGTTAATCCCACCTAAGGAAATCAATGGTTGGAAAGTAACAACGGTTGGGGATGATATTGCTTGGATAAAACCTGGCAAGGATGGTAAACTTTACGCCATCAATCCTGAAGCGGGATACTTTGGTGTTGCTCCAGGTACCAACACAAAGAGCAATCCCAATGCGATGACTACTATCTCAAAGAATACCATCTTTACCAATGTGGCATTGACAGATGATGGCGATGTATGGTGGGAAGGAATGACGAAAGAAGCTCCAAAGAACTTGACGGACTGGCGTGGGCAAAAGTGGGATCCAACTTCCGGCAAGCCTGCCGCACATCCCAACGCACGTTTCACGGCACCAGCCTCACAGTGCCCTTGCATCGACAGTGATTGGGAAAATCCAAATGGCGTTCCCATTTCTGCGTTCATCTTTGGAGGAAGAAGGAGCGATACAATTCCATTGATTTACCAGGCACACAACTGGAATTATGGTGTTTATCTTGCTGCCACGATGGGATCAGAAATGACGGCTGCCGCCTTCGGTGAAATTGGAAAAGTGAGAAGAGATCCTTTTGCGATGTTGCCTTTCTGTGGGTATCACATGGGCGACTACTTCAATCACTGGCTGCAGTTCGGTCGCGATATTCCCAATCCGCCACGCATCTTTGGTGTGAATTGGTTTCGCAAAGATGCCAATGGAAATTTCCAGTGGCCGGGCTACAGTGAAAACATGCGTGTGTTGAAATGGATCGTGGAGAAAGTACGCGGTAAATCAAATGCAGTTGAAAGCCCGATCGGTTGGATGCCGCACTACGAAGATATTGATTGGAGCGGCCTCGAATTCACCAAACAACAATTTGATGAGATCATGCTGATCGACCGGGAGCAATGGAAGGTTGAGTTACTTTCGCATGCGGAGCTATTTGAAAGGATGTATGACAAGCTCCCCAAGGAATTCATCTTCATGCGCGAGCTACTTCTCTCCAGCTTATGGCGATCACCAGAGAAGTGGAGTGTGGAGCACGAAGCGGAGTAAACAGGGGAAGATTTAGCGGCCGACTTGATATTAGTCGGCAGAATCAAGAATGCACGTTATTAACCGAGTTAAGTGACCTCAATATGGTGAAGTTACTCTGAGTTTTGGTTGGAACATAAATTCTTCAAGATCAAACCTTGATATAAATCCTTTTCTTATCCAGGATATATCCTACCAGCCAACAGAACATCATCCAACTAATAGCGTAGAGCAAAGAGCCAATATAAGCTCCGGCTATGGCGCTAAAAATGTTTTCGTATGCCCAGCGGCCAAGTGTCACTCCGTTGATGGTGATGATCCAAAGAAAAATAATGGCCGTCTCCGACACGATGTAAGTAAACAAGGTATTGCGTCCGAACACCTCAAAGAAATAAGTCCACCTGTTTTTTTGTTTGATGTCGATGATGAAAATGAGAATGGGAAGAATGAGCAAATCAAGACCAACAGTGTAAAGTACAAAAGAACTTGTCCACAGCTTTTTGTTAATTGGGAAAACCATATCCCACGTGAGCGCTGCCAACAACAGGAACGCTCCATACACCATCAATGTGCCGATTGTTTCAAATGAATTTCCTTTTTTCTGAATGAACTTGCCTGCCAGATATCCGACTATCACGTTCACAATGGAGGGCAGCGTGCTCAAAATCCCCTCAGGGTCAAACGCAATGCCTTCGCCATGATACATGTGATTGTCGCCAAGAATGAGTTTGTCAAGTTTAATACCGGCATTTCCTTCGAGTGTGTAATCGCCAAACGCATACATGATCAACCAATAGGCGAGAAGCGCGATGACGCTAAACCAGATTGCACCTTTTTCTTTCCAGTAAAATAAAATAAGTGAAGCAAAACAATAGCCGAGAGCAATTCGTTGAAGAACACCCATAATGCGGGTATGGCTGATTGGATTAAATGCAATGCTGCCATTTTCTTCATGCACAAACGGAAACCAATACATGAGAAATCCTAATAAGAAAATAAGGGCCGTGCGTTTAAAAACTTTTTTCAAAAAATCAGATGAGCCTTTGGCTGCATACTTTTCCAAACTGAAACTCATGGCATTTCCTACCACAAACATGAACGTGGGGAACACGAGGTCGGTAGGAGTGAAGCCGTGCCAATTGGCGTGTAGCAGCGGAGCAAAAGTCGCATCTCCGTTTCCGGGAGTGTTCACAATAATCATGAGTGTAACAGTGAGCCCGCGCATCACATCAACCGAAAGGTAACGTTCGTTCATAGTAAGGATGAATTAATGCCTGAAAGTAAACAACTCGTTGCAATCATTAAAATACAAAGCGGCTTATTATTCGGGGGTAATTGGTATTTTTGAAGACTGAAGAAAAACGGTTATGACGGGCATGCAACTTGAAACTCCAGGCGGCAAAATTCAATCGGGAAAATTTAATACACTGTTCGAGCAAGATTCGATTGCCCTTCGCATGGTGGAGAATGCAGGTAAGGACACGCTGGCTGTGCAGGGTTTGGTGGTAAAAAACATTATCCATTTTTATTTCTGTGTTGAAGGGGCAGCTATTTTTCAGTTTGGCCCACATTACCAGCGCGAGATTCAAAGCCATCGAAATTATTTTTTCTACAATCCGGAAGCTGATTTAAGTTTTGGTTTGTTGCTCTCTTCCGCTGCCAGGATGGTGGAGCTTTCGATCACATTGGAAAATTTGCATCAATTGTTTACACATGAAGCACTTCCTTTTCTGAAACCGGAAAATGCGAAGGCCAAGTTTTATGATGAGCGTGAAATTCCTTCTCAATTGTTTGTTGTGCTTAATCAATTGTTCACAATAAATCTCGAAGAAAATGCCAGGCGGCTTTACTATCAAGGTAAAGCTTTTGAGATTTTGAGTTTGTATTTCTCTGAGAAGAAACCCGATACAGAAAATTGCCCTTTCCTGAATGATCAAGTAGTCGTTCGCAAAATCAAAAATGCGAAAGATATTTTATTAAAGCGTTTTGATTCACCGCCAGGTTTGAAAGAGCTGTCCAAACTTTCGGGGCTCAACGAATATCAATTGAAAGTTGGGTTCAAAGAAATTTACGGAAATACCGTTTATGGATATTTATTGGATCACAAACTCGATCATGCCCGTGCTCTTTTCGATTCACAGCATCTACAAGTAAATGAAGTGGCTTATCAAATCGGTTATACTAACCCAAGTCATTTTATTGCAGCATTCAAAAAGAAATTTGGGGTGACACCGAAAAAATACTTAATGGGAAAGCGGTGATTCAAACTTCGGACGAATATTTCATGGAAGAAGCCTTAAAAGAAGCCCGCAAAGCATTCGATCTAGGCGAAGTGCCGGTGGGAGCGGTGGTGGTTTGCAAAAATAAAGTTATCGCACGCGCTCACAATCAAACTGAACAACTAACTGATGCTACAGCTCATGCCGAAATGCTGGCGGTGACATCTGCCTCCTATGAGATTGGTTCAAAATACCTGGACGAGTGTACTCTTTATGTGACACTTGAGCCTTGCGCCATGTGTGCAGGAGCCTTGCACTGGGTGCAACTTCAACGGTTAGTTTATGGGGCTGATGATGCCCAGCGTGGCTTTTCGTTGGTTAAAACTCCACTATTGCATTCCCGAACGGAGATTGCGAAGGGCATAAAAAAAGATCCTTCCAAAGAATTGATTGACATGTTCTTCAGAAGGATCCGTTCTTGAGAAAAAGGAATTAAACTTTTTCCTTTTTACGTTTAGCCTCTTTCTTTTCAATGGACTCCACCTTCTTTCCGTTGCGGTGCTCGCCCAGAATAATCACATCCTTGGTAGTCTGATACTGACGGGCAGCCTGAAGCATCGCCTGCTCGCTGTCGCGGATAAGGATGAGGCCGGATTTTGCGCCTTTGTTGCGCACTTCAATATACCAGCCGTCTTTCTTCTTCTTAGGTAAAATCGGAGGTCTTCCCATAATTTGTTTGATTTGCGGCTAAATAGCCATGTTTTTGATAATCAACCGCAAAGGTACAATTTTTGTTCCAACTGACCTACTATTCTTTGGGTTTGGCTTCAGTTTAACAAGTCGGTGGTCTCTTCCGCCTCAATCAGAATGTCGTCTTCGCCTACCTCATCAAACGGATTTTCGAGTTGATCCTGAATGTTGTCCAGGCTTACCAGTATGAAACTGTAAAGCACAGGCATCACGTATTCCAACTGTGCCGAATAGTCATGAAAGGTACTTGCGAAATAGGGACCATAAATAATTGGGAAAGAATAAATGAAGACTTTACTGTAGGCCCGTAAAGTAATTGGAGTTCGGTAGGCGTGAATCAATCGCAAGTTGTCAAATGCAATAATCATTTTGCTTACATATTGGCTCACACGAGAAATCTCCCCACTTTGCACACCAAACGCTCGCATATTCATGGTAAGGGCAGATAATTTTGAGAAGAGACCATAAATCTTGATTTCATCTTCCCTCCAGTTTTTTCTTTCCTTGGAATGGAACATGTGCCGCATCAAGTCCAACATTTCGTGAATAAGCGCTTTTGCTTTTTTTGAGAGATCATTTTCATTTGAACTCCAATCTTTTGTGGCAAAGTAAATAGCAATAGCGTGCCCCTTGAGGTCTGAAAAGCGTTGAAGGGCGGTTTCTCTTCGTGTATATGCTGAACCAATGCTGAAGACGACTGGAAAAACAATGGCTACTCCCACTAGCATGTCTGGGAACTTTGCTGTGAGCCCGGCCTGAAAGCACAAATAGCTCGAAAGCACAGATAGGCCAGTCACCAGAAAGGTCTTGTAATTTATAATTAGTCTAAAACTATTGAAAACGTTTTTCATTTGACTGATGAATTTGGATTCATTTTCAAGTTTTGAAAAAGGATACACATTACCAAATTGTGAAGGCGGCTTTGTCGCTCAGATCAGTACTGGCACGGATATAGAAATCCACAGAAGTGGGTATTTACATCAGAAAGCAAATACTTGAATTTTAAGATACTTTTTCAGACCGAAATTTTTTCAAGTTGATTTAGGAATAAAGTTGTCTAGGTCGGTTGGTTTTAAAACGGTGCTTCGGTTTGGGCACCGTTTTTTTTGTAGAGCCTTTCAAATGATCTTCCCCTCTTCCTTGCCATACATTTTTTTATCTTGCAGCCATGAATCGTGTCTTAAAGATATTCCTGATTTCGTTGGGATCGTTGATTGCTCTTGTGGCAATTGCATTAGCACTTTTGCCGGTGTGGTATCAAAATACCATTCAGGTAGATGTTGAAAAAAAAATCAATCAGAATATAGAAGCCAATGTTTCATTCAGTCAGCTTCGCCTGAGGTTCTATAAACATTTTCCAAACCTCACACTTTCGCTTCATGACTTGTTGATTTTAGGTAAAGACGAATTCAAACGTGATACACTTGCGCTCATAAAAGAAGCACAATTCGAAATAAACGTTTTTAGTTTGCTGGGTAAAGAAACAGAGATAAGAAGTATCCACCTCGTTCGCCCGTTGATTAATGTGTATGTGCTCAAGGATGGCCATGCTAATTATAACATTTCAAAACCAACACCTGACTCGGTTTCTCAAACACAATCATCTCCCATTAATATTGGAATCGATCAATTTAGTATAGAGGATGGGGAAATCAACTACCACGACTGGCAGCGAAATATTTTCGTGAAAGCATCGGGGCTTGAACACAAGGGCAAGGGTGATTTTATGAATGAAATTTTTGATTATAATACCGAAACAGTGGTACGGCACTTCTCGCTCAATTACGACAAGATTCAATATTTCAACCGCAAAACAATCGGCATTGATCTGATCATGGAAATCAATCTTCCTGAAACAAAATTCACTTTTAAGGAAAATGAAATCAAGATTGATCATTTCAATTTTAGCGTGGAAGGTTTTTTTCAACAAGTGATTGATCGATACGCTATGAATATGAAGTTCAAGGCAAATGAAACTTCATTCAAAAATATTCTTTCCCTGATCCCCGGTTTGTATTTAAAGAATTTCGATTACCTGGAAACAGCCGGAGAGCTTGGTTTTGATGGCTCGCTTGAAGGTGTTTATGCAGACTCTACCGCTGAGATGCCAGCGTTCCATTTGAATGTGAATGTGAAAAATGCAATGGTGAAGATCGACAGCCTTCAAGATTCATTCCGTAATATCAATTTTGATCTTTTAATCGATAATCCTGAACATATACTCGATAGCACCATATTTAATTTGAAAGATTTTCATATTGATTTTGGAAAGCATCCATTGCATGGAAATATTCTTGTGCAAGGTTTGCATAAGCCAAGAATCAGCGCAGATATTTTTGCTGATCTTGATTTGGCGATAGTTGAAAAACTTTTTCCTGTGAAAGGACTTATCCTGAAGGGGAAAACAAATTTTGAACTTAAAGCCAAGGGGGTTTTTGATCATGAAGCATCCAAGATGCCTGCGTTTTCTTTGAATATGAGAGTGCAGGATGGTTACGTGAAATATGACACTCTACCGCAGCCGATAAGCAATATTCAGTTTCATCTGGATGCAGAAAATAAAACGGGCGACCTCACACATACTATTTTTGATTTTAAGAAAGTGCATGCTGATTTTGGAAAAAATCCTTTACGGGGTTATTTCAAACTGAGTGGATATCCTGATGTGGCAATTGATGCGGATGTTTCCGCTATGATGGACATCGAAGATATTGAAAAAATCTATCCGGTAGATGGCTATTTGCTCAAAGGAAAATTTGAAATGGACGTTTCTGCAAAGGGGATTTATAATGATGTCAAAAATAAATTCCCGTTGGTAGATGCAAAGATGTTGTTGACGGACGGATCAGTGCAATTCAAAAACTATCCTCATCCGATAAAAGACATTCATTTTTCTGCGGAAGCAATCAGCAAGACAGGCGATTTGAAAGATGCAGAACTTCGACTCAACAAATTGACTTACTCTTTGGAAGATGAACCATTCGAAATATCGGGAAGCGTGACGGACCTTAGCAATTACAAATATGCACTGACTGCCAATGGAAAAATTGATTTGGCGAAAATGTCAAAGTTATATCCATTGGAGGGGATTGATTTATCGGGCTTGATTGATGCGCAGATCACTACGAGCGGTCTGTTATCTGATATTGAAAATGGGAAATATTTTAAGATAGCTTCCTCTGGCAATATTTTGTTGTCTAACATTTTAGTGAGTGGAAAGAATGTGATCAATCCTGTGCAGATAGACGAGGCGAACTTTTCTTTCTCGCCAGAGAAAATCCTGTTGACAAAACTAAATGGGAAGTTGGGTAAAAGCCGCGTGCAGGCAACTGGGGACATTTTTAACTACATGAATTTTTTGAAACGCAAGAAGCGCCCAATAAAAATGGATCTTGATGTGGTTTGCGACACACTAAATCTTAACGAATGGATGCCCCCCATGACAGTAGCAGGCAAGCCAGTTGCTCAGGCAGATACCACCCAATCAACTTTGACGGTGATTGAGATTCCAAAAAATATGGAGTTTATTTTCGATTCAAAAATTCACTTTTTAAAATTTGATGATTTGGTTATCTCCGAAATGGACGGTGAGATAACAATGAAAGAGGGTGTGTTGAGCTTGCACGAAGCAGGTTTCAATACACTCAATGCAAAGTTCAATGTAACGGGTGATTATGACACGCGCGATATGGCTCATCCGATTTTTGATTTTACACTGGGTATAGAAGAGCTGGATATCAACCGTTCATACAACCAGATTAAACTCATTCAGCAACTTGCGCCATCAGCGGCAAATACATTTGGTAAACTTTCCTTGTCTTATAAATTGAAGGGAGAATTAGCTAAGGATTTACAGCCTAAGTTAGAGACACTTGTAGGTGGAGGAACGATGCGAATTGCCGAAGCGAAGATTAATGGAATGAAAATTTTTGATGAGATCAGTAAGTCAGCCAAGAAAAGTGAAATGAATGATCCACATTTAAAAGATTTTCAAATGGAAACGGAGATTCGCGATAGTAAAATAATTGTGAAGCCATTCGCATTAAAAGTATCTGGCTTCGATGCGGAGATCGAGGGTTTCAGTACAATGACAGGGATGGTAAACTATCTTGTGAAAGTAGAGTTAATTCCACTTACAAAAATCAAAATCCCCTTTCATGTAACGGGTCACTACGATAATCCAAAAGTAGCATTAGGCAAAGGCCATACGCTTCCCTATTGATTAGCCAAAGTATTCCTTCATTCTTTCAAAGAAACCTTTTTCGTTGCTATCGGGATGAGGTTGGAAGTTGGGAGAGGTTCTCAGCGACTCAACTTTTGCTTTCTCTTCTGCTGAAAGTTTTTTAGGCACCCAAACGTTCACATAAATCAGTTGATCACCTGTTCCGTATCCGTTGATATCTTTCACTCCTTTTCCACGCAAGCGAAGAATTTTTCCGCTCTGCGTTCCTGGCTCAATCTTCACACGTACTTTTCCACCTATCGAAGGAACTTCAACACTGGTACCCAAAGCTGCATCGATGAAGCTGATATGCAAATCATAAATCAAATTGTTGCCATCGCGCTTCAGGTGTTGATCTTCGGTCTCTTCGATTAAAATCAAAAGATCGCCTGCAATTCCGCCACCAGGAGCTTCATTTCCTTTGCCGCTCATCGAGAGTTGCATCCCATCAGCAACACCCGCAGGAATTTTTACAGTTATTAAATCTTCTTTCGAAACCAACCCTGAGCTGTCGACTCCCGGGGGGCGTTTATCAAGTATCTGGCCAGAGCCACTACAGGTAGGGCAGGTGTTAGTAGATACCATCTGGCCCAACATTGTGTTTACAACTTTACGCACCTGACCTTGGCCGTTGCAGGTGTTACAGGTTTTGAAGGTTACACCTTCTGCCTGAACCAATCTATTTACCTTTATTTTCTTCTCAACGCCATTGGCAATCTCATCAAGAGAGAGTTTCAACTTAATGCGGAGGTTCGAACCTTTGCGCTGACGCGACCGGCCACCACCGCCACCGAAGAAACTTTCAAAAGGACTTCCGCCACCACCAAAAATATCACCAAATTGACTGAAGATGTCTTCCATGTTCATGTCGTGACCCTGGAAGCCACCACTACCTGGACGCGAATGACCAAAGCGATCGTATTGAGCTTTCTTGTTGGCATCGCTCAATACTTCATACGCTTCCGCAGCTTCTTTAAATTTTTCTTCCGCTTCCTTGTTGCCAGGATTTTTATCCGGATGAAACTGAATAGCTACTTTTCGGTAAGCTTTTTTAATTTCTTCCGGAGTAGCACTTTTCGTTACACCTAGTATTTCGTAATAGTCTCTTTTGGTTGACATGTTGAAGTCAGAATATAGAATTCAGAATTTTGTATTTAGAATTGGCCGATGGCCTCGAAAATTTGATTATTGTCCCACAACAACTTTTGCGAAGCGAATAACTTTTTCCCCCAACAAATAGCCCTTCTCTACAACGTCAACAACTTTGCCTTTCAGTTTTTCTTCGGGGGCTGGAATTTGAGTGATCGCTTCCTGAAGGTCTGCATTGAAATCAGAACCTGCGCCAAGGTCCATCGCCTTCACATTGTATTGCTCCAATACTTTTTTAAATTTATTTTGGATCAGGAAAAAACCTTCCGACTCTTTATCGTTTTTGTCCTTGAAAGATTTTTCCGCGCGCTCGAAATCATCGATTACGGGAAGCAATGTCTTGAGCAAGCTTTCGTTCGCGGATGAAATCATCTCCAGTTTTTCCTTTGCCGAGCGTCTTCGGAAGTTGTCAAATTCGGCATAGAGGCGCACGTATTTGTCTTTGGCTTCTGCCAATTCGTCCTGCAATTTTTTAATGGGATCAACCGAGGTCTCTGCCTTTGGTGTTTCAGTTGGCTCGGGTGTTTGGGGAAGCCCCTCTTCCTTCATTGATTCCTCGTGTTTTTCCAATTCTGGTTCGGGATGCACAGTATTTTCCATTCGTTGAATTCAAATTTAACCGCAAAATGACAAGAATTTTGCCAATAATTGAATTGTGACAGGATGGCGTTGTAAATTTGGATATGCACTCAAGGTATTTAATTTTTATTCTAGCCATTTGCCTTAGCTCACTATGGAGTTTTGGACAAAATAGATTTGAAATAAGCGGACGCCTTGAAAATTGTTTCAACAACCCATCTTCGTTTAACCTTTATTATGGTTTAAATAGCTTTAATGGATTTACAGTTGAAATTGAGGACCAAGAATTTCTAATTAAGAAAAAGATAGGTGCTGATTCAAGTGGAAAATTTGAGTTTAGTAATCTTTCAAAAGCTGAGTATAGAATAACAACCTATTTCATCATTGGAAAGACTGACACTATTATAAAGCTGAATTCTGATGTAAATAATTTGAAACTATGCGTTGATAAAAATTTCAAACCGTTGCCAGGGGATTCGCTTTTAACTTTTATCAATTCAGCAAAGCATGATATATCTGCAAACATCTTGAAGATTTACAAATTATCAACTGGAATTTAATATTGACCAAGAGGTTTCTTCGAAGAAACGAGAGATTAAAAAGAAAATTCAATTTTCAATTTGAGGTTATTTCATGCTTCTCTGAGATGGACAGGAAAAACTACATCCTTTGGGAAGGAAATCATGCATACAATAAGATAGCCTTTGAGTATTTGGACAAAAAATATGGACGCGAATGGAGAAATGCTTCTGGTCTTGATTGACTTTGGTGATCAGTGCAAATTCTTCCAGATCAAGTCTTTTAAATCCATAAGCCCTTGATTCGTAACCGAACTTATAAAGACCGATGGAATTCCTTCCGGCAATTCTTTTTTGATCGCGTCTTTTAACTCCTCATCGAGCATGTCTGATTTTGAAATAGCGAGTAATCTTTTTTTATCGAGCAATTCAGGATTATACTTTCGAAGTTCGTTCAATAGAATTTCAAACTCGTCTTTGATGTCTTTTGAATCAGCAGGAACAAGAAACAGTAGGAGCGAGTTGCGCTCGATATGTTTCAAAAACCGAATGCCAAGTCCGCGCCCTTCGGCTGCGCCTTCGATGATCCCGGGAATATCTGCCATCACAAAACTTTTGTCATCACGATATTTAACAACACCGAGATTTGGTGTTAGCGTTGTGAAAGCATAGTCAGCAATTTTTGGCTTGGCTGCGGATACAACTGAAAGCAAAGTTGATTTACCGGCATTTGGAAATCCTACCAGACCAACATCCGCGAGCAATCGCAGTTCGAGAATTACCCATTCTTCAATTCCGGGTTCACCCGGCTGTGCATGTTGAGGAGCTTGATTTGTAGAAGTGGCGAAGAATGCATTTCCTTTTCCACCTCGTCCGCCTTTTGCAAGAATAATTTCCTGACCATCTTCAGTAATTTCACATACTACTTCATCGGTATCAGCAATCTTAGCGATCGTTCCTAGTGGAACATCCAGAATTTCATCTTTACCAAAAGCACCTGTCATGTTTGCGCCTTCACCTGCTTTTCCATTTTCTGCGAAGATGTGCTTTCGGTATTTTAAGTGAAGCAGTGTCCACATTTGTGAATTGCCTCTGAGAATAATATGACCACCGCGACCGCCATCGCCACCATCAGGCCCGCCTTTCTCAATGAATTTCTCACGATGAAAATGCAAACAACCTGCCCCTCCATGTCCCGAGCGGACTTGAAATTTTACGTAGTCAATAAAGTTGGGAGAGGACATGCTGGTTCAGGTTACAGTTTTGGATGGCAAAGGTACCTGAAAAAATGAATCTCGATTTTGCCTCTACTTCTTATCAAGCACTTTACAAACATTCGCAAAAATATCATCGATGCTTCCGATGCCGTGAACGGTGTTCAAACGATTTTGCTTTTCGTAGTAAGGCAATACATGAATCGTTTTGCTGAAGTATTCCGTTACACGTTTGTTCAGTTTTTCTTCTTCATCGTCAGCGCGGTTTTCGGTCGTTCTGCGTTTGGCAATGCGTGCACGAAGTTCTTCCTCGGTAACGTCCAGTGCTACCACAAAATGAATGGCTGAACCATTGTCCTTCATGAATTTGTCCAGCGCTTCTGCTTGCGGAACGGTGCGTGGGAATCCGTCAAATAAAAATCCTTTTGCTTGCGGATTTTTATCCAGTTCTTCTTTCAGCATCGCGATAGTGATCTCATCGGGCACGAGCGCACCGCTGTTCATGATTTCTTTCACGCGTTTGCCTAGAGTCGTATCGTTTTTGGTGTGCCAGCGAAATAGATCGCCTGTAGAGATATGAACAAAGCCGTACTTCGCTATAAGTTTCTCACTTTGAGTGCCTTTGCCAGCACCGGGCGGGCCAAAGAGGACAAGATTGATCATGTTGGTTCTGTTTCAGAATTTAAAGGGAAAGCAATATAAATGTTAATGAGCAATTTGCCAACGGTGGCGAGGGTTATCCTTGCTTATAAATGTCGTTGAGGTTTCTTCCAAGTCCATCGTAGTCGAGTCCGTAGCCCACTACAAATTCTTCTTCAAGATCAAAGCCCACATATTTTACTTCAATGTTTTTTTCACGAGCGGGTTTCTTGCGGAGTAACGCAATGGTTTCAACGGATTTTGAGCCAAGACCTTTTAGCTCCTCTGTAATTTTGGAGAGGGTAAGCCCTGTGTCAACAATGTCTTCAACAATGATTATATCCTGGTTGAAAAAACTTTCTTCGTGGCCGATCAGCGTCTTTAGTTGTCCGGTGCTTGCAGTGCCTGAATAGGAAGCGACTTTTACAAATGAAACTTTACATGGAATTGTGATTGACTTCGCCAGGTCGGCTGCAAAAATAAACGAACCATTTAGAATGGGCATTAACAAAGGAGTTTTGCCCTTATAGTTGGTATTGATTTCCTGAGCTAATACCTGAACGCGGTTTTGAATTTTATCTGAAGGAATAAATTTTTTGAAAGAAAGGTCTTTGATTTTCATTTAAGTTGTTTGTGTGGCTCAAAAATAAATGTCAGCCACGAATAAAAAAAAATGCCTCTTGTTCAGAAGAGGTACTTTATCATGGATATTATTGGCGATCAATAGGTATCATCCAATGCAAAAGTATTTTTCCTTGTCTTCCATTGGCCGTTGGTGAAGTCAGGAAAATCCACGCTGGCTCCGTTTTGAGCAATCGATTTTTCAGAAAGTGGCGTGATCACGCTCCATGTTACAGCATCATAGACGTCTTGCGGTGGTGTTGCCTTTCTCTTCACTGATTCGATGAAAGCGTTCATCACAAACCAATCCATTCCACCATGTCCGGCACCGGCTGCATCGTTGCCATACTTTTTCCAAAGCGGGTGATCGTATTTTTCCAGCCACGCTTTGGCATCTTCCCACTGGTGAGCCTTTGTGCTTTGTCCTTCAATGTAAATGGATTTGTTTACGTCCATCCAGATTCCTTTGGTTCCTTGCACGCGGAAACCAAGCGAGTAGGGGCGAGGTAGGTTAGTATCGTGTTGCAGTAAAATGGTTTCTTCATTCGCGGTGCTGATCATGGTTGTTACAACATCACCGAGTTTGAAATTGATTTTAGCATTTGGATGATTTTCTCCGCCAACTTTTACAATGTGCTCATGAAGTCCCCTTGCTTTTGTTGAGTACGAAACCAATCGTGTAAAACGATTTCCCCTGTTGATGTTTGTCATCATCGCAATCGGACCAATACCATGCGTAGGATAGAGATCTCCATTGCGGGTAACCGAATGCTGCGTGCGCCACTGTGCTTCTGAAAATCCTTTTTCGTTGAACTCTGCACCATGACCGTAAATATGTTTGCCATCGTTGAACTTCACTTCGCGTAAATCATGTTGATATCCGCCCTGCAAATGAATCAGTTCGCCAAAAATATTTTGACGAACCATGTTCATTACGGCCATTACATCGCGCCTGTAGCAAACGTTCTCCAGCATCATCAGTGGCATTCCTGTTTTCTCGGAAGTCTTCACCAAATCCCAACATTCCTCAACTGTCATTCCAACAATCACTTCGCAGCCAACATATTTCTTTGCATTCATCGCGTCCATGCACATTCTGTAATGAAGTTCCCACGGAGTGGCGATGATCACTGCATCAATATTTTTATTGTCGAGAAGTTTTTTGTAGCCAGTGGGTCCTTCCAAAATTACTTGAGGCTTTGGTTTGCCTGAGTTTGCGACAACCCCAAGACTCATGTCGATCATCCGCTGTTGAATGTCGCAGATGGCAACTACTTCTACATCATCGCGGTCAAGCGCAAGTTCAAGATGGCCTTGCCCACGGGCACCAACGCCAATAAAGCCAAGTTTGATTTTGCCTTCATCTTTTGCAAGCAAAGCGGAAGAAGGAAGGATTGAGAATGCAGCTCCGGCCAGTGCTGAAGTTTTCAAGAAATCTCTTCGTGATGGTTTCATATTTTGATTTTTTTTCTAAAGTTCTTTCATTAACACCTTGTAGAGTGCGATCATATCTTCGATATCTTTTTTATGAACTTTTTCGTGAGGCGTATGGGGGCCTTCCTCCGGTGCACCAATGAAGCACCAATCAAACGGAAGATGGCCGCGCTGAAGTTCGCCACCATCGCTGCTGCCGCTGCCTTCTACTTCCAGTTGAAATTGAATTTTATTTTTCTCCGCGATTGAAATGATTTTCTGAATGAAACTTTTTCGTGGAATGTTTTTGTCTCGCAACGAAATGGCTACTCCTTTACCATGATCTACTCCATCCGTTACCCAGGTAATATCAGAGATTAGTGCTTGCCTCACTTTCCATTTTTTATAAATGAAATCGGCAAGGTAGGAAACGGAGCCTCCTCCATGTTCCTCCCAGCAACTGAAAATAATCACGCCATCCTTTAAAGTTTCAGCAACTCTTAATGCATTGAATATTCCCAGGCGATTGTCGAGATAAGGGGATTGAATGAAGTCCTGTGTTTCGCGAAAGTTAGGTTTGTAGATCAGCGATGTTCCCCGATATATAGGTCTTCCAAATTTGTAAAACGCATGGTTCTCGTGATCGTATTCCAACTCACATTCAATTTCTCCCTGATCGTCATGGCCTACCAACTTTGCTCCGGCCTCCGCATCAGGACTTCCAATTGCCACAAGCTGATTGAAGTAGCGCACCGTAAATCCAATAACATCCATGTGGGCAAAGATGGCAGTACGCGGCTTCCCGAATTTTAAAATAAGACAATCCTGAAATTCTTCTCCTTCAAAAATCTCCGGTTTAGCTGCCCATTTCTTTTTTTCTTTTTTGATATAGTTCAGAAGAAATTCCTTCATGGAAGCTTCATGCCCGGAAGGCGAATGCACTGCAAACAAATCCTTTAATAATTCGTAATCTAAACCTTGCAATAATTTTTTCGCCATGACGTCAATTAGTATTGCAACTTTATCTTAAATTTTCATCAGATAAAAGTTTTCTATGGAAGTATTTCATGTTCTCAAACAGAATTCGATAGCCAATCACTTTTTGGCCGAGTTGCGAAACATAAAAACCCAAAACGACCGGCTTCGCTTTCGCAAGAACATGGAGCGCCTGGGCGAGATCATGGCCTATGAAATTTCAAAAGTGTTTACTTACACATCTGCTGAAATTCAAACACCTTTGGCACCAAGGCGAACTGCGACCGCAAAACTTCCCGTTGTCATCACGGTGTTGAGAGCAGGGCTCCCATATTTTCAGGGCTTCGTTAATTTTTTTGATAGTGCCGATTGCGGCTTTATTGGTGCCTATCGAAAAGAAGGCGAACAGGAAATTTCGGTTAACCTGGATTATCTCGCTGCTCCTTCGCTTCAAGATCGTGAAGTTATTTTGGTTGACCCCATGTTGGCAACTGGGAATTCAATCGTGCGGTCATGGAGCGCGTTGTTAAAACACGGCACACCATCGCACGTTTACATTGCGTGTATGGTGGGGGCGCCTGAAGGCATTGAGATGGTGAAGAAATCGGTTACTACTTCGGCTTCCTTGTGGATTATGGATATCGATGAGAAGTTGAACAAAGATTTTTATATCGTGCCAGGCCTGGGTGATGCGGGTGATTTAAGTTTTGGTGAAAAGCTATAGTAGGTATGCTCGAAGAAATTTTGAAGGCCGTTCCCGTTGTCTTATCTAGTGCGCTCAAATTTATTCTTGGGCCAATTGAAGGATATGCTTTGAAACTTCATTTCATCACAACTTATTGCGCCACAGTCCTTGGCATGATGATCAGTGTGACGGCTTTCACTTTTTTTGGCGATTGGTTGCGCACGCGTATCATTCATCGGCTATTTAAAAAGCAGGAACCGATTGAAAAGAAACCCATTGGAAGGACAGCCGCCATTATTCGAAAATATGGTCTGGGTGGAATTGCATTTTTAACGCCACTATTTCTTACACCCATTGGCGGAACGATCCTCGCAGTGAGCCTGGGCAAGCCAAAAGAAAAGATTTTACTCTATATGTTGATCAGTGCGGCAGCTTGGGCATCGGTCTTTACGAGTATTATTTACTTTGTTGGGCACAAAGTGCTGCCGGATTTTATTAAGTGATCTGATTTCCTTCCAAACGGAACGCAATTCCAAGCCACTACATCGCCCGGACAGATAGTTTTGATGTCCGTGACCAACATAACCGATCGGCTTATCTGGATTTTAATTGCTTTCATCCGGCAAGACTTCAATGTCTCTGATCAAAACTTTTTTGGAAATGGCTTGTCCGGTTTTCGTGGCGGCCAATCCACCGAGGGCAGTTTCCTTATATCGCGTCTCCATACTGGCGCCAATTTCTCCCATGGCTTCGATTACTTCATCAACCGGAATGACACTGCTAACATTTGCCAAGGCAATCTGGGCAGATGAATTGGCGATCGCAGCGGCACTTGCATTTCGCACAACGCATGGCACTTCCACCAATCCTGCAACAGGGTCACACACAAGCCCCAGCATGCATTGAATGGTAATGGCAACAGCATTGAACACTTGATCGATATTTCCTCCCAGCACATACACAATCGCACCTGCTCCCATCGCAGCCGCGGTTCCAGTCTCTGCCTGGCATCCGCCTACCGCTCCTGCAATAGAAGCTTTTTGCTCAATAATGATGGCGATGCCGGCAGCTACCATCATCGCTTCAATAATTTTTTGATCATCAACTTTATGAATTTCTTGCAACGTGTAAAGAACTCCCGGCATGATGCCACTTGCTCCAGCAGTGGGTGCAGCGACAACTCGGCCCATGCAGGAGTTTACTTCCTTGGCAGCAAGCGCTCGCGAAATTAATTTTTGAAATTCGGGTGATAAAACTGGCGTTGGGTAAGTGAAGACTTTTTTTGCTCCGTTGTTGATCATGCCTGAGCGTGAAGTCATGTCTTCTTCCAGTCCACTTTTAACGGCTTCTTTCATCACTGTCCAGGCGCGCATCAATCCATCATTCACTTCTTTCTCACTCCGCCCTTTCTGCTCGAATTCATATTCCAACACAGTTTGCGCAAGAGAGAATTTTTTTTCTCCGCAATATTTTTTCCAACCATCGAATGAGTCAAACAGGTAGGCCATAATCGAATGATGACGTTAAATGATAAATAGTCTTATTGATGCTAACGCAAGTTAGCTCATTTTTGAATTTCAAGTTTTTGTCAAATGATAAACGGTTTGGATTCGAACTGGATCGCTCGTAATTTTGAAGTGGTGAGAAAATCTGTTTTCCATATAATCTCTTCCTTATTTTTAATCAGTAGTTTGCTGTTTACACAGCTTGCGGTTAATTTTTTCCACCGGAATCATAATGTTCATGAGGTAAAGAGTGCTTTCGAAAATCCGAATTCTTCTCCAGAATTCAATAAACATGATGAGCACTGTAAGCTTTGCGCGATTGATTTTTTCAACCATGCTTTTGACCATGCTCCGATAATTGTATTTATCGTTTTTGAAAATAAAAACCATTATTCGGTTTCGGATTTTTGCCTTCACCCGTTTTCGGTTACTTATTTCAGAGGCCGAGCTCCGCCAATGGCCTAATTGCAGGGCGGTTTCCTCTTCCTTCTCTTAGATTTTAATCCTTTATAGAATTCAGCCTTGCTTACGCTTGTCATTTTGGTGGCTTTCCTGTAGTTTTGAATTTTAGATTAATCTAAAAAATATATTAGATGAATAAAAATATAATTTTAATATTTGCTTTACTTTTCTTTGGTAATGACCTGCGGGCACAGAAAGCCTTGGTTCGCGGAATAGTACGTGAGGCAGATACGGAACGGCCTTTGACGGGTGCAAACGTGTTGGTCGTCAATTCTGAAAAGGGAAGCGTGACGGATGCTTCTGGAAAATTTCAGATTGAAGCAAGCGCAGGTGATCGTTTGATTATTTCTTTTGTCGGATTTCGGACGGACACAATCAAGGTAATGGGGGACAACCGCGACCTCGAAATTTTTTTAAAACCTACCGAAGAAGTTTTGCAGGAAGTGGCGGTGACTGCAGTATCGCGCGCATCGTTAATTAAGGAGAACCCGATTTCGGTTAGTACGGTCAGCACCAAAATGATCGAGCGCTCCACTGAGAACAACGTGATGGACGCTATTTCAAAAAATACTCCAGGGCTTGCCACGTTGAAGACGGGCCCTAATATTTCAAAACCTTTCATCCGTGGAATGGGATTCAATCGCGTGCTCACTTTATATGATGGCGTGAGACAAGAAGGCCAACAGTGGGGTGGCGAGCATGGGCTTGAAGTTGATAATTATAGTATGGAGCGAGCGGAAGTAATTAAAGGACCGGCAAGTTTGGTGTATGGTTCTGACGCACTGGCTGGTGTTGTCAGCTTTCTTCCGTTCATTCCCAAAGATACTGACAAGAAAATTCATGGAAGAATCATTTCAGAATATCAGAGTAACAACGGTTTGATCGGAAATGGCTTCCGGGTTTCGCAAGGATGTGAGCGCTGGCTTTGGATGATCCGGGGTTCGTATCGCCTTGCAAAGAATTATGCCAATTCTGTTGATGGACAGGTTTATAATACCGGCTTTCAAGAGAAAAATCTTTCCGCCCTTTTTGGTGTGAAGGGTGAACATGGCCACACAAATTTCAATTTGACTTTGTATGACAATCTACAGGGCATTCCTGACGGAAGCCGGGATTCATTGACAAGGCAATTCACCAAACAAATTTATGAAGGTGACCTGGACGACATCAACACGCGGCCGGTTGTTTCATCGTCTGAATTGAATTCCTATTCGCTAAGTCCGCTGCACCAGCGTATCCAACATTATCGGGCGTATGTGAACAGTCACTATCATGCTGGCAAAGGAGACATCAATGCGATGCTGGCATTTTCTCAGAACATCAGGCGCGAGTTCAATCATCCGGCTTTTCCTGATCAGGCGGGAACTTATTTGCAGTTGAATACAATCAATTACAATATCCGCTACAATGCACCGGAGTTTTCAGGAATTGAAACTTCAGTTGGCATCAATGGAATGTTTCAAAACAACAAGATCAAAGATGCCACGAACTTTCCAGTTCCCAATTATGACCTTACCGACTTTGGAATGTTTGCTCTGGCAAAATGGAAAAAAGAAAAATGGACGGTAGTTGGCGGTACAAGACTTGACACTCGCCTCATTCAAACAAGAGATTTTTATTCGCGCACGGATGCGAATGGTTTTGACCGAGAAGTGATTTCTCCCGACACCATTGGAGCAACCAAGCAATTTTCCGCAACTTCTCAGTCTTTCGCTGGTGTTTCCCTGAGTGCAGGATTTACTTATCAATTAAATTCTGTGTGGAGTTTGAAATTCAATTTCTCGCGCGGCTATCGCGCGCCAAGTATTTCAGAAATGGCTGCGAACGGTTTAGATGCAGGTGCACATATCATTTATATCGGCAACAAGAACTTTGATTCTGAATTCAGTTGGCAGGAAGACTTTGGTGCGTTTGCGAGCAACGACTCGTATTCTGCTTCGCTGAGTTTGTTCAATAAGAATATTCAAAATTATATTTACCTGAACCAGGTAACAGATGCCTCTGGCAATCCGATTGAAGATGCGCAAGGCAATCGCACTTTTCAATACCAGCAGTCTTCTGCGCAATTATATGGATTGGAGGCAACGTTTGATTTGCATCCTGAATCGATACGCGGATTTTCGTGGAGCAATCAGTTGGCCTTGTGTTATGGAATCAATCGCAAAAAAGAATTTGAAAACACCGGTGTGATGGGTGAGTACCTACCGTTCATTCCGCCAGCTCATGTTTTGAGTGCCATTAATTATGAAAGACCTTTGAAGTTTGCCGGATTTTCGTCCATGCACAGTTCGCTTGAGTTAGACTACACGGCTACACAGAATCGTTATCTCGCTTTGTTCAACACGGAAACGCGCACACCAGGCTACTCACTGGTAAACGCGAGCCTTGGGTTTGACACGCCATTTAATAAACGGGCAACTTGGCAGCTTCAATTTCAGGTTAACAATTTGTTTGACATTGCTTATCAATCCAACCTCAGCCGCTTAAAGTATTTTGAATATTATTCAGCTTCGCCCAGCGGTAGATATGGGATTTATAGCATGGGAAGAAATTTTTGTATCAAAATGATTTTTACTTTTTGAAAAGTAATCTCCATATTGAGATGGAATAGTTTAATCGTCAATCGTACCTCGAAGTTCGTAAATCACACTTCTTAAATTGTTATCATGAAAAGATTTTTTTTGCTTGTCCTTTCTTTCTATTCTTTCGGATTGTTTGCTCAGTCAGCACAGGATGCCAGCTCGATCAAAGAAATTTTTGACGAAGAACTTAAGAATGGAAAATCATATCCGATGCTTCATGAGCTATGTACGAAGATTGGTGCACGATTATCGGGGTCGCCCGGGGCCGCAGCGGCAGTAGAGTGGAGCCGCCACGTGATGGAGGATTATGGATTTGACTCGGTTTGGTTGCAACCGGTAATGGTGCCCCATTGGGTGCGCGGTGTGAAAGAAGTAGCGCGTGTGATCAATTCAAAAAAAATGGGAACCGTTGATCTCAGTGTGTGCTCTCTGGGAGGCTCAGTCGGCACTGGCCCCTCGGGTGTTTCTGCCTCAGTGATTGAAGTTAAAAGTTTTGATGAGCTGAAGGCATTGGGAATGAAGAATGTGCAAGGCAAAATTGTATTCTTCAATCGCGCGATGGATCCGACAAAAATAAAAACCTTCATGGCGTATGGTGGTGCTGTAGATCAGCGCGGAAGTGGCGCGGTGGAAGCATCGAAACTAGGGGCGCTTGCCGTGATTGTTCGCTCGATGGGTTTGAACCAGGAAGACTATCCGCACACAGGCGCACTGCGCTATGACAACAATGTAAATAAAATCCCAGCGATCGCTGTAAGCACTAAGCATGCTGATCTGCTTTCACGTTTGGTGAAAGAGGAAAAGGATTTACACTTGTACATTGAAACTCATTCGGAGATACTTGATGATGCTCCTTCTTTTAACGTGATTGGCCAGATTAATGGAAGCGAGTACCGGGATGAAATCATTGACATTGGCGGTCATTTGGATTCATGGGATCTCGCGCAAGGAGCGCATGATGATGGAACGGGATGCGTGCAGTCAATCGAAGTGTTACGTTTGTTCAAAGCTCTTGGCATTAAACCAAAAAGGACCATCCGTGCAGTGATGTTCATGAATGAAGAGAACGGCTTGCGAGGAGGACTGAAGTATGCTGAGATTGCAAAAAATAAGAATGAAAAGCATATTGCTGCAATTGAGTCCGATGCAGGTGGCTTCACGCCCCGTGGATTCAGCATGAGTGGCAATACCGATGTAAAAACAAAAATCCGCGATTGGAAAAATTTGTTTGAGCCTTATGGCCTTTCTGATTTCGAATCGGAGGGAGGTGGCGCTGATATTGGTCCGCTTGCTTCTCAAGGAACGTTGACTATTGGATATCTTCCAGATTCACAACGCTACTTCGATATTCACCATACGCCCGAAGATACCATCGACAAAGTAAACAAGCGCGAGCTCGAACTAGGCTCTGCCGCCATGGCAGCGTTGGTATTTTTGATTGATCGGTATGGATTAAAGTGATTGGATGATTTGGTTAAGTTTTTGAAAAAGGAGGCTCCGATGAGTTTTTTTTTAAAAGCACACACTTTTCGCCTTCAATGAGCTAGCCATTAAAACGTTTCTAATTTGTTTGGATGTTTTTATTGAATTATTCTATAAAAAAACTTGTGCCCCGCATTTTATCAATCCTCAATTCAAAAATGAACTGCAAAAGCCCTCAATGATACCAGGCAATCCGTGATGTCATTTCGTGAGCAGCCGTAATTTTTCAAATTTTATAATTTTTAGAACGTGAGTGCCTCGTATTGAGCCTCTTCATTCGAGTAACCTCTCAAAATCGAATCTAAAACTTCTCCATACCTTACATCCGGTAGTTAGGAAAGTACTTAACTGCGAAACCCAAATAGCCCCGGCAAGCAAATTTTAATTAGATGAAAACAAAATTCGTCTTATTGTATTTTTTGTTTATTGGCCTCTGGTTGCAAGTAAATGGTCAATACCACCTTCCGGTTTACAGTTCATTTCATGCCGATCCTAAGGGCGTCTTTTGGTTGAAGCAGTTTGATCAGCCCGGTTACTCTTCCCAAGGTCTTCGCGAGCGAATGATCACTCATTTGAAAAAAAATCCTGCTCTTCATGATGTGAAGTTGGATGAGACTGGAAATATTTTTGCATCCATCAGGAATATGAAAATTGATTATAAAAGAATTGGCATTCCTTTTATCAAAACATCCAATAAAGTTTCGTACGGTCGCTGGAAAGGAAAAATCAAAGTTGAATTTGCCGATGATCAGTATCGAGTAGTGGTTGAGAACCTGGAATATTTCGCGAAAATTCACCGCGATTTTCCTGCGGGAAAAGCACAAGCGCCTCAACCTGAATTTGAAAGTGGCAAAATTACCAAGGTGTTTCTTAACAGTGATAAGTCATTCTTCAAGCATTCAAGTCTAAAAGACCTCGACCTGATCAATTTCATTTTGACAGATCAATTCAGATTGATTGAAGGGAGACTGATCAATCCTACCGAGCCTTCGGACGAGGCAGTTTCAGCAGGTCATTAGTACCATTGGGAAGAGAAGATAAAATAAGAAAGGCTCCATGTCGGAGCCTTTTCTTATTGATTCAGTTTTATTTCTTTGCTTTATAACGAAAATCCAAGGAAACTCAGAAATCCTAATGACATCAGTCCTACAAGGATAAAAGTAATCCCTAATCCTTTCAATGGGCCAGGTACATTGCTGTATTTCATTTTTTCACGAACGCCTGCAAGTGCCACGATGGCCAGCATCCAACCAACACCAGAACCAAGTCCAAACACTGTTGCTTCTGCCAGGTTGTAAGGGCGACCTACCATGAATAGCGCAGCTCCTAGCACCGAGCAGTTCACCGCAATCAAAGGAAGGAAAATACCCAGGGTGCCGTAAAGTGCTGGTGAAAATTTCTCCACAGCCATTTCGGTTAATTGTGTCATCGCAGCAATTACGGAGATGAACACAATAAATTGAAGGAAGTTGAGGTCAATGTTTTTGAAATCATCACCCAGCCAGGCAAGCGAGCCTTCGTTCAAAACATAGTTTTGAATCAGCCAGTTTATAGGCACGGTGATACCAATTACGAAGATCACCGCAATACCAAGACCAAATGCTGTTTTCACTTTTTTCGAGATAGCGAGAAAGGAGCACATCCCTAAAAAGTAGGCGAAGATCATGTTGTCGATAAAGATCGAGCGAATACCAATGTTTAATAGGTTTTGCATGGTCGTTCTATGTTAATGTGATTCGCGATAACCGTTCAAGGATCGTTGTACCCAGATGATAATTCCCACAAGAATACAGGCTCCTGCAGGAAGAAGCATCATGCCGTTACCCTGGTACTTCAGGTTCATAGCTTCGAAAACTTTGAAGCCGAAGATTGAACCGGCTCCAAATAATTCACGCACGAAACCAAGAATCATCAGCATCATGCTATAACCAAGTCCGTTTCCGATTCCGTCAAGAAATGAGGGCCAGGGTTTATTACCCATGGCAAAGGCTTCGAGGCGTCCCATCACGATGCAATTGGTGATAATCAATCCGGTGAAAACAGAGAGTTTTTTTGATATTTCAAAAGCGTAAGCCTTGAAAAGCTGATCCACCATGATCACCCAAAGCGACACAACAGCCAATTGTACAATAATCCGGATACGCGATGGAATGCTGTCTCTCATTATGGAGATGGCAAGATTTGAAAAGGCCGTTACAACGGTCAAACCGATGGACATGTACAATGCAGGCAGCATCTGAGTAGTCACCGCGAGCGATGAACAAATTCCTAGGACTTGCACGGTCACAGGATTATCCAGGTCAAGCGGATTGGTAATCAGCTTCTTGTTTTTCTTTGAGAAAAGTGGTTCCGATTTTTTCTCAACTACGACTGCTTCTGCTACTTCACTCATAATTTTTATTGTTGAGGTTGCGGTTGATTCTTTTTAAGGTAATTCAAATAGCATCCGAAATAATCTTTAAGCATGTTGTTCACACCTTTGCCTGTAAGTGTTGCTCCTGACATGCCATCTACTTTGTGTGGTTCAGCGCTGTAATCATGACCTTCGCCTTTTTGGAGAGCCACCGAAACAAGATTACCTGCTTCAAAAATGGTCTTATCCTTGAAGCGGCTTTGAATCTCTTCGGTAGTGATGCGCGCTCCGAGACCTGGAGTCTCACCTGCATGATCAAACTTAGCTCCTTGAATTGTATTGAAATCTGATTTCAAAGCAACGAAACCCCAGATATTATTCCATAGCCCGTAGCCATAGAGTGGAAGGACAACGTTCTCAATTTTTGAGGCATCCGACT
>CAZECP010000015.1:0-65324 GCA_964510765.1 uncultured Ohtaekwangia sp. | reverse complement strand
TCTCTCCATCAAAACCCTCTGCCCTTTTCCTAAACGGGAGCGCAAAGGTAATACACTGCATCAATCTGTCAATAGCTGATTTGAAAATATTTTTTGGGTACAGTAACCTTCTTTGATCCTCAGTATGTTAGAATCAAAAAAAATTAAAAAAAATTCTATTTGATTTTAAACAAAGGAACCGTGCTACAAGGTTCACCGAACATTATACCTGAGGCCACTGTACGAAGTAATTCTGCAATGCGAACATACGCGTTTAGCGGTACAGCAATTTTGGTACATCCCTTTACAACTACTTTTGCATTCCTGAATTTTTCAATTTCAATTTTACTAATTGATTTTTCGAAAAGAAAATTTTCTAAATCTACCAGGCTGCCAAATAAAATTGATGCCGCATAAGGCTGCAACGAAATAGAAACCAACATGTATGCCCATATCGGAATAATGGCATCCAAAGAACAAGTTATGGCAACATGCTTACTCTGGTATTGAGACCAATCGTTTGTGCGTACGAATTCACGAAAATCTTTCTCTTTTAATACCAACTCTTGAAACAATAAGGGCTTCAGATCAAAAAGAACACGCTCACCCGATGGATATAATTCTTCCAAATCCAAAACAACAAGATTGCTTGCCTTTACCCGATTTATAATTTCTTCAGCCATCGTTAGTTGTAAACACTAAGAAACCAAATTTGGTTTTTTGATTATAAAATCTTTAAGATAAAAAGGTTCGTAAAATGCCAGGTTTTCAAACTGCTTCGATAAAAATTTCTGATAACCCAATCGGCCTAAAACAGAAGCTGAAGGTTTGACTCCTTCGATAAATTTTGCATTTGAATTTTTGACTATAGTTTTAAATTTCTCAGACCCATCACCAAAAAAAAAGATATCCCTGTTCTCCAATAAATCTGCAAAAGAATTCTCATCCAAGACCTTGGCTTCTGTCTCTTTGAATACCCCAAGGTCAGGATTCAAAAGCATGCAATAAACTTCCATCCTTCTCGCATCCAACATTGGGCAGAGTAAAGCATTCGTTTCAACTTTCAATTCGAGGTCAATCACCTCCTGTGCCATTAACAAAAGCGAATTGAGTGAAATAAAAGGAATGTTTAAGGCGTAGCAAATTCCTTTCGCGGTAGCAGTGCCAATGCGCAGGCCCGTATAAGATCCGGGGCCTGAGGAAACTACAACTGCTGATAATTGATCTTTTCTCAATCCGTTTTCCTGAAACAAGCTTTCAATAGCCGGAGCAAGCTTCGAGGCTGTAGATTGTGTTTCCGTAACTTCTACAGAAGCGACTAATCGATCATGGTTATGAAGTGCACAAGAAAAAGAATGCGTTGTCGTCTCAAGACTGAGTAGCAGTGACATCAGTTTGTTGAAAGAAGTTTTTTGAATTTCGCTTCATCACCTAGGAGCTTCTTCGCCTCCAGGATTTCCGGATCACTGTGGATGCTGATTTCGGTTTGTCCTTCCAATAATTTATAATGGAAACCAATTTCCTCTTCCACAACCAGTTTTATATCAGGTTTAAAACGATGCAATTGGTAAACAAAAAGCTGATCAACTTTTGCCTTAAGTTCTGCAAGCGCTGGCTGAAGCTGCTCGTAATTGTTTTCTTCTTTTGAGGAAGCTATCAGCGATTCGACTTTTGAAACGACTTCAAATTTGTAATCGAGGTTTTGATTCTTTACCCACTCCACAAATTTTTCATACTCTGCATCTGTAAGTTGAAAATCAGTTAATGAAACAGGCGCTGTCTTATGCTCGCTGCAATATTTGTTGGCAAATTCAAAAATCAAACCCTCGGCCGTCAGCTCTTGCACCAGAGAAGCAATTTCGGTTACAGGTAAAACAACGTCTGGTTCCAACCCAGCACCATCATATACTTTCCTTCCGGCTTTCGTTTTAAATTCACGTTTCAAAGAATCCGCAAATTTTCTTACGCTACCATCGCTTTGGCGATTTGAATAATCAAGTGCTTGAATGCAGCGACCACTAGGAATATAATACTTAGCTGTAGTCACTTTAAGCTGGGCGCCATAAGCAAGTTGTCGTGTTGTTTGAACGAGTCCTTTTCCAAACGTGCGCTGACCGATCAACAAGGCCCGATCATAGTCTTGCAAAGTGCCGGAAACAATTTCGGCTGCGGATGCAGTGCTTCCACCAGTCAAAACCACTAACGGAATCTGCAAATCAGTTGGCGCATAAAGCGTATTGTACATTTTGTTTGATTCTTGCGATTTCCCTTTTGTAGAAACAACTTCCCTATCCTTGGGAATAAAAACATTTGAAACATTTACCGCTTCATATAAAGATCCTCCAAGGTTGTCACGCAAATCCAGAATGATTTTATTTGCTCCCTGTGATTTCAATTTTGTTAATGCTGCAACTACTTCGCGCGAAGTGCCAGGGGTAAATTCATCTAATTTTATATATCCGATTGTTGGACTCACCAATCCGCTGTACGTCACGTTTTGAATCTTAATTCTTTCGCGAATAAGTTTGGCTTTGAAAGTGGATTGCTCACCATAGTGTTTTATTTCAACCTCCACCTCGGTTTGAGGAGATCCTTTAAGCATAGCACTCGCTTCATCAGTAGCTTTGCCTTGAACATTTTTACCATTAATCGAAATCAATTCGTCACCAACTCGGATACCTGCGCGGTAGGCAGGAAAACCCAAATATGGATGCGCGATGATTGTTTTGTTTTTCACCACGCGAATAAGCGCTCCTACTCCTGCATATTCGCCCGTAGTCTGAATACTGAATGCCTCGGATTGCTCTTCGGGAATATAATCCGTGTAAGGATCCAATTGTTGCAACATACCGCCAATCCCCATGTCGATCAGTTTTTTCACATCCACCTCATCAACATAGTTGGCATTTACTTCCTTGACTACCGAAGCGAAGATGTCCAGGCTTTTCGTAACCTCAAAGTATTTATCTCCGGGCAAGGTAAATGCAATCAGCCCAAAGGCTACCAACAACACTAAAGGTTTTGTGATCTTATTTTTCATTTCGATTATTCAACGTCACCAGCGACTCCCTTATTTTTTGATGAATGATCTGCGAAGGCAAAATTTCCTTTGCTATGTAAATATAGGCAATCTGCAATTTTTCCGCTTTCAAGATCTCTTTGTTCAGCCGATAACCCTCCCGGACCCTCCGTTTTATTTTATTTCGGTCAACTGCCCGTCCAAAATTTTTTGATGACACAGAAATCAAGACCTGATTTGAAGGCAGTATTAATTCTTTTTTTTTCCTAAAAAGAACTTTGAATGGGTGCAAATAAAAAGAGGAACCCTTGTCGAAGAGTTCCTGAATGTTTTTCCGGCTGTGAAGCCGTTCTCCTTTTGAAAATGAAAATTTTCCCATTGACAATCGGGATTTTAACTAAAAATCTCCCAACCAATGGAAAATTAGGAAGATTTTACTTGGTCTTTGAAGTGCCTTCGTCCGATACGGTCAGTTTCTTGCGGCCTTTCTTTCTTCGGCTCGCCAAAACCCTGCGTCCGTTGGCTGTGGCCATGCGCTCACGGAAACCATGCTTGTTCTTTCTTTTTCTTTTCGAAGGCTGGAATGTACGTTTCATATCTGTATGTCGTTCAGTCTATTCAAATTTTTAAAGGGCTGCAAAGATGGGCAGGATTTTTTGGATTTACAACCTTCGTAAAAAGAAATGCCCCAGACCCAAGAGAGCCTGAGGCACTACTAGTTATAATCCAATTATTTCTTTTCCGGGGCAGGATTTGTTTTCGCTTTCGCAAAATCTCCCGCCTTTACAATATTTATGGACTCCAATTTAAGGTATTTCTTCATAGCTGCATTCACCTGATCCACCGTAAGATCCATCACTTTCTTTTCATAGGTTTCGTCCCAGGAAAGATTCCGCTTTATAAAAAGATAGTTGTTCAATGTATTCGAAAGGCCTGCGTCCTGCGCTCGCTGCACAGTGCGCTGCTGAGACCAGCCCGATTTGGCGGCAGCAAGTTCCTCGGCAGTAAATCCATCTGTCACCACCTTGGTTATCTCCTCTTTAAAAGCAGCCTCCAGCTTCTCCACATTTTGAGGAGCATAAATAGCAAATGCAGTAAATGTTCCAACAGGATCGAGTGAACCGGCACTGAATTGTGACCCTACCCCATAACTCAATCCCTCTTTCTGACGAATACGAACTGCCAATCTTGAATTCAAAAATCCACCACCGAGCATAAAATTGCCCATCACCATGGCAGGATAATCAGGATTGTCATCACGGAAATCAAAATTATAGGAAGCAACAAAAAATGCATTGGCTTTATCCGGAGCCTCAAACGATTCGTTTATGGTTTTAACCTGAGCAGCTTTGTTTTCCAGCCTAACAAATGGAATTGGATTTTTCCAATTACTGAAAAGCTCTGTAATAAGTGGTTTTATTTCATTTTGATCAAAATCGCCAACAATAGACAACGTAGCACTTGAAGCCCCATAAAAATCCTTATAGAATTTCTTTACGTCATCCAGTTTCACACCTTTTATTTCTGCAACATCTTCATCCGGATCGGTGGTGTAGCGTGGATCTGTTTTTGGATACGGATTAATGTAACGCTGAATTCGGGTAAAGGCAATTGCCTGCGGTTCGCTGCGTTGCGATTCAACATCAGCCAATTGCTCGTTTACTAATTTATCAAATTCGTCCTGCGGAAAATTCGGTTCTTTCAAAACTTCCGCTACAAGCTTAAGAGCTTCTACCAGATTTGGTTTTGTGGTAGATATGTTAACAGAGACATTTGGCGCACTTCCTCCGATAAACACATTTGCTTTTAATCTATCAAACTCATCCTTCAATTGCTGACGTGTATGTTTTGTTGTGCCACGCATTAACAAAATGGCAGCAAAATCAGCTGCAATACTTTTTCCTTGAAGTGATTTTTCATCGCCAATGCGTATTGTCATTCTTGCTTCAACTGATTCACCACGTGTTTTCTTTGAGAGCAAAGCGAACTTCATTCCGTTTGATAATTCTCCCCGTGTAGTTCTTGACTCAATGTTTGCTGGAGATGGATCAAATGCTTCACCTTGGGCAACGGTTGCATTGCCTTTGTAATCTTTCACCATCTCATCCACATCTGGCGTAGCTGGAATTTGAGAGCGCTCTGGTTTTTCCGTTGGAATGAATACTCCCGTTGTACGATTATCAGGTTTCAGATATTCCTTCGCCACACGCAAAACGTCCTCTGGTGTCACCGCTTTAATGCGGTCTCTCATGAGAAATAGCAGACGCCAGTCACCCACCGCAATGTAATTACTAAACTGTAATGTGACGTTTTGTGAAGAATTGAAGGACAATTCAATTTGCTTGATGATTTCATTTTTTGCACGGTCCACTTCTTCTTTGGTAGGTGGTGTTGCCGCAAATTCATCCAGTGTTTTGATCATGGTTGCCTTTGCATCGTCCAAGGATTTTTCTTTCAACACTTCCGCGAATGCGTACAACAGTGTTGGCTCCTTGGCAGGCATGGCAAACGCTCCCGAAGAACTGACTTTTTTTGTTTCGTTCAGTGCCTTGTACAATCTGCCCGAGGGCTCGGTTCCTAAAATAGTAGAAAGCACCTGAACAGCCGCATAGTCCTTGTGAGAACTGGCAGGCACGTGATAAGCGCACATGGCCACTTGCACATCGCCTACTCTTTTCAAAGTCACAAAACGCTCTCCATCCTGAACAGGATCTGCAGTATAAGTCTTGTCAATGGTGCGGTTGGGTTTTGGAATCGTTCCGAAATATTGATTGATCATCGCCAAAGTTTTTGGTTCATCAATTTTTCCGGCAACGGCAAGCACCGCATTGTCTGGCTGGTAATATTTGTGATAAAATGCCTGTAATCTTTCGATCGGCACATTTTCCAAATCAGAACGAGAACCTATTGTTGATTTTCCATAGTTGTGCCAGAGATAGGCGGTTGAATTAATACGCTCCATCAAAACATTGAATGGATTGTTCTCTCTGCTTTCCAATTCATTTCGAACCACCGTCATCTCGCTATCAAGATCCTTCTTCGCGATGTAGGAATTGATCATGCGATCGGATTCAAGATCGAGCGCCCATTTTAAATTTTCTTCAGTCGCATTGAATGTTTCAAAATAATTTGTGCGATCCAACCAGGTTGTTCCGTTCGGGCTCGCTCCATGTGCAGTCAGTTCTTTTGGAATATCCTGGTGCTTGGGAGTGCCTTTAAACACAAGGTGTTCCAGCAAGTGCGCCATACCGGTCTCGCCATAGTTTTCATGCTTGGAGCCCACCATGTAAGTAATGTTCACAGTGATAGTTTGCTTTGATTGATCAGGGAAAAGCAACACACGCAATCCATTGGCAAGCCGATATTCAGTGATGCCTTCCACCGTTGTTATTTTCTCGGGAATGGAAGCTTGCGATTTATTTTCTTTACTGATAGAAACTGGGGCCGGCTTCTCTTTGTCCTTCTTATTTTGAGAAAAAGAAACAAAGGATACCAAAAGCGCAACGACAATTAAAAGATGTTGTTTTTTCATTTGGTTTGTTTGATTGATTTTAATTAAGACGAAGGCAAGTTAAAAAAAAATATTTCTCTGTCAAGAAAGGTTTGTGTTAGCCAGAAAAAAAACAAAACTTGCTTGCCTACGAATTAAAATTTCTTCAGTTGTCTGACGATTCCATTATATCAACGCAAAATCTTTCAGTAGGATATGCAAGTAAAAAAAGGCAGCATGTTCTTTTTGAAAATCTGAGCATTGGGCTGAAGAAAAATTCACTAACGTGTTTTATGGGCCCAAATGGTATTGGCAAGTCATCACTGATCAGAACGCTGTCTGGTTTGCTAATGCCGCTTGCTGGAAGTTCAACGCAGCTTCACGAAAAGGACGTTGCACTGGTTTTATCGGATAAGATTAATGCATCCAATATGCGCGTAATTGATTTGGTGACTTACGGAAGATATCCCTACACAAATTGGAATTTGAGCCTGAAGACCGATGACGAAACAATTATTAAAGATTCACTTAATGCTGCTCACATAAATTATTTGGCTGATCGAAACATTAACGAATTGAGTGACGGACAACTACAAATGGTTTTAATTGCGCGGGCATTGGCACAGGAAACTCCTATTTTATTTTTAGACGAACCAACCGCTCATCTTGATCTGAATAATCGAATGGAGATCATGAGCTTGATGCGGAAACTTGCACACGAAAAAAATAAATCGATCCTGGTTGCTACCCATGAACTTGATCTCGCCTTGCAGATGGCTGATGAAATCTGGCTTGCGATGCCCGACAAAAAAATCAAAACAGGAATTCCCGAAGATCTTGTTCTTGACGGATCATTCGATGAAGTCTTTCAATTGAAAGGATTCGATTTGAAAACAGGAAAAGTTCAACACATCGCATTTAGAAAAATCAAAATCAACCTGATTGGTAAGAACGCTGAGTATCTCTGGACAAAAAATGCACTGGAGCGCGAGGGTTTTTCTATTTCTGAGGAAGGAGCTTTGGTAGAATTAAAAGTCGGAAACATACTTCAGTGGAAATTTGATTCAACTTTTTACACATCGCTGAATGATTTGCTTCGGGCGTTGAAGCAATTATAAATCACCTCCTCTGAAACTCCGGGGAGCCGATGATTATTCCTACCACCTGAGCTAGCATTTGGTGGTTTTCGAATGCCGCTTTTTGCTTTGCTCTTTTTTGTTTGACACCTGGCTCCATAGCATCCATTGCTTTATTGGCGGTATCTCTTTTACTGCTCGCTCTGTCTATCGTCCTTCCGATATCCGGTTCAGTAATAAGCGGAGTCAATCTTTTAATTGTTGTTTCAAGGTTTCTTTCGGGGAGCAAAATCTTTGCATACACAGGAAGCGCTGCCACAGCGCTTTCCGGCTCATGGTGATCATTGAGAGCCGCAAGATCGAAAACAACTCCACCTACTCTTCCGGACGAAATTGCCAATCCAAAATTCATTCTATTCAAAAGGGAACCTGTGTTAATCCAATATTGTCCCCGATCCGGAAAACCTGTAGGAGCCTGATAGTAATATAACTTTTGCCCCATGCGCGTGATCCATTGATACATAGGCATAGCATTTTGAATATTGCCATTCAATGAACGGACTGCACCAATTGCGTATTCGAAAGGTGATTTGATTTTTGAACGCAAACTTTCTTCCCTCCAGAACTCAGGTGCTGAAACCATGGTGGTAAGAACATCTGAAATATTTCCATCCTTTTCCAGAAATGCCTTTGCCATTTTATCCACCAACAATTGTGGCGGATTGTCGCTCACAAAATGTATCGCAAGCTTTGCTGAAATAAATTTCGCTGTTGATGGGTGGTGCGCCAATAACTTCAAAAGCTTCACGCCTTCCTGGTAGTCGCCAGATGAAAAATTCTCACCCAATATAGTCTTGGGATTGGAGTCGTGCCGGTTAGCCGCGAAAAGAAAATCGCCATCGTGTACAAAACCTTGCCTGGTCAACTTTTCCGATCTCCTTTTTTCCAATTCTTCCATCACATTGGCCATCTGCATACTTTTTAGCATTGGAAAAACAGTCCATCCGGTGAGCACTCGCGCAGCCTCCGTTACATCTTTCTGCGTGTATCCTCCATCCACACCCAGCGTGTGCAACTCCATCACCTCTCGCGCATAGTTTTCATTCAATCCTTGATTTTTCTTTGGTTGAGGCGTGGGCTCTGACGACTGCCCATTCCTTTTTCTTCGAACTCCGCGTATCTTTTGCTTTTGACTTACAAGCTTCTGTTCCAACTGGGCATTTTCACCTACACTGCTTGAGTTGTCAAGATAAAGGAGCATGGCGGGCGACTTGGCCGTGGCAAAAAGCAATTCCTCAAAATCCCCGGTTACATGTGGCCGGATAGCATCACGTTCATAAGCAGGGATAAATCGTGCGCATTGATTCTTTGTCATCGAAACGTTAAAATGATTGAACCAAAAGTCAGTGAGCACTTGGTGCAATTGGTTTGCACTCATGGCTGCACGAAGGATTTTCTGGCTAAAAAACTGTGTCTGTAAATCTTTGTCTTGCCGGAAACCTTTCATCTGCCGGTAGTCATCCATTCTCTTGCGCACGTTTTTCTTATTTCCTTTCTCCAGAGAGTCTTTCGAAATGAATCCCTCTGCAATCGCTTTTTGTCTTATTTGCTGATCGGAAGGAATTTGCGCCACCACTTGTTGGTTAGTCAAGTTCAATAGATCAAATGATTTTAATCTTTCGTTCAGTTCACTGTCAGAAATTTTTCCTTCCAGTTGTTGTTGAAACCATTTTTCAAGGCCAATGCTCACCACTTTATCTACATCACCAGGCTTTGTGCCAAAAGTAAACCTGCTTAGCAAATGCGCTGCCGCCTGGCGTTCATTAAGTCCTGCCTCACGAAATGGAAAGTAAATTTTATAGGGCGGATTGACTTCAAACGAAGATGCAGTTAAGAACAAAATGATCAATCCCGCTACAGAAAGCAATCTTGACTTCATATGATTAATCATTTCATTACGCCAATCTTCGAACCACTCCAATCCGGAAAGAGAATTTTGTCGTTTGAAAGTATGAGGTGGCGATCGGCAACTTCGCTAAAAATGCTTCTGAAATCAGTTGTCACTTTCAAGTCACGACCGTCTTCTAAATTTTCTTTCGCCAAAGGTTCAATTGATCCATGTACTTTTCCACCATTCACCTTTTGACCAATAATAAACATGCAGCTCCCTCGTCCATGATCAGTGCCACCAGTTCCGTTTTGTTTCACTGTTCTGCCAAACTCCGTCATCGTCATAACGGCAACATTGTCTTGCCATGCATCAAGGTCCTTCCAAAATGAGGCAATGCTGTTACTAAAGTCTGCTGCGTTGCGCGCAAAGGCACCGTTCTCTTTCCCTTGATTAACATGCGTATCCCATCCTCCGCTTTCTGCAAAAGCAACTTCAAGCCCAACATCCATCTTGATAAGCTGACAAATCTGTTTCAACGCATTTCCTAACGGAGTGCCAGGATAATTCACACCTTCCTTTGGTTTGTAATTTTGATTTCCAACTTTTTGGAAAAGATCAATGGCTTCAAATGTTTCTTTGCCGGTTTCTTTCAAGAGATCGCTGCTTGTTTGATCGTACAAATCTTCGAAGCTTTGCGCGGCAATATTTACTCCCTGCTTTGTATTTTTTTGAATCGAAAAGTCTTTCAGGTTGCTTATCGCAATGGAAGGATTGCTGCCATACAAAGATCTTGGCAAACTGCTTGTCAAACTCAAAGCCCGAAGCGGACTTCCCTCATGGCCAAGCAACCCAATGGCACGATTCAGCCAACCACTGGCAGTGCCTTTTTTGAATGGCGTCCCGCTCTCCATATAATCCTGCGCATCAAAATGACTACGCGTTGTATTAGGTGAACCCATGCCATGCACGATCGCCAACTGATTTTCTTTAAAGAGCGGATAGAAAGATTTAAATCCGGGATGCAGGCCAAACTTTCCGTCAAGGTCGAGGAGAGTGCCTTTGCTATCGGCTGTCATGAAAAGATTGGGGCGGGCTTCCTTCAAATATTGATCATTGAATGGAGTTACTCCCATCAACCCATCCATTGCTCCCCTCTGAAAAATACAGACGAGCACTTTTTTCTTTTCGAAAAGATTTAGTCGTTTATGTTGAGCAACGGCTCTTGTTACAAATTCGGGAACTCCACCGAAGCCAATACCAAACATGGCAATACCTCCGGCTTTCAAAAATGCTCTTCGGGAAATCATGCGTTTGTTTTTGCTTTGACTTAAAACTCTGTTCAAGGTTTAGTCACAGATAAAACCAACAATTTTTTAAGAACGAAACTTATCACTTAATATTTTTTACAGAAAACTTTACTTCTTCCATCCCGGACCGCGCACAATCCGACCTGGCTTTTCTGCTGTGTGCTCTCCATCTTTAATTACTTGCACACCGTTTACAAAAACTTGCTGAACACCTGTGGAATATTGGTGTGGATTTTCAAACGTAGCATGATCCTGAATTTTTGACGGATCAAAAACAACTATATCAGCAAAATATCCAATCGCCAATTGTCCACGCTTCTGAATTTTTAAATTGCCGGCTGGGAGCGAAGTGAGTTTACGAATTGCTTCTTCCAAGGGAATCACTTTTTCATCGCGAACATATTTAGCGAGCAAGCGCGCAAAATTTCCATACGCGCGAGGATGATCTTTGTATTTCAAAAACATTCCTTCTGCAGAAGGCGCACCGGCATCTGATCCAAAACTTAAATAAGGTAATTGAATTTGTCGCTGGATGTTTTCTTCGCTCATCATGAAGTAAGCTGTCTCCACACGTGTGCTATCGTTGATCACCAATTCGATCACCGTTTCTTCGGGTGTTAGCTTCAGGTCTTTGGAAACCTCTGCCAGCGTTTTGCCTACATATTTTTTCATGTGCTCTTTCGCAAAGCCGAGGAACAAAACATTTTCAGGTCCGCCACAGGTACGCAACATATTTTCCCATTTGTCGGTGGGCGTGCGCATTTCTTGTAACACTTTTTTCTTAATGACAGGATTTCTGAGCCGCTTGATCCATTCATTGATTCCGCCCTCTTGCACCCACGGAGGCATCGATGCATCAAGCCCCGTTGCACCCGCTGTGTACGTGTACATGTCCGCGGTGATTTTCAATCCCGACTTATTGGCTTTATCAATTTTAGCAATGATGGTATCGAGTTTCCACCAGTTGTCTTTGCCTGCCATTTTGAGATGATAAATTTCTGCGGGCAATCCTGCTTCGCGCGCAATGCGAATAGTTTCATCAGCAGCTGCAAAAATATTATTACCCTCACTTCGCATGTGACTGATATACATCCCACCATACTGCGCAGCAACTTTACTCAACTCAATCAACTCCTCCGTGCTCGAATAATTATCGGGCGCATAGATCAATGCCGTAGTAACACCCATCGCCCCTTCTTCCATCGCTTGCTTCACCAAGCCTTTCATACGTTCGAGTTCCTCGAAATTCGGTGCGCGGTTGGCATAACCCAGCTCATGAATCCGAATGGTGTTCGCACCAACAAACGAAGCCACATTTGGTGTGAATTTTCGTTTCTCAAGGGATTGAAAATACTCACCAAGAGTAGTCCAGTCGATGTCATATTTCCAGTCGGGAACTTTCTGCATGTAATCCTGTGCATCTTTTTTCATCTGCTCGCTCAGCGGACCCATCGATCCCTCACCTAAAACTTCCAATGTTATTCCCTGGCGAACGTCACTTTGCGATTTGCTGTCAATAAGCAAGGTGGTTTCCGCGTGACTCATCATATTGATAAATCCCGGAGACACCGCCATTCCTTTTGCCTCAATTTCTTTTTTACCAATGGCATTTTTTAGATCACCAATGAAGGCAACCGTGTCTGCATTGATGCCCACATCTGCCACTGTGCCTGGCTTTCCTGTGCCGTCATAAACGGTACCTCCACGAATGACAATGTCATAAGACTGTTTCTTGCAGGCAGCCATTGAAATGATCAACAAAAAATAAACGAGTCGTTTCATGGGTGGGTGATAGGGTTGAAGGGTTTTAAAGATTACTTTTCAAAATAGTCAGATAATCGAAACTACGCAATGAAAAAATTAACTTTGGGCTGTTGTCTGTTCAAATCACAATTCAAAAATCGAAAAATCATCTCATGCTCAAACTCATCGGATTTCCTTTTGACAACAACTCCTCTTTTCTGAAAGGCCCTGCCTTTGCACCTGCAAAAATCCGTTTGATGGAAACGCTTGGCTCTGCCAATTGCTTTGCCGAGGATGGAACTGAAATTGTAAACGGAAAAAATTACATGGATCTTGGTGATCAAGCTTTTGAATCCACCAATTCAGAACTTGCATTCAAAACAATCAAAGCTCGTGTAGCAAAAGAAATTGCCGATGGGTCAAAACTGATTTCACTTGGTGGCGATCATTCCGTCTCGTTTCCCATCATCGATGCCTTCACGGAAAAATATTCCAATCTCAACATACTCCACTTCGATGCGCATCCCGATTTGTATGACAACTTTGAAAACAATTCTTACTCACACGCGTCACCCTTTGCGCGACTGATGGAGCGAGGGAAAATAAAATCACTCACGCAAGTTGGTATTCGCACATTCAACACTCACCAACGGGAGCAAGTAAAGCGATTTAATGTGAATGTGATCGAGATGAAAGATTTTAATGACGCACGATTTCAGCAAATTTTAAATTCCATTCGCGAACCATTTTATATTTCCATTGATATGGATGTGCTTGACCCTGCCTTCGCTCCCGGCCTTTCACATCATGAGCCTGGAGGCATGAGCATGCGCCAGCTTATCCATTGCATTCAGACTATTTCAATTCCCATTGCTGGTGCCGATATTGTTGAATATAATCCCACCCGCGATGTGAATGATGTGACCGCGATGGTGGGTTATAAGATTTTTAAGGAAGTGGCAGCCAAGATGGTGCGTTGATGGCTGTTATCAGAAGCGAAACTTTTGAGGATGGACAAACATCCTTTACTTATTCAAGGCTGCCTGTCTTCTCAACCACTGTATGAATATGGTTTTGCAATTTTTCACAAACCGATTGCCACGAATAATTTTTGTTCACTATCTCCAGGCTGGATAAACCGAATTGCTGACATCGTCCGGCATCTCCCAGTAATTTTGCCAATGCTATTGCCAATGCGGAAGCATCATTGGGTTCAACCATAAAACCATTGGTTTCCTCTGATACAAAATCTGGAATGGCGCCTACTTGTGTTCCGATTATTGGCAACCCGGCAGCCATCGCTTCCAGAAAAGCAATTCCAAAAGGCTCTTCAACAGTAGGCATGCAAAATATGCTGGCAGCATTATAATAATCAACCAGTTTCTCCAACGGCACGCGTCCCTTTTCATGCACACCTGCCATGCGTGTATCCGGCTTGCAACCAACCACAGTCAGGGTTGCATTTGGATGATTTTTCTGAATGATCCTGAATGCTTCTATTAAAACAGGACCACCCTTTCGTTTCCAATCAATGCCTACAAAAAGAATGGACTGCCGTTGATACCTTGATTTATCCGTTGAAACATGTTTAATCTCCGCATTTCTGCCGGCATAAACACGTTGAATTTTATTGGAAGGTAGCTGATATTGTTGTTCCAGCGAGCGCTTGATGTTGCTACTCCTTACAAAAACCAAAGTGGCATTATTATAAATAGTTTTTTCCAGATCAATCCATTCTAAAGGGAACAGCCGGGCAGGATCAAAACTTGGATAATTTAGATTGGCCAGGTGCGTGTGATCGGTGTAAACAAAGTGAGGCACACCAGCCACACTGCAGTCAAAAAGAGATTGCACCTGAAACGTGAAGGCATAATTATTTGCCCTATGTTTTTTCTGCGCCAGTGCCTTAACTTGTTTAAATATATATGGCGTTCGCCAAAAGGCATTGGTTAATTTTCTTTTGCCCTTCAAGATACCGATGCCATAGCAAGTCAACGTGTGAAAAGCGTTTAGCATCAATACTACAATTTGCTTTTTGAAAGTTATCTCAATGTTGATAATATCGGTTTGATAAGAATTAAATTGATTTGAGAATGCTTCCGACAATTTAAGGTTGGATATCGGGATTGATTTGGGTAGATAGAAAGCAATTCTTCTCTTCTCTTTCAATGGGTCAGGTGTTTGAAAATCAAATTTAAAATTTTATTGGCATTTGTTTGACACTGAAAAGGAAGAGAACCCACAATCTGAATGACCATCGAAGAAAGTTATTCTGTGTGAAGTTGATTCCAATAAAATAATTTGCGCCTCCGAAGGATGCCACGTAGCAATTTCGAAGACGCAAAGTGATTCAATGCATCAGAAGAATCAACTCAATCAAAAATTCATAGTTCAGACATTACTCCAACGGAATATCCCCAGGTTGCTCACCAATCACTTCTACTTTTGGAGGGAGTAATTTGTACATCACCGGAGTCACCAATCGCGAAAGCAAGGTAGAACTTATCAATCCACCGATGATCACCAATGCGAGCGGTGAATACAACGGATTGCCTTCAATGGCGAGTGGAATCAATCCTCCAATTGCGGTAAGCGAAGTAAGCACAATCGGAACAAAACGAATTTCACCTGCGTGTTCAATCGCCTCATCGAGCGGCACTCCGCGCTCGCGAAGTTGATGCGTGAAGTCAACCAATAATATGGAGTTCTTCACTTCAATTCCCACCAACGCAATCAATCCAACCACGGCCACAAACGACAACGGATTACCCGTTAGGAAAAGCATTGTCACGGCACCAATCACGCCAAGCGGAATCACTGACAATACGATCAAGGTACTTTTGAAATTTCCAAACTCCAGCACCAACACAGCGATGAATCCAAAAGCCGTGATCAAAATAATTGTTCCTAATCCTCCGAACGATTCTTGTTTGTTCTCCACTTCACCGGCCGCCATATAGCGATAGTCTTTTGGGAACGGATATTTGTCGAGTTGCTTGAGTACATCGTTGGTAACATTTTCATACAAGTAGCCACTCTTCACAAAAGCAGTCACCGTTGAGAAACGATCCTTATCAAAGTGGCGAACAAGATTCGGGGAAGTTTCAAATTCAATGGTAGCAACTTGTCTCAGTGGAATTGCTTGCCCACTGATGGAATTCACATACAGTTTATCAAACACTTCATAAGTCGCAAACTTTCCTTTCGGTAATGTGACGTTAATGTTGATTTCATCTTCGCCTTCACCAGGAGTAAATTCTCCAACATTCAAACCGGCAACACCGAGGCGCACCACTTTATCAATATCACTGATCGCAATGCCAAGTTGGCCTGCTTTCTCTTTATTAATTTTCACACGAAGGTCGGTTTGCTGATTCGCGAGTGGATTATTTACATAAATCGTTCCTTCTGTCTTTTTCAAAATCTGCTCCACATCCATCGAAATTTTTCTGAGTGTATCCAGATTCTCACCAAACAAACGCAAGGCAATAGGCGCTTCGAGTGGCGGACCTTGCTCAAAATCTTTCACTTCGATTTTTGCATTCGGGTAATAAAAGAACTTGTCGCGGAGTTTATCGATGAGTTCTGTTTTCTTTTCGGGAGTGAGCCCATTCAATTGCACATAAAACTGCGCAAAGTTTGGCGACTCGCTACGCGTGATCACATTATAATAAATGCGCGGGTTCCCTTTGCCCACGTTTGTGGTGAAGTAGGTGATGTCTTTTTCTTTTTTTAACTCTCCTTCCACATAGCGCGCTACGCGATCCGTTTCATACAAACTGGTGCTGCCAGGAGTTTCGATGTTGATGAGAAACTGTGGTTTCTCAGATTTGGGAAACAAACTGAAACCAACAACTGGAAACAACGATAAACTTCCTACAAAGAGAATTAAGGCAAATCCTAATGTTGCCCAGGGATGACGCAGCGCCCAATGTAATGCTTTTGTATAAGTGCCGCTGATTCCTTTTTTTAAGGCGCGCAAGAAAATATTTCCATCTTTTGAAGTATGTGTTTTTAGAATTCTGCTCGATAAGAATGGAACGATCGTCAAAGACACAAATAAGGAGGCAAGCACGGTCATGATCACCGCCATTGGCAGACTGCGAATGAAATCTCCGGCTTGCTCTGGCAAAAACACAAGGGGAAGGAAAGCGAGAATCAACGTAGCAGTACAGCCCAATACTGCGAGGCCAATTTGCTTAGTCGCTTCAATGGAAGCATCTTTCTTCGATTTGCCTGCACGCAAGTAACGTTCAATGTTTTCAATTACCACAATAGAGTCGTCCACCAAAATTCCAAGTGCCACAATCAGACCGACAATGCTCAATTGGTTTATTGAATAGCCAAGAAAATCGAGTAAGAACAATCCTGTGAAAATGGAAAGTGGAATGGAGATCATCACCACCAGGGCCGCACGATTTCCCAATGGCAACAACGTAACCGATACGAGAAGAATCGCGATCAAAAAATCTTTTGCAAACCGGGAGAGTCGCTTTTGCACACTCTTTGCCTGTTCAAAATTTTTGACCATTCTAACGTTTGATGGTAGTTCTTTTTCAAACGAATCAAGAATCGGTGAAACCTGATCGCCAACGGCATAAATATTTTGTCCGTCTTTTTGAGCGGCCGTCACCAATACACTGCGATAGCCATTCAATCGAGTAAAATAACTTTCATCCTGGTAGCCGTTCTCTACATCGGCAATGTCTTTGAGATAGACAATCTTCCCGTTGGCCGAATAAACGATTGTGTTTTTGATTTCGTCAAGGCTTTTGTATTCACCGCTGGTCTTCACATTGAACCTGCGTGTGTTCATTTGAATATTTCCACCAGGGATGTTGATGTTCTCGCTTTGCAGCGCACCGATCACCGCATTCAGCGGAATATGTTGATGAGCCAGCTTCTCAATGTTCAGCGACACGCGCACGTTTTGTTCAGGATAACCGTGGGTCTCAATTTTCTTCAGGCTCTTTACTTTCTCCAATTTGTTTTCAAGCAGTTCAGCTTGCTTCTCCAACTCCTTGTAAGGAGCAGTCTCAGATACCAACGCGAGCTGTAAAATATTCACATCGGTCGAAGAAAATTTCAGAATGCGGATATCATAAATATCTTGCGGCAACTCCTTGCGTAAACCATCCACTTCACGCACGATCTCCTGGTACTTTTCATCCACATCCATCTCGTGTTTGTAGTCGATGCGTACCGTTGCGAGTCCATCGTTAATATCGGAAACAATTCGCTTTACATTTTCCAATTCGTTAAAACGTTTTTCGATCGGATCAACTACCAACTTCTCCATATCCAGCGGACTTGTGCCGGGATAAACAACGATCGCCACAAAAGACGGTGCGGTAGTTTCAGGATCTTCACCGCGCGGCATATTGAAAAGTGAATTCAGACCGAGCGCGAGCAGCAGCACGAAAATGATGAGCGTGAACTGCCAGTTCTTAACAGAAAATTCAGCAATCTTCATAACGCAAAAATTATTGGTTACTGATTTTTACAGAACTGTTCTCAGTCAGAAATGCTGAGCCGGCAGCAATTACTTCACTGATCGAGTCAAGCCCAGAAGAAACGAATGCCGTTTTGTTTTCAAGATACGCGACCACAATCGGCAGCTTGCGAACCGACTTCTTGTTATTGTTTACCACAAACACAAATGCATTCTTGCCCTGGCCCTCCACAATGGATTCGATCGGTACACTTTGCAATTTTCTTTTTGATGATGGAACAATTTCAACCTTGGCAAATAATCCGCTTGCCAACTTTTTATCTGCGGGATGAATTTTCACTTCTGCCTGGTACAAACCGTTATATGCGTCAGCACCTTCATTGATTACATAAAGCTCGCCATCGATCACTTCATTCGGATAAGCATCTGTTGTGATTTTTGCTTTGTCTCCTTTCTTCACACGCACCCAATCCACATCGGGCAACCCGATTTTCACAATCCATTCATTTTGAGAAGCCGCATTCACCATCAACACAGGAGTTCCAGCTCCAACCAATTCTCCTTCATTCACAAATTTCTTAATCACTTTGCCGGAAGTATTCGCGCGAATAATTGAGAACTGCCGATTGAACGAAGCGATGCGATAGCTTTCTTCAGCAACCTGAAATGCAGTTTGCAGATTTTGAATTTGCTCAAGCGTAGCAGCAGAATCCTTCAACAATCTTTTCCCGCGATCCAAATCGCGTTGCGTTTTGTCAAGGTTGTTTCTGGCTTGTGCAACTTGTGCATCGATCTCCGTCAAATCAAGGGAAGCAAGCAATTGACCTTTGCTTACCGTCTCACCTTCCTTCACATATATTTTTGTAACAATGCCATTTATTTTGAATGAAAGTTTTGACTCTGTTTCGGTGGAGATCAAACCTGAACTGACCACAGGTAAGCTGTAATCAATTGTTTTCACAGGCGCGAGTTGCACAGCCACTGCGGATTCGTCAATCACAACTGCGGAGGTTTCTTTTTGCTGCTTGCTGCACGTCCAGAGAAGAGCGCCCAGCACAACAGGAATCAAAAGCGTGGGGAGATATTTACGTTGCATAAAAAAGATGTTAAAGGTTATTGATGGTTTTTTGAAGAGCTGCTGCTTTGCGCAACAACTCATATTGATTAATCGAATTTGTCAATTGAGCGGTAGTAGCTTTATTCTGAGCATCAAGATACTCGATGAGAATAGCGGCACCTTCTTTATATTTTGACTGAATGATCTGAAAAGACTTTTGCGCACTCTTTACCCCGCTCTGCGATGCGAGATAAGCCTGACGTGCAGACTGCAATTCGTAATGCGATTGAATCACTTGTAGTTCAATTTGTTTTTTGAGTTGCTCCATCTTATTCTCCATCACCTGGTAGTCGATGCGGGCTTGCTGAACTTTTGAGCGCTTCTCTCCGCCCTTGAAAATATCCCACGTGAGTCCAAACTGCACCAACCAATATTGTTGATCACTTCCAAATGTGTAATTAAAACCTTGATATCCAATGTCACCCACTGCGTTGATTTTTGGGAGAAATGAATTGCCTTTGCTCAAACTCAGGACTTGTTCGCTTGCACGTAAACCGTTTTGCAGTTGCACCAATTCCTGCCTTTGTTTCAAGGCAAGGTTTGTCAACGCGGGGATTTCTTCGTCACCAGTTGTGATCACTGTCAACGCAGAGTCTTTGGTAATTGCCGAATTAAGATCGCGATTGAGGAGAAAATTAAAATACGACTGAGCTACCTGATTGTTCTTTTCGCTTTCCGCAATTTGTTGCTCAATTTTATTGAGTTCATATTCAGTGCTCAACACAACATCTTTTGTTGCTTTCGAATTTGCAACGAGTGATTGATTCACTTTCAATAGTTCTTCCAGAGTAGAATGGGTATTTTTCAATATCCGGATTACATCATCACTCTGCAGATATTGCAGATAAGCCGAAGTGATTTCGTATTTCAACTGATTTTCATAGGCTGCTTTTTGCGCTTGTTGAACAGAGATCAACTCCTTCTGCGCTTTATAATTGAAATAAATCTCAGGATTAAACAAAGGCTGAATGATTCTCATTTTGGTGTCATGAAAATTATTCGCCAGGAAATTTGTAGTCTGGTTGCTGATCATCGGATAGGCAGGCGCACCGTTGTTCAGTTGGCTGTTGATCTGGTTGAGATTTGCATAAACAGGGTTTACCAGGTCGCCCACCGGAATTGAAATTTTCCGGCCACCATCCGCCAATTGATACGAAGCATTCACTCCCGCATAAGGAAGAAACAATGCTTTCGCTTGCGCAAAGTTTTCAAGGCTGCGCTCGTAGTTCAGTTGCTCCTGCTTCAATTGCAGATTGCTTTTCAAGCCCTCTTGAATATAACTCTCCAGCACGGTCTGCGCCTGAAGCGGCCATGTGAGGGCAAACAAGACGAGTGTTCTTAGGATTTTTGTTTTCATTGTTAATTCTATAAACAGTGTTTAGTAAACGGGCAAAAAATTTTATAGTTGTTCTAGTATCTGCTTAAATATTTTGAATGACTTCTCCACCATTTTATCGCGCTCATCCTCTTCATAAATTTTCATTCGATCGCGGAGAACCAGCGAACACATACCATGCATCGTACTCCAAATCAGAAATGAAAGAGTCTGAAAATCCTTGCCTTTGAAATATCCATCTTTCTGACATTCCTTTACCAAAGCTTCCAACTGATGAAGCGTGCTCTCACCCTCCTTCCATTCCTCTGTATTTTTATCGCAATCCATCGGAGCTTGCATGATGAACATGATGTCGTAATATTTTGGTGAGTGAAATGCAAACTCCATGTACTTCTCTCCCATTTTGATCAGTCGTCTGAAGGAATCCTTTATTGTTGCAAGGGGGGCAAGAAAGTCATTAAACTTTTTGAAAGCCTCGCCATGCAGTGCATAAAAGATTTCATTCTTGTCCTTGAAGTAGAGATAGATAGTAGCAGGACTGTACTCGATTGCCTCCGCAATATTTCGAATACTGACGTCCTCAAAACCTTTGTCCACAAAAAGCTGATGAGCTGACTGTAAAATCGTTTCGCGCATTTCCTGGCGATCGCGTTCTTTTCTTTCTTTCACTCCCATGATGCAATTATACGCATGTTTTGCTGAACAGTGTTCATTTTTATAACATTGTTTTTAAAAATTCATCTAACTCATTGGTTTCCAACAAAATTACCATTATGTCATTTGCCACCTGCCAACCAAAATCATTTGTCGGGTTAGCTATTTTTTGCCAACTTCCGATATGAACAAACGATCAAAGTCCTCACTTTCAAAATCCATTTTAGTGGAAGTGGCATGGGAAGTTTGCAACCAGGTGGGTGGAATTTATACCGTGATCCGCTCGAAAGCACCTACCCTTGTGAAAAACCACGGGGAAAATTTCTGCATGGTAGGGCCGTACGTCAACAAAAGCATCTCTGCCGAGTTAGAGATCATTAATGAGCCAGTGGATGCATTCGCGATGGCGGCCGCCAACTTGAGGAAGAAAGGCTATGATGTTGTGTATGCCGATTGGTTAATTATCGGCCGACCCAAGGTAGTGCTTTTGAATCCGGTTGTTGAAGAAAAAGTTTTGAGCGTTGTGAAATATTTGCTCTGGAAAAATCATGGCATCACAACTCCAGCCGGAAACTCCTTAATCAACCAAGTAGTTGCGTTTGCTTTTCTTACCAAATTATTTTTTGATGAATTGGTAAAAGTTAACTCCGACCATAAAATCATCGGGCACTTTCATGAATGGATGGCCGGATTACCAATCCTTGATTTGAAGCGCGATAATGTTCCCGTTAAGACCGTGTTTACTACTCATGCCACCCAACTCGGGAGACATCTTGCTATTAACTCGCCATTATTTTATGCGCATCTTCCTTTTTTTAAATGGGAAGAAGAGGCCGGAAAATTTGGTGTGAGTACGGAGGCTGCTATCGAATTTGGTTGCGCTCAAAAATGTGATGTGTTCACAACCGTGAGTGATGTAACAGCACGTGAATGCAAACACCTTTTAAAACGTCTGCCAGATGTTGTTGTTCCCAATGGGTTAGACATTCAGCGCTTTGAAGCTTTTCATGAGTTTCAAAATTTACATGCGCAGTATAAAGATAAGATACATGAGTTTGTGATGGGTCATTTCTTTCAGTCGTATTCTTTTGATCTGGATAAAACACTCTACTTTTTTACATCGGGCAGATATGAGTATAAAAACAAAGGGTTTGATTTAACGCTTGAGGCACTTGCCCATTTGAATGAGCAATTAAAAAGTGAAAATGCAGATACAACGGTCGTCATGTTTTTCGTGACGAAGCGTGATTACGTGAGCATTAAACCTGAAGTACTTCAATCACGAGCAGTGATGGAGGAAATCCGGCAAGTTTGCGAATCCATTCAAACACAAGTTGGCAAGCGACTTTTCATTGAAAGCACTCAACGGCTGGACAACCGACTTCCTAACCTAAATGAATTTGTTGACGATTACTGGAAGCTACGCTATCGCAGAACGGTTCAATCTTGGAAAAGCAATAAACTACCTCCCGTAGTTACGCACCGCCTAACTTCCAACGAAGAAAATGAGGATATCGTAAAATTTGTCTCGCGAAGGGGACTGGTCAACAAACCTGAAGACAAAGTAAAAATCATTTACCATCCCGATTTTATCAATTCTATCAATCCTCTTTTTGGTCTTGACTATGGGCAATTTGTTCGCGGCTGCCATCTCGGAATTTTTCCCAGTTATTATGAGCCGTGGGGCTACACACCCCTGGAGTGTATGGCAAGCGGAGTTCCGGCTGTGACAAGTGATCTCAGTGGTTTTGGTGATTATCTTTTGAAACACATGCCCGATCATGAGAAGGCCGGGATGTTTGTGGTGGAAAGAGGAAAACGGACCTTTGATTGGAGCGCCAAACAGTTGGCATCTTTCCTTTACAAGTTCATGAAGCAAAACCGGAGGGAAAGAATCATGCAGCGCAATAGTGTGGAGAATTATTCATCTACATTCGATTGGAGTAATCTTATCAAACATTATGAAGATGCTTACGAATTGGCTCTATCCAAATCAATTCAAAACCATTGACCAATAAAAAACCCGGCTTATGACCGGGCTTTTTTATGTTCTTGTTTGACCTACTTATCCTAATTTAAAGTTGATTGGGATGACCATTTTCTGGCGAACCGGCTTACCGCGTTGTTTACCGGGAGTCCATGAGGGTGCACTTTGAACAACTCTCACCGCCTCTTCATCACATCCTGCACCAATACCTCGCATTACTTTCACATCTACCAATGAACCATCGCGGTTTACAACGAACTCCACGAATACTTTTCCCTCAGTACCCATCCTTCTTGCTTGAGCAGGGTACTTCAGTTTTTCTCCTACATATTTATAAAATGCCTGAAGGCCACCTTTTGGTGCTGCCGACTCTTCAACAACGCTGAAAATCTGTTCAACATCTTCTTTCGGCTCTTCAGCAACAACCTGTACTGCTTCAACCTTTGTTTCTTCGCTTACCTCAACATCAAAATTGATTTTAAGGTCTTCTTTAATTTCCTGCTCATCAGGAACTTCAACAATTTGAGGCTGTTGCACAACGGGTGCTGGTGGTGGCGGCTGTTCTGTAGGTGGTACTTCCACTACCTCTTCAAAGGTATTGGTTCCTCTGTTGGTAAGGTCGGCAATAGATTCATCATAGGACTTCATTTCAAATGCAAACAACACTACCGACATAGTGAAGACCAAGCCTATACTGAAAAACAAGCTTGATTTTTTGGTCAAATCTGCCTTTTCACTCTTTTTCGCTTCCATAAAATTTTTCGCGGTTTAGGAATTCAAATATATGCATAGAATCTGCTTTTGGCCATTAAGTCACAAAAAAATACCGAAATTATTTACGACTACCGTAGAAAAGTGTGATGAATACCGTAGGATAGATTGCCAGATTTTCCGTGGGTGGCTGTGGTGGAGGTGGAGAGGCCATAAGCGGAACTTTGCTGAAGTAGGCATCTAACAGAAAACCTGCTTCAAAACCTGTGACATTGCTTTTAAGCGTGCCTAACTCAAAATTCAAAGCGGCCTTAAAATTACCACCCATTTGGATTTTTGTTTCTCCCAATCCTTCAAATAAGCTCCCCGTTCCCACTATGCTGCCAAACGATTGATTTGTATAGGGTTGGGAGGTGGAAGAAAATGATCCATCACTGATTTGCACATAATATGGATTTACCAGGCCGATGGTTGGACCTGCGGCAAACACAGCCTTTACCTCCACTCCTTGTTGCGGGCCTTTTGTAAAAAGAACCAGATCGCGACCATACTGGAGGCGGATGGCATACAAATAATTTGTTTTACCATAGATAAAATAACTTCCTCCTCCTGCCTGCACTCTTACTTCATGCGGATTTTTTACATTCATGAGTTCAAGACCATAAGTTTCAAAAACCCGGGTGTTTAGCCTTCTTGCTTTTTTGAAAGTAAATCCACCAATCAACCCACCAAATGAATTCTTATTTATACCCCAGGTAAATTCAGAATTGTAATCATAACTATCTTGCGTTTGACCCATCAGAGTGTTTGAACTTACCACGAGCAGTACAACCGTTGGCAATAATAATCTGACTAACTGTTTTCTCATTTATAATTGTGATTGCCAAATTTAACCTGATTACCTAACGTTGTAAAACTAAAACAAGTTTATTTATGGACAACATTATGGCAACGGTCGACTATCAAGGTGGCTTGCGTACCCAGGCCGTTCACTTACGATCCAATAACAAAATTGTGACTGACGCGCCAGTTGATAACCAAGGCAAAGGTGAGGCATTCAGTCCCACAGATTTAGTGAGTGCCGCTCTTTGCAGTTGCATGATGACGATTATGGGACAGGTGGCTGCAAGAGAAAATATCAAATTAGAAGGCTTGCATGCAGAAGTTGTTAAAGTCATGGCGTCCAATCCTAGAAAAATTGCAGAAATAAAAATAACTTTTACTCATCCCAATCTAATTGTTACTGATGAGCAAAAGCAAAAACTTAAGAACGCTGCAATTACGTGCCCGGTAGCAAAAAGTTTGTCCGAAGGATTGGTACAAACTGTTACATTCAATTTTTAACTCTTTGTCGCTCTCACCATCTCTCTCTTCCCTGGCGGACCAGGCAATGACTCAACATCCAAACCGAGCGATTTTAAATTTCTTTTCAATTGACCTTGCGCACAATAGGTAACAAATGTGCCTTTTGTTTTTATTGATTGAACGACTTTTTCCAACACAGGCAATTCCCACATTTCCGGTTGCTTGGCTGGAGCGAAAGCATCAAAGAAAATGACGTCATATTCACTTTCACTTAAACTTATTTTCTGAATTTCCCCTTCTCTCTTTTCCAAAATGAAATCGGATGTGATTCGAGATGGAATATTCCATTTAGTTGAATGAATTTGATGAAATAGTTTCTCGGATTCATCGATGGCAATTTGCTGCGGGTAATTCAATTGACTTGCGACCTCCGAAGTAATTGGAAATGCTTCAAGAGTTGTATAGTGGACTTTCAGTTTTTGATCGATCGATTCTTTCACCGCGAGCAAGGCATTCAAACCAGTGCCAAAACCAACTTCAAGAATTGAAATTTCTTTCATTAGATTTATATCCAACCAATACTGTAAACCATTTTTAATAAAAACATGATTGGATTCCTGAACGGCTCCGTGCGTAGAGTGATAGGTCTCGTTCAAGGCTTCATTCCAAAGCGAATGAGACCCATCTTTCGTCTCGATGATTCTTAGCGAATTCACTTTTTTGAAATCAGCGCCACGGCCATGGCGTTCACTCCTTCTTCGCGTCCCACATAGCCGAGCTTTTCGTTGGTAGTGGCTTTAATGGAAATGTCCTCTTCACTAATGTTCATCAAAGGCGCTAACACCCTTTTCATTTCCCCGATGTGTGGATTCACTTTGGGTTTCTCAAGTGTGAGTGTACAGTCAACATTTTCTATCGACCATCCTTTTTCAGAAAGCATCCGCGTCACATCCTGAAGAAAAAATTTTGAATCTTTTCCTTTCCATCGGGGATCTTTATTTGAATAATGAAACCCGATGTCGCGCAGGTTGGCTGCACCGAGTAATGCATCACATATTGCGTGAATGAGCACATCCGCATCGCTATGACCGACAGCACCCTTCTCGGCTTCGAGTTTTATTCCACCCAACCAAAAGTCGCGCCCACTTTCGAGGGGATGAACATCAAAACCAAGACCTACACGGATTTTCATTTGAAAAATAGTTACAGGGTACAAATTGCAGCTTAATTCATAGCATGATAATACATCACACTTGAATTTTCTTCGCATAAAATTTCTTTTGCTACGCGGTGAAGATCAGCAGCGGAAATCTTTTCGATCAAATCAATTTCTTTGTTTACCAGGTTGGCATCACCAGAAAGAGAAGCAAATGCAAGGTTCATGGCGCGGTTCATCACTTCTACCTCTCCAAACTCGATGGAGGCGATGGATTGGTTTTTTACTTTTTGCAATTCCTGATCCGTAATTCCTTTTAGAATCACCTCATTCAAAACCGCATCTACTTCTTTTTCTGCCGCCTTGAGATCAATACCTTCTTTCAACCTTCCGTTCATTACCACCAATCCCGGATCAATCGTACCCATCACAAATGCAGAGATAGACGTGAATAATTCTTTTTCTTTCACCAATGTTTGATACAGCCTGCTTGAATGCCCACGGCTCAGCACATCACTCAGCAAATCAACAGCATAATAATCATTGCTAAATCGGCCAGGCATGTGATAAGTTTTGTACAAAGCATTGGCCGGCACTTTAGCTTCCACAATCAATTCTCTTTTTTGAATTTGCCTTGGTTCAGAAGCGAGCTTTCTCTCTTTCCTTTTTCCGGCAGGAATGGGTGCGAACCATTTTTCAGCAAGTTGTTTTACTTGTTCGAGTTTGACATTTCCAGCAACTACAAGAATTGCATTGTTGGGAATATAATGAGTGAAGAAAAAATCTTTCACATCCTCCATCGTAGCATTTTCGATATGCGAAATTTCTTTGCCGATGGTGGCCCATTGATACGGATGTTGCTGATATGCGAGCGGACGTAGTTTCAACCAAACATCTCCATAAGGCTGATTCAAATACCGCTGTTTGAATTCTTCAATCACCACCTTGCGTTGCACTTCCAGAACTTTCGGATCAAACGACAAACTCAACATGCGATCGCTCTCCAGCCAAAATCCGGTTTCCAGATTGGAAGCAGGAAGTGTAAGGTAATAATTGGTAATGTCTGTATTAGTGAACGCATTGTTTTCTCCACCTACCAACTGTAGCGGCTCATCATAACTCGGAATATTTTTCGATCCACCAAACATGAGGTGCTCAAACAAATGGGCGAAACCCGTCTTGTTAGGATCTTCATCGCGTGAGCCAACATCGTACAAAATATTCATCACGGCCAATTGAACCGAGTGATCTTCATGAACAATCACACGCAGTCCGTTGTCGAGGGTAAATTCGTTAAACAAAATCATAGCTGCCTCAAAAATAGTAAAGGGAATGGGATTGTTTCCGCCCCAATTGATAAAAGTCATGTGGCATTTTTGATAGGAGGCTTTATATTTGCAGACTTATGAATGAACAACAATTTCGCTTTTCTGAACTTTCAGAGCCGCACCGTGTGCGCACACTTCAAATTTTGAAACAATATCCGGATGTAAAAAAACTGATGGGCAAAAATCCACTCACCATTTTCGCCATTCTCGGGTTGGTGGGCGGCATGATTGCCTTGTCGTACCTGGTAAAAGATAGTTCGTGGTGGATTGTGATTCTTGTGGCTTATTGCGTAGGTGCTTTTTTCAATCACTCGTTGTTTGTAATGATTCATGAGTGCTCGCACCATTTGCTTTTCAAGAACAAAGGAATGAACTACATCGCTTCGATCATTGCAAACTTGCCGCATATTATGCCTTCGGCCATTTCGTTTGCGCGCTATCACATCAAGCATCATTCGTTTCAAGGTGTGCACGAGTTGGATGCCGACCTCCCCGATTACTGGGAAGCCAAGCTTTTCAATAATTCGTTTTTGGGAAAAGCAATTTGGTTGTTGCTCTTTCCAATTTTCCAGGTTATCAGGACTTTCCGATTGAAGGAGATTCGTCCGATTGATGGATGGATCGTGACGAACATTGCCGTTCAAATCGCTTTCGATGTGGCGCTGTGGATGTTCTTCGGGCCAAAAGCATTCTTCTTTATGCTTATCAGTTTTTTCTTTTCGGTTGGATTGCATCCGCTTGGCGCGAGATGGATTCAGGAGCATTATTTAACCTTGAGTGACACACAGGAAACGTACAGTTATTACGGTCCACTCAACACGGTTGCCTTTAATGTAGGTTACCACAATGAGCATCATGATTTTCCTTCGATACCATGGAACAAGCTTCCCGAGTTGAAGAAAAGTGCTCCAAGTTTCTATGACACGCTTCTTTCGCATCGATCATGGACAAAACTTTTCTTCCGTTTTTTATTTGATAAAAATATTTCCCTTTACTCTCGCATCACACGCGCTGAACGAGGAAAAGTGAAATTAACCGATGAGAGTAAACCAGATGCAGAGCTTGTAAAAAGCATTTGATTCTAAACAATATTTGACTGATTTAAAAAGGACTGCATTCAAAAGCAGTCCTTTTTATTTTAAGCGAATTATCGATTGACTTTGCAATGAATTTTCTGTCAAATAAAACTCCTTTAACTTTGTCGCTTTCAAATCATTTATGAAATTCTCCCGCAAAAAATACCCAGACGAAATTCTCAAACAACTTTATGAATCACTTCTCCGCCCGCGAATGATTGAAGAGAAGATGTTGATTCTTCTTCGGCAGAATAAAATCAGCAAATGGTTTAGCGGCATTGGGCAGGAAGCGATTTCGGTGGGCATCACGGCTGCGCTGGATAAAGATGAATACATTCTCCCGATGCATCGCAATCTTGGCGTATTTACAGGAAGAGAAATGCCGTTTGAAAAACTTTTTGCGCAATGGCAAGGCACGATGAGCGGCTATACAAAAGGACGCGATCGCTCCTTTCACTTTGGCACGAATGAACATCATATCGTGGGAATGATTTCGCACCTCGGTCCGCAAAATGGTGTGGCCGATGGAATTGCACTCGCTACAAAATTGAAAAAAGAAAATAAGGTCACGGTAGTTTTCAATGGTGATGGAGGAACAAGCGAAGGAGATTTTCACGAATCCATTAACGTAGCTGCCGTGTGGGATTTGCCCGTGATCTTTGTTATTGAAAATAACGGCTACGGACTTTCCACTCCCAGTAATGAACAATTCCGTTGCAAGCAATTTATCGACAAAGCAATTGGTTATGGAATTGAGGGCGTGCAAGTGGATGGCAACAATGTGCTGGAAGTTTATGACGCTGTTAAAAATCTTGCAGAGAGTTTAAGAAAAAAGCCGAGACCAATCCTTCTTGAATGTATCACCTTCCGAATGCGCGGGCATGAAGAAGCCAGCGGCACCAAATACGTTCCGAAAGAATTGATGGAAACTTGGGCAAAGAAAGATCCGCTCGAAAACTACGAGCAATACCTGTTGAAAGAAGAAGTGATCGATCAAAAGTTTGTCGATTCACTTCGCAAGAAAATAAAAAAAGAAATTGAAGAAGGATTGGCCATTGCATTTGAAGAAACTTATCCGAAAGCAAGCACCGAGCAAGAGATGAACGATGTGTATGCACCGTTCACCCAGGAGGTTGTTTCACCTTTATCAGAAAAAAAATCTGAGAAAAGATTTATTGATGCGATCAGCGATGGCTTGCGCCAAAGCATGGAGAAACATAACAACCTCGTGCTGATGGGGCAAGACATTGCGGACTATGGAGGCGTGTTCAAGATTACGGAAGGTTTTGTAAAACAATTTGGCAAAGACCGAGTTCGCAATACTCCCTTGTGTGAATCAGCTATCGTTGGAACGGGCCTTGGCCTTTCCATCAAAGGCATGAAGGCGATGGTGGAGATGCAGTTTGCTGATTTTGTGACGGAAGGTTTCAATCAAATTATAAACAACCTTGCGAAAGCTCACTGGCGCTGGGGCCAACATGCAGATGTAGTTGTGCGCATGCCAACAGGCGCGGGCACTGCCGCGGGACCATTTCATTCACAGAGCAATGAAGCCTGGTTCTTTCACACACCCGGTTTGAAGATTGTGTATCCTTCCAATCCGCGCGATGCGAAAGGCTTGCTCTGTGCTGCGCTTGAAGACCCGAATCCGTACATGTATTTCGAACACAAACTTTTGTATCGCTCGGTGAAAGATGAAATTCCTGATGACTACTACACCATTGAAATTGGAAAAGCAAAGTTGGTGAGCGAAGGGAATGATTTATCAGTCATTACATATGGAATGGGTGTGCATTGGGCGAAAGAAATTTTGAATTCAATGCCGGAAGTAAATGCAGATGTCCTTGACTTGCGCACGCTTTTGCCATGGGACAAAGATGCTGTTGAACAAACCGTGAAGAAAACAAATCGCGTTTTGATTTTACATGAAGATACGTTGACAGGAGGAATCGGTGCAGAAATTTCCGCGTGGATCAACGAGCATTTATTTGAACATCTGGATGCGCCTGTGGTGCGCGTAGCAAGTTTGGATACCGCTATCCCCTTTGCACCTACTTTGGAAAATAATTTCTTACCAAAAGGAAGATTGAAAAATAAGATTGAAGAGTTGATGAAGTATTAACATTGTTATGATCAAGGATGATTTTATAAAAAGCCTTGGTAAGTATGAATCGAATGCTCAAAAGCAAGTGCAACTTTGGTCGGAGATTGAACAGCATTATTCAAGTTCAAAGCGACACTATCACAATCTCACTCATTTGGAGAGTTTGTTGGCAGAACTTTTTTCCTTTCAAAACAAATTCAAAGATTGGGATGTAGTCGTATTTGCCATCGCCTATCATGATGTGATCTACAATGTTCTCAAAAGTGACAATGAAGAAAAGAGTGCAGACTTCGCCAGTAAAAACCTCAAAAGTATTTTGTTTCCAGATTTGTTAATCAAGCGTTGTGAGTCATTCATACTTGCTACCAAAAAGCACGAAAACTCCGATGAAGAAATTAATTTATTCACTGATGCCGATCTTTCTATTCTCGGATCGCAGCCCGATGTTTACAAAAAATACACAGCGCAAATAAGAAATGAATACAAAGTCTATCCTGATTTCATATACAATCCAGGAAGGAAAAAAGTCTTAGCTCATTTTTTGAATATGGAACGGATCTTCAAGACAAAAGAATTTTCGGACCGATATGAACAACAGGCAAGAACGAATTTATCCGAAGAACTTAAGTCGCTGGTATAACTTCGGTTTCAAATCAAAGCACCCACGATCTCTTCCCACTCTTCCTTCAAACTTAGTTTTGAAAATTTTCTCCCGGCACGGTTGTACCAGTATCTCGCATTCGATTCATCTCCTTCCACGCGATGAAGATACGCGTGAACCCATGAACCATCAGGTGTCTCAACATCTTGTGCAATGTTGTGCGCTTTGTTCCAATCACCTTTAGCCTCATGCCACATTGCTTCGAGAAGATTATTTATGCCGTGTGGTGGTGATGAGTTTTGCAGAGAGGATCTGAATTCGATTAATGTCATAACCATGCGAATCATTTTATCCTGTTGAGCTCCTTGAATTATCTGGCTGACATTTTGCCATACACCCTTGAGTCACCTGACTCTTCACCCAGTCTCGACCCAGTCTCCACCCAGTGTCATCCCAGTGAGGCCTGATCGAAAGCTGTGACGGATATGGGTAGTGTCTTAGTTTGAAAATTTATATATCGAAATCAGCATGACTAATTAGTTCATGTTTTAGATGATTTTCCATTGGGAATAAATAAATCTGTATTCCTTCTCTTCTTGCTAGTTTCATTGGACTAATAAAATCAGAATCACCAGTGACAAGTACAATTTTATCAACAGTCCTTTTGCCAGCCATCCAAGCAATGTCTAAACCGATTTTCATGTCAACACCTTTTTGTCTGAAATCGGGGAATATCTTTTTAGGCTGATCTGCATACATCTTCCACCCACTGAATGATAACTCACCCAATCTGAGCGCAAATTGTTCAATGGTGTCCAAGCTCTGAAGAAAGACGGATTGTTTTGAATGAAGGTCGGACTTTGAAAAATCTATTTTTGTTCCGTCTGGATGAGTTAATTCTTTCTTAAATGGAAGGCAATCATAATAAAATGTCCGCAATAGAATATCGGGATGAAGTTCATGACATGGATTTTTAGCCTTCAGTGTTTCTAATATTGTTTTTATTAGCTCTTCGACATCTTTTTTTGAAGGCTCTTTTTTATTGAGTTTTTTGAACCTTTGTTTGAAGAAACCTCCATCGATTAAAATAGCTACCTTATTTAATCCCATTTTTGGTATTGGTTTTTTTGATATAAAATATTACATGATTAGAACATCTTAAATTAATTGTCGTTAATTTGATCTATAATCCTAACGCCAGTGGGCTGGCAAAAACAAGAAAAATCCAAATGCCGATAGGTCGGTAAAAAAGCCACTCAATTTGAGTGGCTTTTTATATTCTCCAACAAGTCAATTGCTTTTGTGCATTTTTTGACTTATTTCATACATCCGCCATAAAAAGGATAGCAAAGATAGTAAAATAATTAACCTATAGCTTAATTTCACGTTTTGAAAAGAACTGCTGTTTTAATCGATAATGATGAGAAAACATTTATCTATGTTGATAAATTGAACTCGGAGTCATTGATTGACTACATAAGAGAAACTGCTAAGAGAATCAAGAGATTTGAGTTTATCAAGAACGTCATCAAGAACAGATTGAATCATGATTGCTACAAACGAGAGATTATTGAAGAAGAAAATATAAGAGATGTAAATGCTATGAGATTTGATTTACATGATGGTAACGGAAGAGTTTATTGTAAACATCTTATGAGGGGAGAAAAAATTTTAATAGTGATTGCTTGTGAATTGCAGCCATCCAAGAAAGGTGAAGATTTAGGCAACGATGAGAAAACATTAATTAGAAAAGTTCACTCTTATGAATATGACATCTGAAAATATAAAAAAACAATTTGATGAACTATCGAAAGAAGCCATCAACGCAAATAAATATCAAATCGAAGCTGACTTATTAGCAGCCAGATTTATTGATATAATCATTCAACAAATCGAAACCAAGAATATTACTCGTAAAGAGTTAGCTAAAATGATTGGTACATCTGCAAGCTACATAACACAAGTTTTTAGTGCGGATAAGACAATCAATTTTATAACGTTAGCAAAAATAAAGGATGTATTGGGAATTGATTTTGCAATAAGTCTCAAAGGTTCATTTGAAGATTCATTGAATGATGAGTACTTGGAAAAAACAATCTTTTGTAACTCAGAAGGGTTCTGGAAACTAAGTAAGATGCCCGTAGTTGAGGTGAATAAAAAATATGTAGAATTTAATAAAGAAAAAATTGCTGTATAATGGCCGAAACACTAGTTCAGAGTTCACCAAAATATCTATTGACTGCCTTTGGGTTTGATTATTTTGTATTGGAAAATTTCAAGAGAATAGTGAAGGAGCATAATTTAGGTCAAGACCCTTTAGAGGTTGCGTTTGATATAAAATCAAGAATATCTTTTTTTGATCAACATAAAATAATTCAAAGCATTGTCTATGTTGTTACAAGTATTGTAAAAGATCAAAAACCTATTTGTAAAATTTCTGAGGCTGAAATATCATTTGATTTCGCAATTGAAAATTATGACTATTTCAAAGAAGGAGATACTTATAAATATCAAGAGCAGTTTCTAAAGCATTTGAATAATTTGGCAATTTCTACAGGTCGCGGGTTAATATTTTCAAAATTTTCAGCTACTCCATTGCAGGGAGTAATAATGCCGTTACTTTTTTCTGACCCAAATTCGCCAGTTGATGTTATTAAAAGCAATTAGCCTTTATTTTTCCCATCGCTTTTTAGCCGCATTAGCGGCTATTTTGCTGCGCTGAGTTTTTCAGCTCTTGCTTTACCACCTTTAAGTCCACCAAGTTCAACAGCCGCTGGATTTTTACCTTCATTCGGATTTGGCTTAGGAATCTCTCCCGTTGATTGATCACCTATGAACTTCACGAGTTGGTTAACGTCCTTTTTCGGCATAGAACAAAGTTAACAAATGCCTCAAATTATCTCAGAGGCTATTATTCTAATTGAGACACTACCCAGATATGCGAGATAACGAAGCAATCACAATTTTTGCTAATTTAGCCAGTTATTAGATCGTAATTTGAAAACGAACCGACCATTGCGTCCACATTTTTTCATTCTCATCGGGATGGCCGTGTTCTTTTTGCTATTATCTGTTGGTGCCCAGGCGCAGAATACGAAAGGAGATAGGCCTGCATCCGACAAACGTTCCATTTTGCGATTGCCAACATTCAAATCAAAGAAAAAAGGTGGTGACCGTGCGTATCGCGGGGAGTTGGCCCGGCCGCTGAACCTTCGGACACCAAAGTCATGGTCGGGCAGAGCAATTAAGTCGCGACCGTTGCCTTTCGCAAATCGCAGACCTTCGGGTGACAAACCAGGCAAACGACTTCAGTCCCAAAACCCCATTCGATCCAGCACGGCAAGAATGTCGCGGAGGAATGTGTATCCAAACACAGGACCGTATATAAATAATCCCTCACCTCGTCCAAAAGATCCACAAACAAGCAGATTCAAAAATGTGAGTCGCCCGAGAATTAAATCCAAGACGGCACAAATGTCGAGACGAAATGTTTATTCATCCCGTTGGCCTTACGTGAACAATCCGTCACCCAAACCAAAGGATTCGCAAGGTAGGTTTACCGGAGGAGGTGGTGGATTTGGCAATTTTATTTCACGAGCTGTCAGGCTGCCCTTCTTGGGAAGGGGTGCTCCATCTGCATCCGGAAACTATGTGAAGAGGGGAAGAAAAAATGTTTATTGGGGAAAATTCAGCAAAGGCGAAAAACCATTTACGAAAGACATTACGGGCAGGCCACTTCGCGCTAAAAATTATCATACTCCATTTCTTGGAATCCTTCCTCAAAAAGATCCGTATCGCGGAAGAAAATTAACGGGAGATAAAGCTGCCCTTTCTGGTGGCGCACCAAAATTTTCAGCACGGGCACAGCGGCCGTGGAAAGGAAGTATTTCCGGAAATCGTCTTCGGAAATCACGACCCAGAGATACCCAAAGGCCAGGCACATTACAGTTCTTCTACAAAATTCCAATTCTTCGAAGAGCCATCGGCAACCGGCCATTACCCGGAAGTGGAATCACCCAAAGCGCTCCAAGGCGAAATTCTTTCAAACCGATTCAAAGCAAGCCTCCTGGCCAGGGTGGAGTTGCATTCGAAAGATTTCTGTCAAAGTTCAAAGGAAAAAAACCAATGGGAGGTGGCGGTAGTGTGAGTGGGGCTGGTTTTAATAACAAGGGGCGGCCAATTCAAACAAAAGCACCTTTATACTCAAGAGATGTGGGAGCTTATCAAGGAAACCTAAAAGGAAAATCTTTCTGGGATATATTCATGTTTGGCAAGCCTGGAGGAAGTATCAGCGGCAAACCAAGAAACAATAAAGGTCAACCAATTAATGTTCGCACTCCAGGATATGGACGCGACATCGGTTTGTTTTCGGGTAATATCAAGGCAACCCGACCTCTAAAAGGAGGCGGAAGTATCAGCGGCAGATCACGAAATAATAAAGGACGTCCGATTGATGTGCGAGCACCCCGGTATGCACGAGATATTGGCTTGTATGCCGGCAATATTAGAAGCCGAAGAACACCCAAGGGAGGTGGCAGCATAAGTGGAAGGCCTAGAAATAATAATGGTGTACCTGTTCCTGTGCGACTCCCCATGTTTGCAAAGGATATTGGCGCTTTCAGTGGCAACTACAGGCGTGGCCCAAAATCATTTGATCAGCGCGGAACCAGCTTCCAAGGGTTTAACAAAACACGCAGGCCTCCGAAAGGCGGTGGAAGTATTAGCGGCAGACCTCGCAATAACAATTTTCAGCCAATCCAAGGACGTGAACCAAAGTTTGGATTTGATGTGGGCGCATTTTCCGGAAACATCAAAGCAAAGAGACCTGAGAAAGGTGGCGGCAGTGTAAGCGGAAAAGTATGGAACAATAATAACAGAGCTATTGGTGTGAGGATTCCGGGAATTGGAGCAAGGAAGCTTGACACCTATAAAGGATCGGTAAAAGTTTCTGCATTTGGGTTGAAGCAATACAGCCAGGACGGACTTGGCTATCAGGGCAATATAAAGGGACCGCGAAAAGCATCACATGGTGGCGGAAGCATCAGCGGCAAATTGTGGAACAATAATGAAAAAGCAATCAAAGTAAGGCCGATAGAAAAAGTAGATGAAGCCGGAGCGCGCTACAGAGGCGAGCTTAAGATGGCGCGTTTCAAAAAGAATTACATTAGAAATCCAAACGCGAAAGAACTCGCCCTGAAGAAAAAGAGACCGGATAAAACCACTTACATGGTGGATGGTTTGCAGATCAGAACGAAAGAGCCTACTCATGCTCACCGGAAGACCAGCGCTAAATTGGCAATTGATGTTCACTACCCCGGAAGGGCTATCGCAAGGTTGAAGGATTACCAGGGCAATCAGCGCATGAGCAAGCCGCATGGAAAAGACCTGCACCCTGATTCACAGTTTGCACACAACAAATTGAACAACGTAAAGCATGAGCGAACCATTTTTGTAAACGTGAAATTAATGTGGGCAAAGCTGTTTAGGAAAACCAGTACACAACCTCATTCTGTAAAAGAGAAAATTCGAAAGCCACGGTACGACAAAAAAGAGAAAGAACTCTGGAAAGATTTATATGACTAAAATTTGAATCTGTTAATTTCGCAGCTTCAAAAAATTTGATAACCACTTTAAGAAACGATTCAAGTGTCTAAGCCAGTTAAGATCGGAACGGTGCAGATGAGTTGCACTGCCAACAAAGAAGAAAATCTTTCAAAGGCAATCAGCAAAGTTCGTGAAGCCGCTGCCAAAGGCGCGCAGATTGTGTGCCTTCAGGAGCTCTTTACATCCCTTTACTTCTGCGACACGGAAGACTACGAACATTTTAAACTTGCTGAATCTATTCCAGGTCCATCAACCGATACACTTTCAGCACTGGCGAAAGAACTTGGCGTGGTAATTATTGCTTCGCTTTTTGAAAAAAGAACGCAAGGGATCTATCACAACACTACTGCTGTCTTGGATGCGGACGGAACGTACCTGGGCAAATACAGAAAGATGCATATCCCGGACGATCCGGCTTACTATGAGAAATTCTATTTTACTCCTGGAGATCTTGGCTATAAGATTTTTAAGACAAAGTTCGCAACACTCGGAGTTTTAATTTGCTGGGATCAATGGTACCCGGAAGCGGCCCGTATCACTGCATTGATGGGTGCAGAGATTTTATTTTATCCAACAGCAATCGGCTGGGCCACCTCCCAGGATGAAGCAACCAACTCAGAACAATACAATGCATGGCAAACCATTCAGCGAAGTCATGCGGTAGCAAACGGGGTTCATGTAGTGAGTGTGAATCGTGTTGGACTCGAACAAAATGGCGCCATGAAATTCTGGGGCGGCTCTTTCATTTCAAATCCACTGGGTCGATTACTTTATCTTGCATCACACGACAAAGAAGAAGTGAACGTAACCGAAGTTGACCTCAACCGCACTGACAGCGTGCGCGTGCATTGGCCATTTATGCGTGACCGCAGAATTGATTCGTATCAGCCGATCACGAAGCGATTCATTGATGACGGTCAATAGCAGTATCCTTGACATTGTCATTTTGTTGGGGGCTGTTCAAGGCTTCATCATCAGCGTTCTTCTCTATTTAAAAAAAGAAAAGATATATGCTAATCGGTTTTTAGCAGCTATCCTTTTCTTGATCGCCCTGGCGTGTTTGAATATTTTCTTGTTAGATATTCATATCACAAATCAATCTACTTTTTGGACAATCATCTCACTGGTCGTTCCTTTAGTCATCGTGATGCCGATTGGCCCATTGATTTATTTTTATACACTATCCGTTGCATCTCCGAAATTCAAAGTCGCTTCAAACCATCGTGCTCATTTTTACCCGGTTGTACTCGATTTGATTCCATCCATCATTGGTATCGTGTTTGTATCGGGCGCACTCTTGAATTGGATTCCAAGAAGCGAACATCAGCAATGGGGAAATTTTTTAGATAACTATAACACTTATGTTGATTTGCCGCGATGGATTTCTGCTTGCATTTATACCTGGCTTTCGTGGAAGGAATTGAAAAGTCTCAAACAGAATAGCAATCAAAGTTGGCCTACGCAATTTGTGATCGGATTTTTCATCTTCGAGGCAATCTGGTCGCTGCACCTGGTTCCTTATCTTATTCCTTCGCTGTCAAACCAACTTCTTGATTGGGTGGGCTGGTATCCGGTTTATATTCCACTTACTGTGATGGTGTATTGGCTTGGGTTGAATGGATACCTGAGAATTCAACCTTCGAAGTCTTCGCTGGTTTTGGATGAAGAGCTTGTAAAAAAAGTAACAAAAGCTTTGCAAAAAGCAATGATGGAAGATCGGCTATATCTGAAACCGGAATTGAATTTGAGCGATGTGGTGAACCATACCAACATCCAGCAAAAAACTATTTCAGCCGTTTTGAATCAGCATCTTGAAAAAAGTTTTAATGAATTTGTAAACGAGTTCAGGATCGCAGACGTAAAAAGGAGATTGCTCGAACCCGGAAACGACCATCTTACTATCACCGGCATTGCGCTTGAGTGCGGCTTCAATTCCCAGGCAACTTTCCAACGGACATTCAAGCAATCAACTGGTCAATCTCCTCGCGAATTTCAACAATCGAAGCAGGAAACCATCAAAAACAATTCTCAAATCTAGATTTGAGTAGAAAAAAGGATTTACTCCAGATTCTTTTGTCTCAAATTTCTAATAGGGCAAAAATGAAAATCAGTTTAATCTTTGGAACATTAATCCTAATCATATCTCAGTTTGTAGAAGCTCAAACCCGCGACACTTTAAATAATTTCACCCTTCGACCAAAAGAACTTCAGGAAGATTTCAATTTCCTTAGACGAATTCTTACTGAAACGCATCCGGGACTTTACCGATACACTTCGAAAGAAGCAATGACTCGAAAAATGGACAGCGTTTCTGCCTTGCTCAACCAGCCGATGGAATTCTATGACTTTTATCTGGCACTGTCTGATCTGATTGCCAATGTTAGATGCGCACACACCTATCTGGTTCCAAAGAAGAAATTCGAAACCTTTTATCTTGATGAGATTAAAACATTTCCTTTAATGATCTTTTTTATCGAAGGCAAATATTATGTAACCATCAACGGAACCAAAGATGAAACTATCAAACCAGGAGACGAGTTGGTATCGATTAACGGGCAATCTGTTTTAGACATTCGCACAAAAATGAAAAAGTATTTGTGGGCAGATGGCTACAATGAAACATTCAAAGAGAAGGCAATGTTTGAGGCGTATTTTCCTCTATTCTACTGTCTCTTAGTAGAGCGATGCGATTGGTTTGACATCGTTTGTAAAACGGAAAATGGACAAGAAGTTAAACTTCGATTAGCCGCACAAACATTTCGTGAAACCCGAAAAAATTTCAAGAACAAAGTCAACCGGCAAATTCTCTCCATGTCAAACAAAAGAAACAAACTTGATCGGAAGAAAGGCTGGCGACTCAGCATTCGGGAAAAAGAAAAGGTAGGTTTGATGCGGATCAATGCCTTCGGTGGCGGGCGAGATGAAAATGAAGCCCGGTTGAAGATGCGCGCCTTCATGGACGAGTGCATGGAAAAGTTGAGCAGAGCGAATGTTCAGGATTTAATTATCGACTTGCGATACAACGGTGGAGGTTGGGACATTCAAGGCGTTGAACTTTTTACCTATCTTATCAAAGAGCCGGCCCGATGTTACAAACGCTTACATAGCATCACCGATTCAACCGAATTCATTAAGCTTTCAGATCTGTCTCAAGAAGATCGGAAAAAAATGAAGCAAGAATTAAAGCGAGAAGCAGACGGAACTTTTTCGGTTAAAGAAGAATTCAGCGATCAACTAAAAATCCAACAGCCAAAACCAAATCACTTTACAGGCCAGGTTTATATTCTCGCCAATGGTTCAAGCGCTTCAACTACCGGAGAGTTCATAGCCTACACGAAGAGTCACAGATTAGCAACTGTGGTTGGTGAAGAAAGTGGAAGTGCGCACGAAGGCGGCAACGGTGGAAGTTTTTTGCATTTTAGTTTGCCGCATTCAAAAATATATTTTGGCACCCCGCTCCTCGCCTACGAGAACGAAGTGATACCGGTAAGTCAAAAAGGAAAAGGGACTCTGCCCGACTTTCGTGTACCCAACAACATGCAACATATATTAAATGGCTACGATACCCAATTGAATTTTACCCTCGATCTGATTCAGAAAAAGAGAAGTAATTAGATTTTATCTTCGGAGCCAAACTTATTAATCTTCCGGGTACGGAATGTAAACGAAGCTGGTGAACTCTTTGTCAACCACAAAGAGACAGCAAAATTCATCCGGATCTTTGTAGGCATTAATAAAATCGTGTTGCTTGTCTTTTGCCACCAACTCACGTTGAACAAATTCATCAAGGAAAGAAGCGTAGTAATTCCACTCAAGATTCAACTCAAGTTTGTCAATCAACATTTGACCGATCGGCAGTTTTTCTTTTGAGATAGGAAATATCGGATACAGAAATCCACTTTTGCGAATTTGGTACGAGGCTTCCTTGAGCGTGTCAGAAACTTTCACGAAGTCCTGTGAAATCGTACCAAGGTATTTGCCGTTAAGTTCGGGATCGTTGAACATAGTGTAGGTAAAGGTATTGAGAAGAGATTAACAATCGAAACATCATTTTGTTTACGATTTAATTTAAGCTAATTAGAGGTAAATGAGAAAAATTCTGGAAAAATCGAAAGGAGAACGCAAAAGATTTATCGGCACATTCAGTCGCACAGGTAAAAAAATGAGCTATACCGGCTATTCAGAGGATACGATCTTATTGACGAACATTATTGATGCAGAGACAGGCCTGGCGATTACCGATCATCTTTGGTTTAGCTACACAAGTGGTTTTGAAAAGGCAAACTTGAAAGAAGGCTGCTTAGTTGAATTTGAAGCTCGCGTGAGAAAATATGAAAAAGGCTATGCCAACAAAAAACTTGGCCTTGACTTACGCAAGCATGATTATAAATTGAGCCATCCGACTAAAATAAAGATTGTATCAACCAAGCGCTTTTGAACCAAGAGCCTTTCGATTTCTTGTAAAATTTAACATACCATTTTTGAAAACTTCTACAAGCAATAAATTCGGAACCCAGCTTGCCCATGCAATGATTGCGTAAGCCGTGATGTTGCTTAAATCACAATAAAAAGATGAAACAAAAATGTAGGCCCGCAATGAAATGGCAGCAAGTGTGAGCGCAAAGCTGCGCCACATCCAAAGCTCATGGGCTTTCAAATCTTTCTTTCGGATGCTTATCACTGCCATCCAAGTAAAATAAAACCAAAGCGAACACTGAAGCAGAAAACTTATTAGGACCAAGTTTCCTCGATCGACAAAAAAACTCATGACCATACCGCCTGGCCCGGCAAAAAACAAAACACCATACACATAGAAATACCCAAGCATGCGATGAACAGATTGAAATTTCTTTCTAAACCAAGTCCAGACCTGGAAAAAACCTGATATTAGAATCAACCCACCGACTAGAACATGAGCGTAGTAAAAAGGAAGATACAACCCCGAAGCAACGGCCTCCTTTTTTATTTTTAAAAATGAATACGAGGGATCGAAATTAAAATAAGTCAGAGCATTTATAGTGAGCGCAAAGCCAAGCAAAAATAATACAACCCAAAAAATACCACGAATAATTTTCATCCTTCAATTCAAAGGGATTTAGAAGACGGAGTTGAACCGATAAGTCGGTTTAGAAAATCTAGATTGTGTTTATCAACCTCTGAAGCTTTTGAGTAAATTTCTTCGTAGGATTCTATGGTTGGTTTGTACCATTGGCCAGCATCGGTGAACATTTGAGTACGTCCTTCATCTGGGAAAATAAAACCGTACGATGCCAAAATTTCATCTCGCATTTCTGTAATGGTGGGAACGCTTAAAAATAATGTTGTGTCAGATTTTTGAGTCATTGGATTCCATTTCAAAAACTTACCGGAAAGATAACTACTATCCAGCTTCACAAATTCGCTGCACTGATATAATCTATGGGAGCCTAATGGACTTAGTTTTCCGCTATCAAATTCAAAATATTGGTACGAAGGAACATTGTATTCGGCAGGTCCGTAAGGCCCCATTCCCTCACTATTATAAATTGCCCTCGACTCAAATAATTTATCGTTGATTTTCCTAAAGCGAAAGTCCTCATCGCCACCAGCTAAAACCTTGCTGACTACACTAGCTTTTTTATCAAACAATGTAATTTGATGAGAACCATAAAATTCACCTCGCCCTCCAATATACCTTGTAGTAAAGTTTGAGACGAGGGCGACCAAAGATTCGGAAATGCTGAATGGCTTGTCATTTGTATTTTCCTCAAACGCATTTCCAAATTGAAGGAACTTCCCATCTTCATATCCCGGAGTGGTGATAAACCCATCATTTATCAGAGGAAGGATCCCGTTTTTAACATAATACGCAGAGGAGACAACGAGACCGTTAGCTTCTAGCATTCCTTCTCTCATCGGATATAATATATTAATCATATCTTGAAAGCCTCTTCCTAGAGTAAGTTTGGTTGAGGTTAGATATTTAAACTGCTCTATGCTTTGCTTAGCTTCATTTGAAGGGAAATCTCGATGAAATCCATAATCCTTATCGAGCCAACCATAGGTTGAATCTCGTTTTACCAATGCAATTGTTTGTTTATCATCAAAAGGGACAAGCCAATCATAAATTGCTGGAATAATCTCCTTTCCTTCCATCGAGTAGTACCCTACCTTTCCATTTTTCCTCACTTCGATTGTAGAAGCTAGTAATAAGGAGGGATTTCCTACAACGTCAAATTCAACAGGTACTATTACTTTACCTTTTGCATCTACTAAGCCCATTTTAAAATTTTGAGTCGCCTGCTTTTTCAAAGAGTCAAAATTATATTGGCCGTTCACTGCATAGTAATATGCTTTGTAGTTGTGATTAACAAACCATATAACCGAATCGTAATCCTTTTGAATTTCCTTAGCTTCATTGTAAAATACTTTTAAGTCAGCCAATCTTTTTTTCAATTCGTCAGCAAATTCCGTCATGTTTTTCAAGACAGAGAATTTCTGATACAGGTTCTCGCCTTCTACTCTTGCAGTATAAAATCTTCCATTCTTTCTCAAAAGATTCAAAAGCAGATGAGTATTTTCATTTTGACTATTATTCGCTAACAAAGTAACCGGTATATCTACTTTGAGAAATCCCTCCTCCCATTTCGAGGTCGCCTCATCATAACCAATCTTTGCTGAAACAATTTTAGACTCCTTATTCTGTAATATCCTTATGATTTTAAAAATCTCTTCCTTGTTCTGTAATGTCATGAACTGTTTCCAGATCACTTCATCGGATTGACTAAGTTTGCTATTGAAGTCGGCAAGGTATGCTTTCACATCTTTGTTGATATCATTTTTATTCGAAACCGTACAAGCTGCCACCTCCCATAACAGACTTAGAAGGAAAAAATATTTTTTCATAGCAATTGAGTTTACCGAGGATTAAAATACGATATTATTTCCGCTTCGCTTTAAATGTCCCATTTGGCTGAACGAATGAGCAACTCGGCACAGTGCCATCCGCCTTCACTTCAAATTCTACTTTATAGCCATTTAGATTCTTAATCGAGAATTTATCGCTGCCTAAATAGACCAGCTCGTACTCCGGCTGTCCAGAAACGAAAAGATGCAATGTTTTTTCCTCTTTTGTGAAAACCTTGGCTGTCACGCCACCCAGTTCATACTCGCCAATATATTTTTTAAGCTCCTCAGGTCTTATCTCTTTAGATACTGGCTGACGGGAAAACTCCAACGGCTTTTTCAGACTTGGTTCTAAATCATTAACCGAAACTCGCTCGATCTCTCCATTCAAACCAGTAATAAAATTGAAACGCATGTTGCTTTTATCGGTGGTATCAATTTTATGTTTCTTATCCACATCAAACGGTTGGAACAAGTCATAGTGATAATGCTTCAACCAGAACTGGTGTGTTTTAAAAATAGCAAATAGGGAATCGCGAATCACCTTGATGTTAAACGTGCCATACCCATTCAGGGAATATCTACCTTCATAGTCTTCCTGCAAGTGTGAAAGCCGCGTTCCTTTTTTCTGAGACGAAGTGGCCTTCCCAGCGGTTTCTTTTTCTTCCTTTTTACGCTTGTCAGCCTGGTCTTTCAACTCCTTGCTCCAGTCGCTGACGGATACTTTTAACATGCGATCGGAAATCATGTTGCGCACGATTGACGGAACGAGCGATCCATTTTGATTCACCAACACTACAATTCCTAAACTATCGGAAGGGAAGAAACACGTGCTTGCAGAAAAGCCATCAATGTTTCCACCATGCTCCACACGATAGTGACCTTTGTAACTAGCCATGAACCAACCGTAACCGTAATTTGCAAATTGCACATCCGGATGTTCTTTGGATGGAAGCGCTCCGCCTATCACCATTTGCGAACTTATTGCTTCTGAAACATAGGATGCAGGCAGCACTTCTTTTCCATTAAATCTTCCTCCATAGATCCACGTCTTCACCCAGTTTGCCATTTCATTCACACTGCTGTTGATGCTTCCGGCCGGGGCCATTCCACGAATGTGATAGTAATCCATCTTAGAAATTTCTTTGTCGTGCTTCACATTGTAGCCAAAAGAGGGTTCGGTGCTTTTTTCCAACTCAGCTATCGATACATTGGAAGTGGTCATTCCGAGCGGCCTAAAAAATTTCTCTGCAATATTCTGTTCCCATGTTTTACCTGTCACCTTCTCAGTAATGACACCTTGTGACAGAAACATGAAATTATTGTATTGCCAACGCTCGCGCACTTTTGCTGATGGTTCCTGAAATGCAATGCGACTGATCAAACTGTCTTTGCTGTCAGTGTTAAACAAATACCAGGAATAATCATGGCGTGGCAACCCAGTGCGATGGCACATCAGATCCTTCACCGTGATATCGGCATTCATGTCATCGTTATAAAATTTCAGCTCTGGAATGTAGGTAGAAGGTTTCTCGTCAAACGAAACTTTATTATCATTTCGGAGCACTCCTAATAATCCGGAGGTGAATGCTTTGCTGCAACTGCCGATGGCAAAAAGCGTGTTCGGTGTCACCGGTTTTTTATTTTCATAGTCGCGATAGCCAAAGCCTTTCGCATACACTACCTTGTTCTTTTCTACAACGGCCACCGCGAACCCCGCCACATGCCAATCACCGAGCACGGCCTGTAGTTTTTCATCAATGCCGATTAATCGATTGTCGGGCGCTTGTTTCTTCTGTGCAAATGAGAAGAAAGTGAGCGCCATAAGCGCTGTTGTAAGTAGTGTTTTCATGAAGGATGGATTTGATTGTACCAATATACTGATCCGTTCGACAAAAACCACCGATGATGGTTGTCTATTGAAACAATAAAATTGTAACTGCGTTTAATTAAACAAGTTTCAAATCGCTATTTAAAAAAAGTTTACAGCTAACCTTTCCTTTCCCGGCTGAACGATTAGCAAAAGAATGTTAATCACTTAAACCCTAAAAGTTCTTTTCACATGAAAAAGTCCTCAGCAGTTGTGCTGACACTTGCTGCTCTGCTCACTGTCAGCAGTTGTGCGGTGCAAAAAGCTACCGACAATTTGAGTCCACAAGATCCCATGTATGCAGAACAAATCAGTGACACCACGCGGCACTATTTGAACGACACCACGCGCATACCAGCACCTCAGTTCAATTATTACTATCGCTCTTATTTTTGGGATGATCTCTATCGGATATTTTTTCCGCGGAAATATTATCAGGTCATCAATCAACCCGGTTATGTTCCAAGGCACATTCGTCCACCAAGGCCGGGCAGATCAGGTCAAGGAAGAAATTCGGTTCCCCACTCGACTCCGCGGAGAGGTGGTTTCGGTCATCATGGCATCACTCATACACCAATCAGTTAATCATGAAGCGTCATGTCATTCAACCGCGCGCTGACTGGCGTGTGAAAGTTGAGCAACTTGGATTCTCCTATCACACGCTTAACGGTGTACCTTATTGGGACGAAAGTGTTTATTACTCTTTCAACAGAAATGAAGCAGATCAAATTGAACTCGCAACCCATGAGTTGTATCAACTTTGTTTGCAAGCGGTTGATCACATTGTGAGAAATGGATTATATGATCTGTTTCTTATTCCCGATGCTTTCAAAAATAAAATTGAAGAAAGTTGGCGCATGCAAGAGCCGTCTGTGTATGGGCGATTTGATTTGGCGTGGAATGGAAATCAAAACACCGCACCTAAAATGCTTGAGTTCAATGCAGATACACCCACTTCACTTTTTGAAGGTGCAGCGGTGCAATGGTTTTGGTTGAAAGAATTCAATGATCAATTGGATCAATTTAATTCTGTGCACGAGAAACTAATCGTATGTTGGAAAGAATTATCGACCAAAATAAAAGATCAAACGCTTTATTTTTCATGCCTTCATCAATACCCGGAAGACCTGGTAAATGTAAATTACTTGCGCGATTGTGCGGCTCAAGCGGGCATTCAAACCAAGTTCACAAGTGTTCACGATATCGGCAGAACAAAAAATTCATTTGTTGATCTGGAGGAGAAAAAGATCGAGTGGATTTTTAAACTCTACCCCTGGGAGTGGATGGTGAACGAAGAATTTTCTGAAGTCCTTTTGAATTCAACAACAAAGTGGATCGAACCCATTTGGAAAATGCTCCTCAGCAACAAAGCAATACTTCCGGTGTTGTGGGAATTATTTCCAGGGCATCCAAATTTACTCGAATGCTATTTTGACGATCCGCGTACCATGAAGAGCTATGCGCAAAAACCTTTGCTATCGCGCGAAGGTGCAAATATTATTCTTGTTGAAAACGATGAATTGATTTCGGAGACACCAGGCGAATATGGTGACGAAGGATTTATCTTTCAACAACTTTATAAACTTCCCGATTTCGATGGCAATCATCCGGTGATTGGATCATGGATCATTGGGAACAAAGCGGCAGGCATCGGAATTCGTGAAGCAACGACATTGGTCACTGACAATTTTAGCCGTTTTGTTCCACATGTGATTGAATAGTGAAAGTAAGTCATTCAAAAATTGACTCGCGATTAACAATCAATTAACTATTATTTCTGCTGTTGAAAATGTATCTTTATTTCTTAAATCATTTTCCTATGGCATCGCTTACCTTAAAGATCAACAACAAAAATTATACGGTAGATGCGGATCCCAAAATGCCTTTGCTTTGGGCGATCCGCGATTTGGTCGGCCTCACCGGAACGAAATACGGTTGTGGCATTGCGCAATGTGGGACATGTACGGTGCACCTCAATGGTGTTGCTATTCGCTCTTGTTCAACCCCGGTAAGCTCTGCGGTAGGAAAAGACATTGTGACGATTGAAGGTTTGTCAACGGACAATTCTCATCCTGTGCAGCAAGCGTGGATCAAAGAACAAGTGCCGCAATGTGGCTATTGCCAAAGCGGCCAGATTATGGGAGCGGTTGCTTTGCTGAAAAACAAACCCAACCCAACCGACAAAGACATTGACACAACGATGCAGGGTTACATCTGTCGCTGCGGAACTTATCCACGCATCCGCAAAGCGATCAAGACGGCAGCATCACTGATGTCATCCTCCTCTGCGGGCGGCAAATAATTTTTTAATTCAAATTTCAATTGAAAAAATTATATGGAAACACAACCCATATCGCGTAGAGATTTTATTAAGATTGGCGGACTGGCCAGTGCAGCCTTGTCGCTCGGATTTTATTCAGCCAACGCAAATGAATCAACCGTTTTAAAAACGGATACAGCAGAAAATCTTGGAATTGATTTGAATGCGTGGATCAGCATTGATTCATCCGGAAAAGTGACCATCACCAATCACCGCGCGGAGATGGGCCAGGGTTCATTTCAGTCAGTGCCGCAGATGATTGCAGAAGAGCTGGAAGTGGATTTGAATACTGTGAAGATTGTTTTTGCGCAGGGTAATCCTGCTAAATATGGATCGCAAATCACAGGAGGAAGCTCCACTATTCGTGGAACATACAAAAATCTGCTTCGCCTGAGTGCTTCTGCACGCGAGATGTTGATTGAAGCAGCCGCAAAAAAATGGAACGTAAGTGTATCCGAATGTTATGCTGAAAATGGCTTTGTCATCCACAAATCATCTGGAAAGAAATTAGGTTATGGTGATCTCGTGGCGGAAGCATCAAAGTTGGAACCACCAAAAAGTGTTCAACTAAAAAATCCGAAAGACTATAAAATTCTTCGCAAGCCAATGCCAAGGCAAGACACGCCTTTGAAAGTGAATGGCAGCGCCATCTTTGGATTGGATAAAAAACTTCCAGGAATGTTGTATGCTGTTGTGGAAAGAAATCCACGTTTCGTTGGCAAAGTGAAAAGTTTTGATGATTCCGAGACAAAGAAAGTCCATGGAGTGAAACACGTTTTCAAAGTACACCGCGAAGTGTTTGGAAATATGTTTGAAGGAGTGGCGGTGGTGGCCGATAATACCTGGGCGGCCATGCAGGGAAGAAAAGAGTTGAAAGTGGAATGGAATGATAACGGTTTTCCGCACCACAGCAGCGAGCAGTTGTATTCCACCATGAAAGAACAATTGCAGAAAGGTGATTTGATTTCGTACAAGACAAAAGGAAATTTCCAGAACGTATTTCAAAAATCAGAGAAGAAAGCAGAGGCGCTCTATGAAACTCCTTACGAATCGCATAGTTGTATGGAGCCGCTGAATTGTGTGGCCAATGTGAAAGAAGATAGCTGCGAAATTTGGGGACCGATTCAAGCACCTGATTGGATTCAAGGCGACCTGGCCCAAGCCTTAAAATTGCCGATGGAAAAAGTAACTGTGAACATGACTTTTCTTGGCGGTGGATTCGGAAGAAAAGCATTCACTGATTATCCATACGAAGCCGCAATGATCTCAAAAGAAATCAAAGGCCCGGTGCAAGTAGTTTGGACACGCGAAGACGACACATTGATGGGGCCATTCCGACCAGGCATGGTGTATCAATGCAAGGGCGCAATTGCCAACGGAAGAATTGTCGGTTTCGAAACGAGAACTTCGGGACAAAATATGGACACGCAAAATCCGGGAGCCGATAAGTCAGGATATAACGGAAGCGATACTGAAGGATTTCTTGAGCCCTATTTTGAATCCATCCCTCATTACAACTTCGGTGACAGTCCGTTGGAATCTCCGGTGCCTGTAATGTGGTGGAGATCGGTGTATGCCTCTACGAATGGATTTGCTTTTGAAAGTTTTATGGATGAACTGGCGCTGGCTGCTGAAAAAGATCCACTTGAATTCAGAAAGCAACATTTACATAACGAACGCTATCAGGCACTGATCTCGAGGCTGGAAGAAGTAACGAACTGGAAGAAGCGCGGTAAGAACGAAGGTTACGGAGTTGCCATCACCGAGTGCTTCACAAGCATTGTTGGCGAAGTAGTGAAAGTCTCAAAAAATGCAGAAGGCAAAGTAAAGATTGACAAAGTGTGGGCGGTGATGGATTGCGGCTGGTACGTCAATCCCGATATCATCCGCGCACAAGTGGAGGGAAGTATTATTATGGCCCTTGGTGCAGCCACAAAACACGCTACCCATTTTGCTGATGGTAAAGCGGTTGAGAAAAACTTTGATACGTACAAAATGCCGCGCATCAATGACACGCCAGAAATCGAAGTTCATATTATGGAGAATGATGAAAAAGCGGGGGGCGTAGGCGAGCCAGGCTTACCACCGTTTACGCCAGCATTGACAAATGCAATTTTTGATCTGACCGGAAAGCGCATCCGCGTATTGCCTTTCAACCTTAATGAAGTTTAAATTCACTGATAACATAATCTTTTTTTTCAAAGTGAACTACCCGACCAAAAATCGGGTAGTTTTGTCTCGTAGCTACATTAAAATTCTTTTTACTATATTTAATCAGTCCATCTATGAAAAAATTGGCTTTTTCTTTTGCACTGTCTTGCTGTTTCTTCATTTGTTCAGCGCAAAAAAGTTTTGATTTAAAATCCAGCATCGTTCGCGGCAAAGATGTTTATACTGCTTATTGCATCACGTGCCACATGGAGCAGGGTGAAGGTATGGACGATGTCTATCCTCCGCTTGCAAAATCCGATTACATGATGGCTGACAAAAAAAGAACCGTGCAGCAAGTTTTGTACGGAGCTTCTGGCGAAATGAAAGTGAATGGAAAAACTTACAATGCCGAAATGACGGGCTTTGAATTAAGTGATCAGGAAGCAAGCGATTTGTTGAATTATATCCGAAACTCTTTTGGTAACCATGGAGGCACGATTACACCCGATGAGGTGAAAATGTTTAGAAAAAAATAACGACAATATGCCTCAGTTTGGCTTTTCTAGAAAAGTACCAGTTGCCGGAATGCTGATTTTTTTAGCGTTCATCGGAATGCTGATTTTCATTTATGACCTTTTGTTTTCAGCGCCCACTCTTCACAAGGGAATTATTGTCGAAAAGATTCTTGTGGAGGCTAAGAATGTAGCATCCCCCAATGCCCTCAATTATACCAACAAGTATAAGACATATAAATACAATATCACCGTAAAAAATCATGCTCAATGGATAGCCCTTGTAAAATCAGATGATGGCGATACGATTAGGGTGAATTGCAAATCCGATCACTACTCAAATAGTGAGATTGGTGATACTCTGCTATTCAAATCGTATAAGGGCAAAATTTTCAAAGTCGAATACTTCTCACATAATGATGAAGACATCGACAGTCTCGATTTGAAGGCCAATCATATTAAGTGATTTCACTTTCTGCCACCTGCAGAGCCGGATCTTATCGGAAGAGTTAGCTTTAATTTGCGCGCACGATCCGGATAGTCTGTAATGATTCCGTCCACTCCCCACTCTTTCAATTCGGTCATATCCTTTTCTTCGTTCACTGTCCAGGGAATGACGCGCATTTTCAATCGATGACAAGTTTTGATTTCATCCTGCGAAAGCAGCGTGAAGTCAGGACTATAAATGGATGGTGTGAATCCCAGTTTTTGAATATTCTCTTTTATCGAATGAAGATTGTCAATCAAAATTGCCAATCGCAGTTTGGGATATTTTTTATGGAGATATTGCAACACACGAAAATCAAATGATTGAATCACGACCCGGTTCATCGGCAAATATTGATCAAGAAAATCGTAAACCAAATCACAAAATTCTGCCGGCTTGGGATGAAATTTATTATCACCTTCCGGAGCACTTTTGATCTCGATATTATAATCCACTTCATACTGCGTAAAACTCTTAATGTGATCTTCCACACCCACGATCACATCGCGTAATAAAGGTTTTGCAACTCGGAGGTTGCTTTGTTGTGGAAACTTGTTATTCACTTTTGAGCCACAATCCCATTCCTTGACTTGATCATACGTCATTTGAAACAGATTGTATTTCTTCTCTTCCTTCTCTTTGATATTTTTTCCATCCGGATTCAAACAGATTGAAGCGCTCATCCACGGCTCGTGCGAAACTACCAACTGCCTATCTTTAGTGACAGCAAGATCCATTTCAAGAGTGGTTACACCTGAATCCAGCGCAAGCAGAAAGGCGGGCACTGTATTTTCCGGCATCAGACCACGTGCGCCCCGATGACCTTGCACATCAAACTTGGGAGTGTGAATCTGTCCAATTGAATTTGACACAATCCAGCAACTTATGACAAGAGAAAAAAACTTCATCGCTTAAAGATAGCAGTAAAGTTATGGAAGGTGAAAGCAAAAGATATTGCAATTTTGTCGCGCATGACTTTTTCTTATCGTACTATTCAAACGCCAACCGAGGGTATCTTCAAAGAGAAGAGTAGCAAGTTTCTTGCCTTTGCCTTTCCAGTGAATGATGAGAACGAAATCAAAATGCATCTTCAGGCATTGCGAAAGAAATATTTTGATGCCACTCACCATTGCTATGCTTATGTGCTTGGCGCTGAAAGAAAAAATTTCAGAGCGGTAGATGACGGTGAGCCCGGTCACAGTGCAGGAACTCCCATTCTCAATCAAATTAAGTCAAAAGAAATTACTAACGCACTTGTGGTAGTTGTTCGGTATTTTGGTGGAACAAAACTGGGCGTAGGTGGCCTTGTGCAGGCCTACAAGCAAGCTGCCGAAGAAGTATTGAACAAAGCGATCATCATTGAAGTGGAGATCACATCAACCATAGCATTGAACTATGACTTTGATGTGACGCCCATGGTAATGAAGTTGGTAAAGGATTTTGATCTGAGAGTAAAATTAGAAGCCTATGGCTCACGGGCAGAACTTCAGGTGGAAGTGAAGCTTAAATGGAAAGAGAAATTGATCGAAAAATTGAAATTACTTGCGGCCACGGGCACCAAGGTGAATTTTTCCGAAATTCATTAGCTATTCTTACTCTAAAAAGAATCAAGCAGATCCGGCTTCTCCCGGCAAGCTTCAAAACCAGCTGCCAATGTGGGACTTGAGGGATTCGAACCCACGACCTTTGCTCTGTCAAAGCAACGCTCTAAACCAGCTGAGCTAAAATCCCATTCACGATAAAAGTTGACGAGTGAGTTTGCGCCTTGCAAAACTCATGTCAAAAATAGAAAAAGCAATCCTTTTAATACATCTTTCATCAGGTTTCTTAATTAATCTCTTTCTTTGTAGCAGTGATGAAATCACCCATACTGGTAGGCTTGTTGTTGGCAATTCTCTCCGCTTTTGGAAAGCAGGCCGATAGCACCTACATACAGATGACAAACACAAGAGCCTATCATTTCTTTCTTTCAAAGCCTGACTCCGCGATTGCTTTAGCCAACGAGGCTATTGGTTTGGCTGACCGGAAATATCCTTTTCAAACTGCTTTCAGTTATTACGTTTTATCAAAAGCCAACTGGACGAAGGCCAATTATTTCTTAAGTATTGTATATGGCTTTAAAGCATTGAAAATCTATGAGAACACCTCGCATGTGTTTCATTGGGGCGAAGTAGAACTAGGGCTGGCGCGAACTTTCATTGATTTGAAAAATTTAGAGCAGGCAGAAGTACACATCAATAGAGCTTTCTCGCTTGCCAAAACTCACAACGACAAAAGATTGTTGGCGGAGGTGTTCCGCGAAAAATCATTCCTGCTTCAGGAGTCGCACAAATATGATTCGGCTGTTTACTACAGCTTTGAAGGAATAAAATTGTATGAAGAAAGAAAGGACACGCTTGATGTAAGCATTCTTTATGGGCGGTTGGCCCATATTTATTTAAGCAAAAGGGAATATGAAAAAAGCCTTGGATTCAGCCGCAAGGCAATTCAAATGGATATTCTCACAGGCAATCAACGTGGCTTGAGTGTTGCCTATCGAATCAGCGCAGAGATTTTAAATGCACTCGAAAAAAAAGACAGTGCGATTTTTTTTCTCAACAAAATCGTTTCCATCGAAAGGGAGGTTCACAATTTGCCCAACTTGATTCTCGCCCATCAAATTCTGGCATCGATCTATGAAGGCAAACATCAAACAAGTGAAGTGATTCAGAATTTGAAAATGGCCGATGAACTAAAGGACAGTCTATACCAAAATAGTCACACCTCGCAAATCCAGGAGATACTTACCAAGTACGAACTTGAAACAAAGGAAAAAGTAATCCAGTTGCTGGAGAATGAAAAGGCATTGCAATTTCAAAAAACGAAAAATCAAAATCTGGTGATTGGCATATTTGGAGTAGGGATAATTCTGATGAGCACGCTGGCGTTACTTTTCTGGAGGCTGCGCCAGGCACAAACAAAAGCCAACAAAGTTTTAGCGCTGCACAATCAGGAGATTGCATTACAAAATGAAGAAATCCAATCGCAGGCTGAAAGCCTGAACGAAATAAGCAAACTTAAATCGAAACTCTTGTCAGTTATAAGTCACGACTTGCGCGGGCCTGTCGCCAACTTGCAATCATTACTGGAACTGTCAAGTCAGGAATTAATTTCTCCGGAGCAGTTTAGAGAGATTTCAGGAAAATTAAAATCAAGCCTGAACATCACACAACGCACCTTGCAAAATTTATTGAACTGGTCGCTCAGCCAAATGGAAGGCATTCGCACGGAGCCTATTCAATTTCATATTGATCAAATCATCCGGGACGTGATCGAGCTCAGTTACGAATCGGCAGACAAAAAGCAAATTAAAATTCAGTTGGAACCGACTGAAACCATTACTGTGATGGCCGATATAGATCAGGCGAATCTCATCCTCCGAAACTTGATTCACAATGCCGTCAAGTTTTCAAAACCCAAAGGATTAGTTACAGTAAAATTGGAAAAGCAAGAAAATCACTGCCGTATTACAATAAAAGATGAGGGCATCGGCATGACCGAAGCGGAAGTAAAAATGCTGCTCACAGAAAATGAATTCTTTACAAGAGCCGGCACTCAGCAAGAAAAGGGAACAGGACTTGGCTTTTTACTTTGTAAAGATTTTATTAAGTGTAACAAAGGAACACTCTCAATTGAGAGCAAGGTCAACCACGGAACGCAGGTAACATTTACCCTTCCGATTGCTTAAGCTTGCATAGGCTCTACTGTTCTTGATCTTTGTTAACGTAATAGCTCAATGCACCGGACGGGCATTTTTTCACTTGATCTATAATTTTTTCAGTGGTAGAATTTTCGGGCGTAATCCATGGTAACGCGTTTGGATGAAAAACTGTCGGCAGGCCGCGCACACAATTAGCTGAATGCGTACATAAGCCTTGCTTCCAAACAATGGTCACTTCACCGTTGCTATATTTTTTTGTAATGTCTTTCATTTTATTTCGGTTTTAATTTCAATGGGATTGGTCAATGTTTTATGAACAGGACATGCGTTGGCAATTTGCAACAATCGGTCTTGTTGTGCTTCTTCAAGATTACCTTCCAGATAAATATGCCGCGTGAAAACAGTTTTGTTATCCACCTTCTCGGATGCAACCTCTACTCTGATTTTATCCAATGAAAACTGTTTGCGATCAGCGTACATACGTAGCGTGATGGCCGTGCATGACGCGAGCGCGAGCATAAGGTACTGACCAGGAGCCGGTCCTAAATTCGTTCCATTGACTTCTTCTGCTTCATCAGCAATGAGGTGATGGTTGGCTGCGATCAACTCCGTCTTATAGTGATCTCTTCCAATGATAGCTGTAACCATAAATTAAAAGGTAGAATTTTTCACGAACTCTCTTTGTGTGTAACGGTGTCGCGGGGCCATCTCACGGTCTCTAAGATGCTCCGCAAGCTGATCATTTTTACCAAGATACCCAGCGGCAATCACCACACCCAAATCATACATATCAGGTACAACAAGGTTTTTACGCAGGAGATCGTAATTGTAGCCACCAATCTGATGCACATTCAAGCCAAGAGCGGTAGCCTGAATTCCCAGGAGTGCGTTGGCAGCACCCAGATCATATTGAGCAGAGGGATTGTACATACCATTTCTTGTGAAATTTTTTCTTACCATACTGGCAATCAGAAGAGGCGCCTCCTTCACCCACACCTTGTTTGAATCATTCAGAGGTTCAAAAATTTTCCGGTATAGTTCCTGGTTATCTTTTGTTGCATAGATATACAACCACGGCTGTTCGTTTAAACTAGACGGAGCCCACCTTGCAGCTTCAAAAAGAGATTTTATTTTTTCCGGCTCAACAGGCTTTGCGGAGAAAGGCCTACGACTTCTTCTTTCTTTAATTACATTCAGTAATTCTGATTCAAACTCAGTAGAGGTTTGCATAGCATTTTCATTTTTGAATTGAATTTCAATTCAATGCTATAACAATTTAAAGAAAAGAGAGTTCAAAATGAAGTTGATCAGAAAGGAACATTCACATGGCGCTCCGCATGATAAGATGAGCGCACCAGCGGCCCGGCCTCCACGTATTTGATTCCTCGCTTGAGTCCTTCTTCGCGATACATTGCAAACGTATCAGGATGAATAAACTCAGCTACCTCCAAATGCATTTTGGTTGGCTGAAGATATTGGCCCAGCGTGAGGATCATCAACCCATTGGCAGCGAGATCATCCATCGCTTTGAAAACTTCTTCATTTGTTTCGCCAATGCCGAGCATGATACCCGTCTTCGTTCTCTTGCCTGCTTCGCGAATGCGTTTGATCTGCTCCAGACTGCGTTCGTATTTTGCCTGAGGTCTCACAATCCGGTAAAGTCTTCCAACCGTTTCCATGTTGTGACTCACCACTTCCTGGCCACCATCAATCATTCGGTACAGCGCATCCCAGTTTCCTTTTGTATCGGGAATCAAAGTTTCAATGGTGGTGGATGGAGAAAGTTCTTTTGTCTGCACTACCGTCTGATACCACACTTCTGCACCGCGATCTTTCAACTCATCGCGATTCACAGAAGTGATCACTGCATGCTTGACTCCCATTTTCCTGATTGCTTCCGCCACACGCTTTGGTTCATCCAGGTCATACTCGGTAGGACGCCCGGTAGCCACCGCACAGAATGTACAACTTCTTGTACAAATATTTCCGAGGATCATGAATGTAGCTGTGCCCGCCCCCCAACACTCGCCCATATTAGGGCAATTGCCGCTTTCACAAATTGTGTGGAGCTTATTTTCGTCCACCAACTTGCGCACCTTCGCATACTCGGGCCCCACAGGCAACTTAACTCGCAACCAATCAGGCTTGCGCTTGCGGGTTTGATCAGCAGAAATTGTTGGAAGTTCTATCATGATTTTAGTTATCTGTTAATACTCATTAGTTGAACCTGGAATGCACGTATCAACTAAAAACTATTAAGTAGTAACCATCTTATTTACCAATAAGTTCTTTGTACTGTGCAGCCGTCAATAAACCATCGGCTTGAGCTGCGTTGGTGATCGATACTTTCACCATCCACCCTTCTCCGTACGGATCGCTGTTTACTTTTTCAGGTGAAGTTTCGAGGCTCTTATTGAACTCCGTGATCTTACCGCTTACAGGCATGTACAAATCAGAAACAGTTTTCACGGCCTCAACAGTACCAAACACATCGTGCTGGGCAATTTCTTTTCCGACTGAACTGATATCAACATAAACAATGTCGCCCAATTCGCCCTGCGCGAAATCAGTGATGCCTACTGTAGCGGTAGTGCCTTCAATTTTTACCCATTCGTGGTCTTTGGTGTACTTCAATCCGTCTGGAATATTCATAAAGAGGTTTATTAAAATTAAGTGGCCAAAATTAATGAAAAGGGGAATGGCACGCTAAATCTTTTCTCAGGTAGGCAATAAATAAACATATAAGAAGTTGATAAATAACCCATGCCCCGCACCTATTTCCCCTGGACAAACCTGATCCGCAATTGGTTCTGTGTGATCATTGTGCTAAATGCTGCTGATAGCGGTGGCCAGATCTCAAAATTGAAAGACCGGAAAAGTGGTGTGTACGAATTCAAAAGAACCTTGCAAGTGGCACTCTTTCCGGGCATCAGCACGAATGGAATCAGGAGTGCCTCTTTTAGGAATGATTACTCACTGAATATTTTTGGAGGCTTGTCGAGTGGCAACCGGATTTTTGAATTAAGTCCCATCACAAACGTAAACCTGAAAAGGAGTTCAGGCATTCAGCTTGCCGGATTCGCCAACATTATCGGGGCAAATTCATTTGTAAACTTAACTGAAGGGGAAACACTTCAATTGAAGAAAGAAAAGTCACATTCATCAATGCAAGGCATTCAAGTGGCAGGGTTGTTGAATTACGTGTTGGACACCTGTGGTGGATTTCAGGTAGCCGGGGCATTAAATGTGGTAGGTGCTGATTTCAAAGGCATACAACTTGCAGGACTAGGCAACAGTGCTGGTGGAAGCGTGCAAGGGCTGCAACTATCTTCACTTTACAACATCGCTCACAAATCGATGGGCGGATTTCAGATTTCTACTCTATTTAATTATACCGATGGATCACTTTCGGGTTTTCAGTTGGCCCTTTTTAACAAGTCGGGAAAAATGTCAGGAAAAAAGACAACGCCACCAACACGGTCGCGCGCATGGCAAATCGGGTTACTTAATTTTTCCAGGCAAATGGATGGCGTTCAAATCGGACTCGTCAATTCAGGAGGCATGTCTCGTGGAAAACAAATCGGACTCATCAATTTTTTTTCAGGTGACACACCTCACGAAAAAGATGTGCGCAACGGAACACCAATAGGTTTGCTCAACTTTGGTGGTGCAGGCTCTTACGTCCGCATCGTGACCAACGAGCTTTTTGAAATCAACCTGGAAAGAACATCAGGAAATTGTTTGAATTGCTCGAGAGTTTTCGGCTCACAGATGCCATTCACAGACGACAATCAGATCTTCAATCAAAATACACTGATCGCAGGGTACAATCCTGTTTCCAAAACCTGGGGCTTTGGTTACGGCTTTCAAAAAAATTTATACAACAAATTCGCTGTGCGGCCTCATGTAAACAACCGAAGAAGAGTGATGAGCTACGGCATCAAGTTGCTTCATCTGAATCGTAGCTTAAGTTTAGATAAAACTTTCAACTTATTGAGCCGCCTGAATTTTGATTACGGAAAGAGGTTCAAATCAAAATACATTTTTGTCGGGGTGTCAGTAAATTATTTTCTGCACGATGCAGAGATCACTATTGAAGAGTACAAAATAAAAAGTGTCACCGCTGCAGGTGGCAATCTCTTCGGCTATGCCGGCAATTTTTGGCCAGGTTATGAAATCGGGATTCAATTCTGAGATTTCTTCTCATCGACCTTTATAGATAAAACCCTTTGCGCATGTCTTTGATCGAGTGGTAAACTATTTCTTTTTATGCGTGAGCATCCAACCCAAGTAGTCCGGCTCTGCGAAAGCGTTATCCCAACTGTTGTGATTCACTCCCGGATATTCAGAATATTTCACCTCCGCTTTCAAGCTCTTGAGTTTATTCACCATTTCCTGCGAAAGCTTTACATCAACCACCGCATCCGCTGCACCATGAAAGACCCAGAAGGCGGTTTTGGTAATCCGCTTGTCGTATTTGGCTACATCGCCTCCACCACAAATGGGCATAGCGGCAGCGTATAAATCAGGATTTCTAAAAACAGATTCAAAAGTCCCCATTCCGCCCATCGACAAACCCGTGATATAAACTTTTGATTTGTCAACCGCTTCTTCTTTAATGAGCTTCCTCACCAATTCATTTGCTGCAACGAGCGGCCAGTTGGGTTCAGCCGCATAATCAAATTGAATTTTCACAGGCTGTGAAGTGCGATCCACTTTTGCTGTTGGCCAGTAGGATTCTTCCGGGCATTGCGGCAACACAATGATGGCCGAAAATCTTTTCCTGTTCTCAGGTTTTATAAACAGGGTTGCGCCATGTGTTAGTTGCTTTTCATTGTCTTTGCCTCGCTCGCCTGCGCCATGCAAAAACAAAAGCAAGGGATACTTTTTTGTTTTGTCATAATTCTCCGGAAGCAAAATCCGATAAGGCAGTACTTTTCCCTCACTCAATACAAATTCCTTTTTCTGATAAACATCCAATGCGGGATTATAAACTTTCTTCTTCAACAGACCTTGCACATCCAGCCACTCACCAAAACGTTCAATCCATTTGTCGGTTGGTAAATTTTGAACACGCATGCCGAAGCCATGATTGCCTCTTGCATACATATGCAACTCCGCATCATGCTTTGCAGAAAGCCATTTGCTATATAAGTCCACACTGTGGGGGGCAAGGTTGAGTCCATCATCACTGGCTGTCGCAATAAATAACGGAGGCACATCACTTGCCACACTACCAATCATTGTTGATGGAAAGAATGGATAGATGGGTGCTGCAAAATCGGGTCTGTTCTCTTTGGTGTAATCAAACAAGGATGCAGAGGCCACAGTGCCACCGGCAGAAAACCCCATGATGCCAACACGGTCAGGCGAAATGCCAAACTCAGCGGCATGCTTGCGCACCCAGGCGATCGCTGCCCTTCCATCGGCAATGGCGAATGGCATCACCGCATTATTTTCTTCATCAAATTCTTTCTTGCCCCATTTGCCCATCACTTCTCCCACCGGATCAGCAGTAAGACTATGCGCCAGCCTGTATTTCAGCACAAAACAAGTTACGCCCTTTGCCACTAACCAATTTGCCACACCAAAGCCTTCGCTGTTGATTGACAACGCGTGAAAAGCTCCACCTGGTGCGATGATCAACGCAGTGCCATTCGCTTTTTCTTTTTCTGGAGCAAACACGGTAAGTGAAGGTTTGCTCACATTGTAAACCACTTTGGTTTGCCAAGCATTGTTGTCATTCTCGCCTTCATCCCAATTCCATGCCTCGGAGCCAGGCGCAGGACCATCATAAAGCGGAATTACTTTTTGTTGCGCAACTACACTTACCAAAGTCATTGCGCAAATAATGGAGAGGAGCAGCTTATTCATTTTGATAGGGTTTCAAACTGATGTATTAAAAAATTCAAATTTGAAGTATTACAACCGAACAACAGGCAATTCAATAGTTTAAACAGGTTCAAATTTTCTAAAAGATAAAACAAACCAGGTGAGTTCACAACAGGATTTACCGCGTGGCTTAGCAATGTTGAAATAATGCCAGCGAACCGTACGATGATTGGGCGACAAAAAGAACCATGTCACACGCCCCTGAACATTAACTTTGAAAAATACGTTTTAAACTTGTTGAAAAATTGCTCCTATGAAATTCGAAGCAATCCTTTTTGATGTCACCGGCACCACGGTCAGAGAGAAAGATCCAAACACCATGCTGATGTGTTTTGCAAAAGCATTTCGTGATCACGGGTTCGACCTTGATGTAGATTTTATTCGCAAGAACCGTGGCAACGACAATAAAAAAATGATTGCCATGATTCTCGAGTATTTTGGTCAATCGGCTTTGTTGGTGGCACCTATTTATGATTCATTCAAAAGTCATTTGAAAAACAGCCTCGACAATTTTGAGCCCAATGAAGGTGCTTTTGAATTGTTTACGTTTTTAAAATCAATAACTACAAAAATCGGATTGGGCACCGGCATGGAACGTGAACTTTTGCAGGCGCTCTTGAAAAAATTGAATTGGGACATTAATTTCTTTGACTACATAGCCTGCGGTGATGATTTTGATTTTCAAAGACCCATGCCCGACATGATCATTGGGATGATGCAAAAATTTGGAATCACTGATGGGGAAAAAGTTTTGAAAGTAGGCGACACTGTCATGGATATTCGTGAAGGAAAAAATGCATTTGTCAAAACGTGTGCTGTCCTTTCGGGCACGCAATCCGAAGATGTGATTTTGAACGAAGAGCCCGACTTGCTGGTTGAGTCGCTGGTGAACTTGCGCAACTATCTTGAAGATTTGTATTTTGGTTCTGCCAGGCCCAGTGTTTCGCTGGCTACTAAGAGAGATTAGCCTTTCTGTTTTTCTCCGCCAATTTTTTCATTCAACTAACACAATCCATTTCTTATTCCACCCGTCTATTGGTGAATAAAAACTTCAATATCTTAGCTGATATTTTTTCGCTCACATCATGATGAAATTACTTTCCATTGCACTTATCTCCATTGGCGAAATACTTGCCATCTATGCCGAGCTTTACTCGGCTCACCAGATGCAGGCAAAAAATACGCAACAAGTTTTCTGGATTTCATTTATCATCATCACCATCGCTGGGGCCGCTTTGCTTGGCGGATACATGATCGGTTACAAATCGTTTGATAATATTTGGATTGTGGTGGCGGTATCCATTGGTTCTATTTTAGTTGTTGAACCCATTGTTGCTTACACCATGTTCAAAGAAATCCCCACCAAGGGCGCTATCATCGGGCATGTGCTTGGTATAGCGGGCACGTTTACTTCTATGTTTGTGAAGTAAGGAACTCTATTTTCCGGTATTTGGGAACTATACGAAACAACGCATTAACCTTCGTAGGACTGTTAGTGTGGCCTTCAAGTGCCATCAGTGAAGGTGGCTTGTAACTGGCTAGTAGCTGGCCTGTAGCTGGCTAAGAACCCCCTGTTTCAGCCACGTATAGGCCAGTTTCTCGGTTTCTTCTTGGTTTCTACTCTATTGATACAATAAAGGCACTTTAATGCCACTCAAATAGGAGTATCATCGTCACTTCTGGTTGTAAACAAACCTCAGAGCATTGGTAAAACCTCTTCCGATAACAGTGCGGTGAGTTTCGTTGTCGAGGATTTCGGATTGGATGGTCAGGTTTTTGGAATTTAGTTTTTTCAGTGTGGCAATCATTTCCTGTTGATCCGGTGCTATGCCTGGTTCAAGTGAACCGCTGGCCATGTAAAGTCTGACTTGTTGTGAAGCGAAAGAAGAATCCAGTTTTACATTTTGCATGATGGCTTGTTTGGTCCACCATAGCGAAGGACTCAACAATAAATAGTTGTCGAATAATTTTGGATGATGGAGCAGCACGTGTGTGCCGAACAAGCCGCCAAAGGAATGGCCATAAATGGATTTACTCTTTTCATCAATTGGAAAATTTTTGGTGAGATACGGAAACAATTCTGTGGAGATAAACTTCACAAAGTTTTCGGCCCCGCCCGTGCCGAGGCGAAATTGTTTTTCAGGATCGGAGGTGGGCGTGAGGTCGCGGCTGCGGATGGCATAGTAGGTGTCTTCATCGGTGTCGCCCTGGTAGGCGATGCCCACGATGATAAGTTCGGGAATGAGTTCGTCTTTGACAAGGCGCTGCACTATGTAAGTGACGGCTCCGAAATTCACTTCGGCATCCAGCACTACGAGAACTGGATATTTTTTCTGCGACTGTTTGTAGTTGGCCGGATAGGAAATGTAAATGTCATACGTTGTGTGGGTGAAGGCAGACGGCAGCTCATGAACGAGTGTGTTCGGAAGCTGCACGCGTGGCTCTGTTTGTTCAGCTGGTTTTAGTGCGAGGGAATCTTTTTTGTTTGATGATTGATCGGAAGAAGGTTGTTTGGTGCAAGCAATGAAGAAGATGGAAATGAGAAGAACTGAGAGAACTTTGAACTTCATTGTGCTGACGAGTTTGATTCAATAATTTTTGCAATATACTCCTCGAACGTTCTCTCATCCTTATTAAGATGAACGAACACAAATAAGAAATTCAAAATCACTAAAAGGACGAGAATGAACGCTATCCAAATATCATTGGCCATCACGCCTATGAATATTAGAAAGATTGCGACTCCAATCAAATTGAACAACACAAAACCGCTTAGCCCAAAGGCGACTTCGAGCACGCCCTCTTTTATTTCACCTTTAATAGTTATTGATGATCGTCTGATTTCAAATTTTTTATTTGAACGACTAACTATTCCAATCCAAGATTTTGTGACGTTAAAATAAGTCTGAAAAAAAGAACGCGTCCAGTCTGAGAAATATCCTGACTCTGCAGTATCCTGTTGTAAGAAACCAATAACAACATCTTCTGAATTCTTAACATTGATTTTTAACTTTCTGAGAATCAAAATCATTATCTGATTATTACTTTGTCCGAAACAATGTCACTCGGTTTTACTTTAAATCTTTGACCGTCCTCCAACATAATATCACACTTTGCCCTAACGTAAGGATTAGTGCCTCTAATTTCAAATGGAATCTGTTGACCTCTAGCCATACCTTTCGTTGAAACGATGAAGGTATTTTCTCCAACTTCTGTTGGCAAGCCCTTAATAGTTATATCATCTCCGAATGAAGGACCAAAAGATTCATCCCATGAATTAAAATGCCAAATTGCCGTCATCGTTTTTAACTCTGCTTTTAACCTATAATTTATAACTACGCCTTCTGGTGTCACTTCACCAGTTACTTCGGAAAGAACGTCATCAATCACCAAACGCTGATCAGATGTCTTTTCTAATATTTGATTTGTAGTTTCGATTATCTGCCTAATCCTAAAGTCTGTCAAGGCTTGACTAGTTGAATCCTTTTTCCGGTTAATCTTTCCTTGCATTTGCCTGGACTGATCTTCCTCATTGGCAATTTCACTTTTTGCCCTCTCGACAAAAACCAACCAAACACTTGCTATTGTAATTGCAATTGATAACCCAATGACAAATTTGGCCTTTAAAGGATTCTCCTTTCTATCAACAGAAAGTATCGCAACAATGCAGGCTGATATTGCAACGAAAACAGAAAGAAAGATCGACATGGTTCTAATTTAAGTTTTTGATTTGTCGCACACTAATATTTTACAGAATCATAATCCGGTTGTTAAATTTAAAAAACATTTTGAGAACCTTGATTTGAATATTGAATTCGGCAAGCGATAGCAGCGGAAAGCCCGAAGTTGTGTGAGCTTGCGTGCGGCCGGACTTGCAGTGGATAGCCCGACCCGAGGCACGAGGGATGCCGCCTGATCAAATTACGAATGATGAATTACCAATGTCGAGGTAAGATTTTAAGTTTCAAAACTTTGGTGTTACTCATGGGGATTCCGGCACTTGTTAACGTATTTCGTTCACGCAAAGATTTCCGCTTGACCGGAATGATATTTCAGGGATGGGTTGGGAAAGTGAAACTTGAGAGGTGAAACTTGAAATTTTTGTCAGCACGTTTAGACCATTCCAGTCAGTTTGAGTTATCCCTTAATCGGTTGCTTCCCAGCAGTGTCGATGTCCGTTGCGTTCAACACATTGAATTTAATCAAGAATTAAATTCTAAAACAACTGACACCGTTCATAAGACAGACTCTCTGAAAACACAATCTTTCAAATCGTAAACCCCGATTTCCGATCCAAAGGTTTTCACCATCCCACCGACCATCAGTGGCGCGCCACCAAGCACCGATGGATATCCTCCAATGAGTGGGAAGCTCCACCAGGACTGGGGCTACCCAGCAACGGCCGGAGTAACCCTCTGATGAGCGGTGGGAATGGGGAATGGAAAATTGAATCTGCAAAACAACACCCATTTTTATTTTTTACTACCGCCTCCCTTTCCCACCCAAATTCCTCCACCGTCCTTCGCTTTTCTTGCTACCTTTGCCGTCTTAAAATTCTGATTGAATGACGG
>CAZECP010000014.1:0-69077 GCA_964510765.1 uncultured Ohtaekwangia sp. | reverse complement strand
TGAACAGACTCTTAATATTCATAGGATTCAGTTTGGGAACGAAACGGAGGATGGACGGAGGATGACTGAATCCAGACTGGGTTCTGACTATACCCGCATCGAAGATAATTAGGTTGCAGGAAGGAATGATAACCCTGGAGTTACTTGCGGGAGTAGAAATAGAGTGGCTGATCAGCAGCCGGATCGAGCCGTTCTGAAACAGTATAGTAGCCGGCACCATCCGATGCAAAGCAAATGGCTTCCCCTTGCGGCTCAATGGTGTAAGGCAAAAGTGTTGGTTGCTTTTTCAAAAGTTCTTCGATTGATTCGTTTCCTGTTTTCTTCCAATAACAAATAAATTGGGTAGTCTTCATCACCATTTCATTTCCATCTGGTGAAATATCGCCACCTGTCATTTTTGTAAATGGCAAAACAGCCACTTTGCGCATCGTTACAACTTTTGTAACATCTTGCGGATAGGGAGCTACATACACACTCGCAGTATTGTCTTTTGAGACAACGTAAATATCTTTTGTAAGAGGATCCACCATCAAGGTCTCCGCATTGAAAACACCGTCAGGCAATTTCAATTCTATTCTATCGTAGCTGGTAATTGTTTCATTGACGGGAAGATTTTTTCCTGCCAGGGAAGGTTCCGGAAAACGGTAAACAAATTTTGTGGGATAGCGCAATTCGTTATCGCCTATATCGGCCAGGTAAACATAACTCACGCCTGCAACCGGACCGGGAGCAACAGCGATATCTTCCCAGTCGCGATTGAACGGCCCAATAGTATAAACCGCAGCGATGGAACACGTTTGATCGATCAGTTGAATTTGATTGGGATTGCCTGAATCTTCTTCGAGATAAAACATGCCTGTATTGATGTGACTTGCCGCAATGCCTGAGGCTTCCCAAAATACGAGGTCATTCAACTTGCATACAATTTCTGAATCGTTAAAAGATGAATCTTTAGCCAGGTCAGAAAAAATATAAGTGGCCACAAAAGGTTCAGGAGTTTTTTGAGTAACCGCTGTTGGGCTAATATCATGGGCAGTGCACGCAGCGAGTAAAAAGAAAAAGAGAAGGTGTCGATGGTTCATGTTCCAATTAGAAAATAAGAACAGGCGGAGATGATCCGCCTGTTCAAGTAAAAACCCTAAAACGATTTATTAATGTTTGTTGCCAGATCCATCGCTTGGATAAGCGCCCAAATCTTTATTGGGAGGAGTGATTTCAGATGCACCGAAGTTAGCACTTACGGGCACTACATTAAGAGGAGTAAAATCTGTATAGCCTTTACCAATGGCCGGTGAACCTGATTGCAGATGAAAATCAAAACCAGTCGCATACGAAATGTCGGCAGGGCTTGTGCCCGATGCAATTGGTAAAGTAAAGTTTACAAATTTTGGATTCGTGCCGGCAGCTTGCACGGCTGCTGTACCATCATACGCAGTGACTGTTGCAGATGATAGCGGATTTGTAGAAGTAAGCGTGATACCCAAAGTTACAAAACTAGGTATATCAGCGTTCGCACCTGTAGGAATACCGGTACCAGATTCAACCGGATAAATTTGATTTGCTTGGGCTACCGCGTCAACGTAATATAAATTGTTACCATACAAAATATTCGGGCTTGTATAATCAGCCGGAGGTAGAGGATTGCCGCTGTATTGAGATTGATCTCCTTTTGGTGCAGTTAAAATCCTCAAGCCATACTTACAGTTAACCACAATATTATTGTAGGCCTTCCCTTTTGAACCTTCTTCAAAATTCAATGAACCACCGCGGCCATCTGCATTTCTTCTGTATCCGCTGTTGATGATGGTATTGTTATACATGTAAATATTTGTTTCATCACCTTGGTACGTTCCTTTGTTAGATGCTTTTGGTCCGTTGGTAGCTGAACCAATTGTTACGTTATATGCATAGTTTCCAACCGTACCGTGCTTGATGTTGGCCGATTCGCCCCCAACAAAACCACCCTTTTCAAAAGTATTTCTCATGATATGAATTTTGCCGCCTTGAATGCGCATCGGATCATCAACACCACCATACATCCATGAGTCTTCCAATACAAAAATTCCTTTCGAGTTTACAAATGAAATCATGTAAGCATTATCTCCATTCTTTTGACCAAACACAGGAGCAGTCACGAGTTTACCACAGCCAAACTCAATGTGCGCCCATTTGATAATCATATTCTGAGTAGTAGTGTCTCCAAGGATTCCACCCCAAAGCCCCATATAGGCGGGATCGCTTGTGGCAGCAAATCCAGGAGTATCATTTTTGGGTTGGTTTTCTTTTGTGAAATAGATGGGCTGATCTTTTGTGCCCAACGCAAACAAATTTCCTTTTACAATCAGGTTAACAGGATTTTCTCCTGAAGGCGTATCACCAAAATAAATTTTCACTCCGGGTTGAATCACCAGGGTATCTCCTTTGTTTACGATCAGGTCGGAGGTGATTCTGTAGGTTGTTCCGGCCAACATAGTACCTTTCACTGCACCGCCAGTAGTAGAAGCATCAATTGGCTTTCCTGCCTGAAAGAAGGGAGCGCTCACAGTTACGTTTTCTTTGCTACAATAAGAGAATACCATCGCCAGCGATAGTATTGCTCCCACAACAAGAAGCTGTTTTACGGGTAGAGATTTACTTTTCATTTTTAAATTATTAATTATGGTTTACGTGATTACATTTTAAATCGAAGGCCGGTAAGGAATGTCTGGTAGAACTGATCTTTCTGCACTACAATGCGGTCGCTGCTGTCTTGCGCGATGCCATCGGCACCAAATGGATTGGGATTTATAACTTCCACTATCAGTGGAGTGTTCAGCAGGTTGGTCACTTTAACAAAGAGTTGGAATTTTTTGAAGATTTTCTTTTCTGCAGAAAAATCGACTTGCGTGAAATCACGTTGCCAGTAATCCAGATCTTTGAACGGAGAAACAAAATTTATTCTCCTGCCTGTATAAACCATTGATATCTGCGCATCGAAACCAAGGTTTGAATTTTTATAGATGAAGGAGACGTTTCCAATGTTATTCGACTGGCCTTGAAGTGGCCTGGTTTGTGAAACAATGTCTTTCTGTGATCCCGTTGGAGTTTGATGGATCAAAAGCTTATTGGTGGTGATGGATGAATTGGTGTATGTATAATTTGCTGTGATTCCGAAATTCTTAATGTATTTGGAGATGACGAACTCAAATCCATAGTTGGTGGCAACTCCATAGTTATAAGGTTTTACTGCGTAGCTACTCACACCTTTGGGGTCCAGGCCAAACTCAATAGGATCAGTGATCTTTTTATAAAACAGTCCAGCTAAAATCTGATCGTTTCCTTTGTTGAAAAATTCATAACGCAAATCATAGTTATCAGCAGTGGCATGTTTCACCTGATAGTTTCCCTCTTCATCCCAATTGTCTCCCGGCAAAATAACCGGAACGAACTCAAAGTAATTTGGTCGTGAAATAGCTTTGTAATAGGAGAGCCTCAGATTTTGCTTTTCGGTGAGCGCATATTTAAAATTCAAACTCGGCAACAAGTCAGAGTAAGAAATGCTTCCATTACGGCCTGCCTGGTAAATGGTCAATTGCGATTGATATTCCTGTAAAGTATTTTCATTTCGCACGCCACCAATCACCTGGAGTTTACCGATTGAATATTTTCCCTGGACATAGACCGCACTGATATTCTCTTTGGCCGTGTAATTGTTGGGGTCTGTTGTGCTGGCGTAATAATATTGTTGTGGAAGAAAATTGAAAACAGCTTTGTCGATTGATGTGTAGGCTTCGTAGTCAGCCGTGTTGCTTCCCGGAATGATGGTATTCAATTCATAGTATGCGCGAAAATTATCACGCGTCTTAAAGCGGGCCATGCCACCAACAGCGATGTCGAGATTTGGTTTCAGCGAATAATTTAAATTGACGTAGCTGGTATAATCTTTATCACTGTTGTTTGTCCACTGCTGACTCACCGGAAGCAACACAGTGCTCACCAATGTTCCAGTATTATCATAACGATAGCGCACATTCATATCCGACCAGGCCGGAGTATTACTGGTGGCCATGGAATACGCAACTGTCCAATCAAGTTTTAACTTTTGAGTAAGGGCATGATCTCCACGAAGGGAAGTGTTATAAATTTTTTGAGTAGTGAAACGTGAGCGATCGTGCACATCGTAGGTGATCAATCCTGAGCTGAAGGGATTGTGATAATTGCGATGCTGCGCTTCATCCAACTGCACAAATAAATTGTAGAACGTTAATTTGTTTTTGTTGTTGAAAGAGTAATCCAACTTGGCATGGATACCTAACCTCTTTTGCAAATTTGAAAACTGACGGATTTGTATTTCCGAAAACTGGTAAGTGTTGGGATCAGGAAGTGGCGAAGGCTCACTCGGGTTGAAAAAGATGCTGTTTGTCCCCCTGTAAATATTTTGATAGGATGCAGCCAGAATAAATCCCAGCTTGTTGTTAAGCACGCGGTTGCCAATGCTAAAGCTCATCAGCGAATTAATGGGTCTGCTGTTGTTATTGTATTGCAATTGATTCACACCAAAGTCGCTGGGTGATGCTCCGTAATTAGAGCCATGCAATTCTACCGGAGATTTTGTTGGTATGTTCGATGTGTTAAATCCTGAGAACGGACGGCTGTCACTGAAAATATTACTCACACCTCCTGCCAAAGTACCTGCGATCGTTAAAGTGGGTGGTGGATTCTTGGTGACAATATTCATCGCGCCACCAATTGCATCACCCTCCATATTGGGAGTTAAATTTTTGATCACTTCCAACCGCTCAATGATATCTGCCGGAAAAATATCCAGCGGTACGTATCGGTTCTTATTATCCGGGCTTGGAATTTTTATACCATTCACCAATACATAATTGTAGCGCTTGTCCATTCCCCTGATGATTGCGTATTGGCCATCACCGCTGCTATTGCGCACAATGGAAACACCAGAAACTCTTTGCAGCAAATTGCCGACAGTTAAATCAGGAAGGAGCTGGATCGACTTTGCGCTCATCATGTTTAAAACATTGTCAGCCTTTTGCTCGGCTTTCCTTGCACTCAGATCAGATTCATTGTCAAGTACACCTTTTACAACTACTTCGCTGAGCTGGGCGGCATCTTCTTCCATAACAAAACTGAAACGCTGATCTTTATCGTCTGCAATTGAAATAGGCCGCTCGATGGACCTGTATCCAACCATGCTCACAATCAATTGGTAAGAACCGGCCGCGACTCCTTTCAAAAGAAAACTTCCATCCAATCCAACCGATGTGCCGTAAGAGGTGTTTTTTAAATAGACGGTGGCGCCAACAAGCGGCTCGCCATTTAGCTTGTCGGTTACATTGCCTCGCAAACTTGAGGCGTGTACGAAAAATGAAAGAAATAAAAGTGGGAGTAGTAAAAATTGTTGCATGCGGTATCAGATTCACTTACGAGCCGCAAACGTATGGTAAATCAGTTACCTCATGATTAGTGATATGTGAACACCATGTAATGAGTTTCTGTATAAATTTTGGAGATATTTACTTACGAATAACAAACTGTTTTTACGTCTGTAAACTGTTAACGATCCATCAACAACAACATAATAACCAGATAACATCGATTGGTTGTTATCGGTTGAAATCGGTTAGGTTGATCAAAATAGATTCTTTCGCTGTGAAATAAAGTGCTTCGGTTTGCTTCCGCTTCATCGATCGCGAACATGGTTTGTCTCTTTCTAATTTCCTTCCACGAGAAGTTGTTCCACCTGAAAAAAGCCACCACTTGCAGGATTGATTGCAATCTTCACGGCATTGATATCTGCCTCGCCAAAAACCTGGATGCGGGTGAAGTTGTTGAATGATTTTTTTGTAGCAGCGTCAATGAAAGGTTTGTCAACAAGGAACTTGTGTGAATCACCGTTGACCAGCACTACATGTTTCTTAAAATCAAGAACAAGTTTTTTCAATTCTTTCAAAATATTTTCAAAACCGAGCGTGCCTTTATCCGGATTGAACATGTCGGCCTGGGTGAATAGAAAAATACCAACACTGTTGTTACTCTTTGCATGTAGAAAAATATCGTTAAGCCAGGCCAGGTTGGCTTTATCGCGATCGTAAAATTCTTTATTAAAATTTTTGCTGTTGGGAAGAAAAAAATTGTTTGAACCAACAAGGTGCACGGTGCCAAACGTAACCTGGTTATAATCCCATCTTCTATTCTCAACATATTTGGAAAATGTGGGATTTTCAGATTGAACAACCAATGTTATTTTTTCGACACCAAGACTTTTGTTTGTCTTGAAAAATATATTGCGGAGTACCTCTAGTCTCTCCTCCGGATCGTAAGCCCCCGAAGCAACCTGATCGCAATCGGTCCATTCATTATCTCCGGGTGTGTAAATAAGAGGCTTTTTAAATTCTTCAAAATAATTCAGTATCCGGTTGAAATACTCATCCGAGCACACAGTTTTACTTGACTTGATATCACCAACATGAATATTGAGTGCTTGCTTTTCGTTGTTAACTACTTTAATCAGATTTTCAAAACGGCTGTAGTCGCCCGGCAGAACATAGGGCATGTCTCCAAAAGCGATGATTGAAAAAGAGTTGTCCTTTTTTTGCGCGATGAGTTCATTTGAAAAAAGACAAATAATAATTATACCAATCAGGTGTTTCATTGATTTTTAGTTTGTGAATAGTGCAGCGCTAAAAACAATACGCTAGAAAGTTCCACTTGCAATAATAAAATGCGATTGTTATTTCAAGATAACATCAGCTTTATGGTTTGTTTATTAAACCGTGCTGACTCATTTTAGTTTGTCGGTCAGAATTTGCGTGGCAGCAAAATACGATGCGTTCTTTCCAAAGATGTTCTTGATTGCGCTTGACAAGCGGAGCAAATAGATTGACTTACATGCTGCGTCCTAAAAGACATTTCGCCTTCTATGGTACGTTTGGTGAAAGCGCATTTATTAGGAATTGCCGCTCGCCTGCGAGGAACCTTCATTTGTTTCTGTCAGGTCTTTGTTAATCTGCTTTATCACGATATCAATATTTTCAGCTTCCGCTCGCATCTTCTCTACAAAGAAACCGGGGTCGGTTGATTTATCTAAATGATAAATGTTGGCCAGGCCTAATAAACGAGCCACGGGGCCGCGCAGGTGGTGCGCATTGGTATAACTGTACTTGAGCAGGATATCATTCTGCAATTGAATTTTTGCCGTGCGCTCCAGCACCTTTTGCTCCAGGGTAAGATTCAAGTCGTGCAAGTGGTCTTGAATCTGCAGCAGCTCTTCGTTTTGCGCCACTATTTCATTGTTGCGCGCTTGCACTTCGTTGTACAGCTCTACTACGGCTTCGTTATTCTTATCATACAATTGTTTTAACACCGCGGCCGCATAAGTAAGTATGAAATACAAGATGGAGTAAGTTATCGCGAGGCTTACCGTATCATTTTTTGTTAATGAGTAACGTAGTGCTGGCGTAAGAAACTGAAAGAGAAAAAGTGTATTAACAGACAACAAAGTGACGGCATGCATACACCACATGGTTAGTCCTTTCAGCATCACGGATATAACAAAACCTGCCAGTAAAATAATCGCCAATGAAGTGATTGAGCTGGAAGGCTCGTGAAAAGCCTGGTACAATACAATGATCAAGGCGACCGAAGTGAGGATCAGAACGGAGATGGCAGGAAATTTTTTCCGCAGCAAATAAGCGACTCCCAACGTGACGGTGAAGGTAATATCCGATGGGATGGCCAGGTAATCAGAAGGCGGGAGCAGCAAGTCGGCAGTTAGTGTAAGTAGATTTCCGACTATGCTTATGCCCAGTAAAGAGTTTAAGAAAAAATGCTCTACTTTATTAATATGTATTTCCGCCATGTCGCCAGGATAAGACTATAAACAATGGGCACTCAACAGAAAGGCGCTGCCGCACCAAACCATGAATTAAAGCCTTCCTAAATTTAGTCAGTGCAATCTGGAAATACAAAAGCGGTTAGCAAAAACGCTTGTAATAGCAAAGATGAAATCGTAATGAAAAAGAAAGAGACTGCGGTTCTGCACCGCCAAGGCTCTCGTCCTCAAGAGCCTGCCACCACTATTAGAGTCCCTTTACATTTCATCCCATCATGCTGTAACATTTTTGTTCATGGTGTATCTAAAGGCCAATCAAATTAAAAACCAATGATCAAAATAAAATTTATTGCCATCCTGATGACTACATTCGGATTGGTTCATTTTGTATCGGCACAAACAACCGAATATCCATTTGAAGTTGCGAAAAGCAGAAGTGGAGGTAAGTCTATTATTCTTATACCCGGCTTCGGCTGTTCGGGCGAAGTGTGGAAGGAAACAAGATCAATAGTAGAACCTGCTTTTACATGCTACACCCTCACGATGGCCGGCTTTGCTGGTGCTCCGGTGAAAGCGGATGCCTCATTTAAAAATTGGGAAAACGGAATCGCCCGTTTTATAAAAGACAAAGGTATTAAAACTCCCATCCTGCTTGGGCATAGCATGGGTGGCAGCCTGGCGATGGCACTCGCTGCTGACTATCCTGACCTGGTGAGTAAAGTCATTGTGGTGGATGCAGTTCCTTGCTTGTCAGCTATGGCCAACCCGGCCTTTCAGGCTTCAGCAAATACCGACTGCACACCGATCGTCAATCAAATGAAGTCGTTTACTGAAGAGCAATTTTACCAGATGCAAAGAATGGGAATAGCTTCCATGCTTGCCGATACTTCGCGTCAGAAAATGGTAGTGAGCTGGACGGTGCGCTCGGACAGAAAAACGTTTGCCGAGATGTTTTGCGATTTCACCAATACGGATTTGAGGGAGGCCATCGGAAAAATAAAATGCCCTGCTTTGATCTTGCTGGAGGCAGACTTTAAACATCTTAAAACCACCATTGAGACACAATATAAAAATCTGAAAACAGCCAGCCTGCGATATGCAGATAAGGGCAAACACTTTATCATGTATGACGATGAAAATTGGTACTTCAGTCAGTTGAAATCTTTTCTTAATTAATCAAAAGAAACTCGAAAAAATATGAAAAGGAGTTTAATGCCCTACCTGGCAATTGCCACAGGAGTAAGTGTCGCAATGGCGCAGGCACTTCACAGCAACAGTGTTGGGCTGGCGGTGGGGCTTGCAATCTTTATCCTGCTTACTTTTGGCTCAAGAGAAGCACACTGTAAATGGTGGAGATGAGTTTTGAAGAAATATATAAAACGTATTGGCAGAAAATATTTCGCCTGTGCCTGGGGTATGTCAATGACTTTGACCTGGCAAAAGATATGGCACAAGAAACCTTCATTATCGTATGGCAGCAGTTACCGAAATTCAGAAATGAGTCATCGGTGGGTACCTGGATTTTCAGAATAGCCACCAATAACTGCCTGCGCCATATCGAAAAGCAAAATCGATTTGTAAAAACGGAAATGCCAAAACATATCGGAGAGGAGCCGGTGGAAAATCTGGAACCGCAGATTCAACGCTTATTTCAATGTATTTCAGAATTGCCCGAAATGGACAGAATTGTTATTTCACTCGAACTTGAAGATATCAGGCAAGCGGAGATTGCGAAAATCACCGGACTGTCTGAAGCCAATATTCGGGTGAAGATTCACAGGATAAAAGAAAAGCTAACCGAAAAAATGAAAAAATATGAATAGTCCTGATTTGAATTTCAAGGAACTATGGGGAAAGTTAAACGTGGGAGAACCGGATGCAAAAGGTTTGTATGAGAAGATTGGTCAATTCAAGAAAAATAATATCAGGAGGTTGATTCAAACGAACCTGCTCTTGTTGGCTACGTCCGCATTCGTAATTTTTATTTGGGTGTATTTTCAACCCGCCTTTCTATCAACGAAAATCGGGATCATTTTGGTAGTGCTGGCCATGCTGATGTATTTGCTTGCCATCAATAAAAATTATTCATTGTTAAAGTCAACGGAAAGTGAGGAAGACAATTCGGAGCATCTGAATAATTTACTTCGACTGAAGGCACGGCAGAAATTTATACACACTACCATTCTCAACCTGTACTTCATTCTGCTGTCAGCGGGGCTGGGGCTTTACCTTTTCGAATATACATCAAGGATGTCAATTGGCTGGGCTATTTTTACATATGCATTAACGGCCGCCTGGATTTTGATAAACTGGTTTTACTTTCGTCCCAAACAAATAGAAAGGCAGCAGACAAAGCTTAACGACATCATTGCGAGGTTGGAAGAAATCCAGCGCCAGATGATGCCGGAGTAGGGATTGGTTGCGTTCTCAGTGCGGACTCGCGGGTATAGATGATAAAGTCTTTCTTATCGCGAGCTATATAGACTTTTTTGACCGCAGCATCTTAACAACTAATTAACTCCCACTTGATAAAAATAAGAAAACCCAATGCAGGTAATGCCGTTATGGTGAGCGGTTAATAATGTTCTAATCTATTTGTTAGTTTTGCCGCCCGTAATGAAACCCCTTAAGACCCTTTTTGTATTTGTGTTCGTGCTTAATGGCTTTGCTGAAGAAATTATAGCACAGGAAAAAAACAAACCAGGAAAAGAATTCACAATTAAGAAAGCAAAGGGCACTATCAAATTGGATGGTATTATTGACGAGCCTGATTGGGCCAATGCGGATATCGCCACCAACTTTTACATGAACTACCCGGTGGATACGATGGCCCCGCATTATCAGTCGGAGGCACGGGTCACGTTTGACGAACACTTTTTCTATGTGTCATTTGTCTGCTACGACAACATGGAGAAACCCAACATCGTGCAGTCGCTGAGGCGCGATTTTGATTTTGACCTGAATGACAACATCGGTGTGTTTCTCGATCCGTACAATGACCACACGAATGGTTTTTATTTTATTATCACGCCCTACAATGTGCAGCAAGAAGGGATTGTGAGCGGTGGTGGCACCAGCGGAGATTCCTTCAACGCCAATTGGGACAACAAGTGGTACTCTGAAGTAAAGCGTTATGAGGACAAGTGGGTGGCTGAGTTGGCGATTCCGTTCAAATCATTTCGTTACAATAAAAATGCAGCCAACTGGAATGTCACTTTCCTGCGCCATGACCTCAAACACAATCAGCTCTCCACCTGGATTGCTACCCCTATTCAATATGTACCAGCCTCTTTTTCCTATACCGGTAAATTAATGTGGGAAGAAAAGCCACCGCACCCAGGTGTGAATATTTCTTTAATTCCTTATCTCACGGCAAATACTTCGAAAGATTCAGAGCACAATCAAACAGCCGACAAAGGCGGAGCCATGGGTATGGATGCGAAAGTGGCTGTGTCGCCAGCGCTCAATTTGGATTTGACGCTGAACCCTGACTTTTCAAATGTAGAAGTCGATCGGCAGGTGATTAACCTCACGCGATTTGAATACCAGTTTCCGGAGCGCAGAACTTTTTTCCTGGAGAACAGCGATTTGTTTTCAACTCCCGGTTATCCGGACTCACGGCCATTCTTTTCGAGACGAATCGGTTTGGTGCGAGACTCATCAGGTAACTTACAGAAGGTTCCGATTGCTTACGGAGCAAGGCTGAGCGGAAAAATTGGAAAGAACTGGCGCATTGGAGCGATGAACATGCAGACGAAGAAAGTGGACGCTCTTGGCTTACCGGAACAGAACTACACCGTGGCGGTAGTGCAGCGCCAGATATTTTCAAGAAGTAATTTTGATTTTTTTATTGTTGATAAAGAGTCATTGGGGTTAAGTCAATTTGACAAGAAGAAATATTATCAACAGGATTTGGTTCATACCGATATTAACGGAACGGATACGGTGAGGCGGTTGAATCTCTACAACCGTGTGATGGGCGTGGATTACAATTTATTTACAAAGAGTAATCGATGGAATGGAGATTTCTATTACCACAAATCGTTCGATCAATTCACGAGCGATAATAATTATTCGTACGGAACATTTCTTGGCTACAACAGCAGAAACCTCAACGCCTTTATGGCTACTGAGGGGATGGGAAAAAATTACAATGCCGAAGTTGGTTTCGTTCCCATGCTTTCCGTTTACACCAATGGCTATCGCAGTGGGTTTAACAGAGTGGAGGGAAGATTTTATCCGAAAGACGGCAACATCACCAACATGGGACCGGGCCTTGAGTTTGATTATGTAGTAGTGCCTTCAGGAACCATGACTGATAAAACGTGGACACTGGATTATTCAATCAATTACAGAAGCACCGCTAGATTGGCTGCACAAGCGAGACGAGTGTATCAAATGTTGCCCAGCGATTTTAATCCCATTGATCCAAAAGATAATACCAGTTTTTTGTCGGGTCAACAGTTTGAATGGACAGAATACAACGTTCAATTTAATTCTGATACGCGTAAAACATTTACTTATTCAATAAAATATTCGGGAGGCGGATATTATAATGGAACGAGGACAGGAGTGAGCGGAACAATTTCCTATCGCTATCAGCCATACGGGAACGTGTCGCTCACCTACGATTATAGTGATCTTCAATTTCCGGCACCTTATAAGAAGGCAACTTTTTTGTTGATCAGTCCACGGGTTGATCTCACGCTCACCAACAAAATATTCATCACCACTTTTGTTCAATACAACACTCGGTATGACAACACCAATTTGAATGCACGCTTCCAGTGGCGCTTCCGCCCGGCTTCCGATTTGTTTTTGGTGTACACCGAAAACTATTTGTCGGATAACATGAAGTCGTTAAACCGCGCTTTGGTGTTAAAGTTTACCTATTGGATTAATCTGTAGGATTCAAATCCAGAATCTACCCCCATTAAATAAAACTAAATATTTTAGTTTAAATACTTGCTTATTATATCCAAAGCAACTTATTTAGCTAAAAATATTAGCCAATGGATCAATTCAAGCTAAAGCTGCAATCTAAAAAGCTTCATTCGGGCCGGTTTCAAATCAGTTTCGCTACAGAAGGAGCAGATGGATTCTACGGCTACCTTTTGGCGGAGCCTAATACTTCTGTGAATGACATTATTGAGAAGATTGGCCGCCATGTGAATGCGATGCAGAGCCGTGAACGATATTTTCAACGCAACTTATTTTCGTTTCAAAACAGGGAAACAAATTCAGGGAGAATACTCATCTATAAAAAATAAAATTATGGTGAAGATCAATGAAAACATCCGCGTAGTCAGAAAGAAACTTCAACTCACACAGGATCAGTTTGCGGCAAAGTTGAATATCAAGCGTTCACTCGTGGGAGCGTATGAAGAAGGAAGGGCTGAGCCGAGACTGGATTTGCTTAACCGCATTGCTATCCTGGGTGGAATTACCGTTGATGCGCTGATAGGGACAGACCTCACCAGGTCAGAAGGAAAAGTACCACTGAATTTGCAAAGAGGAAAAGATGTTGTAGTAGTAACGGTAGATAGCGGAAGGAAAGACAATATTGAATTCGTTCCTGTAAAAGCCGCAGCGGGCTATCTCAATGGCTACGCTGATACAGAATACATTAAGGAACTCTCGCGCTTTCAATTGCCGATGCTGAAACAAGGAACATATCGTGCTTTTGAAATCAAAGGTGACTCGATGCTGCCGCTTCAGCCAGGCTCCATTGTAGTGGGCGAATATGTTGAAAAACTAAACGACATCAAGAGCGGCAAGACCTACATCATCGTGACACAAACCGAAGGCATAGTTTATAAACGTGTCTTTAACTATCTGGAGGAAAATGGAAAGTTGTTTCTGGTTTCTGACAATCGCCAATATTCACCTTACCAGGTCGATGGCACGGAAGTGATGGAAGCGTGGGCAGCCAAAGCTTACATCAGTGTGCAGTTTCCTGAGGTAGAACATAAAACGGATGTGTCTGTTGAACAGCTTGCCAGTGTAGTTCTTGATCTGCAGAAAGAAATATTCCAGCTCAAAGAAAAAGAGCCAAAGAAATAACTTAGCGGTTATCCGATCCCAAAGCTCCTTTCTCCCGATCAATAGTCGGGATTTTGAAAGGGGCGTGGGTGAGGCTAGCACTAAGATGTAATGACATACACAAACAAAAAAAGTCAGCTCCAGGGAGCTGACTTTTTTTGTTGGTACCTGATCGCGGATTATTTCAATGACTTAACTAATTCGTCATTCATTTTCACGTAGTCGTTGTTCTTAGCTTTTTCAGCGGCTGCTTTGCTGACAGCAGAAGATTCAGCGGCACCTTTTTTATCATTCAGTTCTTTTTGAATGCGCGCCTTCAACAACCAAACCCAGTAAGCATCCTTGTTTGCGTTTCCTGCAGCGGTTACCCACTCAAGAGCTTGTTTTAAGTCTTTCTTGTTTTCGTAATAATAGTTAGCAGCCTGGTAAAAATTATTGGCGCCACTGCGTGTTCCGGCTTCAATGGATTTCATTACCTGGTTGTCAAAATCTACGGCCACAGTGAATTTCACTGAAGTGTTTTCCCATGCAATTTGCACTTTGGCAGATGAACTGTTGTCTGCAATATCAGCGATGTTGATCGTGAAAGTTTCAACTTTCTCTGCCAATTTCTCTGACTTTACTTTGAATTTGGCAACTTCTTTCGAAGCATCGTATTCAGCTGTGTTACCACCTAATTCAAGATCTTTGTAAAGGCTGATCGTCCATTCGCTTGCACCTGGCCATGAGAAAATAAGATACTCACCTTTTGGCACGGCAACGCCTTCTACTTTTACATCCTCAGAGAAAGAAATTTTAGTTCCGTTGTTGGCACCGGTTCTCCAGATAGCCCCGTATGGAGTAAGGAAACCTGCGCCCTCACCAAAGATTTTTCTTCCTTTAGCGCGTGGACGGGAGTAGTCAATTTTTACATCGGTCAAGCCGACTACAGTAGAAACGGAAGCTGCAGGACTTGCAGCAGGTGTTTTGATTTGCGCAAATGAGCTTAAGCAAGCTGCTGTGAGAAATAACGCAATTAATTTTTTCATAAAGTTTTTTGTTTGTTTTTAACTAACGAGGTTGCAAAAATAGAATAGTTTCGCATCAAAAAAACCCTATTTAACAGCGGTTTAACAAAATGAATCAGAAACTCGATTTGTCATTTTACAGACGAAAAGATGTGGTGCAAATTGCTAAGGACTTGCTGGGCAAGGTGTTGGTTACACATATCGATAGAGTAGCTACTTCCGGTCGCATTGTAGAAACGGAGGCATACTCGTCAGTTGAAAGAGGCAGCCATGCATTCAAAGGAAAAACGAACCGCAATGCCGTGATGTTTGACAAAGGTGGAGTGGCCTACGTTTATCTTTGTTATGGTATCCATCATCTTTTCAATGTAGTGACAAACGAAGAAGAAAATGCAGATGCCGTTTTGATCCGTGCGTTGCAACCGATCAAAGGACAGGAGCATATGATGGATCGCATGAGCGCAAAAACGATTAACAGAATTACTTCCGGGCCTGGCAAACTCGCGAAGGCTATGGGCATTGATCGTCAACTGAACGGAGTGGATTTGACAGGTTCAAAAGTATGGATTGAAGAAGATGGTTTTGAAATGAAACGCGGAGGAATTGTAAAAAGCAAACGCATTGGCATTGACTACGCGGGCAAAGATGCTCTATTGCCGTGGCGATTTACTTTGAAAGCAAATAGTTGGGTGAGTGTTTAATAAATTTGTGAAAGAATATTTTTAAAACTAAGTACGAACATCACTAATGCGATTCTTTTTTTTATCTCTTCTTGTTTTTGCTGCGTCAATAAAATTGAACGGCCAATCCGTCACCAGCGCTCCGTTTAAATTGGTCAACTCCCCTTACAATGAAAAAGCGCCCGTGATTTCCCCGGATGGACGAGCATTATATTTCACCATTGCGAATCATCCGCAAAATTCAGCGGGCAAAAAAGATGAAGGGGATATCTGGGTTTCACTTTGGCAAGGTGGAGGTTGGTCATTGCCCGTGCGTGCAGATGCCCAGCTAAACAACGATGGCTACAATGCGGTGCTTGGATTTTCGCAGGATGGGAGCCGTATTTATTTATCAGGACATTATTCCAAAACAGGCGCGGCAACTACCCAAGGAATTTCTGTTTCAACAAAATCAGACTTCGGCTGGTTGTTTCCTGAGAATATTTCGATCCCGTATTTCCTGAATCGCGCCAAGGAGTTGAATGGAACGATCAACCTGAATGAAACCATATTTATTTATTCAGCGGAAGGTTTTGATACCAAAGGTGTAGAAGATATTTACGTCAGTTTGAAAAAAGATGGCAGGTGGAGTGAGCCAATAAATCTCGGTGCAACCATCAACACAAATTTCCAGGAGTGGACTCCTTCCATCGATGAGGAGGGAAAAACAATTTACTTTTCATCCAATGGCCAGGGCGGATTGGGTGGCTTTGACGTTTTCTCTGCCTCCCGGCTTGATGATTCATGGAGGCTGTGGACTGCGCCAAAAAATATGGAGCAGCCAATCAACAGCGATGCACGCGAATTATTTTTCCGGCCATTTCAAAAGTGGAAGACTTCCTTGTTTACATCCACCCGAAACAGTGACGCTTATGGAAATATTTTTAGTTGGGGAGATTCTTTGAAGTTGCCCGAGCCGGATCGTGACACTATTCAAACATTGAAAACAGTTGCGATTCAAAGCGATCATGCCGGAAGGATTTTAGTGAGCGGAAGGGTTACAAACTCCAAAACAAACTCAGGCATCTCTGCAGGTATTTTTTTTAAATCAGATTCTACGTATTCAATCACTTCAGATAAAGACGGATATTTTAAACTTTACATTCCTCCGCAAAAAAATTATCGTGTAGAAGCAAGCGCAAAGAGCTACGTGAATTTCTCCGAGCGACTGGATGTGCGGTTGTTTGAATTGAAATCACTGGAGATGAACATCAAACTGCAGCCTATTGAAGTAGGAGCGGTGGTGAATCTGAAAAGTGTTTTGTTTTATATGGGCACTACCGCGATGCTGGAAGAATCTTTTTCTGAATTAGATGTGGTAGTTGATTTTTTAAAAGCCAATCCGAAAGTGGAGATTCAATTGGAAGGCCACACAGATAACCGTGGTGATGCGAAGAAAAACCTTTTGTTGTCGCAACAGCGGGTGGAGAAAATAAAATCCTATCTGGTTTCAAAAGGAATCCAATCCAAACGGATAAAAGGCAAAGGCTTTGGTGGCAGCAAACCCATAGCCACCAGCGATACAGAAGATTCCCGCAAAATGAATCGCAGAGTGGAGTTTGTGATTTTAAAAGATTAATTCTTCAATCAATATCCCGCAACCGTATCATCACCACGAGTGTGATCGGCACCACCTTCCAGTTTTCCATTTTGCAAAACAAGAATAGCATCCACGCGACCAACAGTGGTGAGACCTTTGCTTAACTTATCAAGCGGCAATATTGTGTGACCCATTTTTGAAAGTAATAAACTGTCATTTTTTGAAAGCAAACCTGCTTCGGGAAAGACTGCATCCGGCAACCATTGGCTGTGAAACCTTTTTGCATCAACCGCTTCCTGCATACCCATTTTAAATTCCATCACGTTCAGCGTGACTTGAAAAACGGATGTGATAATGCGTGACCCACCGGGTGAACCCGCGACCATAAACAGTTCATTATTTTTTTCAACAATGGTGGGTGTCATGGAGCTGAGCATAGTCTTGCCGGGCTTGATGCTGTTGGCTTCGCCTCCGATTACTCCGTACATATTTGGTTGACCGGGCTTTGAACTGAAGTCGTCCATTTCATCATTTAGAAAAAATCCCGAGCCGGCAACTACTACCATTGATCCAAACCAATTGTTGAGAGTAGTTGTTACCGCCACGGCATTTCCATCTTTGTCAACGATAGATATATGTGTTGTCTCGGAGGGTTCAGTGCCGGTGATTTGCCCTTCCTTTACCTCTGAACTTGGCGTAGCTTTATTTGGATCAAAGGTTGACATGCGTTGATCGATGTATTCATCGTTCAAAAGTTGAGAGATAGGGACTTTATAAAAATCCGGATCACCCAGGTGCACCGCCCTGTCGGCAAATGCTCTGCGCTCAGCTTCGGTAATCAGGTGAACCGTTTTTGCAGAATGAACTCCCCACGATTTCATTTCATACGGCTCCACTGATTTCATCATTTGAATCAGCGCTACTCCGCCACTGGAGGGAGGAGGCATGCAAATCAATTTGTATTCTTTGAATTGCCCGTAAATAGGCGTAAGCCAACGTGATTTGTAATTTTTCAAATCTTCATGTGTGATGATTCCGTTTCCACGTTTCATCTCGGCAACAAGATCATCGGCAGTTTTGCCTTCGTAAAATCCGGCACGACCGTTGTCGCGGATTCGTTCAAGGGTTTTTGCTAAGTCCGGCCACTTGATGGAGTCTCCCTGTTTCCATTCTTTCAATAGAAAATCAGGGGTGATGGAATTGAATTTTCTTAACGGCTCTTGAATGCGGTTCAGATTTTTTGCCGCTCGATCGGTTAATGCCACTCCATTTTGTGCAAGATCAATGGCAGGTTGTACCAATTCTTTCCATGGCAACTTTCCATATTTAGAATGCGCTTCAATCATCCCGTCCACGGAGCCTGGAACGCCCGATGAAAGATGTCCTACATCGCTGAGATGAGGAACCACATTTCCTTTTTCATCGAGGTACATGTTGGTCGTAGCTTTTGCGGGGGCTTTCTCGCGGTAATCCAGCGCAGCGGTGCTTCCGTCTTTCATGCGAACCAACATGAATCCACCGCCTCCAATGTTTCCTGCCTCCGGAAAAACAACCGTCAGGGCAAACTGAACGGCAATGGCAGCGTCAATAGCATTTCCGCCTTTTTTTAGGATGGAAACCCCAACCTTTGAGGCGATTGGATGAGCACAAACGACCATGGCAGAATCGGCCACGATACCGGTTATCTTTTGATTTTCTTTTGGAGAACATGCGGCAATGGTGACCGCCATTAAAAGAACGAAACTTCGATTCATGGAAAATAAACTTTGATTCGACTCTAAAAATATTACTTCTAACCTAAGTACACTAACTTTCTGTATAAATTCAAAATCAAGTACAATTTCACATGGGGCTTAGAAAGGAGAAAGCTGCTCGGCTCAAAATCACTATACTCGACCAGACGCTCAAATTAATTTCAAAAGGATCTTTCAACGATCTCTACGTGGACGAGATTTGCGCGAAGGTAAAGATTTCCAAGGTTACACTTTTCAAATACTTCCCGCAGAAGGAAGATATTTTGCTGTACTATTTCCGGGTGTGGTGCCTTCGCAGAGCAGTGGAGTTGAGAGAGAAGCCCCGTGAAGGAGTGGCCGGCATGCAATTCCTCTTTGATAAGATCAGCGAAGATTATGAGAATTATCCCGGAGTAATGCTGAGTTTGGTAGCCTACCTGGCCGATCTTAACAGAACGCCAAAACCATTTCCATTAAAAGCGGAGGAGAAGAAAATATTTTTCGCGGATTTGGCCGACATTCAGTCAATCGAAATTCAATCCATTGATCAGATGTTTGAACGATTTGCCCTGGAAGCAATATTCAAAAAGGAAATCACGAAAACCACCCACACACGAGACATCACGAATATGCTGATGTCAGTATTTTATGGCTCAGTGATCACTTCTCACATCAATCAACTATCACCGCTGAAGATTTTCTTTCGCAAGAATTTAGACTTGACTTTGAGAGGGCTACAGTAGCAATAACAAGTTTTTTTAGCCGATTAAATTTATCCGTTCTCTTTCAACAGCAATTGCAATGTAGATCGTGAAGATTGCTCCATCAACACACCTTTTTTACTGCGGTATTCCTGGTACGATTTCGAATCATAATTCTTTATCGTAATTAAGGTAAGCCCCGTGTTGTAATACACTTCAAAATACTTGCTCAGTAAGTTGATAAGTTTGAAAACCTTGCTTTCGCGATAGTCGAAGCAGAACGAAAAGGAGATCGCAGAGTTTTGCATCACATTGATGTGAATATTGCAGTCGCTGATCAATCGGAAAATGACGCCCACTTGTTCCTCATTGATGAATGTATAGTCGGTGACTTTGCATGACACGAGGCACTGATTTCCTTTGTAAACAATCAAGGGTGGAAGCTTATCCACGATGCATTCATGAATTCTTGTTCCTGGCAACGTTGGATCAACAAAGCTTTTCACAAGTAATGGAATCCCTTTGTTTGCCAGCGGTTTGATTGTTTTGGGGTGAATGACAGACGCACCATAATAGGTCATCTCGGCAGCTTCCTTGTACGGCAATTCTTCAAACACAATCGCATTCGTAATTCGTTTAGGATCGGCACTCATCACACCTGGCACATCTTTCCAAATGGTCACTGACTTCGCATTCAAACACGAAGCATAGATGGCAGCCGTGTAGTCGGAGCCTTCTCTTCCCAATGAAACCGTATCACCATTCACATTGGTGCCAATGAAACCTTGCGCGATGTAAATTTTATGTTGATCTATTTTTTTAACATTTGCCTGCGTGAGTGTCCAGTCCACTTTGCCTTCGCGGAAGCTGCTGTCGGTTTGAATGTATTTCCTTGAGTCAAGCCACTCGCAGCTGATTCCTTCCTGCTGAAAATAATCCTGAACAATGACAGATGAAATGATTTCACCATAGCCAATCACCTGGTCATACACAAAATCATATTCAGCCTTTACGGTTGCATTCTTTTCTATTTCAGAGAGAAGTGCTTTCAATTTTTTAATCAGCCCTTCTGTTTTTTTTGAAAGGCCAGAGATTATTTGGGTGTGGTACGATTCTATTTCATTCAACTCATTTTGAAAACTTTGTCCGCGCTGAGCCAGTTCAATTACTTTTTCCAAGGCGTTGGTAGTTGTGCCCATCGCAGAAACAACCACGAGCAGGTTTTCTCCTCCAAATTTTTTAAGGATGTCTCCTACATTCTTAATTGCCGCAGGAGCTTTGAGTGAAGCGCCACCAAATTTGAATATGTTCATGTTGTTATTTGAGATTTGAAGATTGGGAGATTGAAAGATTGAAATTCTTGATTTAAGATTTAAGATTTGATTTAGGATAGCGGTTGGTTTTTCATCGGCATTGAGCCTTAGTCTTTTGAAAGGAATGGGAATCGCCCAAGTTTCTTTCGGTTGCTGGCGTCAAATCCAAATTCATTTGATTTTGTTGATTTCAAACGGTTGCGCTGGTATCTTTGCAGCGCGAATTTATCAAACAATCCCTCAATAATTATTTCTATGACGAAGATTATGGAAACTTCCCGAATTGCTGCACCGATGGGTACTGCTCTTGATCGCTTCATCAAAAACAACCAGGATCAGTTTCAATATGCGAGTGGTGAACTATCTCAACTTCTCCGCGACATCGCGCTGGCTTCCAAAGTAGTGAACCGCGAAATCAATAAAGCAGGCTTAATCGACATTATGGGTGGGATGGGTTCGCAGAATTCCACCGGTGAAGATCAGCAGAAACTCGATGTGCTTGCCAACATCCGCTTCACACGCGCACTTACAAAAGGTGGTGAAGTGTGTGCTCTTATCTCTGAAGAATCAGAATCGTATGTTGATTTGAATAACGAGGGCAAATATGTAATCGCAATTGATCCGCTCGATGGTTCTTCCAACATTGATGTGAACGTTTCCATCGGAACTATCTTTTCTATCTATCGTAGAAAAACTCCGGTGGGAATGCCGATTCAAAAAGAAGACATCTTGCAACGTGGTGATGAGCAGGTGGCAGCCGGATATATTTTATATGGCTCTTCCACGATGCTCGTTTATACAACCGGTCACGGAGTAAATGGTTTTACCTATGAGCCTTCTTTGGGGGAATATTTTCTTTCACATCCAGATATGAAGATTCCTGAAGAAGGAAAAATCTATTCGATCAACGAAGGCTTAGCCAATTCATTCCCGGAGCCTATTAAAAAGTACCTTCAGTTCTGTAAAGACCAAAAATATACTGCGCGTTACATCGGCTCCTTGGTGGCTGACTTCCATCGCAATCTTTTGAAAGGAGGAATTTATTTGTATCCCGCCACTGCGAAAGACAAAAATGGAAAGCTTCGTTTAATGTATGAGTGCAATGCTCTCGCCTTTGTAGCCGAGCAGGCCGGGGGTATGGCTACTGATGGCACACAGCCGATTTTAGAAATCGATCCAAAAGATTTACACCAGCGAATTCCTTTTTATGTGGGCTCGAAGAAGATGGTGGAGAGAGTTTAGCTCTCCCCACTTTTCAAATCATTCCGTCCGCAATGCCTTGGTTGGATTTGAAGTAGCTGCCCTGAATGAAAGAAAACTAATCGTGAGCCACGCAAACACAAGCACTGAAATTCCTGCGAGTAAAAAACGCAGCGGGTTGATCGCAGCCTGCAACGTGAAATTCAATTCCCATTTTTGAATGAGATACCAGGTGATCGGTGTGGCGAGCACGAATGCTACCAAAATCAATAACACAAACTCACGCGCAATCAGTATGATCACATTTGCCACGGATGCACCAAGAACTTTTCGTATTCCAATTTCTTTTGTTCTCCGTTCTACTGCAAAGGAAGTAAGTCCGAGCAAACCAAGGCAACCGATGAGGATAGCAAGACCTGTAAATACGCCAGCCACCTTTTGAAGTTGCTGATCCGCTTTGTACTGACGATCGAAATCAACATCGAGAAATGAATAGGCGAAAGGAAGATAGGGAACCAGCTCATTCCATTTTTTCTGAACACGCTCCACCGTTGCTTGCATCTCCGTTTCGTCAATGCGAATGGATATGCGGCTCACGTGCTGGGTGACTCCAAACATAATCGGTTCAATATTCATGTGAAGAGAACGATAGTTGAAGTCTTTCATCACTCCAATAATCTTTCCCGGGTATCTGTTCAATTTTACCACCTTGCCGAGGGCCTGCTCAGGTGTCCAACCGAAATCTTTCATGCCCGACTCGTTAATCAAAAACGCAGTAGTGTCATCCGCTCTTGATCCAAACAGGAAGTTGCGACCTGAAAGAAGTTTGATGTCGTAGGTGGAGAGGTAATCGTGATCTACAAAATTATAATTGATATTAGTGGGAGACATTTTCCCATCCTTCATTTCAATTTCAGTGTACATGTTGTTGGTGGATTGTCCCATCACGGATCCTGATCCCGTCACGGCACGTACACCTTTCACCTGCATCAATTCATTTTTGACAGCATCCCAATGTCTCACGATCGCGGTGTCTCCATTTGTGGGCACAACCAAAGTTGCATTTTTATTGAAGCCCAGATCTTTATTTTGCACCATGTCCAGTTGATCATAGACAAGCAGTGTACCCGCCACTAACATAATCGAGATCACGAATTGTACAGACACTAAAACTTTTCTGAAATTATGGTGACTGTAAATTCCTTTCGAAGAAGGGCGGAAAATTTGCAGCGGTTGAAAACCTGAAATGATAAGTGCCGGATACGCACCTGCCAGCACACCAATAAATAGTATTAACAGAAATGCACCACCAACAATCATCCACGGATTTGGAAGTATCGAAAAACTCAAAGGCGACTCGACCAACGTGCGAAAGGCAGGAAGTGAAAGCCACGCAAGCAATACAGCAAGCACTGATGCAAGAATAGTAACGATGATTGATTCACCCAGAAACTGTGCTACCAACATTCGTCTCAACGCGCCCAACGATTTACGCAAACCAACTTCTTTCAATCGTCTCGATGCACGAGCCGTAGCCAGGTTGATGTAATTGAAACACGCGATCAAAAGAATGAAAACGGCAATGATCGAAAGAATGTACATGTTGTTAAGGCTTCCGCGAGTTCCGTTTTCCCACGAGCGCGGTGGTGCCATGTAAATGCTCGCGAGCGATTGCAATGGCAGGTCTTCATAATACATTCCGCCTTTCTCCACATTCTTGTCGATGAAACCTTTCATCTTTTCACGCACTTTGGTAATCGATTCATTATCACGCAACAGCACGTAGGTGTGGAATCCATTCCAGAACCACGCACCGTCTTCCGCTCGTTTGTTGTTCTTGCTCCAGGTAGAAAAAGAAATGAGGTTGCTGAAACGGAAGTGCGAATTCTCAGGCACGTCCTCCATCACTCCCGTCACTTTGTATTGATCGTAGTCCATCTTGATAAGTTGGCCCAGCGGATCTTCATCCGGAAAATATTTTTTCGCCATCGTCTCGGTGAGCACAATTGAATTCGGTTCACGCAGGGCCGACTTTTTGTCGCCTTTCAATAATTTGAAACTGAAGACATCGAACACAGTGCTGTCTGCGATGTACGAGTCCGGTTCGTAGTAGGAGATGCCCTTGCGTTCTGCGAGCAGGTTCCAGTTTTGAAAGCGCACGTAGCTTTCCACTTCGGGAAGTTCTCTTAGCATGCGCGGACCCATGGGAGGGGAACTCGTTGACTGCAACAGCAATTCATTTTCTGTTCGCAAATTTTCGGTGATGCGAAAGATGCGGTCGGCTTTTTCATGGTAGCGATCGAAGCTCATTTCATGGTACACATAAAATGAGATGAGGCTGAAGGTAGCAAGACCAACAGCAAGCCCTACAATATTAATGGCAGAGAATCCCTTGTTGCGCATCAGTGAGCGCACCGAGGTGATGAAATAATTTTTGAACATAGGCGATGGTTGAGTAAAAGATGAAGAACCAAATTTTCTAATGATACCCGGACGAAATAATTTTAACACATTGATGGAAAATTGCATTTGCGCTTTTCGAATGCCTCTTGCCGCAAGATCGCGTTCAAACATTTCGCGCAGGTCTCCTTCGATGTCTTCCGAGCAGGAAGGATCGCAGAACCACCGGAAGAACCGTAAGAAAAATTGCGGTAGCCGTATGTTTGAACCTGCGCTCATGATTTTGGAAATGCTACACGCGGTATTGCTTTGAACATATCTGCACGCTGCTCCTGTGTCTCGCGAAGCACGCGCGTGCCGAGTGTAGTGAGAGTGAAGTAGCGTTTTCTTTTACCGCCCCGCACGCTCGTGGCTTCACCAAATTCAGAAGTGAGGTAGCCTTTGTCTTCGAGCCGCCTCAGCACCGTTTGCAATGCACCAATGCTAACCTTGCGCTCCAGGCGCTGCTCGATTTCGTCAATGATGGCGATCGCGTAAGCTCCTTTATATAGTATTCCTACGGCCAGCATCACGATTTCTTCAAATTCTCCAAGTTGTTGTCGGTTCACGTCAAATATATTTGACTTAAATGTAGTTATTATACTCTTGAGATGGAGCTTGGTTACAGAAAGTTTGAAAACTTTAAGAATTATTCCGCGCGAGGGCTGTCTTGATTTGAAGATATTGATCTAACAAAGTAGATTTGGATGCTAAGCGCAGAGTTTCTGGGTGACGATAAGAACAACTTTAACAATTTTCGATTGCTTTCCTGACTAGCGCATCGGCTTAGTTTCATTTGTCTCGAAGGACACTGTGCGACACACTTTGTTGCGAAACGCAGACTAAACTGAGAATGTGGTGGAAATTTGTAGTAATTGGACAACATAAAAATATAACCAATACATCATGGAATGGACATTCGAAAAGACCATCACTACTGAAGAGGAACTCCGCGCAATAATGGGATATCCAACCGAGATAGTTACGCGAAAGACAATTAATTATATCGATGAGCACTGTAAAAATTTTATAGAGAAATCTCCCTTCATCACCATTGCAACCTCTGACTTGAGTGGCAATTTTGATGTATCGCCAAAAGGTGACCCGGCTGGGTTTGTGAAAATATTGAGCGATAAAATACTAGCTATACCCGACCGACCAGGAAACCGTAAAGCAGATACGTTAAGCAACATTATTAAAAATCCGAACATCGGTTTGATTTTTTTAATACCGGGAATTAAAGAAACACTAAGAGTGAATGGAGAGGCTAAAATAGTCTCTGACGACAAGGTTTTGGAACTCTTGGCGTGTCAAGGCAAGCGGCCATCCCTTGCAATACTTGTTAACGTCAAGGAGGCTTTTATGCATTGCTCCAAATGTATTGTCAGATCTAATCTGTGGATGAAACTGGATAACACACAAGAACGTTCTGTTCCGTCATTGGCCAAAGTTCTGATTGATCATGGAAAGCTTGATATTGATTATCAGGAATTAGATGCTCAGATTAAAGAGGACGAAAAGACTAATTTGTATTAGGAGGCGTAACATCACCAATCTCGAGTGCAGCATTTAGTTTTTCAAAAAAAAATTCGAAATCGATTGTAGTCCTACCGCCTGGAATTTTTTTTTCGAATTCATCAAAGGTTAACAGCTCATTTCTTTTTTTCATCACATCCTCTTGTTATTATCGTATAGCAAAACCCGCGATCGATGAAAAAGTTTTTACAACACAATTGGATCATCCTCACCATTTCTGTAGCTACCATCGCAAGTGTACTGATGGCGCTGCGCAACAAATCAACCATTGATAAGAACAGCGCACTTCAACAACAATCGGCAACGGTAAAGAAGCTGACCAAAGAAATTCTGAGTGAGACCGTTCATGGTCTCGACTTAGGACTACGCGGCTTTGCCATTTCGAAGGAAGATAGAATGTTGATCCCCTATAAAAAAGCCATCGAGCGGAACGAAGGAATATTTTCGGAGTTAAAAATTTTACTCGAAGAGCAAAACTATCCTCACCGGGACGAATTGCAGTTGGTTCGCAGCGAAGTGGATAATTACATCCGGCTTTGCAACAATATGATTGAATCCACAAAGGGTGACACTACGATCAATAAAATGAAAGGCATGCTCCACGATGATCCGGGATATAACGTATGGAAGAGGTACGATGATTTTTCACGTCCGCTGAATTCATTTGAAGATGCCATCTACGAGCAGGCCCTGGCGAATTACAATTCAGCCATCTTCAATAACCTTGTGCTACAAATATTTATCGGGTTGTTGATTCTACCGGCACTGTTGTTGTTTATGAAACACTTGCGAAAAGAACGCGAAGCCAGGCAGAGCCTGCTGCTTGAAGTAGAGCAGAACGACCGGAGGTTTGTGTTTAACCCGGGAACAGTTTATTCGAGCGATGCCAGAACAGTAATTGACACGACCATTAAAAATTCACAAGAAGCCAGCAACTTTATCAAAGCGATGGCCAACGGAAACTATGACGTAAAGTGGAATGGCCTGACAAAAGAAAATAAAACATTAAATAATGACACGATCGCGGGTCACCTGCTGGAAATGCGCGAGAAACTGAAAAAAGTAAAACTTGAAGATGAGCAACGCAATTGGAGCAATGAGAGCCTGGCTACTTTCTCCGAGATTGTTCGAAACAATCAAGGCAATTCAAAACTGCTGGCTGAAAAGTGTGTGTCATTTCTAACCAAGTCAATTAAAGCACAACAATGCAGCCTGTTTGTATTGGAGGGAGAGGAAACGGATCAGCACCTTTCGCTCATTGCCTGTTATGCTTTTGACAGAAAGAAATGGTTGGAGAAGAGAGTGGAGATTGGTGCGGGGCTACTCGGCCAGACTTTCCTGGAAAAAGAAATTGTACAGCTTACCACGTTGCCAGAGGGCTACACGCAAATCACATCCGGACTTGGTCAGGCTACGCCCCGGCATCTGATCATCGTGCCGGTGATGAATGATCTTCAAATTATCGGCCTGCTTGAGATCGCATCGTTTTCATTGTTCGAAGCGCACCAGATTTCTTTCTTAAAACGAGCGTGCGAGTTTCTCGCTTCTGCCATCATCACTACGCAAACAACACAAAAGATGAAACACTTGCTCGAGCAAGCCCAGATAAACGAAGAGAACATGCGACAGCGGGAGGAAGAACTCAGGCAAAACATGGAGGAACTCCAGGCTACGCAGGAGGAAATGGTTAGAAAGGAAAAAGAAACGCAACTGCGATTGACCGATGTTAATTCACTTGCCGCGCAACCGGCCTTGTGATTGCATGGTGTTGGTATGCTGATTGTTCGAGTACACGATGTACTTCTAATGCACCACACGTTGGAAATTTTTGAAGAGCACATACCCACTCACTGCAACGGTGATCGCCATTCCGATGTAGCTGGCCATAGCAATCACAGGATGATCCAGTTGCCTTTTTAAAACAATGCCATAAAATCCCCACACAAGCGCAAGCGCCAGAAAAGGATTTGCGAGCCGGTACATCACGATGCCGCCAATAACAGCACCCGTTAATATCATGCTGATAGCCCACGAACTTTCGCTCATCCCGAAACCACTCCACGAAAAGGATACGAGAAGTGCCGTAGTGTTTGCAATGGTGGCAAGGCAAATCCATCCGAGATAAACACCAAAAGCCACAGACAAAATCCATCTTTTGCGCGAGCGAAGTTGTGTGTTGATGCTGACGAGTGTAGCCAACAGCGCCAGCATGATGAGCAATGAGAGCGCCACAAGTTCATTGTGCCACGCTATTATCCACAAGGCATTCAGGCAAAAATTCAAAACGACACGCCAACGAAGCGCATTCATAGTTTCCTGGTTTCGCGAAAAATATTGAACAATCATTACTACCAGCAGCAATGCGTAAATCGCGCCCCAGATGGAGAAGGTGATGCCGGCAGGCACAAACAAATTGGGATATTGATCGGACAATTCACCTGTAGTCTTGCCATTGATTGGAATAATATTCGCCAGCGAATTCATTACGATCATGATTGCAAACGCGAGGGTGTTTGCAGCCTGGTATTTCTTGTTCATTCGTGCGTTGATTTTACGAAAAGAAAAACAAAAAACACCTCAAAATGTTTTTACAAAACACTTAATTCAAAATACGAAGGGTACAAGCAATCACGAGTGTTCTTCATCGTTTTATGAAAATGATTGTGACAAAAAAGTTATAAATTGGAGCGTTATGATTACTACCCTTCTTGTTTCACTTACGTTGACGTTGTCTCCTCCCGACTTACCTGGCGTAGGGACGATTGATCCTGACAAGGGCAAAAAACAGCACAACGGTTTTTTTCATCGCCTTTTTCAAAAAAAACAGAAAGCACCTACTTCAGGTCGGCCTGGCCATAATGTGCGCAAGGGAAAAAAGCGTGGCCGGGAAGACAGTCGCATAAAGAAATAGAAATAAAATTTGAATGAACCGAAGACTCGTTCACATCGCCATAGTAGTTGACGACTATGATGAGGCGATTGATTTTTATACAAAGAAGTTGGACTTTGATCTGATCACAGACGAGAAGCTAAGTGAAAAGAAGCGATGGGTATTAGTAAAGCCCAAAGGCCAGGGAGATTGTTCAATTCTATTAGCCAAAGCAGATGGAGAAACACAGAGGACATTTGTCGGTAACCAAACAGGCGGCAGAGTTTTCCTTTTCCTAAGCACCGATAATTTTGAAAGAGACTTTGCGAGTTTGAAGAAACACAATATTAAGATTGTGAGAGAACCATCGGATGAGACGTATGGGCGCGTGGCAGTGTTCGAAGATCTTTATGGAAACAAATGGGATTTAATTCAATATAAATGATTTGAAATTGCCGCCAGGCTTTTACGCCCCGAACATCAAATTCGTTTTGCTCCCAAGAAAAATATCTTTGTCTTTACCCTTAAGGTGTTCAGACCTTAGCAATCTGTTTACAGCTCTTAAAGAGTGCCGTTTAAGCTGATTTTGAAAAGAGATTGTAATTGATTAGGTTGACTGGGTCAATTCCAAAAAAAAATATTTTTTCATGAACACATTTTCAACATGACAATCAAAATAAAACAATAATAAACAGGCAACATATGGTTTATTCCACTCCACTATTTTTACTCGAACCAAAACAAAATCTATGATAAAATCTTACTCTCAATTCGTCTTGGCTTTTCTTCTTTTTCTATCGGGAACAATATATGCCCAGGTCAGTTTGACGGCATTGGATGTTTCCAACAATCAGAATTTTGATTCATTGGCAAGCAGTGGAACAACCAACACCGTTGTGCCTCAGGGCTGGATGTTTTTGGAAACGGGCACGAATGCAAACAACACGTATGCGGCAGGTACAGGCTCTTCAAATACAGGCAACACATACAGTCTGGGATTGGATAGCGACCGCGCTTTTGGAGGATTGCAGTCCGGATCGTTGGTGCCAACAATCGGTGCAAGCTTTTTGAACAATACCGGAACTATCCTCACTGCGCTGCACATTGTTTATACGGGTGAGCAATGGAGACTGGGTGCAACACCTCGCGCGCAAGCTGACCGTCTCGATTTCCAGATCAGCTATGATGCAACCTCATTATCTACCGGCACGTGGACGGATGTCGACTCATTGGATTTTAATTCACCGATTCTGTCCGGCACGGTTGGTGCACTGAACGGAAACCTTGCTGCCAACCGCAGCGGGAAAAGTTATACGATTCAGGGGCTTTCCATTTCACCTGGCGCAACGTTTTGGATCCGTTGGACGGATTTCAATGTGGCGGGCTCCGATGATGCGCTTGCTGTGGACGATTTTTCGATAATGCCTTCAGGGATTCCCTTGAGCCAACCTACGATGGTGTTCAGTCCGGCTTCCCTCAATTTTGCTGAAGTGAATGTCGGCCAGAGCAAAGTTCTTTCGTATCAATTTAAAGGCTCCAATCTTGAATCGCCTCAAACTATTGTGAATACAACATCAGCTGCATTCAAACTTTCCCTCGATCAGGTTTCCTTTTATGACAGCATCTTATTGTTCTCGGATACTACGATCTATGTGCGCTTTACTTCATCAGCAAATGGACTTGCAAATGGAAGCCTGGTTCATATCAATGGTTCATTAACGAAATCCATTCCTGTTTCTGGAAGTGGTTATGATCCTAATCTCAACATTATCCCGATCGCAACTGCACGCGGTCAAAGCACTGGCACAAAAGTTACTATAGCCGGGCGCGTGACTGCGAGCAACCAATTTGGCAGTCCTTCTTATGTACAAGATGCCACCGGTGGTATTCCTGTTTTTGATTCAAATTTCAGTAACTCGGTTTCGTTGGGGGATACGGTGATTGTGACAGGGTCAATCAGTGTGTTTAACAGCCAGGTAGAAATCAGCGGCACCGTTACTTTTTCAAAACCGGATACCCTACTTCATCCGGTGGTTCCGAAACAAATCATGTTGAATCAGTTGGCAAGCCTGGAAGGAATGCTCGTGACCGTTCAGAACGTTCATCTTGTAAATCAAAATTTTGTCTTCTATCCTCAAAGTACTGAACAGATTACCAACGATAGCCTCACATTTGATTTGCGCATTGATGGGGACACCGATCTGCCGGGGCTCGCCAAGCCGCAAGGTTTCACTACCATCACTGGAGTGGTCGGGCGTTTTGGTACCAACATCCAGTTGTTGCCACGCTTTGCTGCGGATGTGCCGGGTGCGCATGTGCCACAAGCAGTGTCAGATTCCATTCCAAGAAACAACACATTTGATCTGATGAACTGGAACCTGGAATTTTTTGGTGCGAAGAGTGAAGACTACGGCCAGGAATACGGACCAGCCGATGAAACCTTGCAATTGCAAAATGTGCAGCGCGTAATCAGCTCGGCTCAGGCCGATGTAATAGCGGTACAGGAAGTGTCGGATGAAATTTTGTTCGACTCACTGGTAAGCCGTTTGCCCGGCTACAAGGGCATTTGTTCACAGCGATATTCCTATTCTTTTAACGGACCTGATCCTACGTTCCCTCCACAAAAAGTCTGCTTTATCTACGACACGACTACCGTGCAGGTGACGAGTCATCGCGCCATGTTTGAGTCGCTCTATGATGCTGCCCGAACCGACAACTCAGTATTACCGGGCTACCCAACGGGAGATGCGAGCAGCTTTTGGTCGAGCGGCCGCTTACCGTTCATGCTCACAGCCAACGTGACCATTAACGGAGTGACGGAGCAAATTAAATTTATCAATGTGCATGCGAAGTCAGGATCTACGTTGGATGATTTCAACAGAAGAGTGTATGATGCACAGGTTTTGAAAGATTCACTCGATGCCTTCTATCAAAATGACAAAGTGGTTGTGCTTGGAGATTTGAATGACGACCTGGATCAATCCATCGTAAGCGCTCAGCCTTCTCCCTATGCGCCATTTGTATTGGACACGGCCCGTTACAATCCGATCACACTTGCCCTGAGCCAGGTTGGAGCAAAGTCAACCATAAGCTTTAACGATATGATTGATCAGCAAATACTCACCAATGAATTGACGCCTGAATACATCGCAGGCTCTGTGCGTGTGATCACACCCTTTAATTCAATTCCAAATTATGGCACCACTACCTCCGATCACTTGCCCGTGTTCTCACGTTATTCGTTTATTGAACCCGTGCTTACTTTCTCCTCCGCAGGTGCTACGGTCACGGAAGGTTCTGACTCTGCGCGATTCCAGTTGATTTTATCGAGAGCCTTATCTGTGGATAAAACTATTCTTCTAAATGTACAAAACAATGGAGGCGCTGTGTATGGAGAAGATTATACAATCAACCCAGCACCAACGAATGGTGTTATTCAAATTACAATTCCGGCAGGCCAAACTACAGCTTCAATTTCTTTCCGAACATTTGATGATAGCACAGATGAACCAACCCAAAGTGTTGTGCTGCTTTTTCAAGGAGCATCGGGAATTCAGGCTGGAGCCGTGAATGCCTATATACTCACCATCCTCGACAACGACCCGACTTCCGTAAACTTCGCTGAAACGGAGGTGACCCGCGAAGAAGGGAGTGGTGCTTACACTGTTATGTTAAATCTTTCCACACCACTTGAAAAACAAAGTACCGTTGTAATCGGAGTTTCCGATGGACCCACTGTTTTCTATGGAGAGCATTTAGACTACGTCACTTCGCCAGCAGTAAATCACAGGAGAATTACTCTAACTGCACCACAGGGGGCAGACTCTCTTGTATTTACAGTAACACCAAATCAAGATCGTATTCCCGAGCATCGCCCTGAGTCTGTTGACTTCAGGATACTTTCTGCAACGGATGGCCTGACGGTCGGCATTCAAAATGAAATGATTTTTAATATCAAAGATGTGCGCGTATGTCATCCTGAATTTCTGGTATATCCAAATGCAACATTTGGAGATATTCATATCGCAACGCCTCCGGACAACGAAGATGATAATGTTGAGGGAGCATTATATGGGCCGGCTGGTGAAATACTTGTAACTGCTACTGGCACAGTTGAGGAGCTGAGCCGCATATTCAGTCAATCATTACACGAGAGGAGGAGGGGCTTTTATATTTTGCGCCTCACTCAATGTGGTGTAATTACTACTGTACGCATTGCAAAAATTTGATAGCAAAAAAAAGAAAAAAGGAGATCACCGTATCGTGATCTCCTTTTTTATTCAAGAACATATCTTGCGATCAGAGTTTGTTAAAATTAAAATAACCGCCCAAGATATAAAGAAGAGGGAAGACCGGTTTCAAAAAAAACTATGGTCTCTCATTACTTCACCCACCCTTCAATCTCCTGCAATGTAGGATTCTGAACGGCATCTAACTTCAACTTCTTCCTCATTCCGGGGATGTCATTAAAGAGTTTAGTCGGCTTGATCTCTTTTAGTTTTGCCACGGAGTTGATGCCGAGTTTTTCGAGAATAGGAATTAGTTCAGCGCGCACGCCAATTGCTTCAAAGTCTTTGTCGGTGGAGACATCTGCAGATTTCTCCGGTTTCATTTGCGGGAAGAAGATTACATCCTGAATAGAAGGTGAGTTGGTCATCACCATGCTAAGGCGATCGATACCAATTCCTAAACCTGCAGTTGGAGGCATTCCGTATTCCAGTGCGCGAAGAAAATCTTCATCGAGCATCATGGCTTCTTCATCGCCACGCTTGCCCATTTCCAATTGTTCTTCGAAGCGCTTGCGTTGATCGATCGGATCGTTCAACTCAGAGTAGGCATTGCAAATTTCTTTTCCGTTGCAGATGGCTTCAAAGCGTTCCACCAATCCGGGCTTGCTGCGGTGCTTCTTTGAGAGTGGCGACATCTCCACAGGATAATCGGTGATGTAAGTAGGTTGAATTAAATTAGGTTCGCACTTCTCACCGAAAATCTGGTCGATCAGTTTTGCTTTGCCCATCGTGTCATCAGAAGGAACATGAAGTTGTTTGCAAGTTTCCCTTAATGCAGTTTCATCCATTTCCGAAATGTCGATGCCCGTAAAATGTTGAATTGCTTCAAACATTGTGAAGCGTTTCCATGGCCTCTTAAAATTGATGAGATGATTCCCTACTTTCACTTCCGTTGTGCCGTGAAGATCAAGCGCTACTTTTTCAATCATCTCTTCCACCAGCTCCATCATCCACAGATAATCTTTGTAGGCCACATACAATTCTACTTGCGTGAATTCCGGATTATGGAATCGTGACATGCCTTCGTTGCGAAAGTCTTTGGAGAATTCATATACCCCACCAAAGCCGCCTACAATCAATCTCTTTAAATACAACTCATTCGCAATGCGCAAATAGAGTGTCATATCCAAGGTATTGTGATGTGTCTTGAACGGCTTCGCAGCAGCGCCACCATATAAGGGCTGAAGGATTGGAGTCTCTACTTCGAGGTATCCTTGCTTATTCAAATACTCACGCATTGAATTCACAAGTTTCGTTCTTTTCACAAAGGCATCACGCACTTGCGGATTCACAACGAGATCCACATATCGCATTCTGTAGCGTTGCTCAGGGTCTGTAAAGGCATCGTGCAAATGAACATTGCCTTGATCGTCTTTGGTTTCTTTTACGATCGGCAGTGGTCTCAAAGACTTTGACAACACAGTAAAGCTCGTCACATGAATTGACTTCTCACCGGTTTGTGTGGTGAAGGGAAATCCTTTGATGCCGATGATGTCGCCAATATCGAGGAGTTTTTTAAAAACTGTATTATAAAGAGTTTTGTCTTCCCCAGGGCAGAGGTCGTCTCTTCGAAAATAAACCTGCACACGTCCGGTTTCATCCTGTAGTTCTGCAAACGATGCATTGCCCATCACCCTGCGCGTCATGATGCGGCCCGCAAAAGATAAATCTTTGTCGAGCGTTTCGAAATTCTCATGAAAATACTTTGCGGAAATGTTAGTTTCAAAAAGTGCAGCAGGGTAGGGGTTGATGCCCAGTTTGTTCAACTCTTCGAGGCTTTGCCTGCGGATGATCTCTTGTTCGGATAATTGCATTGTACCTAAGACTAAATTAGGCTGCAAAAATAATGATTTAGAGTTATTGATGGAGGATTTCTGTACGCCTCCACGGTCTGAATTGGCATTGGTCCACTTCTAAGCTGCATTTGACATGGCTAAAGGCAACTTCAGTGTCAATTGTCAACTTAGAAGCTTGAATGCAGTGTTATGAACTTTGTCTTATGTCAATAACTATGAACAAAAGAAAAATTATTCAAGAGTAACCTAAATGAACTACATCACTAAATCGAAAGTTTCACATTAATGATGATGCCCGCCCGGACCATGTACGTGGCCATGATCAAGTTCTTCTTCGGTTGCCTCGCGAACACTGAATACCTCTACATCAAAATTCAAAGTAACTCCGGCAAGCGGATGATTTGCATCGACAGTAATTTCGTTTAAACCAATTTCGGTTACAGTAACAACTTGCCCATGGTTGGTTTGAAACTGCATTCCCTTTTCAATCTTCTGGGTTCCGAATGCGGAGCGCGGAACTTTCTGAGTAAGATTGTCATCCTTTACTCCGTATCCTTTTTCTGGCGCGATGGTCAGTTTAAGCTTATCGCCTTTTACTTTGCCCTCTAGAGCTTCTTCCATTCCGGGAATCAGGTTGCCGATACCTTGTATATAATGCAAAGGTTCCCGACCCTGACTGGAATCGAGAACCTTTCCTGAGTTATCCGTAAGTGTGTAATGAATAGCAGCTACTTTGTGTTTTGAAATTTGCATGATCGATTATTTCACGCAAAGCTACCCATTCTTTTCAATTATTCCTGCCTGCGCACAGAAACCTCTCCCAGACTGAATTGATCTACATCGGCCTTGCCTTTTACATATACTTTTGATTCACCCAATGTGATCACACGAATATTGTCTTCAGCATTGAATTTCAGTTTACTCTCGCCATAGGTTGTGCTTGCTACTTCGTCACTTTGCAAAGCTTGCGTATCGATTTTGTTATCCCCAAAAAGTTTGAACTTCTGAAATCCAGCATAACCCTCATTGACCTTCAGGTTGTGATCGCCATACATCACTACTTTCAGTTTATCTACTTTGACGGATGATAGGTCAATATTACTCTCCCCATAGGCAGTCAATTTAAATTTCTTGCCCTCGATTTTTCCTTGCACATCCACTTCCTGTTCACCACGAATGCCCAGCTTTTTCAATTGCCTGTAAGTAACATATGCAGTTACTGTCACATCTTTATAAATGCTTTCTTTTATTACACCTTCATCTGTTCTGTAACGTCTTCTTTTTTCAAGATATTTGGCATGATCAAGGTAGATGCGCAACCGGTGGTTCTTAACAACTAAATTTATTTTGCGCTCAGGAATATTGTTGTAATTTACTTTCACGGATTCATCGTCACCATGAATGAGCACCAGATTGATGCGTGGTGATACAATGATTTGGTCAAAGGCGGCAACCTTTTTTTCCAGGGTTTGGCCAAAAGTGACTGTGGCCGAAAGTACAAGAATGGCGAGGGTAAGTTTTTTCATAAATGACAATTTTGGCTAAAGACTACAGGCCAAATCCAATGGTTGCATCCAGTTAAAAACTATTTTTAATCGGTTCCGGTTGCCTTTATTATCTTCACAATTTGCAAATGCTGTTGCCTGGATGAAAGAAACAGAAGCAAGATATTTTAATGCACTAACCGGAGTAAGGGCTGTAGCGGCATACATGGTTTTTATCAACCATTATCAACCCTTTGTTCGATTTGGCGAAGACATCGCGGCCTTCTTTTCCGAGATGTACGCTGGGGTAACCGTATTCTTTGTTTTAAGCGGGTTCTTAATTACCTATAAATATTTTGATGTTGTAGATTTTTCTTTTCACCAATACATGGTGAACCGGATTGCACGTATCTATCCAATGTATTTTTTGTTGACGCTATTTACATTCATTGTTTTCAATGTAAAGGGTAGCGGTGAATCGAATTTTACCACCTTTATTCTGAATGTAACTTTTCTGCGAGGATTCTTCGATCAGGCTTTATTTTCTGGCATCTCTCAAGGTTGGTCACTTACTGTGGAAGAGATATTTTATATTCTTGCCCCACTTTTCTTTTTACTGATTGTGCGAAGTAAATCTTTGATATTCATTCTTCCTGTCCTTCTGCTCTTGATTGGCTTTGTACTTGTTGGACTGTTTTCGCCTTTGAAACTTCACGGACTTTTCGGTTCGGATCATTTTATGCTTACCTACACTTTCTTCGGAAGGTGTTTTGAATTTTTTGTTGGAATAGCATTGGCGATCTTTTATAAGAAAGCGAACTTAATTTCAACTAAAATCCCGTTCACCTACGTTGGAATAGTTGTCATGATTATTTGCATTTGGATCATGTCACTTCTTAGAACAGATACTTTGATTGGCATTGAAACTTCCATGGGAAGAGTAATCAATGCTTTAATTTTGTCAGTGTTCGGAATCGCTGTCTTCTTTTACGGCCTGCTTACGGAAGAGACGATCATTTCAAAGATTCTGGGGAGCAAACTGTTCGTGCTGCTTGGCAAAAGTTCTTACATCTTTTACTTGATTCATCTGGGGGTGATTGCATCGTTTATCCAGCGTGTCATTCCAAATACGGTAGTGATTTTTGTGGTAGTTAATCTGATTTCAATCGCGCTTTTCAAATCGGTTGAAGATCCGTTGAATAAATTTATCAGAAGAAAATTTCAGCCACAGATTCACTAATCAATCTGTGAGATTAAATTCACTGTTTCTTTCCGGTTGATCTTTCCGGTTGCCGTCTCTATAAATTTTTCAACAAAGAAAACTCCTTTCGGAATTTCAAATTTCCCGAGCAGGGCAGAGGCAGCGCTTAACAGAGTTTGCTGATCTTCATTTGAAAAGGCTTTTCCTTCAACAACCAGAATTACTTGCTGTCCAAGTTTTGCGTGAACGATACTACTAATAAAAAAACGACTCGCTATATTTTTTTTGCGCAAAATGCGTTCAAAAACGGATTCGATTTTTTCAGGCGAAACTTTCGCTCCACCGGTGTTGATGATATTATCAATGCGACCCAGCCAGAGGAAAGTACTGGGTGATTGTATTTTGACAAGATCATTGGTGACGATTGGTTCCTGGCCGAGATAGTCTGCATATATCGTTAGGCATTCTCTTGCATCTAAATCAATTTTCACACCAGGTTGAGTTTGAAAAAAATCCTGTGCATCGGCCCCATTTAATTTCTGCAGTGCGATGTGGGAAATGGTTTCGGTCATTCCATAAGTTGCATAAAGCGGACAAGTGGTTGATTGCATTTTCTCTTTCAAAGCAATTGAGATGGGGGCTCCACCGATAATCGCACATTTCAATTGATTCAACTGTTCACACGATTCATCCAATACTTTTTCAGCCTGATATGGAACCAACGCAGCAAAGTCGATCTTTTGATTTATCGCCTTCAATGGATTGGCACCTGGTTCTACGGCAACCATGTTCATTCCATTCACGAGGCTGCGTACCAACATCATCTTTCCTGCAATAAATTTGGTGTCAAGGCAGACAAGTGATGTCATTCCTTTTTTTAATCCGAGCGCCTCGATCGTTAATCGCGCGCTGGCTTCCATCTGCGAACGCGTAATCAGAATTTCTTTTGGAGTGCCTGTTGAACCGCTGGTTGTAAGTTTGAATGTTTGCGCTCCTTTCAACCATTGCGTGCAAAACGCGAGTGTCTCTTTTTCAAACTCTGTTTTGCCAATCGTAGAATCAATTTTAATTAATTCTGAAATGGCAAAAATTCTTCCGTTTAGATTGAGCCATGTGTTAGCCAAAGAAGTCACGGATTTTCACGAATGAAACAGTTATTAAGGAAACTTAGGAAACTTTGAGAAATCAGGTTCGCGTTTTTCGAGGAATGCATTCTTGCCTTCTTTCGCTTCATCACTTAAATAGTAAAGTAACGTTGCGTTGCCTGCAAGTTCCTGAATGCCGGCTTGTCCATCGAGTTCTGCGTTGAATGCGCACTTCAACATGCGTATGGCAAGCGGACTTTTCTTTAGAATTTTGTTTGCCCACTCTACATACGTCTCTTCCAATTTTTCGAGCGGAACAACTTTGTTCACCAATCCCATTTCAAGTGCTTCCCTGGCATCATATTGATCGCAGAGATACCAGATCTCACGTGCTTTCTTTTGGCCAACTATCCGCGCGAGGTAAGATGCACCAAAGCCTCCGTCAAAACTTCCTACCATCGGACCTGTTTGACCGAAGCGTGCATTCTCGGCAGCAATTGTAAGATCACAAACTACATGCAACACATGCCCGCCACCAATTGCCCAACCGGCTACCGCTGCGATCACAGGTTTTGAAATCGAGCGGATTATTTTTTGAAGATCAAGTACATTCAAACGCGGTACTGTGTCTTTGCCTACATAGCCGCCATGACCACGTACGCTTTGATCACCACCACTGCAGAAAGCTTTTCCTCCTTCACCTGTAAGAATGATCACACCCACTTCACTGTCTTCGCGGCAAATGTTCATTGCATCAATCATTTCTTTCACTGTGAGTGGAGTGAATGCATTGTGGACACGCGGCCGGTTGATGCTGATTCTCGCTATACCGTTGTATTTGTGAAAGAGAATTTCTTCGTATTGCTTGACAGGTTTCCAATCGTATTTAAGTTCCATATCCGTTTTTAATTAAATGCTTAAAATTTTCAAAAGCTTTTTTATTTGCCTCCTGACTGCTTTCTACCTCCAGGATTTTTGTTTTGCCGTCAAATGTAAAAAAGTCTTTCAGGCTGTTCTTTATTTTTTTTGCAGAATCAACAACGATGTGTTCATAGCCAAACTCTTCACAAAGGTTTTTGGCGTTAAGCTTTTGTTTTGTTACAAAATAGTCTTCCAACTCTTTAGTGTTGCCGGGGCCATCAATTATGTTGAAAATAATTCCACCATGATTGTTCAAGAGCAGCACACGCAAATTTGGTAATGAGTAATTGTGCCAGAATGCATTGCGGTCATAAAAGAAAGCAAGATCTCCGGTGATCAAAAAATTAGGAATATCGCTCGAAAGTGAATGCCCCACTGCAGTGCTCGTGCATCCATCGATGCCGCTTGCCCCGCGATTGGAGTAAACATGAATGCCCCGCTTGCCTGCCTCAATGCCAATGAAATTCGCATACCGCACCGACATGCTGTTGGCAAGATGCAAATTACAGCGGATAGGCAAGGTTGCTATGAATTCCTTTACGATTGAAAGTTCGGTAAATGTCGTTTCCTCATTAAAAATTTTCATCGATCGCACACAGCGATTTTCTTCTGCATTCCAGACCCGAAGAAAATTTTCTCGTTTTTGTCCTGTGAATTCATCCGCTGGTTCTGCTGAAGAAAGCGACTTGAAGAACAAAGCGACATTACTTTGAATCACTTTGGTGAGCGATTTGAAAGTATCGGGCGCAATCGCACAAGGTTGAATATGCCAATGCTCCTGTGGTTTGTATTTTCTGAAAAGGAGTTTTGTGTTTTTTGAAATGATCGATTTCCCAAACGTAATCAGCAATTCAGGCTGCAACGATTTCTTCACATCTTCACCGCATGCAGCAATGAATGAATCTGCATGACGAATTGTATTTTGAAGGCCGTGAAAGTTTGAAAGTATATCGCCCAACAGCGGAGCTTGTGTATGCTTGACAAATTTTTCAACAGCGCGGTATGTTTCATCATCAAAATCCTGCTGACCGGCAAGAACAAGAATTTTTGTGGTGGCCGAGAGTTTCTTTTTTAAGGAATCAATTTCGCTTTCATTCAAACTGATTGTTGAAGAAGGAGTATCGATAATTTTCAAGCTTGAACTGAAACTGATTTTCTCTCCGGCAGATGGATACAGTGGTTCGCGAAACGGAGCGTTGATATGAACCGGGCCTTTCGGAAAATCATTTGCTAGGTTAATCGCCTCATTGATGGTTCGATGAATAAACCAGACTGCATCTTCGTGCGAATAATCTTCTGGAAGATTGAACGATCGTTTCACATGTTGTCCGAAAATGTTTTGTTGACGAATGGTTTGTCCATCCCATTGATCAATCCATTCTTTCGGACGATCCGCAGTGAAAACAATTAAAGGAATTTCCTGAAAGAAGGCTTCAGCAACAGCCGGAGCAAAATTGTATGCAGCTGATCCTGAAGTACACAACAAGGCTGTCGGTCGTTTGAGTTGTTGCGCCATCCCCATGGCTACGAAGCCTGCACTGCGCTCATCACTGAAGGTCTTCAAATTAATTCGCTCGTGTTGCGCAAAGGCCAACGTGAGTGGAGCGCATCTGCTGCCAGGGCAAGCAATTATTTCCTGCACACCTTTGGCAGCGCACACTTCAGCAATGTCGTAGATTGGTTGGTAGCGCACGTTACGGCTTTATGTTTTTTAAGATAGATTGAATTTTCATTTCCACTTCTTCACCTTCTTTTTGAGGAATGGAATCGGCAATGATGCCTGCGCCTGCATAAACTCTTGCTGTGTTTTCAAACAACTGCATGCAGCGGAGATTTACAAATAAATTGGTTTCATTTTGAATGTTCACAGGGCCCAGAAAACCTGCGTACAATTCGCGATCATAACCTTCCTGTGCCAGCAGAAATTCAAAAGCAGGAGCGTGAGGCATGCCGCACACAGCCGAAGTGGGATGCAATAATTTCAACATCACCGATCCCATCTGAGGGAAGTTGATTTCTTTCGTGTCCACTTCGTAATCGGTTCGGAGGTGAAGTAAGTTTCCTGCCACTACTGTTCTTGGCCCGTGTTCTTCATATTCACGCACACGCACTTTTTTAAAACAGTTGATGATGTAACGGCTCACCAGTGCCTGCTCTTCAATATCTTTTTGCGTCCAGGCAACAGCTTTAAGGTTTGTTCCTTTCTCAAAGCGTTGGGTACCTGCGAGCGCCACGGTTTTGAATTTGCCATGTGCATCTACTGAAACTAACATCTCAGGAGAAGCGCCAAGCCAGGTTCCAACTTCTGGTGAAGAAGAGAGTGAAACAAAAGCATTCGGATATTTTTCGCAGAAGGTAGCAAATGCGTTTAGTGGATCAAAGTCTTCTGATGTTGCTGCATCGTAAAAACGTGAGAGCACTACTTTTTCGAACAGATTGGATTCCATTGATTCAATTCCCTTCACTACCAACCTCTCAAAATTATTTTGATGGAAATTGGTTTTAACCTTGAAATGATATGGAGCTCTCTTGCTTTTCAGTTTTTGAATTTCATCCAGGTCAACATCACTCAAATCGGAAGACTGAATTTCATCTTTCTCATTCGAAAATTTGTAGAACCTATCTGCCTTTAAAAAATATTTCTTTTTTGCCGGATGAAAAGGAGCGAAGACAAAACCAGAATCCAGTTCTTCGATGGTCAATTCATCCAGCTCCAGAAGTCTTTCATTGCTTACGCAGAGATTTTTTTCCTTTGCACCCGGCATTCGCCATAAGGCAAATGATTTTCCAAGGCTCAATGATTTTTGAATAATGCCTGAAATTATTTCTTCGCTCTTGTTGTTGTCCATTTTGGTCGCCAGGTGTTGCGACCTATCTGATTTTCCTCCCTCATTTTTCTCCCGCTCATTCATAACTTATTTCTTGTCGAGAATGGCCATGGTGATTCGGCTGATGCACACCAGGCTGCCATTTTCATCTGTTATTTTTATTTCCCACACATGTGTCTTCTTTCCGATGTGCAGCGGGGTCACTCTTCCAAACACAAATCCATCACGCAAACTCTTGATATGGTTCGCATTGATATCAAGGCCAACACAAAATTGCTTCTCTCCATCGAGGCAGCACATGGCCGCCACGCTCCCAAGTGTTTCTGCCAGCGCCACCGATGCACCACCATGTAACAATCCAAAGGGCTGTCTTGTTCGATGATCTACCGGCATTTTTGCCTCGATGAAATTTTCACCCAATTGTGTGAACTCAATTCCAATGTGCCCCAACATGGTGTTGGGCGTCATTTTGTTGAGGAAGTCGAGAGTAATGTTGGGGTTGAAAATGAGCATTCAGCGCGTGTTAGCGGGATTGAACAATTTGTCTATTTTTGCGGCCAAATTAACTGAAATTGAGCAGCAAAAAAATATATATCATCCGGCACGGCCAGACTGATTTTAACTTGCAGGGCATCGTGCAAGGAAGCGGAGTTGATTCCTCTCTGAACGAGACAGGAAAGGCGCAGGCGCAGGCTTTTTATGAGGCCTATAAAAATGTTGTGTTTGATAAGGTTTATACTTCTACCCTGAGGCGCACACAGGAAACGGTGAAAGGTTTTCTTGATTCCGGTCTTCCTCATGAGGCTATGGCCGGACTGAACGAGATCAGTTGGGGAACGAACGAAGGTAAGAAGATCACGCCTGAAGAAGATCAGTACTATCATTGGATGATTGAGCAGTGGCAACATGGTAACACCTCTTTGCGCATTGAAGGAGGAGAAAGCCCTGAAGATGTGGTGACGAGACAAAAGCCAGTCATCGAAAAATGGAATCAGGCTGCTGAAGAAAAAACAATCTTGGTTTGCATGCACGGCCGCGCCATTCGCATATTACTATGCCAGCTTTTGAATTATCCGCTCAAGAGTATGGATATGTTTGAACATTCCAACCTTTGTCTTTATTTGCTGGAAAACACAGGCAGCATGTACACCGTAAAGGCGTACAATAATGTTGAGCATTTGAAAAACATCAAGCCTGCGGAGAAAACGCTGGCAGTAAAGCAGTAAACAAAGAGTCGCATCGGGCATTTCCAGGTCAGATCTGACCTAGCCGGCTTTAAAAGCGTCATTTGTACATTTATTATTTTCTTCTACATTTGTTTAAGACCAATTTTTAAGCCTCATGAAGAAAATACTTTGTCTTGCTGCGATGGTTGTTTCATCCGCAACCTTTGCACAAAATTTGAAAGCCCGTATTAAAATTGACGCAGAGCGACAGACCGGAACGATTGATAAAATGCTCTACGGAAATTTCACAGAACACCTGGGCCGATGCATCTACGGAGGAATTTATGAGCCACAGTCGCCACAGGCAAACGTGGATGGCTTTCGCAAGGATGTGATTGAAGCTACTAAAAACCTTGGGGTTTCACTGGTACGTTGGCCGGGCGGAAATTTTGCATCCGGTTATCATTGGGAGGATGCAATCGGGCCTAAAGACAAGCGGCCACACCGCAAAGATCTTGCGTGGGGCGACATTGAAACCAATGAAGTGGGAACTGATGAATGGCTGAAGTTTTCAAAAGCGACAGGAGCGGAGCCTTATATCTGTGTGAACCTTGGCACCGGCACACTGGATGAAGCAAAGAACTGGGTGGAGTATTGCAACGCGAAACAAGGTTTGTATTATTCTGACTTGCGCGCGAAGAATGGACATCCCGAACCGTACAAAGTAAAATATTGGGGCCTTGGAAATGAGATCGATGGCTGGTGGCAGATGGGGCACAAGAATGCAGAAGACTACAGCAAGTTTGCACTGGAGGCTGCGAAAATCATGAAGTGGTCGGATGATAGCATCAAGCTCATCGCAAGTGGTGTGAGCAATTACACGCAGGATTGGCCGGATTGGAATAGAACAGTATTAAATTACCTACACGATTACATCGAATATATTTCACTTCATCATTACTCAAACAATCGCGAGAAAGATCACAATAAGTTTATGGCGGTAACAACGCGTGTTGAGAATTCGATTAAGATCACCGAGGGATTGATCAACGAAGTTCGCAACAAGTACAAAATGCAAAAACCAATCTACATTGCTTTTGACGAGTATAACGTTTGGTACAGAGCATTCAACGAGCAAAAACTGGAAGAACATTACAACATGCAGGATGCGCTGGTGGTGGCGATGTATTTGAACGTGTTTGTTCGCAATGCGCACATTGTGAAAATGGCAAACATGGCGCAGTTGGTAAATGTGATTGCCCCCATGATGATAACCAATGGAAAACTCTGGATGCAGCCGATATATTACCCGCTTCAGTTATTCGCTCAAAATGTGCATGGCAAAAACCTTGACACATTTGTACAATGTGATAAATACGATGCCGGTGACGCTTATAGACAAATTCCCTATCTCGATGTAACTTCTGTTTACAATGACAAAACGCAAGAGGTAATTTTAAATGTGGTGAATCGCCACAAAGACAAGGCTATCGAAACAACCATTACCAATGTTTTTGGCAAATGGACTGGCAAGGCTCAAGTTTCGGAAGTGAATGGAAACCTTGAGGACGAGAACGGACCTGATGGGCAAAAAGTGAAAACTGTTTCAAAAGAAATTAGTGTAAACGAAACTGGAACGAGCTACATTTTTCCTGCCCATTCGTTTACTCAGATCAAGGTGAAGATAAAATTTTGAATGTTGAATGAAATGAAATACAAATCGATTAGAATCTTCATCGCGTTTATTTTTGTTGGAGTGGTCGCTTTCGCACAAGCGCCAACACGAAAATTTGAGCCGGTAAATTTTTCTCAAGTAACCATCAATGATGGTTTCTGGAAACCTGCGATGCAAAAGGTGGCAACTACAACTATTCAAGCTTGTATTTTGCAAACAGAAGTAAAAACTCCCCGCATCAAAAACTTTGAAAAGGTAGCGCGCAACAAAGGCGAGAAGCATGAAGGAATTTTCTATGATGACTCAGATGTATATAAAGCATTGGAAGCAATTGCCTATTCGTTGAAAAATTATCCGGATGCGAATCTTGAAAAGAAAGCGGATGAGTGGATCGACAAAATCGCGGCTGCACAACTGGCTGATGGATATATAGGAACCTGGTACACACTTGGAGGTTTGGATCAGCGTTGGAGCGACATGAGTATGCACGAAGACTACAACGGTGGTCATTTGATTGAAGCGGCTGTTGCTTATTATAATGCAACCGGAAAAAAGAAATTACTTGATGTAGCTACAAAGTTTGCCGATCACTTTGATAACAACTTTGGTCCGGGCAAGAAGCATTGGGTAACGGGCCACCAGGAGTTGGAGCTTGCTCTCGTGAAACTTTATAAAACGACCAATAATAAAAAATATCTCAATCTCGCTCATTGGTTGCTCGAAGAGCGAGGTCACAAATATGCGAAAGGTTACACATGGACAGATTGGAAAGACACTGCTTATGCACAAGACGCCATTCCTGTTCGAATGCAAAAAGAAATCACCGGCCATGCCGTCCGTGCAATGTATATGTACACGGGTGCTGCGGACGTAGCTGCACTCACAGGCGATGAAGGTTACATGACCGCCATGAATAATGTGTGGGAAGATGTGGTGTATCGTAATATGTATATCACAGGTGGCATTGGATCTTCCGGAAACAATGAAGGCTTTAGCAATGATTACGATTTGCCGAATGAACAAGCTTATTGTGAAACGTGCGCTTCTGTTGGAATGGTATTTTGGAATCAGCGCATGAATACGCTCACTGGCGATAGTAAATTTATCGATGTGCTTGAGCGTAGTTTATACAATGCAGCCCGTGATGGTTTATCATTAAGTGGTGATCATTTCTTTTATGGCAATCCGCTCGCCTCCAACGGGCGTCATAACAGGAGAGAGTGGTTTGGTACGGCATGCTGCCCGGCAAATATTGCGCGCCTTGTGGCTTCGCTTGGTGATTATATATATGGAGTGAATGAAAATGGTGTTTGGGTGAATCTGTTTATTGGTAGTAATTCCACTTTGAAAGTTGGGAAGAATGAAGTGCCACTAAGTTTAGAAACCAATTATCCTTGGGAAGGAAATGTGAAGATGACGATGCAACCAAAATCAAAAACAAAGTTCGCGATGCACCTGCGCATTCCAGGTTGGGCACAAGGTCAGGTAGTGCCGGGCGATTTGTATGTGTTTGAAGATAAAACACCGGTAGCTTTTACAATCCATGTGAATGGTAAGCCTGCAACTTATACGATGGATAAAGGTTACGCGGTGATCGACCGTGAGTGGAAAAAAGGCGATGTGATTGAGATGAATATTCCGATGGAAGTAAAGCGTGTAAAGGCAAGACCTGAGTTGAAGCAAGACGAAGATCGTGTAGCAATACAGCGCGGCCCGATTGTGTACTGCGTGGAAGGCGCAGATAACAATGACAAAGCATGGAACATGGTTCTTCCTGAAAAGACAACTTTTACTACTTCCTTTAAAAAAGATTTACTGGAAGGTGTTGAAACTATTCAATTCCAGGCGCCAACTGTTCAATTGAGCAGCGATGGAAAGAATGTTTCCACAGAAATGAAAACGATCACGGCCATTCCATACTATTCGTGGTGCAACCGCGGACAAAATCAAATGCAAGTGTGGCTACCTCAAAAAATCAAGGACATTAAAATTAATTATTGATGAAAGTATTTTCATGCAAAGGCGCCAAGACGCTAAGACCAAACTTTAGACTTTTTAACTTAGCGTCTTTGCGTGAAAGTTTTAGCCTGATGGTTTTCCTCTTTGCTGGCAGTATGGCTTTTGCTCAGGGTTATTTAATTCAGAAAAATGACTCTCGCATTGCGGTTAAGCCTGAAGTTTCAATCAAAGCTTACAGTTTTGATTTGAAAGACGTAAAACTGTTGGATGGAAGCCCATTCAAAAATGCAATGGACAAAGATGCCGCTTATCTTTTGTCTATCGATGTGAAGCGATTGCTTCATCGGTTTTATTTGAATGCGGGATTGCCAACACAAGGTGATGTATATGGCGGTTGGGAGAGTGAGGGATTAAGCGGCCACACGCTCGGTCATTATCTTTCAGCCTGCGCGATGATGTATGCCTCAACGAGAGAAATGCAATTCAAAGATCGTGTTGATTTAATGGTTGACGAACTGGAGAAATGCCAGATTGCACGCAAGTCTGGATATGTGGGTGCGATTCCGAATGAAGATTCGATTTTCTGGAAAGTACAGCACGGCATTATCAAAACAGGTGGCTTCGATTTGAATGGTGGCTGGTCGCCTTGGTACACGGTGCATAAAGTAATGGCGGGATTGACGGATGCCTATTTGTTTGCAGATAATAAGAAAGCTTTAACAATTGTTGAGAAGATGGCCGACTGGACCGCAGCCATTCTCAAAAATTTGAATGATGAGCAGCTTGAAAAAATGCGCAAATGTGAATACGGAGGTATGGCCGATGTGCTCACTCATCTTTATGAAATCACCGGAAAGAAAAAATACCTTGACTTGTCATATAAATTTCATGATCACTTTGTATTGGATGAGCTCGCAAAGAAAATAGATCCCCTCCCCGGAAAACACTCCAATACAAACGTGCCGAAAGCAATTGGCTGCGCCAGAAGATTTGAATTAACCGGAAACGACTCCGATAAGACCATTTCATCTTTCTTTTGGGAGACAATGACGAAGCATCACAGCTACGTGATTGGTGGCAACAGTAACTATGAATATTGCGGACCAGAAGACAAACTCAATGACCGGTTGAGTGATGCAACGTGTGAAACTTGCAACACGTACAACATGCTCAAATTGACTCGCCATTTATTTGCAGTTGCGCCTTCATCAAAATTAATCGACTACTATGAACGCGCTCTGTACAATCACATTCTCGCTTCACAACATCCTCAAACTGGAATGATGTGCTACTTTGTTCCGCTTCGCATGGGTACGAAAAAAGAATTCAGCGATGCATTTAATACGTTTACTTGTTGTGTGGGAAGTGGAATGGAAAATCATTCAAAATATGCGGAAGGTATTTATTCAGAAGGAAGTGATGGAAGTTTGTATGTGAATTTATTCATTCCATCAGAATTGAATTGGAGATCAAAGGGTATAACAACAGCAATGACCACAGCTTTTCCTACGAGTGGGGAAGTATCATTGACCGTAAAGTCAACTTCAAAACAGAAGTTCACCTTGCGCATTCGAAAACCAATGTGGGCAAAAGAAGAGTTGAATATTTTGATCAATGGAAAATCAGTGAATGTAAAAACGGATGATTCAGGTTATCTTGAAATAAATCGTGAATGGAGTAATGATGAGGTGACGCTAACTTTACCAATGAGCCTTCGTTCTGAAAGCATGCCCGATAATCCAAATCGCATTGCGTTGTTATATGGCCCGGTTGTGCTGGCTGGTCAGTTAGGAAAGCAAATGCCCGATCCGATTTATGGAACCACCGTTCTTCTCACCGACAATCACAACATTAATGAGTGGACGAAGAAAAATCCTTCTTCACTGGAGTTTGAAACGAAAGGTGTGGCACGTCCTGCGGATGTGAAGTTGATTCCATTTTATAATACCCATGATCAATACTATAATGTGTATTGGGATTTTTTCACACCAAAAGACTGGACGAACCGCCAACAGGAATATGAAGCGGAGAAGAAGAGACAGAACGAAGTGGAGCAGCGCACGATAGACATTTGCAGAATAGGAGAGATGCAACCGGAGCGCGATCACAATTTGAAAGCAAGTGATAAATCTTATGTAAGCGATGCGTTTGGAAGAATGGGAAGAGAGGCTCGAGCCGGAAATTATTTTTCGTTTGAAATGAAAGTCGATCCATCTGTTGAAAATAATTTATTGTGCACTTACATCGGAGATGATGCCAACCGCGGTTTTGACTTTTTGATTGACGATAAGCATATCGCTACGCAGGAATTGAAGGGAAGCACGACTGGAAAGTTTTTTGATATTGAATATCCGATTCCAACTGAATACATCCAGGGCAAAACAAAGGTAACGGTGCGGGTGAATGCACATACTACAAAAACTGCGGGACGAATTTTCGGTTGCCGTACAGTAAAGAAGTGATTATACATTTTTTTCTAGTTATCTAAACATTTGTCATTGAATTGACAATTCGCTTCAACATTCTCATGCTAATTGAATTAATTTTTTGAGAATGAATTGGATAATTGGTTTGCTATTTTTGATTTCAATGTGCTTTCAGGCAAAGGCTCAGGTCAATCCTGACGATGATTTGATTCCCTCACAAGGCGGAGCTAACGATAACCCATCGAGGCACAAACTTTACACGCCAACTTCACAGAACAGGATCGTTTTCAAAAGGAATAACCACCTGAATCAGAAATCCATCAAAAAGAAACAAAAGGAATTAGCGGATCAGCGCAAAATTGCTTTGGCTGAATTCGAAAAAAAGTATCAATCAAATTCCTATATATGTCAGGTGTGTTTCGGAATTGGAATTCAAAATTGTGAAGAATGCAAAGGTGATGGGCTTCAAGAGTGTGATGTATGCCTTGGGGTAGAACCGGAGAAATGTAAACGCTGCGGAGGTGAGGGAAAAATTTTTGATCAAACCTGTGGGTTGTGCGAAGGAACTGGATTGGGCGTTTGTAAATCTTGCCTTGGCGTGAAGAGAAGTTGTGGAACATGTTTTGGTGTAGGCTATCACAATTGTACCACTTGCAAAGGTGTCGGTAAGACGATTAGAAACGACAGCATAAGGTAGAAATAAGCAGGGCCCCTTTCGGAGCCCCACTATTACACAAACTAAACACCAACTATTGTGCAATTTTTAAAACAAAGGTGAAGTGACCTTTGAGCCCGTTTGTTCTGCCGCCCGTGGCTGATACAACAAAGTCAAGTTTTAATTTTCCTGCTGACAGGTCAACGGTCATCTGTTTTCCGTTATCAAAGGTCAGGGTTTTCATGTCATCGGAAATTTTCCATTTGCCAAAGGAAGCACTGAATGCGTGACTTCCGTTGGCTACATAATAATCTCCGTTATAATCGCTTCCTGAATTTTTCCTGAACACAATTGAGAAAGCTGTGTATTGTGAAGTAAGGTCACCGTCCGTTTCATTATACACACTTTCGGTCACCCATGTGGAGGCTGTCAGTGAATTGATGAAACTATCTTTCGGGCTCACTTCATCTTTTTTGCTGCACGCCACAGAGGCGAGCAGCGCAAGAAAAAGAATTTGAATTTTTGTCTTCATAGCTATTTTGATTGAATGATTCATTGGCTGATTTATTCTTTGATCAATTTTACAACAGCTTGTTTGCCTTCTGCATTCAAGCGCATTAAATAGAACCCGCGGCCCAATGAAGTGACATCCAGTGAAAGGGCATTGCCAATGATAGTCGATTTGTTGTTCAACATTTGTCGGCCTGTTGCGTCAAGAATTTCTACTGATAGCTCGCCTTTCCATTCTGAAGTTAATTGAATATTGACTGTCTCACGAACCGGATTAGGATAAATGCTCACTCCAGTATTTTGTTTCGGCTCAACGGCCAACACAAGATTCACCACTGCTTTCAATGTATCGTTGAGTGTGGCTCCATGGGCATCCGTTAATGCGAAGGCAAGATTGGCCTCACCCGCAGCTTTTGGCCGGATAATGAAACTGCTTTTAGATGCGAACACATCCAACACATCAGCCGAACTTGTTATCGTGTAAGTCATGTCATCCCCATCAGGATCAGCGAAGTAATCGCTCAATGCAAACTCATTTAGTTCTCCATCGGCATTGAGTGAAATTGTTTTTGAAGTTCCGACATAAACCGGTGCACGATTGGTGTGCGTGATCTGCACGGCCAGTGTGAGCTGACTTTCGGCATCGTATTGGTCTTTTGCCTTGAAAACAAAATTGTAGTTACCGGCACTGCCGAATGTTGGTGTAAGTGTAACCGTCATCATACTTCCGTCAAATGTGGATGATACATTTGTGTAAGTCTGTGCTGGATTGACAATGAACGTATTTCCCTCTGGATCTTTCACAGTCACTTTCAAAGTAAGAGTACTTCCTTCCGCTACTGTAATCTGGTCAGGAACCGTTCCAAACTTCGGAGCATCATTCAAATGAAGTGTAACAGGAATGTGAACAACAGGAGTTACAGGATCATTTGTTTTTATCACCACATTGGCAATCTGGTCTCCTCGTTGCGCAATATTTCCGTCAAAGTGAAGTTGGATAGCGGAGGAATTGCCTGCTGAAACTGTTCCAGTTTGATCTGAAGTAATCTTTAGCCAGGATACGTCTGCCGCAGTCTGTTCACCGGCAAACATCAACCAACCAATGGTTTCAAAACCACTTATGGTTTGAAGATCGCCCCAGGCACCTTCGTCATAATAGAGATAGCGATTGCTTATTGTTTCGGAATCTGTGAACGCGCCTTGCGGATAGTTCAAGCCAAATGGATAGGTTACGATCACATAGAAATTTTCATTCGGATAAATAAGCGCTGGTTTGTCCAATGCTATTTGTTGGAATGCACCAGATTCATCTGAGCCGAAGCCGTTAATTGTCAGAGATCCTTGGCCAACTTTCACAGCATCTGCAACTGAAGTTCCACCTGCCCTTACTTCTACCGTTAGTGTTACAGATGCAACTGTTTCAGTTCGCGCCCACGTTTCAACGTGTGATAAATTGAAGCCGGAAGCTCCAGCATTGTACTGTGTTGCTACCACTGCGGGTGATCCGCCACCTGTGCCAATGAAAGTGTCAGGCTGTTCTTTTGTTGTATAAGAAATGGTGCGGTTGTATGACCCGCTTGCAGCTGCAACTGGTTTTATCGAAACTTTTCCCGGGAATTGTTTCAGGGAATTCTTGCCAGCTCCAGATGTTTTTTCTTTTGACGAACCACTTGGCGCAACACGACCGTAATCAATACTGAGTTCATAAGTCAAATCAGATTGACCATTTGAGTTATCAAACGCAATACTTTGATCTGCCTGATCGGTTGGTAAATTTAAGTTCACCATCACTGCACTCGAATCGATGTTGAGTACAGGAGGATTAAATGCATTTCCTTTCAGGTTAATATTCACATCGCCCGTGCTTGTGGTGAGCACTGCTTTGTCGGCAAAGCTTCCCACTGACATCGGTGCGAACGTTGCTCGTACCTTTAATTCATCACCGGGATTGACTTTGAATGTCGGGGTTGTCATGGCCCAGGGTGAATACAAATTGCCAATGTCAGCCCATTGCCACTCTGGCCCGAACCAACCATCAACCAATGCCCACACTTGCAAACTTAACCCTTGTGTGCCATCGGCCATCTGCATCCAATTGATTTGCAATGGAGCGGCTCCTGTGTTTGCAAACTTCATGTCTTTATAATTCGTGTTCGGATATCCAAATTGATCGTAGGTGATCATCTTGTCACCGAAATCAACATTGTTGTCGATGTCGAGAACGGCATCACCAAGCACGGTGAGTTGAACTGGTTTTTCCAATGACTCACTACCTGGTACATTTGTTCTGATTTTTAATGAGTTGTTGTAAACTCCGCCATAAATATTCTGTGCGTTGATTTTGATTGCACCTGCAAGCGCAGAGTTGGCAGCAACCGTGTGCTTATTGGCAGGCATCACAATGAATGCCAAGCCACTTCCATGATCAAGATTTTGGTGATCAGAAATCGCGACTGCGTTGTTTTTGTTTTGCTGCACGCCTACCGCTGAGAATCCGGAAAGGAGGTCACCGCCTTCTTCTACCTTGTACTGGAATTTCATCGTGCCGTTCTTGTAAAGGAATACCTGTGCTGAAATTCCTCCTCCCATTCCAAAGTTGTCAACCAGATAACTCCAGGTGATGATCACTTTATCATCATATGTTTGGAGGAAGATACCGATATCTTCTTTTGGATAGTTGATAGTATTGAATCCTCCGAAGCACCAGTAAGGCATGATGAAGGTTCCATCAGTGTATTTGGTTGGAATGTTGTCGGTAAAGATCAACACATCCGGATCTTCATCGAGGGAAATGATTCCGTTGTCACCAACTTTTATTTTCGTGTATGTCTTTCCGTAGAATTCAAAAGGGAACGGAAGTGTGATATCTCTCCAATAGTCTGATTTCTCGAAGTTGGTTGCAAAGGGAAGATGAGTTCCGGTTTTGCGGATGTCAATCCACTGGTAGAAATCTCCGTTGTTATGTTTATCAAATGTGTAGGTAGCATCCGGAGTGGCGCTTGTGCTTGTTCCGGTTGGTGCTTTGTAGGTGAGCCACTGATCTCCTGTTATCACCACTTCCAATTCTCCAAGACCCGTATTTTGAATGTTGAATGGAATACTCACTGAATCTCCGTAAGCAAGTTGTTGCGTAATGGGAGTCAGGTCAACATTGATAGCAGGAGCGTTGACAACATTCCCGGAAACATAAATCGTATCGTATGTTCCATCCACATAACTGATGTTGAGCCAATCTTGCAATGAAGCCAGTGTGTTGGTTGGAATTGCCACTGTGTATTTTTGATACATACCTGGCAAAATGCTGGTTGGCTGTGTTCCGGTAAGAGTGAATTTATTTTTAATAAACTTCATGCTCTTCACACCCAGTTTCGCAGTACCTGGATTTTTAAGAATAAAGTCACTCGACTTCACTGCGCCTTGAAACACATTTCCAAAGGCAATTGTGTCAGTTGATAATTGCGCGATTGCTTTTCCACCTGAAGTAATATTTAAATTCACGAGCGCCTGCTTTGACGAATTTGCCGGGTCATTGCTGATGAAATTGATATAGCGCGCAATCAAACCTTCTGTGAGTGTAGTTGTATTCATTGTCACATTTACAATGGATGAACTGCCTGGCGCAATAATTCCCGATCCGTTTTCGATTTGTGTAATGACATTTGGTCCTGGATAATCAAAACCAAGCGCAAGACCGCTGTGGACGTCTGCGATGGATTGATAGTTGTCCAATAAAATTCCGTCCTGATGGTCCAAACCATCGATGAGGATATTCAAAACATCCGGTGTGATGTTATCCATCTTGTCGTAATAGAATCGGATATTTCCATTTGAAAACAAAACTATCTGTGCAGTCATCGATTGACCAAAACTCCATCCGTCCCATACGTTATTGTATTGGATAATTACCCTGTCGGCTAGCACTTGGTAAAAGATTTGCCCTTGGGTGACATAGTTAAGGTAAGTTCCCAGTACTGAGATATATCCGGCCGGCCCCCAAGAATCGCCAAGACGTGGAGTATTGATGGGGCTCACGCTGTTGTCAAAAGTTGTAAAACCCTTCTGAGCGATATAGATTGTTTTCATGTTATTCCCATAGTAAGGGAATTCAAAACCCATATCCAGAGTGAAGTAAGAGTATTCGTCTTTTACCACACTTGTTATGTCTGTTCCGGTAGTCGAAATATCCTGAAACGAATAGGTGATCGGGCTAGGATCTCCATTATAGTTCGTTCTCTTTTTGTATCCGTATTTATGATAAGTCGATGGCCAATTATCGCTGACGCCTTTTGTATCAAAACCTGGAATAAAATATTTGAGAGGATAAGCTCCCGTATTTTTCACGGTGATGTTTGCATTCACCACATCGCCAATTGCAATTGGGGTGATCGTTTGAGTGGCGGGAGTAATTGTAATTTTAGAAGTTGCTGCCCCCACACCGAACAATGGAATCTGATAGGTTTGATTTCCATCTGTGAACGTCAAGATGTCGTTGATGTTTCCAGTAGCGGTAGGTGTGAATTTTATAGTTACCACCACTTGTTCGCGCGCTTGTATTTGCCAGGGTGCATTTCCACTGATTTGAAATTGAGAGCCCGCGATGGAGAAAGTTGGACTATTGAAATTTCCGAAACCCTGGTTGTCGAGGACGAGGTCCATCGATTTTTCGGTTCCTACAAACACGCTACCAAAATCAGCGATGTCGATATGTTTAATGTCGGGTTGATGGCCGCTCACGGTCAGGTTCACTGGAATTCTGAGCTCTTTGTTTTTCGCATCATTGGACGTTAAGATCAGATTTGCGCTGTAACTTCCGTTGATTAATTGAGCGCCATTCGCTGTGAGTGTTGTCAATTGATTCTCCGCACTCGCCACTTCGCCCGATGAGGGATCCAGTGTCAAGTAAGTTCCAAGAAACTGATCATAGCTTGCCGCAGCGATTGACCAGGCAAAATCCTTACTTCCTAAAAGATCTTCAAGCGGTGACCACTTGTTGCCCATATCAAATGACATGTAGCAGTAAGTTGAATAAGCAGGGTCAAGCTCATAACCAATTCCCAGCGGATACAAGTTTCCAGCAGGCACATGGAAGGCAATCCAGAATGTTGACCCTGGTTTGAAATAGAGTTGCTCATTCAGTGTGATGTAGGCCCAGGCTTCTTCCTTGGAATAATTCGAGTATTCCTGTGCGTAAATCAAACTGTCTTTCAATGGTTTGTCTCCTTGATAAACCTCCATAATCACAGGGCCTTTTGCAGGATCGTGCTTCAGATACATGCGCACATCTGTTAGATTGAAACCTTCCGGTTGCGAAACAAAGAACTTCGTTAGCGCAGAGTTGGTGAGACTGGTATTGGTTTCACCAATGATGTTCGTTGGATAATCATTGTAAACCATTTCAACCGGAGCAAAGCTGGAGGCAGCAGCTTGTACATTTGCTTTCTTCCACTTGCCGACTATGTCATTTGCACTTCTTCTTCCGATGGTCGGAGGATTGGTACTTTTTGAAGCTGTTGGATATTTAAGCGATGATGCATTAAAGGACAACGAAGTGTTCTTGTGACGCATCAAATGATCCCAACGCAAAATGCCAGCGCCATTATTTAAGATCGTGATGTCATGTGTTGCAGTTTGAGAAGTTCCTGCATCTATTGTTAAATCTACGCTCTGGCTGTTATCATCCACTGCGATAGAGGGACCTTCATTGGTAGTTGCAGAAGGAACATTCGAAAGAACAGAAACATTTCCCCAACGGTCAGTTGCGGTAATTGCGAAATAATAAGTTGTTAAGCCTAGCAATCCATCAATTTCAAATGAGGATAGATCACCTGCTGCCTTTTGATTTTTGATTTGAAAGACTTTAGCCGAAGCAATATTTGCCAGGGTGATTGGCTGTGTGTGATAGTACAACTGGAATGAGAAAGGAATTGCATCATCAGTATCAGTCGGTACCGTCCACGATAGCGTTGCAAACTCTTGGGAAATTCCTGTCACCGAAAGATCAGTAATCGTTGCGGGAGCTATGCCCTGGTCATTTTTAATCGCTAGTGAAGCATCAATTGCTCCGCTTCCGAGCATACCGATATAATCAGGATTGTATTGATCGATGTTTACCACTCCGGTCACGAGTTTGTTCCATAGTTCGGTGTTAGTCATTTGCTTGCTGCGATTGGCAAGAGCCAGCGCGGCAATACCCGACACGTGTGGACATGCCATCGAAGTTCCTTGCATATAAGCATACGAATCAGTTGGGATTGTACTCAACACTCCATCTTTGCTTCCGTATTCCTGGTCACCGCCTGGGGCTGCAATTTCTACCCAATCACCAAAATTAGAATACGCTGCCTTTTTCCACTCTGGCCCCAGGGCTGAAACCGACAACACATTCGGATAATAACCCGGGTACCACTGATCGTTGGTGTTGCTGTTTCCCGCGGCAAAAATTACAATACCACCTTTCATCGGGCTGCCTGGATAATTACCTGCTTCTGCGATGAAGTAGTCGATCGCATCAAGCACCGACTGATCATAATAATAAGGTGAAGTGTATCCCCAACTATTTTGAGAAATCACCGCTCCATTGTCAGCGGCATATATATAGGAGTTTTCAATTTGCGATCCGCCTAAAATTTCCATAGACATGATCTTTACACCATTGCCGCTACCGTTTCCTCCGGCAATACCCGAAACACCAATGCCGTTGTTGTTTACTGCAGCAATTGTTCCTGAAACGTGAGTTGCATGAAACTCCGGATCAATAGCTCCACTTCTCTTTGTGAAGTTATATCCATGAACGTCATCCACATATCCATTTTGATCATCATCTACATTGGGTTGGCCATTCAATTCAGCCAGGTTTGTCCAGATATTGTCTTTCAAATCTTTGTGCGTTACATCCACACCCTGGTCATGTACAGACACAATGATGTTCGATGCACCTGATGTTTTTTTCCACGCTTCAAACAAATTAATGTCTGCATTTCCAAAACCGGTTTGCATGGTGTTGTGGTAATGCCACTGGTCTTTCAACATGGGGTCGTTGAAAGGAAGCGCATCCAAGGTGGATGCGCTCGGGGTATAGGGTGTTACATCATAGGGTGCCAGCACTTTTTCGTGCTCCACTTCCACGTGTAGCACTTCTTTCACAGATTTAAATTGTTTTACTGCTTCATTCACATCCACCTTCTCATCCATCTCCACGATGTACCATAGATGGAGATTATGTTTCCTTAGTTTGCTTTCATTTTTCGCATCATATGGAAACAAGCGATACATTGTTGTTGCCTTCGTACTTTGGGCAACTGCATCGAATGCCTTAATGCCGGTGGCAATTCCTTTGCTGAGGCGAGCGGAACTGGTGCTAAAAGCAGTTGAAGCTTCAGAAGAAACTTTCACTTTTATGCGACCTGTGCGCACCCCGTTTTTGAATGTTGCCGTCTGGGCGAAAGTCAATGCTGCAATAAACAGCAGGACGATCACCAGGAGGATTCTTTTTTTAAGTCGTAAAGAATATACCATAGGGAGTGGGTTAATTGGATTTTTGATTTTTACCGGGTTTTGATTTTAGGGCTTTTGTTGCTTTTGTGTTTTTCTTCTTTTTGGAGTCAATGGAGGTCATGATTTTCAACAAAGCTTCTTGTTGAAGTTTTCTTTTCCGGATCATCTCGTTGATGATCTCGTCTGCAGGGCTGTAAGCCATCTGCTCTTTGATCATTTTGGTTGACCTTTTGATTGGACTTGCCATTGGTTATGGGATTTGTAAAATCGCAAGGCAAGGAAGTGCCTGAATGAGGGAATTCAATCCCAGGTCCGTGCTACAAAATCACTACAAAGCGGTGAAAAGCATCCTAACTAAATCACTACAAGCTGAAATTCTTGGAATTTTGGGGGTTTGGATTTTAGTGGACAATGTGTGCCCATTAATAAATATCTGACTTCAGAAGCCTCTTTTTCTGATTCTTGTTGGTCAACTACTGTTGGTACCTGGTGAGCTTGAGTATTCGTCTTGCTTCGGGAAATTAATTTTTCAAGTAACCTCCGGCTGCTTAAGCTTCCTGATCGTCCAGTTGTGAGAGGAAAGTGATAAGGTTATGATCGGTGCCGGTGAGATTCAGTTTTTTACGAAGACGGGTTCGCGCCACATCAATCGACTTGGCGTTTTGATGGGTGATAGCTGAAATTTCTTTTGTCGTCATATTTAGTTTCAAAAAAGCACAAAGCCTGCGCTCGGCTGGCGAGAGGTCAGGAAATCGCTCGTTCAATACTTTATAAAACCGCTCATGCACCTGTTGAAAACGAAATTCAAACTCCTGCCAAAGTTCGGGTTGCAGGTTAGCTTGCAGATCGAGGATTACTTTTTGAATGGACGTTTGCGTATCAGGCGATGATCCGTTTTTAATATCCAATAATTTTTCTGAAAGATGGTTGATCAACTCATTCTTGTTCAGCAAATACATGATGTTGGTAGCAAGCTCTTTGTCTTTAATGGCAAGATCATTTTTTAAATTGACTTTCTCCAATTGAAGATGGGCTTGTTCTAACTCGGAGCGTTTGGTCTTGCTGCGTTGCAGAAAAAACAATAGCGTCACAATAATTAATAATGAAACCAATGCGGTGCCACCAAGCAAAAAATAAAATTCTTTTTCTTTTTGATCCGCTTCTTGCTGAGCTTGCTTTTTGTCAAATTCAAACTGCATTTCCAGTTGGGCAATTTTGCGGGTTGTCTCTTCATTAAAAATACTGTCATTTACCTGTCGGCTATGCGCGAGTGCGTCCAATGCCTCTTTATAGTTTTCTTTTTTTAAATAAGCGCGATATAACATGTCGGATGCTGAGCCGACCGTTTGCCAAGCACCAACAGACGTACCTACATCTACGGATTTATTCAAATACGAAATGGCTGAATCGGTTTTATGAATTCGATCCATATAAAACTGGCCGAGGTTGTGATAAGAGCGCGCCAATCCATACAGGTTGTTATTCTGCTGGCGCATGCGCAAGGCCCTCAGATAATAAGCACGGGCAAGTTGCAAGCTGTCCTGGTCTTCGTAAAAAGTGCCAAAATTGTTGAGCACATTGGCAGTTACTTCATGCTCATTTAATTCCTGACCGAGTCGCAATCCTTCATTATAATAAATTCGCGCTGAGTCAAACTTCTTAGTCTCTTCGTAAATGATGCCGATGTTGTTCATCAGATTTGCTTTGATCAAAAGTAATTTTTTGTCTTTGAGGTTTTTGATCTCGGAGAAATCCTGTGATGCTTTCAAATAATTCTGAAGTGCGGTTTTGTGATCTCGTTGGTAATAGTAAACGGAACCGATGTTGCCATATGCCACTGCCGCCATGGCTGGGATTGGTTTTTTTTGCAATACATATTGATACATCTGCATGGCACGTGCATAGTTTCCAAGTTGCAAATAAATGTTGCCCTGATTGAGATGAGCAGCTAATCCAAGTGAATCATTCTTAATTTGATCAGCTTCTTCAACCGCCATGTTTGAATATTCCAGCGCTTCCGAAAGATTGGTGCGCAAAAGTTTGGACGATAGGTCCAAGGCGAGGCGCGCGTGTTTTTCTTTTTCTTTTGTTTTGTAAAGAGCTAACTTCAAGCTATCAACCTGGCGTGGTTGACTGAGGCAGAATTCTGCCAATAGAAGCAATCCAAAAGAAAGGCAAATACGCAACATGTTTTTTCGATTGACAATAATATCGAAAAAACTTAGAACGCCTAAATGGTTAGAAGGGAATCAATTCTTTTCTGGCAAATCGAATAGTGACTTACTTCTCTTGAAGTTTTTCCTGCACTCTGAGCCGCTGCAATTCTGTGATGTCAGTTTGAATTCCGAGCAATCCTGTTTCGTTCAAATGTGGAATGTAAAATGCCATTTTGGTAGTCGTGAGCGTTCGGGTTTGGCCATGCAATGTCTCATCAAACGTGTAAGTCTCTTTTCCTTTGCGGATGATTTCAAGTTCCTGGTTTCTCCACTCTTGTGCAGTCTTTGCATCGACAAAATCAAAATCACTTTTGCCAATCAGTTCTTCAGGTGTTAAGTTATGAGCTTTTGCAACATTGATGTTTGCGACAACCATCTTACCGTCTTTGTCTTTCAGGAAAATCTTTTGCGGAAGTTCGTTCAGAATGTTAATCACCGTCTGCAACATGCCCTTCGATTCATGACCTTGACGCTGCATTTCTTCTTGCGTGGCCGTAAGTTCCTCCATGTTTTGGCGCATCTCTTCTTCCTGCGATTTCAAACTCTCGGCTTGCAGCTGCGTATCTTGCAAAAGATTCTTGATTTGCTCATTGGTTTGCGCATTGCTTAATGACGATGAAAGAAATTCTCCGCATCGCTCAATGAATTTTATTTGCTCTGAGTCGATTTCATGTAACGATGCAATTTCAAGAATGGCAATAGTGTTTTCATTGTGTTTCAACGGAATAATCACCACGCACTTCGGCCTCGATCCTCCCAGCCCGGAAGTAATGTGAACGTAGTTGTGAGGAATTTCCGTGATCTTCACAGTCAAGCCTTCCAGGAAAGTCTGACCAACCAGGCCGTTGCCAATATCCACCCTTTTATCTATAAATTTTTTCTTTTCAAATGCATAACAAGCTTTCAAATTCAAATAGCGCTCTTCTCCTTCACCTACCAAAACAAAAAGTCCGCCTTGTTGCGCTTGAATATATTTCACCAGGAATTTGACCGATTCAAAACTAAGCGCGTCAAGATCATTCTGATATTTTCTCACCAACTCCGAGTATTGCGTGAGTCCTTGATTCATCCAATTTCTCTTTTCTTCTTCACTTCTGATTTTGATGAGCTTGTCTCTCATTTGATGTAATTGACCTGCAAGGGTTTCTTTGTTCTTTACTTCATTTTCTTCGCTTAGTCCTTCCCAATTCACGTGGTAGTTTCCCTGCGACACAGCAGAAATAAATGCCGATGCTTTTTTGAAGTGTTCAATCGTCTCGGCAATAATTGAAGTCTGGTTTTTGTTTTTCTCATGCACTCCGGAGTCGAACAAATATTTTTTACTATTCTCTTCGAGCGTGGAGAATACTTCTGCACGAACTCTGGCCTCTTTGCGCAAGCGCGCATTGATACGAAGCAGAATAGCAATACCTATAATTACCAATGCGATTTGGAAGTTCACGTTTCCTTGCATCGCAGCTTCGTAGTCTGATTGAGCTCTCGTGATCAGCTTGTCTTCATACGCATTGATGCTTTGAAAGAAGGGGGCAAATGCTACCCATGCATCATACCCTTTATCAAGGTTCATGAGGCGGGTGAATTCATCTTTGTTTCCTTTCTCAAGCTCATCCCGCATTGTCTTGGCAATATCGATGTAGTTATTCAATTCGATTTTAATTTTAGAGAACCGGGCAACGGAAGTATCCAGCTTTTGAATTTTCAGAAGGCTATCTATTTTGCGAAGGTTGTTGGGAAATTCACGCAGCGCACCTTCGTAGGGGCTTAGAAGCTGCTTGTTGTTTGTAATGGCATAGCCTCGGATACCGAGGTCGATGGATCGTAAACTTCGCTCAAAAATTCCACCGACTAAATATTTCACCATTTCCGCTTCGGCTTTTATTCGGGCGGTGGTCACCAATTGTTGTTTGTTGTACCAGGTGATGGTGGCAGAGGCGACCAACAAAAAAGCCATGATGATCATGGCCACAATAACTACCTTCCTCCGAAGGAATTGAATGAGTTTTTCCATAGCCAAAACTGAAGTTATTGCAACTTACTGTTTTTATAAAATGATTGCAATAGAAATTATTTGAAAATGGAGTTTGACTTTGCTTAGGGTTGAACGTACTTTTTCCACCACCATTGAAAAACCAACAATGCCCAAATGCGCGCATGAATGTCGCCTGGGTTGGAGGAAAAGAGTTGCCTTTTTAGTTGGGTAATCGAAGTGTAGTCAAAGATATTTTGTTCGTGGATAAATTTTTCAGAAAGTAATTCATCCTCTATCATTGGCTTCATTTCTTTCCGAAGCCATTTTAGCAATGGCACTTCAAATCCTTTCTTCGGGCGATTGTAAAGTTCAGCGGGAAGAAAATCGCGGAAAGCATCTTGGGCAATTCGCTTCCGCAAAGAAGAATTTATTTTAAAATCATCCGGCAATGAGAAAACGAAATTCACCAATTCAAAATCAAGGAACGGAGTGCGCACTTCCAATGCATTGGCCATGCTCATCAAATCTACTTTCGTGAGCATATCGTTCGGCAATACGAGATGAAAGTCTGCTAGCAAAATGTCATTAATGGATTCTTTTTCAGGAATTGTTTTGAGTAATTCTTTTTTGAAGGATTCAAATTCTTGTTTACTGAATTGTTCTTTACTTTTCTCAGAAAAAAGTTGAAGTGCTTCATCTTCCGTTGCGTAGCCAGCCCATTGCCAATAGCGCTCTGGCGAAGAGAGATTTATTCCTTCAGCAAAACGATTGAGTTGGCGCACTTTATTTCCAAAGAAACTATTTCTTGATTGAGGTAAATTTTTCCAAAGCGGATGAAGAGCTCCAACCAAAACCTCCTTCCAGCCTTTGTGAATTATTTTTCGAAATGCTTCGTGCTTGTTGTATCCAGCCAGTAATTCATCAGCCCCATCTCCGCTAAGAGCAACAGTTGCATGTTTCCGTGTTTGCTTACTTAAGATGTAAACGTTGATCGAAGATGAATCCGCAAATGGCTCATCGATGTAATCAAGAATGGAATGAACGTGTTCGTAGAGGTCGTTATTAGTCAAAGAAAAAACAGTGTGATCTGTTTTAAAATGTTTAGCAACAAGATTGGCATAATTCGTTTCATCAAAAAACTTTTCATCGCGAAAGCCGATGGAGAAAGTGTGAAGGTTTGATTTATGTTTTGCGGCAAGACCTGTTACAATGGAGGAGTCAATTCCACCACTTAAAAAAGATCCGAGCGGCACATCCGCAATCAATCTTCGCTGAACGGAGGCTTCCAGAAGCTCTTTGAATTTTTCTTTTGCGTTTGAATAGCTGATTGTCGATGGTTGATGGTCGAGGGCGTTGTAAGGTATCCTGTAATAGCTATCGACTATCGACTGCCGTCTATGGATTTTTATAAAATGCCCTGGCTCCAGCTTTTGCACATTCTTGAAAATGGTTCGCGGTGCTGGAATGTAGTTGAGTTGAAGATATGTGTGGAGTGAAGTGTAATCTAATTCTTTTTCGATGCCATAAGCAAGAATTGATTTCATCTCGGAAGCAAAAAGAAATTTATCTTCATCAAAAACGTAAAGAAGCGGCTTCACTCCGTACCGATCTCGTGCGATAAAAAACGATTGTTCTTGTTTGTCGTAAATACAAAAGGCGAAAAAGCCGTTGAGTTTGTTAAGGCACTTTTCTTTTTCGAGAATGAAAAGTTTCAAAAGTACCTCGGTGTCAGAATGTGAAAAGAAATGGGTGATTCCTTTTTGTTCCAGTTCTTTTTTTAATTCCTGGAAGTTAAAAATCTCGCCATTAAAAATAATGCAATAACGTTTGCTTTCATCCCACATGGGCTGATGCGCAACGGCACTCGTGTCAATAATACTTAGTCTTCGATGACCAAGCCCAACAAATTCATCGTGATAGATGTCCTGGTTGTCAGGCCCGCGTTTATGAAGTGCTTGAGTAGCCGCAGTAATATTGACAAGATTAAACTTACCAACAAGATTGAATGCAAATATTCCCGTGATGCCGCACATGCTATTGTTTGATTGGATGGCTATTTATTTCAATCCAATTTTTGATCTGATCAAAATTGAGTTCTCCTTTTGCTGCTGAAATTACAAAATCATATTTTTCGTCTTCCAATACCGTTAAGTCCAGATTACCTTCAAGAAGTGTCAATCGCATCAAGGTGTAGGATGTTCTTTTATTTCCATCGATAAACGGATGATTGGTGATGATGCTTTCGAAGATGGCCGCCTTTTCGATTGGAGTTGGATACAAGTCTTTTTGATCAAATGTTTGACAGGGTCGATTGACCGCAGATTCAAGCAAACCTAAGTCGCGTATTCCGATGCTTCCTCCAAATTTTTGAATTAGAACCTGATGAATGTTTTCCACATCCTTCAGACTGGTCATTTGGCGAGTCGTTCAAGTAAATTTTTATCCTCAAGCAAAATCTTTCGAAGATGGTGTGCTCTCTCGAGCTGATCAGAGGGTGTCCGTTCAAGCTCTTTTAAATAGGAGAGAATATCCTGAAGTACGGTTTCGGGAACGTTGTCAAGAGCTTTATTGATTTCCGATTTGATTTCTTTGACTGACATAGTTCAAAGTTACAAAAAACCTCAAAGACTTTTGATCATCACATTCTTAAACCACACTTCGCTTCCGCGATCCTGAAAATCAATGTGACCTTGTGCGGACTGTCCATAGCCCGCTACATCTTTCCAACTGCCGGCTTCTTTTCTTTTTTTCCAGTCTGTTGAGTTGAGCTCGTAGTCAACAATCTTCTGCCCATTGAGCCAGTGCTCGACATGATTTTTGTTTACAATAATTTTGGAACTGTTCCAATATCCAACCGGATTCATTTTCTTAGGCGCAGTCACATACATTCCAAACACAGCACCTGTAAAGTGATTGGGATCTTGCGTGGGAAATCCGGCATCATCGAGGATCTGATATTCAGGGCCGGACTGAAATGGTTCATTGAATTCTTCCGTCACGCGATACATCACACCGCTGTTGGCATCAGGCGTGATCCTCCAATCGAAAGCAAGTTCAAAATCTTTGTATTGTTCCGTGGTGATCAGGTCGATCAATTGATTCCCTTCCGATTGTACTCGGTCGTTCATCGCTTTGCAGTGCAACATTCCATCTTTTGCTTCCCACGAAATGTTTTTCTGCCCTTTGAAAGTCCGCCATCCTTCCAGCGACTTGCCATCGAACAAAAGTTTCCAGCCTTCGACTTTCATACTTTCCGAAACAGTTGGCATAACTACTTTCGGAGTTTCTTCCGTAACGGGAAATTCTTCTTTGTTATTTTCTTTTTTTGATGGAACGCACGCAAAAGCAACAAGTACCAGCCAAAGAGTTTTTTTCATGATGTCTAGAAGATTTTCCCTGGATTCAAAATCCCATTCGGGTCAAACACTTTCTTGATCCCACGCATCAGGTTCAGGTTTACTTCGCTCATCGCGATGGACATGTACGGGCGTTTCGCGATTCCAATCCCATGCTCGCCTGAAAGTGTTCCACCAAGACTTACCGTGAGTTTGAAAATTTCACCAATTCCTTCAGGGATTTCTTTTTCCCAACGTTCTTCGCTGATGTCTTCTTTCAAAATGTTTACGTGCAGGTTTCCATCACCGAGGTGACCAAAGCAAACGGTGTTGAATCCGTATTGCTTTCCTATTTCTTTGATACCTGAAATTAATCTGGGAAGATTAGCACGAGGCACAACCACATCATCCGATTTTGTGAGTGTGTACCAATTCACTGCCGGAGAAATATTTTTCCGGATCTTCCAAAGCTCTTCTTTCTGCGCAGCGCTATCGGCAAACAAAACTTCTCCGCTTTGAAATTTTTCCACCACGCCCATCACACGTTCTGCATCGCGCATCAGCACTTCTTCATCATTGCCATCGAGTTCGCAAAGAAGATAGGCATTCATGCCATCTACCAACTTTGTTGTCACAGGGCTGTTCAATACTTTCTCACAATAGTCAAATGTTTTTGCCGCAGCTTCTTTTTCAAAGAATTCCATTCCGGAAGGGGTGATGCCTTCTCTGAAGATGGCTGCAATGGCACGGCAAGCTTCTTCATTTGTCACAAAAGGAATCATCATGAGCACCGTCTTCTGCGGAAGCCCACGGAGTTTGAAAACAATTTTTGTAATGATGCCGAGAGTTCCTTCACTGCCGCACATCAGTTGAGTGAGGTTGTAGCCGGTAGAATTTTTCAACACGTTTGCTGCAGTCCAAATTATTTCTCCTGTTGGCAGCACCACTTCCATGTTAATTACATAGTCGCGGGTAACGCCATATTTGACAGCTTTGGGGCCACCGGAGTTGTTGGCGAGATTCCCGCCAAGGAAGCAGGAACCACGGCTTGCAGGATCGGGAGGATAAAAAAGATTTTTCGCCTTCACCGCATTTTGAAAAACTTCCGTGATCACACCTGGCTCAACGGTCGCCTGCAGATTCAACTCATCGATTTCAATAATTTTATTGAAACGCTCCATCGAAATCACTACTCCATTTTTTACAGGAAGCGCACCACCGCTTAATCCGGTGCCTGCTCCGCGTGGAGTGGTTGGTATTTTGTATTTGTTGCAGACTTTCAAAAGTTCGCTCACTTCCAGGGTTGTTCCCGGCTTCACCACCACATCGGGCATGAAATGATAGTCTTCAGTTTTATCGCTGCCGTAATCGGATTTTTTCTCTTCGTCAACAAGAATATTCTCATCACCGACTATCGCCCTGAACAGTTTAAGTGCTTCGTCACTCACCAGTAATTTCTGCTCCGTAATTTCGTTCACGTTGGTCATTCGTGTAAATTTGTATTCATGATTTTCAGATCCCGCAAAATTACGCAATTAATTTTTTCGGTTGTTACCTTTTTCACTCTCCTTGCCCTTTTTAGTAACTGTGCATCATCGCGAAAAGCCAAGGCACGCGAGTCGAAGGTAGATCAAGTGATCAGAGCCGCAAGAACGTTCACGGGCACTCCCTATAAATGGGGCGGCACCACGCGTGCAGGAATCGATTGCTCCGGCCTAACGGGCAATAGTTTTCAGGCGATCAATGTTCAACTTCCACGCACTGCTGATGCACAGGCTTTGAAAGGCGAGAAGGTGAAGAAGGATGAATTGAAACCTGGCGATCTTTTATTTTTCGCTACCGGAAAAAAGAAAAGAGAAATCACACATGTTGGCATCGTGACGGAAGTGAAGGGAAAGGATAACGTAAAATTCATTCATGCGTCCACATCATTAGGTGTTGTGGAAACCAATCTTTATTCGGAGTATTACATCAAGCGGTTTCGGCTGGCGAGGAGAATTATTCAGGAACCTTGAATCAGTTAATAGTTATCAGTTAATAGTTGTCTGTAATTCAAAATTAAGAATTCATCATTCAAAATCATTTTCATGAAGCGTAGAAATTTCATTCGCAATTCTGCTGTGCTTGCTTCCCTTTCGGGATTCACAAAAGCATTTGGTCGTGAAGCAGCCCCGATTACAAAGCCAATTGTAGTTTCTACCTGGAATTTTGGTGTGGGTGCGAATGCGGAAGCGTGGAAAGTCCTATCAGCAAATGGTCGTGCATTGGACGCAGTAGAGAAAGGCGTTCAGGTTCCGGAAGGCGATCCGAAAGAAACTTCTGTCGGCCTTGGTGGCTTGCCTGATCGCGATGGTCGCGTGACACTCGATGCATGTATCATGGATGAGAACGCTGGCATCGGTGCTGTGGCCTGTCTTGAACATATTGTTCACCCAATTTCAGTAGCGCGAAAAGTGATGGAGAAAACTCCGCACGTGATGTTGGTAGGAGATGGCGCGTTGCAATTTGCTTTGGCGAATGGATTCAAAAAAGAAAAACTATTAACACTTGAATCAGAAAAAGCTTGGAAGGAATGGTTGAAGACCGCTAAGTACAAACCGATCGCGAACATCGAAAACCACGACACCATCGGAATGGTAGCGATGGATTCGAATCAAAATCTTTCAGGTGCTTGCACTACCAGTGGCATGGCATACAAGCTACGAGGCCGCGTGGGTGATTCACCCATCATCGGTGCGGGACTTTTTGTTGACAATGAAGTCGGAGCTGCAACTTCCACAGGAGTAGGGGAGGAAGTGATTCGTATTTGTGGTTCGCATTTGGTTGTTGAGTTGATGCGACAAGGAAATTCTCCGCAGCAGGCATGTGAATTGGCTGTGAAAAGAATTGTGAAAAATCAACCAGAGAAGTCGAAGGAGATTCAGGTAGGATTTCTGGCAATTAGTAAAAATGGAGAAGTGGGAGCTTATGCTTTACAAAAAGGATTTACGTATGCGGTGTATTCAAATGATATTGCAAATAAATTATTTGAGGCTAAAAGTTACTACTAATTGTCAGCACCGCAGATGCTGAATGATGGAATGATTACAATGATTTGGCCTTGCGAGCAATCAACCCTTTTTAAGGTTTTACATT
>CAZECP010000013.1:0-70997 GCA_964510765.1 uncultured Ohtaekwangia sp. | reverse complement strand
CCGCATTTTACATTGGCTATTTTGTAATGGCGATACCCGCTGGCTTTGTCTTGAACAAAATTGGATACAAAAAGGGAATTATTATCGGGTTGCTTCTTTATGCATTGGGAGCATTTCTTTTTTATCCGGCAGCCGAGGTAAGGGTTTACGGATTTTTCCTCACGGCCTTATTCATCATTGCTTGCGGGCTTGCGTTTCTAGAGACGGCCGCCAACCCCTATGTGACAGTACTTGGCGATCCTTCCAGAGCAGAGACTCGAATAAATTTTTCGCAATCATTCAATGGGCTCGGTGTAATTTTCGGACCAATCATTGGAAGTCTTTTTATTTTCTCTTCGACAGAATACACCAATGAGATGCTGGAGAAAATGCCAGCTGCAAGTGCTGAGGCAGTGCGAATGTCTGAAGCTCACTCAGTCCAATTTCCCTACATGGTGATTGCCATTGTTGTTTTAGTTATCGCAATACTTTTTTATTTCGCTGCAATGCCTGAAATCTCTTCACCGTCTGAATCATCGGCAAGCATGAAAGGGATTTTCAAACATAAGCATCTTGTATGGGGAGTGATCGCACAATTTTTCTATGTTGGCGCTCAAGCTTCTATCTGGGGATATTTTGTTGATTTAAAACTTCACTTCGCTCACGACAATCATCTTGCGATTGTGAATTACATTTACCGCATCACAAATGAAATGTCGGCTACACAGATTGCAAGCTATCACGCATCTTTCGCTTTCATTTTGTTTATGACAGGTCGCTTCTTCGGCACCTGGATGCTCACAAAATTCAATGCAGCCAAATTACTTTCCGCATATGCAATCATTTGCCTCGTACTGCTGGTGGTGGCCTGGTTGTCATCAGGGCTAGTTTCTGTTGTTGCTATTGCGATGACTTACTTCTTTATGTCAATTCAATTCCCAACCATCTTTTCGTTATCAATTAAAAATCTTGGCGCACAAGTAAAACTCGGGTCTTCACTGGTTATCATGGCCATTGTGGGCGGAGCTGTGCTTCCACCGATCACAGGATTGGTTTCGCAAACAGGAATTGAAAACGCTCTTATTGTTCCGTTCCTTGCCTTTTTATTCATCCTGTATTTTGGAATGAAGGGTTACAAATTAGATAAAGAAAATCAATAACCGGTGAAACGCTATTGCCTTGCACTCGATCTGATAGACAATCCTGCCTTGATTGCGGAATACGAAGCTTATCACCAAAAAGTGTGGCCGCAAATCCTCAAAAGCATCCAGGATTCAGGAATCATCAGCATGGAAATTTACAGAACGGGAAACCGTATGATGATGATTATGGAAACAACCAATGACTTTACTTTCGAACGCAAATCGGAAATGGATTTGGTTAATCCAAAAGTACAGGAGTGGGAAACACTGATGTGGAAATATCAGCAAGCATTGCCTCACTCACAGCCAGGGGAAAAATGGAAACTCATGGACAGAATATTTGAATTCAGGGATTAAACCTTTCGCGATGACTTGTGCGTTGAAGCGTTTGAAATGTTGACTTTGTCATTGAAACATTCATTATTTCTGTTTCTACTTTTGCTGACGGTCGCGAACGCAACAGCACAAAATACTATTCGCGGTACTTTCCTTGACAGCCTCACGAAACAGCCCATTGCTTTTGTTCACATTCAATTGGAGAATGGAAAAACGATCTCTACCTCCGACATTGAAGGAAATTTCGAATGCAAGCTGCCTGGTAATTATACAGGATCATTGACCACTTCACACATTAGTTACAGACAAAAAACCTTCCTCCCTTCCGATATTCTTCGCAACCATATCATTCTCCTAGCGCCAAATTCCACACTCCTTAAAGAAATTGAATTTACTGCAGAGGAAAATCCCGCATTTAGAATTATTAGAAATGCAATCGCTAACAAATCAAAGAACGATCCCGAAAATCTAAAATCATATCAATACATTTCTTATAACAAGTTCCTTGCTACAGTCAGTGAATCATCAAAGAAAAGTGATTCGGTAATTCAAAAATTAAAAACCCAACCTGATAGTGTCAAACTCACAAAAGATCAAAAGTCGATGCTGAAGTTTGATAGTTTGGTTCAACATTCTCACCTTTTCATGAGCGAATCCGTGACGGAGAAAAAAGTAATTCGTCCTAACTCTGAAAAAGAAAAATTACTTGCTTTAAAAGTCTCCGGGTTCAGAAGCGCTATCTTCACCAATGTCGCTACCGACTATCAGCCATTTTCATTTTATCGTGATCAGATTTCATTGTTGGGCAAAGACTTTGTAAATCCAATAGCGAAGGGAACTTTCAGTCGATATGATTTTTATTTAGTGGATACAAGTTACACCGATCAAGACACGGTTTATATCATTCAATATCAACCAAAGCCCAAAACTTTTTTTCCCTCGCTCACCGGGGTTCTCTCGATAGACAACAAAGACTTCGCGATCAAAAATGTAATTGCCAGTTCATCGGATGCATTAGCTTACACCAACATTCGCATTCGCCAAAACTATGAAAAGATAGATGGCCATTGGTTTCCTGTGCAGTTGAATACCGATCTTGATTTTATAAAACAAGAGTTATTCGGTCGCCATTTGATTGTTCATCATCGAAGTTTTTTAAAGGAAATTCAAATCAATCCCTTTCTGAGCAAGCAAGAATTTGGTGACATCAAAAAAGATTTGTCTCTACCCAGCAAAGCTGAGAACGAATTGGTGCTTGAAAAGTACCGGAACAAAGCTCCTGACAGAAAGGAATCACGCACGTTTACCTTGCTCGATTCGATGACCAAGAAAATCCGATGGATGGACAAAGCCTTCGATGCGCTGGCCACACAGGCTATTCCGATGGGTATTTTTGAATTTGATTTGAACCGCTTGTTCAGAGTGAATAACTATGAACGTTTCCGGTTGGGTGCAGGCTTGTACACAAGCAATCGTTTTTCAAAATGGCTTCGCCTTGGAGGTTATGCCGGCTATGGTTTTGGTGATAACCGATGGAAATATGGTGGAGAAATAAAATTCAATTTCAATCCTGACAAAGACAGCTATCTGCGGCTCACTTATTCAAATGACATCTATGAAACCGGGTATTCGCGTTCAGGTCGTAATACGCGCGCGATCGCAAGTGAAAGTTTTCGAACCTGGGGCGGTAAGCAATATGACATTGCTGAAATTTACAAAGCAGAAATAGCACACCGACTTTGGCCGGACGTGCATGCTTCGTTGTTTATACAGCGCAGTGAAATTACACCTACTTACAATTATCAATTTCTTTTGAATGGCGAGTTAATCAATCATTTTTTGATTAGTGAGGCAGGGATTAATTTTCGTTATGCGAAAAATGAAAACTACATGAGCCTGAATGGGAAGAAGATTTTCTTAAGGCAGCAATTTCCATTTCTCTCATTTACTGCAGGCAAAGCCATCAACGCATTCAACGCGCAAAACTTTGGCTATTACTTTTTAGATTTGAATGCGATGCACCTGATCAAACATCGGAACGGAACAAAATCGTATATCAGCGTTTCTGCCGGGTGGATGGGTGAGAACGCACCTTACGGAAGACTCTACAATGGCCGCGGTGCAGATGGAGCATTGAAGTTTTATGTGGAGAACTATTTTCAAACAATGGGCTTGTATGAGTTCACTGCATCACGTTATGCTTCCGTCTTTTTGAATCACAACTTTGGAAACATCCTCATCAATAAAAAATATTCAAAGCCTGAGTTTGTGCTTTATCACAACATGGGTGTTGGCACATTGGATAACAAGCTAATTCACTTCAATATTCCTATCAAGACCTTTGAAAATGGATTTTATGAATCAGGGGTTGGGTTGAATAATTTGATCCGGGTCAATTATGTAAACGTTGCGTTCTTTGGATTTGGCGGATCTGTCTTTTACCGATATGGAGAAAACTCACAGTCTGATCCGCAAAAGAATCTCTTCTGGCGTTTGAACTTTGGCATTAGCTTTTAGGAAAAGAGATTCTGGCAATTTTCTTACCTTCACAAAATTTTTCAAAAAGCCATGTATAGTTCAAAAATAGTAGGTCTCGGCCACTACGTACCTGATACCGTGATCACCAATGAATATCTTTCATCTTTGATGGAAACGAATGATGCCTGGATTGTAGAACGAACCGGCATCCACGAGCGCAGGTGGATCGATCCTGCTAAAGACACGGTGGCAAACATGGCAGCCCAAGCAACACGCATTGCCTTAAGCAGGGCCAACCTCACAGAAAAAGACATTGACTTCATTGTGTTCGCTACAATCACTCCCGATTATTTTTTTCCCGGCTCCGGGGTTCTGTTGCAAAGAGAATTGGGACTAGATGGAAGGATCGGGGCACTTGACATTCGTAATGCATGTTCGGGATTTATTTATGCATTGTCGGTTGCTGATCAGTTCATCAAAACCGGCATGTATAAAACTGTATTAGTAGTGGGAGCTGAAATTCAATCTACTGCTCTTGACATCACAACACGAGGAAGAAATACGGCCGTGATTTTTGGAGATGGTGCGGGTGCAGCCATTCTGCAGCGATCGGATAAGCCAGGCGTTCTCTCCACCCATCTTCACTCTGACGGGAAATTTGCGGAAGAACTTTATGTGAAAGATCCCGGCAGTAGCCGGCCCCATGCAGAAAGGCAGCCTGAACAAATTCTTGACACCTCCACCTTCAAAGTCGTCATGAATGGGAATCAAGTTTTCAAACATGCGGTGGTTCGCTTCATGGAAGTAATTAGCGAAGCACTTCAAACGAATCATTTAAAAAAGGAAGACATCAACCTATTGGTGCCACATCAAGCGAACCTTCGCATTAGTCAATTTATTCAGGAGAAGCTTTCGCTCCGCGATGATCAGGTTTTTAACAATATCATGCACTACGGAAATACAACCGCGGCCTCCATTCCCATTGCGATGAGCGAAGCCTGGGCGCAAGGAAGAATCAAAGAAAATGACGTAATTTGCTTAGCGGCTTTTGGAAGTGGCTTTACGTGGGCCTCTGCGCTGATCCGCTGGTAACTTATGAAAACAACTTCTTACAATCCCAGCCCCCTCGAAGTAGATTTGGCAAATGCACTTTTTATTTTGCAAAAAGAAATAGAAAAGCATTTGCAAGATAACGAAGTGGTGCACGTTGAAACCAATATAAAACGCGACAACCCCATGGTAAAGTTTAACCTACTCGACAAAGATGGCGACCCGCACGAAATTGTGGTGCGCATCGTACAGATACCGGATAAGTTTTAGACAAGCATTTGGTCAGGAAAAGAAAATAAAATATGAAGAGAAGATATTGGTTGTTGATTATCCCTGTGTTGTTGATTCTGTTTTCCTTCACACCACCGGCAGATCGTTTTTTTGAATTGGCTAAAAACCTGGAAATATTTTCTTCTCTGTTCAAAGAGGTAAACAATCTCTATGTTGACGAAGTAAATCCCAACAAGATGACGCGCGATGGAATTGAAACCATGCTCGCCACATTGGATCCTTACACCAATTACATTCCTGAAGATGAGGTTGAAGATTCCCGTACCCGAAGCACAGGGCAATATGGAGGTATCGGTGCAACCACCATCAACATCGGGCATCGGATTGTGGTGAGCATGGTGTATGAGAATTATCCCGCATACAAAAATGGATTGAAGATCGGTGACGAAATTGTGAAGTTGAATGGAATTGACCTGAGCAAATTTTCTGATGAAGAATCCGGAAGATTAATGAAAGGCCAGGTGGGCACCTCCGTGAAAGTGAGTGTAAAGAGATTTGGTAATCCGAATTTGATCGATCTTGAATTTACCCGCGAAAAAATAAAAATCAATGTTGTTCCTTATTCAGGAATGATAACATCAGAAATTGGTTTGGTGCAGTTAACTGAGTTCACGAGCGATTGCTCGAAAGAAGTAAGAAGCGCGATCGTTCAACTCAAGTCTCAGGGAGCAAAAAAAATAATCCTTGACCTTCGCGGCAATCCAGGCGGGCATTTGAATGAGGCCGTGGCTATTTGTAATTTATTTATCCCGAAAGGAAAAATAGTTGTATCAACAAAAGGCAAGAGTGAAAATATAGATTATGATACAAAAGCAGAACCGCTGGACGAGGAGATTCCTCTCGCCATCTTGATCAATCGCGGAAGCGCCTCTGCATCAGAAATTGTGGCGGGTACTTTGCAGGATTATGATCGCGCAGTTATTGTTGGCGAAAAATCTTTTGGAAAAGGCCTCGTTCAAATGGGTAAACCCTTTTTATACAATTCGTATATCAAGATCACTTCTGCAAAATACTACACGCCAAGCGGTCGCTGCATCCAAGCCTTGGACTACTCCCACCGCAAAGCAGATGGAACTGTAATCACTGTGCATGACTCACTCCGAAAAGAATTCAAAACAACCAACGGACGCAAAGTGCTTGACGGTGCCGGCATTGCGCCTGATCTCACTGTTCATTTGAATGAGAATTCTCCGATTGCCGTTGCCTTGTTTCAGCAAGGATTTATTTTTGATTTCGCCACAGAATATGCAGGCAAGCATGAAAAAATTGCCTCCCCAAAATCGTTTTCTCTTTCTGACAGCGAATATTCAGAATTCGTAAATTGGATGAAGGGTAAAAAATTCAACTACGAAACCCAATTGGAGAAAAGCCTTAAGGAGCTTCAACAGATCGCGGTTAGAGAAAAATATATTTCTGAAATAAAACCCCAGATTGACAAACTCAATCGACAATTGACTGACATTCATTTGCAGGATTTTTTGAACTATAAACGTCAAATCAAATCCTTTTTGGAAGCAGAGATCGTATCAAGATATTATCTCGAAAAAGGAACTGCGGAATACAAGCTTCAATCCAATGATGAAGTAACAAAGGCAATTGAAATTCTCAACAACCCTTCTCTTTATAACAAGACCTTACAGCGTCCGTGATTTTTAATAATAAGAAAATCAAAGGCATCTTTATCACTCTTTGCTTATTTGCGGGAATCGTCATATTAATGGATTCCTGTATGCAATTCCGCATGAGCCGGGGCGAAATTAATCACTTCTTTGCGAATCAAAAATACAAAGGCTCTCTTCATCAATCTGCAGCAAGTCGCGAACAAACAATTAACTACTTGCACGTTGGTGATACAACTAAACCGTTGATTATTTTTATTCATGGTTCACCAGGATCATTAAGTGCGTTCATTGATTTCATGAAAGATTCTGCGCTCCTTAAAAAAGCGCAATTAATTTCGGTGGATCGTCCTGGTTTTGGCGAATCAAATTTTGGTTATGGAATGAAAAGCCTGAAACAGCAAGTGGATTGCGTTCAGCCCATTGTAAAGCGGCACAAATCCAATCATAAGGTTATCTTAGTTGGGCATTCCCTTGGCGGTCCATTCATCGCACGAATGGCGATGGACTTTCCTGAGCTGGTGGACGGGCTTATCATTGTTGCCGGATCCATCTCTCCCGATCTCGAACCCAATGAGACGTGGTTTCGTGCACCCCTGGCAACTCCATTTTTTAAGTGGATTCTCCCCCGCTCCTTTCGCGCATCGAACACAGAAATATATCATCTCAAGCCAGATCTTCAGGACATGCTTCCTTTGTGGTCAAAAGTAACTTGCCCGGTCACTGTAATTCAGGGGGGAAAAGATTCTCTAGTTGATCCTGGCAATGCTGACTTCGCAAAGCAAATGCTTATCAATTCAAAGTCGGTTGAAATTGTTTACAAGCCAAACATGGATCACTTCGTTCCATGGACAAATCCTGAATTGATCCGTTCATCTGTTCTTGATATGCTTGGAAACATGAACTAAAAGAAAAGCACCCTTGCGGGTGCTTCTCCGATTTTTAAAACTAAGGTTTTGATTAACGTAAGAACAGCAGTTCTCTGTACTTTACCAATGGCCAATCCTCATTGTCCACCAAAAGTTCAAGTTTATCAACTGCATCACGGATTACATCGAAATATTTTTCTTTGATATCATCGCAGTAAGCAATTGCTCTTTTGTGCGTGTCGGTGAGTTTATTAACACGCTTGCGCTCTTCAATCATAGCACGAACGTTGGTCTTGATCGTATCGATGTGTTCAGAAATCTCCTTGATGGTTTGCACCACTGCTTTGTTGTCAACGCCAAGGCCTTTCAAACCATTCGCATTATCGATAAGCTTGCTTTGGTAGTTAATCGCAGTAGGAATAATATGGTTCATTGCCAAATCACCCATCACACGAGCCTCTATTTGAACCCGCTTGATGTATGACTCAAGTCGGATCTCGTTGCGAGCTTCAACTTCCTTGTGAGAAAGAACGCCATGCCTTTCAAAAAGAGCAAGTGATTCTTTAGTCAGGTAAGCATCCAATGCACGTGGAGTATTCTTCACGTTTCCAAGCTTACGCTTCGCAGCTTCCTTCACCCATTCTTCTGAATATCCATCGCCCTCAAAGCGGATGTCTTTTGATTCTTTGATATACTTGCGTAGCACATTCACGATCGCAAGGCGTTTCTCTTCACCCTTATCAATTAACTTTGTTACCTCATCATAGAATTTTGAAAGCTGATCAGCAACAATAAGATTCAATGCAGTCATGGGGGTAGCGCAGTTATCGCTTCCACCTACGGCACGGAATTCAAATTTATTTCCTGTGAATGCAAAAGGAGAAGTACGGTTGCGATCGGTGGCATCAAGAATGATTTCAGGGATCTGATCAATACCCAATTTCATATACATGTTGTCGCCCTTCTCAATCTTTACATTTCCCTTTTTCTCCAATTCGTCCAACACAGCAGACATTTGGGCTCCGAGGAATACAGACATGATTGCCGGAGGAGCTTCGTTCGCACCAAGACGGAAATCATTAGCAGCTGTCGCAATACTTGCTCTCAATAAATCTGCATGCTCATGCACAGCCTTAATCGTAGTAATGAAAAAAGTCAAGAACAATAAATTGTCGCGAGCTGAGCTGGTGGGTGCGTACAAATTCACACCGGTATCTGTAATTAATGACCAGTTGTTATGCTTACCCGATCCATTCAAACCTGCAAAAGGTTTTTCCATGAAAAGGATTTTCAAATTATGCTTCTCTCCCACGCGGCCAATCACATCCATCATCAACTGGTTGTGATCGTTAGCAACGTTCACCTCTTCAAACAAAGGGGCAACTTCAAATTGACTTGGCGCTACTTCATTGTGGCGGGTGCGCACAGGAATTCCCAACTTCCAGCATTCAATCTCAAAATCACGCATGAAATCATAAACGCGTGACGGGATGGCACCAAAATAATGATCTTCCAACTGCTGACCACGTGCCGGAGCATGACCAAAAACAGTACGGCCTGCCATCACTAAATCAGGGCGCGCATTAAATAATGCTTTATCAATTACAAAGTATTCTTGCTCTGGTCCCAAAGAGGCCACGACATGTTGAATATCCTTATCAAACAATTGGCAAACTTTTGTAGCCTCTGTGTCCACTGCTTTCAGCGCCTTCAACAATGGCGATTTCGTATCAAGTGTTTCTCCAGTGTAGGAGACAAAAATAGTCGGGATGCTCAAGGTTGTTCCGTAAAGAAACATCGGTGAAGTTGGATCCCAGGCAGTATAGCCACGCGCTTCGAAAGTGCTTCTAATACCGCCACTTGGGAACGAGGAGGCATCAGGCTCTTGTTGTACCAGTTCGCTTCCTTTGAATTTCTCGATGCCTGACAATGCATCAAAGAATGAATCATGCTTCTCGGCTGTGCCACCAGTCATTGGTTGAAACCAATGAGTGAAATGAGTGGCACCTTTTGCCATCGCCCATGATTTGGCTGCTGAAGCAACCGCATCTGCTGTTTCCTCATCAATTTTTTCATGGTTCTTGATTGCCTTGCTTACTTTTTTGAAAACTGCAGGGGCCAGCGTGGCCCTCATTTGTTCCATACCGAAAACATTTTCACCAAAGAATTTCGAAATGTTAGGTGTGGAAAGCTCAACATGAACCTTTTTGTGTTCGTTGAGCTGCTTGAGCGCTTCGAAGCGTAAATGTGCCATAGTGGTTGAGATTTTATCTTTTGTTGCGGCAAATTAATTTTTTTTTAAGAATTCAGGGTTCAATTTTAACTTATTTGTAAAAAAAATATAAAGTTTTTGAAAAGATCAGTTTCTATAACGGTTGCAATTTTTACTTCCTCATGGCTTACGATTGTTATTTTTGCGGCCAACCTATTTTTTACTGAGTTACAGTTTCATGATTTTTAGAAGAAATCCCTTCGTGCGGATCATTCCGCTGCAAATTGTACTGATCTGTTTAATGATCATCGTTTTTCATTTGCCACAGTTGGACTTCATTGCAAATTGGCAAGAGCCCGACAATCACATAACAGTTACCATTTTTCAATTCTTTTCTGATTCGATCAGCTACTGGAGCATTGGTATCCCGCTCCTCGTTGCCATCTATCATGAAAGGAAAAAAAACGAAAACTTAAAAAAAAGCAGGTTCGCGCTACTATACAACTTGTTGAGCTTGGGAGTTGCCGGCTTAGTCTCGTACCTGGTTAAAAAGACTTTTTTAGAACCGCGACCTTATGAGGTTGATAGCAGGATTGTTCAACTAAGTGTGGGCGGAGGTTATTCATTTCCAAGCGGCCATACCACCGAGGCGTTTGCTGCAGCTATGGCTTTCACCATCTTATATTTCAAGGATCGCAAGTGGGTTGCATTTCTATCGTTTGCGTGGGCACTTACAGTAGCTGCCTCGCGTGTTTATCTCGGAGTCCATTACCCATTTGATGTGTTTGCCGGGATGTTTATCGGATCGACTGTGTCTTTCTGCCTTTACTATTTCGTCTTCAAAAAATGGATTACCATCGAAAAGAATTTGCATCCTTTAAACTAAATGTGCCCTTGTCTCGTCTAAGGGAGCAAATGTTTGATTTATGATAAATATTTCCGGCACAAAAAGGAACTTCGATTTTCCCTTTTCCAGCAACGAATTTTACATCAAGAATTTTTATAAAGCCTGGCAAAATTGGGAATTGATTCGCCAGGAAGATGGCAAATCAATTCGCAAGGCAGAAAGGTCAAAAAAAACCTTAACTGGATTTCTTAACAGAACCACCACTGCTTGAATGAGTATTGGTGTGCGATGGGTTTCCTCGGTATTTGACAGAGCCTCCACTGCTGGCACTGGCTTCCAATTCTTTAGAAACCGAAATTTTAGCTGAGCCTGCGCTATGAACCTCCACATTTACTGATTCAGCTTCCAGGTTATACGCATCAACAGTTCCCGCACTGCTTGCCTCAACTTGAAGGTGAGTTGTTTTACCTTCTATCACTACGCCACCGGCACTTGAGGTATCCACCGTCACGTCAGAACATTCTAAGTTGACTTCAACAGAGCCTGCACTGGATGCGGAGATATCCATGCGATTGGATTTGATTGGTCCTTCAGAAAAAACGCTTGCCGCTGAATTCACAGCAATTTTTTCCATAGAAACATACGTTACATAAACCTTAACGTTAACTTTTTTCCAAGAGTGGTTATCTTTCAAACGGACGCGGAGAGAAGAGCCTTCTACCTCGGTAGCCACATCTCTCAAATCAACACCACTGGCTTCCACCCGGGCACTCTCCTTATCCCCTTTTTTCAGGTACACATCAATAGCCTGGGAAGCCTTCACGCTTTTAAACGAACCCAATGATCTTACTTCACTCTGCTGTGCCCATGCCAACCCTGTCATCAGTGCGAAAAGTCCAACTAACAATTTTCTCATATAAAAATGTTTTGCTTAAATGACCGCCTACCAATCAATAGGTTGCATCCTCCAATAGTATTATTTTTTTTACCGTGTAAGGAATTATTTTATTTTTACCTAAATTAGAACTCTGAACACAATAATTTCGAGGCAAATTAATTCACATCATGATTAAAGAACAACTAAATGTTTTAATTAACCTGGCAGCCAGCGACAGCAAGGTGGCCGAAAAGGAGGCGAAAATAATTCATCTTATTGGCAAAGCAAACGGCATGACTGCTGAAGAAGTAGATAGTATGCTGAAAAAGCCAAAACCTATCGGAGATCTTGATACGCTGACCGAAGATCAAAAATTCGAAAACCTTTATCACCTTGTTCAACTCATGAAGGCCGATGGTCAGGTTTTTAAAAGTGAAATCAACTTTTGCGAAAGTATTGCTGCAAAACTTGGTTACAAAAAAGGAGTAGTTGCTGAATTATCTTCACGTATCTACAGTGATCCTACGATAACAGCCGATAGAAAGCTATTAATGGACAGAGCACATAAGTTTTTTGTCAAATAAAGCACGGATAATTTTTTTTGAAATGAAGCCTTCTCTCCTAGGAAGGCTTTATTTTTTTGATCCTATCGTCAAAGCATTATCAACAATCCGGTTGTTGTATTGTTGGATAAAAGCCTTCAAACGCTCTTCAAAAATTTTTACACTATCCTTTTCCACCATCAACAAATTGTTTTTCAAATAAAGATCATTTTTGAAATTGTACAATGACGTACTTTTTTGGCCATTAAACTGAAGTAAGTAATGACCAGTGAAAAACTGAAATGAATTCGAATGATTGATTGCAAAAGGGCGAATATCTTCCCGGTGAATATCTCGCCCAAAAGCAAAAAAAGGTTTGTCATAATTTAGCAATCCTAACAAAGTAGGCATGATGTCGATTTGCTGAACCATACCTTCCCTGATTCCTTTTTCAGTTAAAGACGGATCATAAAAAACGATTGGAATTGAATAATAACCCCACGATGTGTTGTATTCTGACAATTCAATTTCAGACGAAGTGTGATCAGCCGTAATTACAAAAATCGTATTCTTAAACCAAGGCATCTTGCTCGCTGTGGCGAAAAATTTCCTCAAAGAGTAGTCGGTGTATTCTACCGTTTTCAACATTGGGTTCACACTACCCTTGAATTTATTCTCGTACCTGGAGGGAACTTTGAAAGGATGGTGCGAAGAAACGGTAAACAGTGTAGTAAAGAATGGCTCGCGAAAGGTATTCATTTTGCCGGCAAAGAACTGAAGAAACGGTTCGTCCCAAATTCCCCAAATGCCATCAAAGTCATCGTCATTATTGTATTCTGTTTTTCCAAAATAGCTTTCAAACCCACTTTGCTTGGCAAAGGCATCAAACCCCATCGAACCATTAGGCGCGCCATGAAAAAAAGCCGTGTAATAACCTTCCTTCCTGAGCAAGCTCGGAAGTCCTTCAATTTTATTTCCTGAATAATGTGACAGCACATAAGAAATCTCAAGCGATGGCAAACTGCTGATTACCGAAGGCATCGCATCGATCGACTTGCGTCCGTTGGCAAAAGAGTTTTGGTATGCTTCACTTACTCCAATCAGCGAATCCAGAAAGGGTGTGTAGCCCTTATATTTCCCATCTTTCAGGTTGTGATTATAGGCTCCAACAAATTCTTTGGAAAAACTCTCGATAATCAGGATTACTACGTTTTTCTTATTTATCTCTCCAACTACCTGCGGTGTATGTATTGGGTTGAAAATCTTATTTAACTCAGCCTGTGAATCAAAGTAGTGTACTTTTTGAATCACCACTGCCTTGGCTGTTCTCAGTAATGCGAATGGTGTATTCAAAACAAGATTAATATCGTTTGGATCTTCTGCATAAGCAGCAGCATTGCTGATAGTAATTGGTCGCGTGCTGTGGCGGAAACCTCCGCGCACTCCACCCACAAACAAGTAAATAATCAGCAACATCGAAGCCAGTCCACCGAGGTAAAACACTTTCTTATTTTGAATTTGTGGCCCCTCATATTTATTTATTCGCTGAACAAAATAAAGAATGGCAACCATGGCGATCCAAAAAATCACCGCATACCAGTAATCCCACAAAAACCGAAAGAACAATGAGAACAAATTGTGTTCGTTCTCAAACTGACTGAGAATACTGATGGTTGTTCTTCGAAGAGTAAACCTGTAATAGATAAAATCCGCTGTATTCACTGCAAAGGCAAGAGAGTTTGTACTCAGAAACACCCATTTGATTATTTTTTTGAACCACTCGCTAAAGCGAAACGGGAAAGGCAAAATCATCAAAAGCACTAAAAGCGAATTACAATAAAGGGTAGCTGTGAGATCAAATCTCAATCCTCCCAACATAATCGTTGTGAATCGATCCGCACTCATTCCCTCAAAAAAGGGAAGGTTATAAAAATAAAAGCCGAGGCGCGACACGGTGAATAGAACCATGATGGCCAACAAATAAACAAGCAAAGAGGTGTAAATATTTTTTCTAATCGAGAGTAGCGACATGATCAATGAAATAGTCGCTCAAAAATAAACATTGCGAAACATCTAGGCTATTCAGGAAATTAAAAGACTTACACGGCTCATGGTTTCATCATGCCCCTGGCCATATTTAATGTTGCTTTGAATGGTCTCAATAAGTTCCGTAGCCTTCTCGCGTTTGTAACCAAATCGAATGGCATACAGATTACAAAGTTTCATTTCTTCTGGATGGATCGATTTATCAACACTCATCATGTGAACAAGATCATAAAACTGGTGAAACCTCTCGCGTCTGTCAGTAGGTAATTCGAATTTAATGTTTCCCGGGTTCTCCTTGATTTTTTGCAACTGCGATTCGGAGACGTTATTCTTGCGGGCAAGATTACTCAGCAGCGCCTGCTCCTCGGTATCAAAGTGGCCGTCAACCGCTGCCATTTCAATAAGGTTTTTCATGTGGCTCTTGGCAGTTGCCTTTCCGTCAAAAAAAAGATCTAATAATTCCCGAATGCTCATAACCGAAATAATTTCACAATGAATTTAAACATCCTACATTTAACATGAAAATAAATTGCCCTCTATTTACGACAAAGTCATCATGCAGCCAATTCCATCAATTTCCATTTGGTTTTCCAATCGATTTACAATTCCGCTTTTGCTGTTCTCATTCGCTCAGTTTCAATCTGCTCCCCAAAAAAACATCTTGTTTTATGGTGATAGCCTCACGGCAGGTTATGGCCTCTCACCTAAGGAAGCATTTCCAGCGCTCATTGAAAGTGAATTGACAAAACTTGGAAAAAATGTGAAGGTAATCAATGCCGGATTGAGCGGAGAAACTTCGGCAGGAGGACTTTCGCGAATTGACTGGACGCTACGACAAAATGTAGATTTATTTATTTTAGAACTTGGAGCCAATGATGGCCTTCGCGGATTGCCGTTGGATCAAACCAGAATAAATCTTCAATCCATTATTGATAAAGTAAAATCTAAATTCCCCCATGCAAAAATTGTGTTGGCCGGAATGCTGGTGCCACCTAACATGGGGAAAGAATACTCTGAGGGATTCAAAAAAATCTATCCGGAATTAGCAAGCAAAAACAAAGCGGCCCTCTATCCCTTCTTGCTTGATGGTGTTGGTGGAATTGAAAAATTAAATCAAGCCGATGGTATTCACCCGAATGCTGAAGGACACAAGATCATCGCTAAAAAGCTGAGCGTCTTTCTAAAAGATAAAATCTAAGGTGCGATGGCCTTGACGATTCGGTCAACCCACAATCCATACATTTTTCCGGAAGGATGAAGTCCATCACCCGCAACAAGAGCGGGCTCTTCCAGCCCCCTTCGTGAAATATCTGTGATGTTGATATATTTAACTTTGTATTGATCAGAAATCCTTTTGTTAAGGGCATTAAATTCATCAATCTCTTGTGAGATTTTTTCCTTTTTCTTTTCTCCGAATGGAGTATAGCCGTAATCAGGAATAGAGACCACAAAAACATTATCAACATTTCCCTTTGCAAGCGCAATGGCGGTTTTCAATAGTTCTTCAAATTCCTTGGCATATTGCTCAGCCGGTTTCCCTTGGTATTGATTATTGACACCGATTAAGAGAGAAACGAGGTCGTATTCAGATTTCAGTTTTGCGATGGCCATCGCATTACTAAGGTTATCAGTTCTCCAGCCAGTAGTAGCAATGATTCTTGGTTTGGAAACGGGAGTTTTTTTCTGAATCAATTTTTCAGCCAATTGATTTGGCCAGCGTTCGGCTTCAGATACACTTTCCCCAATAGTGTAGGAGTCTCCAAGCGCTAAATACTTTACTGATGGTTGCGAAAACGATGAATCGAAAATTATCATTGCGAAAAGGATTTGCACTAGGGTTCTCATCCACATTGGAATTACGTTTTCTCCTATTGAACTTTCAAGCCAAATTTACGATCCTTCTTCGATTTACTTCAAAAAAATAAAACAGAAAGAAAAAGATTTATACCTATACTGTTCAATTCAGCGAACTTAATAAATTGGGATAATAAGTAAAAAAATAACCAAATCGATCGCGAAAAATGAAGCGTTAAGAAATGACTTCATTTTGTGAATCCAAGGTCGCAGGTAAGTTCTGTTATTTTACCTTCAGATAAACCAAAATATTTTACAATCTTTCGGCATGAGCGCTACTCTCCTTCAGCATCTCAATCAGTTTATCACTGATCACAAAAAAGATTTCATGCAGCGTGTTTTAGCGCAGCGCACACGTCATGTGACTTTGGTGCTGGAAGATATTTATCAGTCACAAAATGCGAGTGCTGCGGTACGCACGTGTGAGTGTATGGGCGTGCAAGAAATTCATATCATTGAAAACACAAGCAAATACGGAGTTAACAAAAAAGTATTGAAAGGATCCAACAAATGGATTGACATCCATCGCTACAAAGAAAAGAACATCAATAACACAGCAGTTTGTTTTTCAAAACTAAAATCGCAAGGATATACACTATTGGTCGCTGATCCATCACCGGAAGGAGTTTCAATCAACGACATTCCTATCGAAGAAAAAATTGCATTGGTAATGGGGAGCGAGGCCGATGGCAATTCAGAATTTGCAAAAGCACACGCAGACAAAAAAGTTTTTATTCCCATGGTGGGTTTCACCGAAAGCCTTAACATTTCGGTGAGTGCAGCCATTTGTTTGAATGTGCTTCTCACCAAACTACGTCAATCGGAAGTTAACTGGAGGCTGACTGACGAAGAAAAAGAAACCATTCTTCTGCAATGGGTTAGAAAATCGGTACGCAATTCTAATCTTCTGGAAAAAGAATTTCTGAAAACGATTCAGTAATTTTGTTATTGGCTTTAATTCAACTGGCATGAAATGGTGGCGAGTGACTAAACGCACTTTTGTTTCTTTACTTCTTTTTTTTCTTCTGCTCATCACCCTCACCAATATTTGGGTGGTCATGAGCACCGAAAAATTTCTTCTCACCAATATCCAGGAAGTGGAAGATCATTCCGTGGCATTGGTATTGGGCACCAGCAGCAAACTTACCAGCGGACAAGTGAATCCCTTTTTCGAAAACAGGATTGATGCTGCTGCCGATCTCTATCAGTCGGGCAAAATTGTACACTTCATTTTAAGTGGCGACAATCTCTCATCGAAATATTACAACGAACCGGCTGAGATGCAAAAAGCATTAATTAAACGAGGTGTGCCTGCAAAAGCTATTACACTCGACCTGGCCGGCCTTCGCACGTTAGACTCCATCTTGAGAAGCAAAGAAATTTTCGGGCAAGAAAAAATTTTGATCATTACCCAACCATTTCACAGTTATCGGGCTCTATTCATCAGTAATTATTATCACATTGATGCCATGGCACTCGCAGCAAAAGAACCCCAAAATGAAATTTCCCTGAAAATGAAAGTGCGTGAATATCTTGCCCGGACACGTGCCGTCATTGATTTGTATGTGCTCAACACGGCACCACCCCAAATGGGAAAAAAAGAACCATTAAACTTATAATTATTAGCCATTTTTTTGCTTTTTCGCGACAGCATCTGCACTTTCATGAAGTTCATCCTCACATTTTGTTCTCTTTTTTTCTCCTTTTCGCTTTTCGCACAAGAAACAGTTATCACAGGTAAAGTAACGGAGGCTTCCAGCGGTGACCCTATTCCGTTTGTGAACGTGTTTTTTAAAGGTTCCAACGTAGGCGCAACTACTGACTTTGATGGGAAATTTACCGTGCAAGCATTGGGAAAAGTTGACTCCCTTGTTGCATCGTATGTCGGCTATATCACCAAGACAAAGGCAGTTAAAGCAGGCATCAAGCAAGTTATTAACTTTCAATTAGCAGAAGCCGTTACCAACCTGCAGGAAGTAGTGGTGAAAGCAGGCGAAAATCCAGCCTTCCCGATCATCCGAAAAGTAATCGATAACAAAAGCAAAAATGACAAACGTTCCTTGTCAGGATACGAATATGACACGTATTCAAAAATGGAACTGGACCTTGATCACATCACCGATAAGCTCCGAGAGAAAAAGGTAATGAAGAAAATCGCTCAGGTTCTTGATAGCGTGCAGCGAATTGCCGGAGAAGATGGCAAACCCATCCTTCCGTTGTTCATTACCGAAAGTGTTTCTAAAAATTACTATCGCAGCGAACCCAGCCTGAAAAAAGAAATCATTGAGAAAAGTAAAATCAGTGGTGTGGGTGTTCAGGATGGGAGCACGCTTACACAGATGATTGGTTCTTCGCTGCAGGAGTACAACTTCTATCAAAACTGGCTCGGCATTCTAAGAAAGGAATTTGTATCGCCCATTGCCGATGGGTGGCGATTGTATTACAAATATGATCTGCTGGACAGTATGATGGTGGGTGATGATTTTTGTTACAAAATTGATTTCTATCCGCAAAGCCCTGAGCAACTGGCTTTCACTGGCACCATGTGGATCACAAAAAAGGAATATGCTGTCAGGCAAATTGATGCAACGGTTAGCAATAAAGCAGATGTTAATTTTATTGATCGCATTCGCATTCAACAAGAATTGAAAGCCACGAGTGAAGGACCCTGGTTGCCGAGTAAAAACCGTATCCTTATCGATATTGGAGAACTCACTCCTAACTCCGCAGGGATGATCGCCAAGTTTTATACGAGCAATCGAAATTTTTTGGTGGGCAACCCGAAACCACCTTCTTTTTTTGAACGCAACATTGAAGTGGTGGAAGATGCGCGTAATTACGAAGAGGAAAAATATTGGGACACACTTCGCCACGAGCCACTAAGTGCAGTCGAGAAGAATGTCTATAAAATGATCGATACGTTAAAAAACATTCCGATTGTTAAGACTTACACAGATATTGTACAGTTGATTATTGACGGGCATTACAAAGTTGGCAAAGTAAAACTGGGTCCCTACATCAATACGTTTGCATGGAACACGATAGAAGGATGGCGCTTGCAGTTTGGCTTCAAAACCACCTACGACTTCAGTAAGAAATGGATCTACACTGCTAACCTGGCTTATGGTTTTGCAGACCAAAAGTTCAAATACCTGGGGCAGGCCACACACATAATTTCAACCAAGCATTGGACTACCCTCACCTTCCGATCGCGCCATGATATGATGCGGCTGGGCATTGATGATGAATCGTTGCTGGCGAATCCACTCTTTCGTGTAGCTGTAAGATGGGGTATTATTCGAAGAGCCTATTACTTTGACGAACAATACCTTGCTTACCAGCGGGAATTCTTCAAGGGATTCTCTCAAAAAGTAGCCTTTCGCACCCGCAATTTTGAACCGACCTATGATTTTGGTTACTACAAAAGTCCAACCGACTTAACGCAAGTAGGCAGCAACTTTTCCTTCTCAGAATTTATTCTTGAGTCGCGTTACGCAAAGGACGAAACATTTATTCAAAATAAAAACGAACGCATTAGTTTGGGTACCCACAAGTGGCCCGTGTTAACCCTAAGGTACACCCACGGGGTGAAGGGGCTTCTCTCAGGAGAATTTGATTACGACAAAGTGTTTTTAGGCATTTCTAGAAGAATCCGCACGGGCCCCTTGGGCGTTGGCTTCTTAAACCTGACCAGTGAATATATTTTTAATGACTTGCCTTATCCTCTGTTGGCCGTACACCAGGCAAATCACTCCCACGTTTATTCACCAGTGGCTAACAACCTGATGAATTTTGGCGAGTTTACGAGCGATCAGTATGTAGGTATTAACTATCGCCAATTTCTCGAAGGTTTTTTAATTAATCGACTACCTATTCTACATAAATTGAAGTGGCGGGTTGTCGCTACCACAAACATCATAGTGGGCGATATGCGATCCAGCAACAAGAAGTTGATTTCGCTCACCACACCTGATGGCAAGGCTGCACTTCCTGCCGGGTACTTCACAGGCACACCTTATATTGAAGCAGGTTATGGAATTGAAAATATCTTCAAATTTCTGCGGGTTGATTTTGTGCATAGGCTCACTTATTTGGATAGGCCGGACACACGGAATTTTGGAGTTCTTTTTACGGCTCAAATAAAATTATAGTCCGAATTCGATAACTTGTTTCTCTCTGTTCATTCATGTAGGTTTAGTAAAATTTTATTCCATGGCTACCTTCCATGTTGACACAAACATTGCCGATGCAAAAACCATCGACACCTCTTTTTATCTAAGCAAGAAGTATTTTGAAGAATCAAAGGAGAAGATATTTGCCAACACCTGGCAATTTGTAGGCGACTTGGATCAAGTGAAAGAAAAAGGCTGGACCACTCCTGTAAACTTGCTCGAGAATTTTTTAAATGAGCCTCTCCTGCTTTCAAAAGACAAGGACGAAAAATTGTATTGTCTTAGCAACGTGTGCACGCATCGTGGCAACCTGATGGTAGAGCGACCTTGCAAACTCAACGACATCCGTTGCAAATATCATGGACGAAGATTTGGATTGAATGGAAAATTTCTCTCCATGCCCGAGTTTAAGGAAGTAAACAATTTCCCCTCTGAGGCTGACAACCTGCATTCATTGCCCCTGCACACCTTTGGCAAGTGGCTTTTTACATCGCTAAATCCAATAGCGCCTGCTTCAGATTTTTTTGACGATATGTTTCAGCGGGTGAGCTGGATGCCGTTCGATCAATTTATGTTCCGGCCAGATCTTTCAAACGATTATGTCATAAATGCCAACTGGGCTTTGTATTGCGAGAACTACTTGGAAGGATTTCATATTCCGTTCGTTCATGCCGGACTGAACGCTGTTATTGATTATGGAAATTATTCAGTCGAGCTTCACAAGTATTCCAATTTGCAACTCGGCATTGGCAAAGAAGGTGAGCTTGTTTTTGATCTTCCGAAATCATCGCCCGATAACGGCAAGCGCGTGGCGGGCTATTACTTCTGGGTGTTCCCGAATATGATGTTTAATTTTTACCCGTGGGGGCTATCCGTCAATGTGGTGCGTCCATTAGGGGTGAGCAAAACAAAAGTTTCTTTTCTCTCCTATGTATGGGACGAGAGCAAACTGCGCCAGGGGGCTGGCGCAGATTTACATAAAGTTGAAATGGAAGATGAAGATGTGGTGCAGAATGTTCAGAAAGGAATTCGTTCGCGCTTTTACAACTACGGAAGATATTCAGTCACGCGTGAACCCGGCACCCATCATTTTCATCGGTTGATTGCTCAATTCATGGGTTAACCAAAACAGGAGCAGGCTGCAGCACTTTGTCCAAGTCTTTGTAGGGCACAGCAAGCGCATTGAATTCAAACGACTTGTAGAAGTCAACGTTTGGTCCAATCTCACCTCCGATGACAATGTCAATATCGGGAGTATGGTATTTTTTCAAGTAATTAAGCAAGAAAGCAATAGCCGGATGTTGATAATTGATCATGTCTTTTACTGAAGTATCTCTGCGTGAAATACCTTGTGTAAACGATGTGAGATCATTAATGCCCACCATGAAATAACTGATTCCGAGATCGATGAATTCATTCACAGTCAGTACTGCCGAAGGGATCTCCAACATAATGCCAAGGCGTCCCTGATAATTATATTCCTTCAATATTTTTTGTGCTTCGATCACCTGCAACTTATCATGCACCACAGGAAGAAGTAGATTAACATTTGCATGTTGATCTTTCACTGACAAAAACATCTCAATCTCCTTGCGGAATGTGTCTGCAAAGAAAAGTGAGCGCCTCATTCCACGAAGTCCCATCAATGGATTCTCCTCTTCGATCACACGCTCGGTGCCCATTAATTTATTTGCGCGATAGGTCGGAGTATCATCCGTTCTGTACCACACTGGCTTGCTATTGAAAAGCTCACAAATTTTTGAAAGGTACAGTCGGTTCTCTTCCATACGTCTTGGCACAGTGATATACTCTGGGTTGCTTGTCTTTTCACTTTTTACCATGCCGACTCCGGCCACATTTTTGATCACGTAGTCATCTGGAATTTCCCGATCGAGGGCGAGTTTAATTTCATTAATCATGGGTTTGGTTATTAAAGGTTGCCATTACTATAGATCACCAATGAACCTGATGCTAAAACCGAAAACGGTGAGGTAAGGATTTTAATCTCAAGTAGCCATTGGCTTCCTTAAATATAGATTTTTTTTAACAGATGATGTTCCTAAAAAATCTTTACCCGCAAATGTCAAAAATCAATCGTTTCTAATTCATTTTTTGCTTTGAAAAGAAAAAACGGGTCCGAAATTCCTTACCCGTTTCTTTTTTAAAATCCATTGATGACAAATGTCATCTCAAAAACATGACAAAAATCCAAAAGTCAGAACATGAGTTAGGCTTACTTTGAATTAATATCCCACCCAGATGAAGAACGCATTTTCATTTCTATCAATTACAACCATCACGCTAGTCCTGGTGATCAATTTGCCGAGTGAATCATTTAGCCAGAAAAAATCAGTTACCATTGGCGTTGAACAAGATTTTCTGCCATACCTAACGGGCGGATACTATGCAGCCATGTGGTTAGGGAAATCTCATCTTCGCGGCCGGGCATTGATGGCGCATGTAAACAAGCCGTCTTTCATTGTGCCAAATGGATTCACAAATAATATCGTCACCGCCTATGCGCTATTGGGTGATTATTTTCTCAAAGAAGATTTTTCCGGATGGCATCTCGGGGCAGGAATTGTACTTTGGAACAGCAGTATTCAAAGCAATCTAAAAATAGGAACAGCCAATTATCAAAATACCATGCTGAACGGCAGCATTGGCTACAACTGGTACTTCGCAAAAAGGTTTTATCTCTGCCCGTGGGCAGGCCTGCATTGGCGTATTGGTGGGGCGGAAACTGTCACCGTTGATGGATCTTCTTTCAACCCACCTTTATTCACTCCTGAAGCTTCATTGAAAATCGGTTGGTACTTTACCCATTGATTGAAAAATCAAAATTGGGTTTAGCACTTGCTGATCAAAATCATTCGTGCGTCCAACATAGGTCATGCCTTGTGCCAGTCCGGCCAACTACCTTCATATCGTAATAATTAAAACCCCAACGGACTATGAAAACGATGGAAATGGAAGCAACTGCTGCTGAGCATGCCCTTCTCGAAGATCACAAATACGTTTTCTCCTTTCAGGAGGGAGACGGAAAAAATAAACAACTACTCGGTGGCAAAGGCGCGAACCTTTGCGAAATGACACAAATCGGATTGAACGTTCCTCCCGGCTTCGTGATTTCTACCGAAGCCTGTCTCGAATATCTTGATTCTCCAAAACGTGAACTTCCTGCTTCAGTGATGGAAGACGTTCGCATTCATGTTAAAGAAATTGAAAAACGTTCCGGTAAAAAATTCGGAGATGAAAAAAACCCTCTCCTTGTTTCTGTTCGCTCTGGCTCTGCGATGTCGATGCCGGGGATGATGGATACAATTTTGAACCTTGGTTTGAATAAGAAGACATTGGTTGGATTAATCAAACAAACCAACAACGAACGATTTGGCTATGATGCCTACAGACGATTCATCCAGTTATTCGGGAAAGTAGCGCTCGGAGTTCCGGATGAAAAATTTGACAAGCATTTTGAAGAAGTGAAAAGAAAAGCAGGTGTGAAAGTGGATATCGGTTTGAATGCCGAACACCTGAAAGAAATCAGTGAACGCTTTTTGAATGTAGTGAATGAATACCTCGGCCGGCCATTCCCGGAAGATGTGTATGAACAATTAGAGATTGCAATCAAAGCCGTTTTTAATTCATGGATGGGAAAACGTGCCGTTGATTATAGAAGAGAATTCAAAATCACTCCGGCTATGGCCAATGGTACCGCAGTGAACGTAGTGATGATGGTATTCGGAAACATGGGCAACGACTGCGCAACAGGTGTAGGTTTCACTCGTGACCCCGGCACAGGAGAAAATGTAATGTTCGGTGAATATCTTACTAATGCGCAAGGCGAAGATGTGGTAGCTGGCATCCGCACTCCAAAACCGGTGAGCGAACTCGTTAACGAAATGCCATTACTCTACAAACAACTTGAAGAACTGCGCAATAAACTTGAAAGCCATTACAAAGAAGTTCAGGATTTTGAATATACTATAGAGAAAGGAGTGCTCTATTGCTTGCAAACCCGCAACGGCAAAATGAACACCACCGCAATGGTGCGCACGTCTGTAGAAATGGTGCGTGAAGGTTTGATCACACGCGATCAGTCTTTACTACGCATCAAACCAGAAATGCTCGAACAACTTCTGCACCCACGTTTGGATGCTTCTCAGAAAATTTCCCCGCTTGCCCAAGGTCTCCCTGCTTCTCCTGGAGCAGCGTCTGGTCATATTGTCTTTGATGCGGATCGCGCTGAATTGCTCGGTCGCACAGGAGAAAAGGTGATTTTAGTTCGTGAGGAAACTAAGCCCGAAGACATCCACGGATTCTTTGCATCACAAGGCGTGCTTACAAGTCGTGGTGGAAAAACTTCGCACGCAGCAGTAGTGGCTCGCGGCATGGGAAAACCATGTGTGGCAGGAGCCGAAGGAATTCATGTGGACGTGAAATTGCGTATTGCAAAAATCGGTGAAAAGATTTTGCACGAAGGCGACTACATCACCATCGATGGCGGCACCGGAAATGTTTATCAGGGAATCATTCCAACGGTTGAACCAACTTTCTCTGATGAGTTAAAAACGCTCTTGAGCTGGGCCGATGAAGTTTCTAAATTGAAAGTGATGGCGAATGCCGACACACCGGCCACCGCGGCAAAAGCATTGAGCTTTGGTGCGATGGGTATTGGTTTATGCCGCACTGAAAGAATGTTTAATGATGTAGATCGCCTGCCGATTGTGGTTGAGATGATCCTTGCTGCTACTGACGAAGCAAGACAAAGTGCGATCGACAGGCTGCGCGATATTCAAAAGCAAGATTTCAAATCGATACTTACGGTCATGGCTCCGCGCCCGGTGACAATCCGTTTGTTGGACCCTCCTATTCATGAATTCCTTCCTACCGAAGAAGTTCTGAAAGATGAAATCGAACGGCTGATCCATTTGAAAACTACTCTGAGTGGACTTACTGATTTATACGGAAGCCTCCGCTTGTTGAATGCAGATTTGAAGATTGCCGAAAAATCCCCGGCTCCTTTCAATTTAAATGGAGTAGAGTTGGTAGAACAAGCAATCGAGAAAAAAGAGTTGATGCTGAAGAAAGTAAAAGAATTGCACGAAGTGAACCCGATGCTCGGCCACCGCGGAGTAAGATTGGGATTGACTTTCCCAGAAATCTATCGCATGCAAATTCAAGCAATCCTTGAAGCAGCCGCAGAGTGCCAGGTTGCTGGCATTGATGTACATCCCGAGATTATGGTACCTCAGGTGGCAATAGCCGAAGAATTGGTGCAAGTGAAAACCTTTGTTGAAGAAACAAAAACAAAACTTGAAGCCGAAAAGAAAATCCAACTTCGATTCAAATTCGGAACGATGATCGAAGCAGTGCGTGCTTGCCTGCAAGCAGAAGAGATTGGCAACGTGGCCGACTTCTTCTCCTTCGGCACAAATGATTTAACACAGGCTACTTTCTCCTTCTCACGCGAAGACGCAGAAAACAAATTCCTTCCCTTCTACATTTCCAAAGGTGTATTGAAAGATAATCCTTTCGAAGTGCTGGATGTGAAGGGAATGGGTAAGTTGATGAAGCTTGCCGTAGATGATGGTCGCAAAGCAAAGCAAGGCTTGAAGGTTGGAATCTGTGGTGAGCATGGCGGTCACCCGGAATCGATTAAATTCTGTCATAGTATTGGATTGAATTATGTAAGCTGCAGTGGGCCACGCGTACCAGTAGCACGGTTGGCAGCAGCACACGCCACTTTGGGCGACTCAAAATATACCAGCAATTGATCTGATTGCTGAGGTTTGGGGTTTAGGTTGATGATATGAGCGTGCGGGAGGCGCCTGCACGCTCTTTCTTTTTTATACTTGTGAAACTTTTTTAAAATAAAATAGGACTTACTCCCATACGCGGTTGACCTGTCTTAAACCCCCTGTTTACATTGCCCTCACGTAGATTAAAAGCCAACTGCAAGTTAAAAAAAGCCCCGAAGGCGTTGGGGCTTTTTTTATTGACTTGAATAGGATAAAACGATCTAGATTTTTATATCCATAAATCCTCTTTAACTTGTAAGATACTTGGCTTTAAAAAGAAAAAGTGCATGGAATGGTACGAAGCTCTCATCATTGTCGCGCTGATGATTGGAGCTATGTTTACAGGTAAATATCTTAATCGGGAAATTTTTCATAAGGGTAGAGACAGATTTAAGAGCTGAGTCCTTAGCGCATCCACAATACCCCAAAGGGAACCAAAAGCCCAAGCATTCAAATCCTCACACGTTTGCGTGAATTTTTATTTTGAACGCGTTGCAATTGTTTGCAAGTGGATATCCTTACATAAATGCCCCTTCTTTTGTCATTATGCGCAACTTGCGTCAAAATTGGCGCGCATTAAATGCCTTAACAAAGAATTGAAGAGTTGAAATTTTGAATTACGCTTATGACAACAATTAAAGAGAACATACGTCAAGCATCATTTTACACCATGAATGGACTAGTTGACCCTCGCCTGATGCCGGGATACATTTCTCCAACTACGAAACCTGCATCAAAATCATTCCTAAATAATATTTTCAAGATTCAAATCATCTGGAGAAAATTATCGTGGAGATAAATAAAGAAAAATAGACATTGAAAAATGCCTCTTTCTCTCAAGCTATTCCAGATTTTTTTATTACCCAAAATGATAGTCGGTGGTGACTCCTGCCGTTGTGATGGTATAGGTTTTGTCACAGGTGCCATTGCCATAGTCAATGGTTGAAACAACTCCATTCGTAGTCACTTCTATAGTTCCCGAAACAGGAAGTAATTTATGCCGATGACCAAAGCAATCGGAGCGATAGACAATCGGAGCTGTAATCGCGGCCGAAAATGTATCTCCATGCCGTGAGATTCCGCTCCACGATCCTGTAATTGAAACGGAACTTACATGATTGCTGTGATGAGAAGCTCTGTTGATTGTGAAAACCAAATCACCTTGCCATAGGATAGAAGAGCCATCTCCGAAACGCGTTTTTGTTTCATTTACTTTTATAACAGTTGGCGATCCGGTAGCTGCTGTGATTGTGATTGATCCGTCCAACTGCACTGAATCCTTCTCATAACCAATGAACGCAATGCTTTCAAAAGAGGTAAAAGTGATTGAGTCTTTAAATGTAATAATCAACATCAGCGAGTCAACAATCTTTCCTTTCCTCATCTCAACGGAATCAGCACAACCGGTGCCATCACCAAAATCAATAGTAAACGTTCCTGAAAGTACAAGGCTGTCGCGATTGCTTCTTACAACTTTAATATGATTGGTAATTTCAGGGCGGCAACCAAAATCGTTATTGTCTTCATCATGCCCATCAGCAACTCTTCCGCCAGAGATTCCTTGACTTGCAAATGCACTCGCAGTGACACTGGCTACATCCTGAATTACACCCAGCATTTGGCTATTGTCTTGTGCAGCTTTCGAAGATTGCTGAACGCGAGCCGCCATTGTCTCTTTCGAAGATTCATTCTGACAAGCAGCTAAGATTGCCACCATTAAAGCAAGCATGCCAATCGCAAGCCAGAGGTTCAATTTTTTATTGATGCTCATTGGGCTTATGGTTTATTGTGTTTTGGTAACCCGAACTTAGAAAAAATCATGACTTTAAGCGTTTTTTTATCAACTAGCCCGGACGAAATGCATGAAACTTCGGTAAAGTAACATCTCTAAAGCTGGTTTTCATTTATAAAAAGATATGAATACACTTTCTTGAAATTAACTGGCACACTGAATAGCCGGAGATCGAGCCATTCAAAGAGTGATCAGACGCGTCATAGAATCAGAAATCGAGGTGATCAAAGTGACCAGATAAATTTGCCTCATGCTTTCTGAAAAGTTTCATCAAAAAGGAATTGTCTCTGCTCAGCTTCCAGATAAGATTTTTATAGAGGGGAAGTGGCTTGATCTTTTCACAAATCCGTTGGAGCAATTTTGGTTAAATGCTCATAAAAAGAGACTCTCATTTTGTACACGCTACAATTGTCTGCGCGGATACGTGGCCAAGTGGGACGTCAAAGGACAGGAACTTTATTTACTAAGCATAGATGGAAATTACTTTAAACGTAATCTCTTCTTCAAAAAAAAGCGAGTGGCATGTACTATCAACAACCTGTTCAGAAAATCAGCTTATCATCCTGTGAAAGCAAGTTGGTTTTCAGGCAAATTGAGAATCCCGCAAGGCAAGATGCTGGAATACGAACATGAAAACTATAATTCGCGATTTGAAAAAGAGACAATTCTCACGGTTGAGAAAGGAAATATTACCAAATCGGTTACCATCGATAACAAAGAAAGAGAGTTATCCATCAACTACGAAGTCCTTCACTAAGCTCTCCTACCAATCTATTTCCTTCAATCCATAACTTGAGAGATAAGTGTTTGCTTTGCTGAAATGCTTGCACCCGAAAAATCCGCGGTCGGCTGAAAACGGAGAAGGATGTGCACTCATCAACACCAAATGCTTCGATCTATCAATTACTTCACCTTTCTTTTGTGCATACGCGCCCCACAAAAGAAAAACAACATGTTGCTTCTCATCTGAAATCCTTTTGATCACGGCATCGGTAAAAATTTCCCAACCTTTGTTTTGATGAGAACCTGCTGCAGAAGCACGAACGGTCAATGTTGCATTGAGTAAAAGCACCCCCTGCTTTGCCCACCTATCCAAATCACCCGACTTTGGAAATGACTTTCCAAGATCACTTTGAATTTCCTTAAAAATATTTTGCAATGAAGGAGGAAATCGCACTCCATCGCGTACAGAAAAACACAATCCATTTGCCTGACCTTCACCGTGATAAGGATCCTGGCCAATGATCACCACTTTTACATCGTCAAAAGAACAAGAGTCGAAGGCGCGGAAAATTTCCTTGCCGGGAGGATAAATCGTATGTGTTTGATACTCATTGCGAACGAAGGCTGTCAGTTGAACAAAATATTCTTTTTCAAATTCATTTCGCAATAATGCGTTCCAGGAAGGTGCAATTTTTACGGCTACAGACATCTTAAAAAATTTCGGAAGAAAGATAAAAATTTAATACTTTTGAATTGTCACTATGATTGCAGAAGTAACACAAGGTGTAAAAGTAACAGTTGAGACGGAATATCAACCGTCCTACTCCAGCCCGAGTCAATATCACTATGTTTTTACCTACCGGATCACCATCGAAAACCAAAGTGAATTTACAGTGCAACTTTTGCGAAGAACCTGGCATATAAGCGATGCCGGTTTTTTGGCGCGTGAAGTAGAAGGCGAAGGAGTGGTGGGTCAGCAGCCGGTGCTTGAGCCGGGACAAAGTCATCAATATGTTTCTGGCTGCAACTTAAAATCAGGAATCGGAAAAATGGTGGGATCTTATTTAATGGAGCGTATCATTGATGGTGCCCAGTTTCGCGTGAACATTCCTGCGTTTATGATGATCGCTCCTATGCGACAAAACTGATTCCGAATTCCTACCTTTACACATTCGCAAAAAATTCTTGTCAACTTTTTTTCAATTCAAGGCCCTTGTTTCTCATTGGCTCGACCGAGTAGATGACCATTCGATTCACTCTCCTTTTTATTTTGATTTCTACAATCAGATTGTAAAAGGAAAAACTGATGAGGCCATGTTCGTTCCTATTGAAGAAACCCGTAACCGCCTTTTAAAGAACCAATCCAGGATTAATGTAGTTGACCTTGGCGCAAAGTCGCCCCACTTTAGCGGTAGCAAAAGAGTCATTGCAAAAGTGGCCGAAACAAGCCTTAGCCCAAAAGCGTATTGTCAATTTTATTATCGGATCATTCACTCTTTGAATGCCGGACGGATCCTTGAACTCGGCACTTCGTTCGGCATCACTACACTTTACTTGGCAGCAAAAAAGGATAGCAAAGTAATTACGTTCGAAGGCAATTCTGACATCGCTAATATTGCACAAACCAATTTTGAATCGCTTGACAGAAAAAACATTCGAATCGTGGAGGGCAATTTGGACTCATCACTTTCAGATTTTTTACAAGACCCCAAAAAAATTGATTTTGTTTTGATGGACGCCAACCATCGCTATGAACCAACTATGCACTACTTTAACTTACTTTGCAGAAGAATGTCGGACAAAGGCATCATTGTAGTGGACGACATCCATCAATCGGAAGAAATGGACCGGGCCTGGAGAAAAATGAAGAGCAATGAATTGGTGTATGGCAGCGTTGATATGTTTAAGTGTGGGCTACTGTTTTTTGATCTCACGTTGACCAAGCAACATTTTGTGTGGTCACTATAAGCATGAAAACGTAAATTTGTATTTTGAATCAGATTATGGAAAATCAACAACCAACCCCAGCCAAAGGCAGTAGATCAAACATCATCATCGGTATTTTATTGGTGATCGTGATTGTTCAGGGTGTTAAAATCTATCTCGATTACAAAGAGAAAGTGGAAGTGAAGCAACAACTGGCAACCACCGAAGAAGACCTGGCAGGCACAATGCAAAAACTGACGGACATTCAAAAAGAATTGGATCAGAAGATTGCCGAGATTCAAAAACTGGGTGGCGATGTGAAAGAACTCGAAAAAGCTAAAGCTGAAGTTGAAACAGAACTCAAGCGCAACAGCAAGAGAAGTGCAAAAGCCCTTCAGGAATTGAAGGATCGTGTAGAAGGCTATGAGAAACTTTTGAAATTGAAAGACGAAGAAATGGAGAAATTAAAAAACGTAAACACCCAGCTCTTCAGCGAAAACCGAAATCTGAAAACCAAGCAAAACAAACTCAGCGATTCGATTACTCAGCTTTCAAAAAACAAAGATGATCTTGCAAGCAAAGTGGCTATTGCTTCACAGCTAAAGGCGGAAAATATTTCGATCAAAGCCGTGAACAGTAAAGGTAAAGAACGCAACTCCCCTTTCAAAAACCGCCACCTCCAGAAACTAAAAGTAGAATTCAACATTGCCGAAAACAAAGTCGCTCCTATCGAAGGAAAGAAAATTATAATCCGCATCATTGACAGCAACAACCAGGTGATCTTTGACGTAGCACGCGGTTCAGGCAACTTCATCCTCGATGGAAAAGAAGAGTTTTACACTTCAGCTCAAGAAATTCTTTTCGACAACACCAAACAAAAACTAACCTTCTATTATGAGAAAGGCTCTGAGTATGCGGAAGGAAAATACATGGTGGAAGTCTATACGGAAGGCTACCTAATGGGAAAAGGAATATTCGAAATCAACTAACTGTTCCTTTTTACAATTTCCCAGCATGACGAGACGCAAGTCTCCACTTACCGTTGACCAATACGTACACCTCTGTGAAAGCTAAATCAATAGTTACCTTGGATGTTTTATTCATGGTCACAGTGAATTTTCCCTTACCATTCACAATAGATGCATTAGGATAAATTCTTGCTTTCAAATCTGCAACATCGATAGAATGATACGTGAGTTTGCCATTGGTAAAATCATCGATAAAATCTTTCTTGGTCTGAATCCACCCATTGGAATGAGTATAGGTGAGTCGGTCATCTAAAATGTCGTCTAGCGAATCCAATTTTGCTTCCGTCATCCATCTGAATTTTCTTTTTGCTAAACTTAATACCTCTTGCTCTTCTTTAGTTTGAGAAAAGCCTACAGAGACCAACGTCACAAATATTAATGTGGTAATAGCTTTCATAATTTCAGGTTCAAAATGTAAAATTAGTCCAATGCATTTATCGTAACCCAATAGCGGTAAGCCACTATTGCCTTTTCAGTTTTAGTCAATCTCATTAAGTCTTTCTTTCCGAAACTCGGCATTAAAAATCTATTGGCTTTGGCTAGTATTTTGAAAATTGATTTTTTCATACAAAACTTTACTCAGAAATCATCTGTACCATCAGCCCTTGTAGGTAATCCGGTAAATGACACCAGCCTTATCATCGCTCACAAGCATTGAACCGTCCTTCAAAACCAATACATCCACCGGACGTCCCCACACTTTTTGTGAAGCATCATCCAACCAACCACTGGCAAACGTTGTATAGGAAATGGCCTTTCCATTGGCATCTACTTTTACTAGGCTCAGTTTGTGGCCGCTTTTCTTTGTGCGATTCCATGAACCGTGTTCAGCCAGAATAATCTGATTCTGATACTCGGATGGAAACATAGATCCGGTGTAAAATTTCAAACCAAGCGGAGCAACATGTGCACCTAAATTTTGCGCAGGCTTTACGAAATCACTGCAAGGTTTTTTGTCACCGTATTCAGGATCCTTTATAAAACCACCATGGCAATAAGGATAGCCAAAATGCTGGCCTGCTAGCGTTACGCTATTTAGCTCGCATGGAGGCATGTCATCACCCAACATATCGCGGCCATTGTCGGTAAACCACATATTTTTTGAAACCGGATGCCACGTAAAGCCAACCGAGTTACGAACGCCTCGCACAAAAACTTCCATGCCTGTGCCATCCGCATTCATCCGCGTGATGCTGGCATACGGATCTTTCGGTTCACAAATATTGCAAGGAGCTCCAACCGGAACATACAATTTCCCATCAGGACCAAAGGCTATATATTTCCAACCGTGATGTGCATCGGTAGGGTATTTATCATAGATGATTTGAGATTTGGGAGCATCCAGTTTGTTCTCAATGTCAGCAAACTTATGAATACGGCTCACTTCAGCTACATATAAGTTGCCATCTTTGAAGGCAACTCCGTTCGGCATGTTCAGTTTGCTGGCAAGCACCCACTTCTTATCGGCTTTGCCATCTCCATCAGTGTCTTTCACAGCATATACGCTACTCTGATCCCGGTTGCCAACGAATACAGTTCCATTTGGACTAATAGCCAACGAACGCGCATCTTCAACTTCGGCAAATACGCTGATCGAGAATCCTTTCGGCATTTTAATTGAACTCAATGGCAGATTATCACTGGAGCCCGTTAATGCAGGCATCGAGTTATCTATATTCTTTTTTCCAGATTGAATGAGCAAACTAACACCTATCGCAAATGTGGCGAGCAACATTATTCTTGTGATCCTCATGGTTATTGTTGAAATTTTGATTCAAAGTAGTTACATCAGCTGGAATCTAAAACAGAAAATCCATTTAAGGCCAGGAATTTTTATAATGTATCGAAGAACGACCGTGTGCGATTCAATTTCAAATCCTTGAGCAATGATGATTTGATCCCGATGTTAAAGGTATAACTTTGGAATGGCCCAAACGGCACCCAGTTAAGGTTGACCTGCCAGCAATGCAAATCGCGGCTAATACCAAGATTAGTTGTGGTGAATTGATTTTTCTGAAAATCGAATCCCCCATTAAAAGTCACTTTCCATTTCTCACTCAAACTCAAATCACCTGACATGGTCATGGATTGAGTGACTGTTGGCGTAGCTGTCGTATGAGAATAACTGATGTTGTAACTAACACGCAAGTTCCACGGAATTTTAAAATCGACATAGGTATCAGGATGTTGCAGTAAATAATTTTTATCAGCTTCTGTAGCTCCAGACTTTGCAACTTTGTCGCGCATCTCAGTATCCTTCTTTTGGCCTTTCGGACTCAGGTTGGTGCTGAAGTTCATACTTGCGCTGGTGATCCTTCCCAGCTTTCCGGCATTCCACGCATAGCGGCTTACGCGCTGCTCGCGATAGACTACACCTGTTTTTTCGTTGACGCTCGATACTACATTCCAATATTGATAAGGATCCAATGATGCATTGATATTGAAATTGATCTTGTTGTTCAAAATATTTGAATTGGCGGACATACTGATAGGAGCGAGTTTAAAGGAATCGGCCAGAAAATTATAGCCAGACGAAAGGGATAAATTGTTGAACAGCGCAACCTTTTTATCAACCGTATCTTTCGGTCCACGCACTTTCATCTCCAATGTATTGCCAATGCCAAAGCTCATTGACTGGCTTGCTCCCGTTTTTGATGAGCCATAAATAAAGCCATCATGAATGGATTTCTGAACTGTATAGGGATGACCCTTCGCATCCGTTAAGCCAATGGTTTGATAATACCCATATCGAGGATCACCAAAATTGGGAGTGTAGCTAAAACCAATGTTCGGTGTTATTAAATGTCGTATCGCGCGAATACGTGCATCTTTATTTTTTGCTCGATACATTCCATAAATGCGGGTTGTTAAACTGGCAGTCAAACTATAATTTGTAATTGCATTAAATTGATGCACTGTGTCTTTAATCACGGCCTTGCTTCCCAAATTCAAATTTGTGCGACCATAGGCGGTCCAGTTTACACGATCAAAATAGTAAATCTGATCGATTGAACCTCCTGCCGTCACTGTAAAGTATTTCATCACTTTAAAAGAAGTTGACAAGGGAATGTTGGTACGAATTCCTTTCTTGGCGTTCCGCAAGAAAAGCGGAATGTTCTGGCCATTAACTGCAGCAATGCTGTCCTTCGAGTTTCCATTTGCATCCGTTGCTATATTTCCAAGATCATTTGTGAATTGGTTGGTCGCAGTCAAAGTATATTTCACGCTTATATTCTGGAGAATCATCATCTGCGATTTCTTGAATGGGTATAAGTTATTCACGTTGAAAGACAAGTCAGGAAGTGACATATCCAGTTTGCCGGATTGCAAATCCTGGTTGTGGCGCATGTTGATACCAAGACTAAATGGCGTTCCGGGAAAAGTTTTTGAAAACGAAATATTGGAACTCATTTTCCGGGTGGTCTGATCAACCGGCTGGCCAGTACCGACTGTGGAGGTTGTAGCCTGATTCAAACCAACAAAATTATTTCGAGTAAAAGTTCCTGTAGCTGCATTAACTGATGCTGAAAATCGTGACGTGCCTTTTGTCTTTGGCGCGTGACTCCACACCAGGCTAAAATCTTTGGCTACAGTAGGTGATTCAATTTTTTGATAGGTAATATTGTTGGTATAACTGAAACTTAAATTACCAGAATATTTGTAACGGCTAATGTAATTTGTTCTAAGATATAAAGCAGTTGAGCCTTTCGAGTAAATATCTCCGGTGACGGTGAGCTTGATATAATCGTTGATATCAAAATAATACCCGGCTCCGCGCAAAAAGAAGCCCCGCACCCGCTCTTCACCGTAAGAAGGCACAATGATTCCCGATGCACTTTGTTTTTGTGAAGGAAATATTCCAAAGGCAAAACCCAACGGTGTTGGCACACCATTAAACTCCATATAAAAGGGCCCGGAAACTGTCTTATCGCCCGGGATTGCTTTTGCTTTTCGCGAAATAATCCTGAAGTGCGGCTGTGCCAAATCGCATGTTGTGTATGCATTGCCAACGGTGAAGAGCTCATTTTTGTGATTCTTGTAAATCTTTTCACCGTGCATAAATCCTTCTCCTTCTTTGGTGACCACTTCGGTAATGGAGGCTTTCTTGGTTTTGAAATTGTAAACCATGCCCTTGGTTTCATATTCATGTTGTCCTTCCTTAAAAATTGGAAAGCCAACAAGCTGACCTGTTGAATCGCGCTTGCCGTTGGCGGTGATAGTTGACTTCTCATAGTCGATGATGATCTCCTCAGCATCGAGCTGGATTTCCCCATACTTTACTTTGGCATTTCCATAAAGCTTGATAATCTTCCGATCAATACTGGTGTTAATGGAGTCTTCCGAAGAATAGGCGATAGATGATTCGATGTCACCCTTTGGTAAGTCTTTTTTAACAGAATCTTGCTTCACGCGGGCCGTGTCTGACTGAGCGGCTGACGGCTGCGACTGGATGGCATGCTGCGCCCTCAAAACCTGGCCGGCAAGGGTTAGAAATAATATAAATAGAATTGGCAAATAATTGCCGACAGTTCTCTTCAAGGCCGGAAGGTATTTAGCATGTTGCGAAAAATTCACAACTTTACGCAAAGTTATTTCAATTCTGCAAGACATCGCAACGCACGTGATCAATAAAAGGCTAAAGGCTCTGACGATAGCAATAACCTTGCTAAGTTTTTTCGTCTCCTACTCCCAGTCATCTCCATCCAGTAAAGTAAGCATCGTGGTGATTGATCCAGGACATGGAGGCAAAGACCCGGGCACTATTGGTAACCATTTGAAGGAAAAAGATATAGCTCTGAAAATCTCTTTGAAATTGGGCGCTTATATTGAAAAAAACCACCCGGAAGTAAAGGTTGTTTATACCCGAAAAGAAGATAAATATGTAGCTCTTGATGAGCGCGCAGAGATGGCTAACAAAATCAAGGCCGACCTTTTTATATGCGTCCATGTGAACTCACTCCCCGGTGCGCCAGCCTATGGAACCGAGACCTACGTGATGGGGCTTCACAAAGACCAAAGCAATCTCGAAGTGGCTAAACGTGAGAACTCGGTGATCTTCATGGATGAAAATTATCAGGAACGTTATGAAGGTTTTGATCCCAAAAGCCCCGAGTCATATATTTTGATTAGCTTGACGCAGAGTGCATACCAGGAAAATAGTTTACGCTTTGCCCAAAAGGTAGAGGACCAGTTCAAGAAGAAAGCCGGGCGATTCAGTAGAGGTGTGAAGCAAGCCGGTTTTTTGGTTTTATGGAGAACCTCCATGCCAAGCGTTTTGGTAGAAACCGGGTTTATTTCAAACGCAAAAGAAGCGAACTACCTGAATTCTTCGACAGGACAAGATTCCCTTGCGATCGGGATTTATAGAGCATTCAAAGATTATAAAACTGAAGTAGAATCCATAAATTAGTCACTGTGAAAAACAAAGAATTCAAAGTAGGTCTATTCATTGCCATGGCCCTGGTGCTGCTTTACTTCGGTTTTAATTTCCTGAAGGGGATTGATTTTTTTTCCACTACCAAAAAATATTACGCGGTGTATGAAAACATCGATCAGCTCGCAGTTTCAAATCCGGTGCTTGTAAATGGATTTTCGGTGGGACGCGTAAGTGGTCGTAAACTTTTACAAGGAAAGCACAATCACGTGCTGATAGAATTTGAAATTGATGCTGATATTGTTTTAACAGACTCAACCAAAGCAATTTTAAATAGTGAATTATTAGGGGGAAAATCGGTTCTTCTTACCATCGGCAATTCAAAGAAAAAACTAGAAGCGGGAGATACTCTGATTGCCGAAGTTGCCAAAGGCATGTTTGATGTCCTCTCGGAAACGGCCACACCGGTTGCAACCGATTTGCAAACTACGTTGAGAAAATTCAGTAGCATCATCGATGAACTTTCTGAAAACACCAAGCAACTCAAGACCATTTTTGGGAAACTGGAAAGAACTCCTGATGTGCTGAACAAAACTATTTTGAACGCAAACGACAAAGTAGATGCGCTTTCCGGAAGTTATAAAGCACTTGCTGACAACCTGAATCATACCGTAAATGAATTGAAACCTACGCTCGCAAATTTCAAAACTCTCTCCGATTCTTTAAAAACTTTAAAACTCAATCAGGCCATAGCCAAAACACAGCAGACGATGACCACGCTGAACGATGTGCTTTCAAAAATGAAGAAGCACGACAACACCATGGGGCGACTGATGACAGAAGATTCAGTCTATGTGAATCTTAATAAGCTACTGGTAAGTTTGAGAGACTTGAGTAATCATCTGAACGAAAACCCAGGCCACTTCCTTGCCCCTCTTGGCAAAAGCAAAAAGAAAATCGATAAAGACCTGAAGAAGCAAAAAGAAGAAAAGGAAAAAGCTGCTGCGCAAAAGAAGCCCTGACATGGATTTAGAGTTCAACAAAAACGAAGATCAACTCAAGCAACTTTGTTTTCAGTTGCAATCAAGAGCAAAGAAAACGATGCTCGGTGGTGGAGAAAAGAAAATCAATGAACAACACGAGCGAGGTAAACTCACCGCTCGTGAACGCATTCAATATCTCATCGATTCAAATTCAAAATTTTTAGAGATCGGATTGTTTGCAGGAGACGGCATGTATATTGAACAAGGTGGCTGTCCTTCTGCAGGTGTTGTAGCAGGCATCGGATTTATCAAAGGAAGACAAAGTGTTATCGTAGCGAACGATGCAACTGTAAAAGCAGGAGCCTGGTTTCCCATCACCGCAAAGAAAAATTTGCGTGCGCAGGAAATCGCGATGGAGAATCGGCTTCCCATCGTCTATCTTGTTGACAGCGCTGGTGTATTTCTTCCGATGCAAGACGAAATTTTCCCTGACAAAGAACACTTCGGAAGGCAATTCAGAAACAATGCAAAGATGTCGGCTATGGGCATTGTGCAGATCGCTGCGATCATGGGAAGTTGTGTGGCGGGGGGAGCTTACCTGCCCATCATGAGTGATGAAGCAATGATCGTTGACAAAACGGGCTCTATCTTTCTTGCAGGATCCTATCTGGTGAAAGCTGCCATTGGTGAAGACATTGATAACGAAACTTTGGGCGGGGCAACAACGCATTGCGAAATTTCGGGAGTTACCGATAATAAATTTCCCAATGACCAGTCTTGCCTGCATTACATCAAGAGTCTATTTGATAAAATGGGGAAGCCCTCTGTCGCAGGTTTTGATCGTGTGAGTTCAAAATCCCCAAAGGAAAAACAAGATGAAATCTACGGACTCATTCCTTCAGATCGCGTAAAGCCTTACGACATGCTGGACATCATCAAGCGAATCGTTGATGATTCCGCCTTTGATGAATACAAACCTCTGTACGGAAAATCATTGCTTTGCGGATTTGCGCGCGTGGATGGCTGGGCTATTGGCATTGTGGCGAACCAACGAAAAACTGTAAAGACAAAAAAAGGTGAAATGCAAATGGGGGGAGTGATCTATTCGGATTCTGCTGATAAGGCTGCCCGTTTCATCATGAATTGTAATCAACGTAAAGTACCTCTTATCTTCCTGCAAGATGTGAGCGGGTTTATGGTGGGGAGCAAAGCGGAGCACGGAGGAATCATCAAGGACGGAGCTAAGATGGTGAATGCTATGGCTAACTCGACCGTTCCGAAATTTACATTCATCATCGGCAATTCATATGGTGCGGGTAACTACGCAATGTGTGGAAAAGCGTATGACCCGCGATTAATTTATGCGTGGCCTTCGGCACAGCTTGCAGTAATGAGCGGGGCATCGGCAGCAAAAACACTATTGCAGATTCGGGTGAGTTCGCTCAAAGCGCAGGGCAAAACAATATCAGAGGAAGAAGAAAAGAATTTACTGAAGGAAATCACAGATAGCTACAACGAGAAACTTTCACCATTCTATGCAGCGTCAAGATTGTGGGTGGATGGAGTGATCGATCCTTTGGAAACGCGAAATGTAATTTCAATGGGCATTGAGGCAGCCAACCATGCACCTGTAGAAAAATTTAATGTGGGAGTGATTCAAACTTAGTAACTTTATAAACTGATAGAAGTTTTCATAAGTAAATAAAAGCAGGTTCAGTTTGATGCAAGAAAAAGAGTTGAAGGCGTTGGTCTCGCTTCTCGATGATAACGATGAGCAAGTGATCACACACGTGGAGCAAAAAATTCTCTCAATCGGAAAAGAGATGATTCCCTTTCTTGAGCGCGAATGGGAGAGCAATTTAAACCCAGCTGTACAAACCAAGATTGAAGAACTCATTCACACACTCCAGTACGAATTAGTTCGTGATCGCCTGAAAAATTGGTACAACAACAAAGAACAAGACCTTCTCACCGGCATGTGGATACTGGCGACTTACCAATATCCCGATCTTGAACTCGAAAAATTAAAACAGGAACTCGAACAGATTTATTATGAAACGTGGTTGGAGTTTCGCCCTGACCTCTACCCCTTCGACCAGGTGAAAGTGATCAACAGTGTGCTGTTCAATAAACTAAAGTTTGGAGCGAACACCAAAAATTTTCACTCACCTGGAAATTCATTGATCAACGTTGCACTTGAATCGCGAAAAGGAAATCCAATCACACTTTGTGTAATCTACATGCTGGTTGCTCAAAAATTAAAATTGCCGGTGAATGGTGTCAACTTACCCAACCTTTTCATTCTGACTTATAAGGATGACAACCATCAATTCTATATCAACGCTTTCAATCGCGGACTGATTTTTTCCAAACAGGATATTGAAAATTACATTCACGAACTGCACCTCGTTCCTCAGCCTTCATTTTTTGAGCCCTGCTCAAATCTTGATATTATCAGGCGGGCACTAAGAAATCTCGTAATGAGTTTTGAAAAAATGGGCGAGCATGCAAAAGCCGATGAAGTAAAAGTTCTACTCGTTGATATTTCTGATGGCGGGGATTTAGGAGTTTAAGTTATTTCACCTTCTTCCTTCTTTCCATCACTTCACGCCACGTGGTAATAATAACCTTTTCGTCTTGCAAGAATTTTTTAAAGGCGGGATTAACCATCGCCAGCAGATCAGCTTCTCGAATTTTTCCCGAATCGGATATTTTGGAAAATACTTCGGTTGGTTGAGTGCAATGCATGATCATCATGGTTAGTCCTGGCTTTACCTGACGAACCGCGTCCATGTATTTCTCCGTGGAGATTCGTTGCAGTTCATTCTTCGATTCGGAAGTACCTGTGCCCCAGTCATAACTTCCGTTGTGCAAATCATCAAGCACAGGAAGGCCCGCATCCCAAATCATTTTACCGGTTGCCTGAAATTGTTTTTTTGAGGCATCATCTATCTGTCTTTGCGCAGCAATCAATGTAGCATGACCTCCCGGAAACATGACGGGAATCCGATTGGCAATTCCAATTTTTATATAACGTTGCAAGAACTCTGGCTTGGCAAACAAAGTGCCCATGTGCGAATCCAGGTGCGTGGGTTCAAAACCCATTGAGCGCGCGCGATCCAACTGCGCGACTATTTCTTGTTCAATTTCTTCAGGATTTGAATGCAGCACGGTGTTCTCTACGCTGGCCCACATTGCGCCTTCGCCATCTACTAGTCCCGGAACATTTTTCTTTCCACTCAAGGGCGCCCAGCGATAGTCATCCCACTCAGAAGTAAGCGTCAGATGCAGACCTGCATCCACCTTTGGATTGGCTTTTAAAAATTTAACAAAGCCCGGCACCCACGGGCAAGGCATCATCACACTAACTGATGAAGCCACGCCTTCTGTCAAAGCTCTCTTGGCACCTTCATTGCTGTCCCAACTCATGCCGGCATCATCAACATGAAGGATCAAAACTTTTGCACCAGCGGGGAAGCCAAGTTTCTCTGCATACGTCTGCTGGCCGAAAGAATAAACACTGACAAAAACAAAAACAAAAAGAAGAACTACTGTATTTCTCATAGAAAAATTAATTCGAAGTATAAACGATTACAAAATCCTTGTTAACCTGATATGCCAACTCCACATCACGTTCTTTGATCCAACCTTTAAGCAACCCTTCGCTCCTCAGCTCAAATGATTCTATTTTGAGGTCGATCGAAAAATGCAATCCTCCCTTACCATCCAATTTAAACAATGCTTCCTTTGCACACCAATAAACACAATGCTTCACTATATCCTGGCCGGCATGAACGAGCTCATGCGATGAAAGTACCCGTGGCGCAATTTTTAAAAGCTTTTCTTTCGGCTGCTCGATATCAATCCCTACCGACTTGAATTTATCAATTTGCACAGCTACATAAGGATAGGAATGGGAAAGGGAAATACGGTGAGAATATTTTTCAAGAGAAGGTTTTCCTGCTTCATTCTTGCTTATACCAAAATAACGAAGCCCCAGATAATTTGATAACGTAAGGGTGAGTGTGCGGGCAGCAAACCACTCCAAACGTTTTTGAGCGTGAGTAATGTCCGTAGGAATGGATCCTAAAATATCTCCTGCAAGTTGCGCCTCCGTTTCAGCAATCTTCCAAATTGCCCAACCGCATTGTTCACCTGTTTTGTTTAGTTCTACAAGAGGCATAAAGGAAATTACATTCAATATTCAGAATTGAAAACTGAAAATCAAAAATCTTCGTCATCTTTACTTAAGTATTTTACAAAACTTTGTCAAAAATAGAAGTCAAAAAAGCGAGTAGTTTTAGCGGCCATCGCGATAGCATATATGCACTGCAGCCGGGCCATGGCGATATTTTCTATTCTGCCGCAGGCGATGGCTTTATTGTGCAATGGAAACTTCAAAAGCCGGATGAAGGAAAACTGATCGCGCGGCTGCCAAATTCTGTTTATGCCTTGCTGTATCTGCCAAAACAAAATCAACTGATTGCAGCGCAAAATACCAGCGGCATTCATCTGCTCGATCCCATAACCAAAAAGGAAATTGCAAGTCTTGAATTGACTAAGTCTTCGATTTTTGATCTGAAGCTTTTTGATGACTATTTATTCGTTGCAACGGCTGACGGAGAGTTGATCGTAGTTGAGCTTGACCAATGGCGAATCAAAGATCGATTGAAACTGTCAGAAAAGAGTATTCGATGTATTGCCGTCAACTCGCTTACAAACGAAATAGCTGTCGGAAGCAGCGATTTCAAAATCAGGGTTTACGACACTCAGCACTTCCAAATGAAAAATGAATTCGAGGCCCATCAGAACTCAGTCTTTGCGCTGACCTATTCACCCGACAATCGGTTTCTGATCAGCGGCTCACGCGATGCCCACATCAAAGTCTGGGATTCGGTCTTGAATTACACTCGGTCAAAGGATATAGCGGCTCACCTGTTTGCCATTAACGATATTAAATTCAGTCCGGACGGAAAATATTTTGCTACCTGCAGCATGGACAAGTCCATAAAGGTTTGGAACGCCTCCAATTGGCAGCTTTTGAAAGTGATTGACAAGTCCCGTCACGCAGGCCACGGTACTTCCGTGAATAAACTGCTTTGGATGCCTGACTCATCTATTTTGCTGAGTGCCAGCGATGACCGTTCCATTTCTGCCTGGGATTTACTATTTTTGTGAATCGTTCTTTTGGGATTTTAAGATAAGGGTCCATGTGACCACATTTTTTAAACTTATGATTCGTTAATTTTTTAAACTTAAAAACCGCTAGCGTTATGAGAATTACACCATTGGAAATCCGCCAAAAATCTTTTGAAAAGGTGTTGCGTGGATATGATAAAGACGAAGTGAATGCCTTTCTTCAGTCGCTCTCGCAAGAGTGGGAACGCAACCTGGATGAAACAAAAGAATTGAAAATTAAACTCGAGGCCTGCGAGCGCGAAGTGAGTAAACTGCGCGAAGTAGAGTCTTCTCTTTTCAAGACTTTAAAGACAGCCGAAGACACTGGTGCGAGTGTGATTGAGCAAGCAAACAAAACGGCAGAGTTGATTCTACGCGAAAACCAAATCAACGCGGATGCGCTTGTTCGCGAAGCCAAGACACGTGCAAAAAATACCATTGAAGAAGCAGAGTCAATCTCAAAGAACATGCTTGCCGAAATGGAAGAGCGTTTGAAAACACTTGGTCAACATTACAAAAATCTTGAACTGCATCGCGAAAATTTATTAGCTGATTTAAAACGCCTCGCGGGGGACACAATTGATAGAGTTGAGCGTGCAAAAGCATCGGGCAGAGAGTTCGATCCTGATCAGCATCTTGCACTGGCAAAACGCGAAACCAAAAAATCGCTATTCCCCAATGCAGAAGTAGAAGTAGAGTTGAAACAGGTTGAAATAAAAATCGAGGCTGTACAAGAAAAACAAGAACCGGAGCAAGTTAGTGTTGCTCAATCCAAAACGGAACCCGTCATCGTACAAACAAAACCTTCGATGATCGAAGCTCTGAAAACGCAGCGTTCTTTCTTTGACGATATTCAATGAAAGGACGCGTAGCGCTGGAAGGCCTGGAGTTTCATGCTTATCATGGTGTTTATCCGCATGAGCGCTCTTCGGGAAATAAATTTGAAGTGGATATTGTTGTGGAAACAGAATTTGAATCTTCTGCTTTTGAAGACGATCTCTCTGGCACCATCAACTACGAAGACTTATATTCCATTGTTAAAACAGAGATGGAAAAGCCTTCGAAATTACTAGAGACCGTAGCCCATGCCATTTCAAAACAAGTTCTCTCCGCTTTCCCGAATGCAGTTAAAGTGGATGTGAGCATTTCCAAATTCAATCCTCCCATTGGTGGAGTTTGCAAGAAGGCAAGTGTGGTGGTTACTAAATCCAGATAGAACTTAGTGTGTCTTAGGCATTAAGGAATTAGTTTTTTGAGTGATTCTGCAATCCTTACACCTGAAGAAGTTCCAATTCGATCCGCACCAGCTTTGATAAGATTGATCGCCTGCTCCGCAGTTTTAATTCCTCCTGAAGCTTTGATGCGAACATCTTTAGGCAACACATTTCGCATCAGCTGAATGTTTTCTACCTTCGCTCCTTCACCGGCAAAACCTGTTGATGTCTTCACGAAATCAGCTCCGGCATCGGCACAGATTTTACAGGCTGTTTCAATTTCAGTAGCTGACAGGTAAGCCGTCTCGATAATCACTTTCAAAATCTTCTGATGATCATGTGTGAGTTTAGCGCACTTGGCAATGTCTATCTTCGTCCAGGGGATTCCGGTTTTGAAGGAGGATGTATTCCAAACCATATCTACCTCATCGGCACCGTTGTCAATGGCTCTTTGTATTTCATCGAGTTTGGTTTCCGTCATGTTATAGCCAAGAGGAAATCCCGCAACTGTCACAAGTGCAATCGGCTCATTGCCAATTTCTCTTTTCGCGCGCTTTACCCAAAAAGGCGGAACGCAAATTCCGAAAAAGTTGTATTGCTTCGCCTCAACAACCAGTTGATCGATATCTTTGATCGTAATGGTGGGACTTAAGTTCGTGTGCTCGATGTGGGGTGCCAGATTCATCACATCACAATTATGACATTAATATCCGCGATCGCGCCCCTGGCTTCGCCACACGCTGATGATAATAAAAGCAATGAAGGCTCCTCCAAAGTGAGCAAGGTGTGCAACTGAACCAGATCTATCCATGAAGTAAGTCAGAAAGCCCATGACAAACACCATGTATTTTGCTTTAATCGGGATAGGCGGAAAGAGCAACATCAATTCAAGGTTTGGAAAAATCATTCCAAAAGCCATCATGATTCCATACAACGCACCCGATGCGCCAAGCATAATTCCATTCCCTGGAATGAAAAAATAATGAATTGCCGCATATATAACTCCAGCCCCAATGCCTGTCGCGAGATAAAAGAACAAAAATTTCTTTTCTCCCCAATACTGCTCAAGGATGGGAGCGAAAGAGGCAAGCGCAAACATATTGAAGAAAATGTGCGAGAAACTTCCATGCGCAAACATGTAAGTGAAGAATTGATAAGGTTCAAAAAATTCTGAGCCGATTGGCCAGAGTGACAAGTATTCGGTAATATAAAATTGCGAAGCGAAATTTTGAAGAACAAATACAATGACATTGATTATCAACAATGTGCGAACCAAAGGAGTGATGTTAAACATAACGTGCTAACGGATAAAGTAATTATCGATCTTAGACGAGTCAAAAGTAAAAAAAGTTGGCTTTCCTTCCGGGGTATAATTTGGATTCGAACAGGAAAAAAGTGCGGCCAGCAAATTTTCCATCTCTTCCATGACTAATTTCTGTCCGGCTTTTATACTCGCCCGCTTCGCCAGCGCTTGTGCCAGGTTTTCCAGCATGGGCAATTGAAGCTCTGATGAATTTTCTTTGAATTGGGCAATCAGTCCTTCCAGCAATTCTTTTTCACTTCCTTTGGCGTGAGCCGGAGTTCCTGAAATAAGAATGGTATTCTTTCCAAATTCTTCAAACCGAAAACCGAGGGCATGAAGTTCCCGCTCCATCTCCATCACCAGTGCAAAGTCAGGCGCACTCAATGAAAGCGACTGAGGAAATAAACTCTGTTGGCTACTTCCCGGAACTCCTTTCAACTGTTGTAAATGCTTTTCAAAAAGTACGCGCTCATGTGCAGCTTGCTGATCAAAAAACATCACACCATTTCTCCCTGCCCGCACGATATATCTTTGCTGAAATTGAAAAATTCCTTTCTCCGCTTCTGCCAGAGGAGCATTGCTATTCATCGCACTTTCCATGCGAACCGTGGTGACAGGAGTTTCTTCACGCTTCATCAACAAAGAAGACGAACCTTCCTGCTCAAATATTTTTTCCCAGTTCTCAAGATTTGATTTTTTCAATGAGTTGCTGAACTGCTCATCGTAGTATTGATCGCGCGAAAGCGGCTGGCTCTGGATTTTTGAAACTAAATTAATGTCTGAATGAAAGTCGATGGCAGGGGTAAGATTGTGCGAGCCAAGCGCTTGCTTTACTGCACTCCACACCACTCCATACACCGAGCGTTCGTCATCAAACTTAATTTCTGTTTTAGTAGGGTGAACATTTACATCAATGTGCTTCGGATCAATCTCGATGAACAAAACGTAAAAAGGAAAACTACCCTCCTGGATCAATCCTTCATAGGCAGACGACACAGCGTAACTGAGATAATTGCTTTTAATAAATCGCTGATTCACGAAAATATATTGATCCCCTCTCCGCTTCTTCGCCAACTCGGGCCTTCCCACATAACCGCTCACCTTCACAAGGTTGGTCTCTTCCTGAACAGGCGCAAGCTGTGATTGATAGTTTTTACCAAATAGGTTAACAATGCGCTGACTTAACTTTGTGCCGGGAAGATCAAATATCAACTCATCACCATTTATAAGCTGAAACGCAATTTCAGAATGCGCCAGGGCAAGTCTTTGAAACTCGTCTGTGATGTTACTCATCTCCACCCCATTTCCTTTCAAAAAATTCCTGCGTGCCGGGATGTTATAGAAAAGGTTTTTAATGCTTATGCTCGTACCCTTGTCGCAGGCGGTCGGCTGCTGACTTTTCACTTCCGATCCTTCTACAATCAAAAGCGTTCCCAGTTCCTCGGTTGCTTGTCGTGTTTTTAATTCCATCTGCGACACAGCCGCAATGGAAGCTAATGCTTCACCGCGAAAGCCCATCGTGCGTAAGCGAAACAAATCATCGGCCGTTTTGATTTTAGAAGTCGCGTGGCGCTCCAAACTCATCCGGGCATCCGTATCGCTCATGCCCACGCCATTGTCAATCACTTGAATCAATGCTTTTCCCGCATCTTTCAAAATTAGTTTTATCAAAGTTGCGCCCGCATCGATAGAATTCTCCATCAACTCCTTCACTGCAGAAGCCGGACGCTGCACCACTTCGCCTGCCGCGATTTGGTTGGCGATGGAATCCGGAAGTAGTTGGATGATGTCGGGCATTTGAACTGCTTGCAAATAGGTTTCAAGTTGCAGGCTGCAAGCTACAAGCTTTTTGAGAAACAGGAAATAAGGAGTAACCCTCTACTTCTTGAACTTCGCATACAAATAGAAGGGCACAATCAAGAAACCAAGATAAATGGCCGGTCGCCCCCATTGTAAAAATGCGATTATGAACAACACTAGAAAAAGTAATGACGCAGTACGCATCAAAGCAGCATTGGGCGTGGAAGATTTCTGAGATCTTTTACGAGCAGCCTGAAAGGCTCCCGCAATTCGCGAGCGATGTGCAGTTTCTCCAGTTTCACTCGTTATCCCTTTTTCCAAGTCCAACTCTCTTTGAATCCGTACTTCGCGCTCTCTTCTCTCCTCTTCTTCAGGATTGTAAAAACGAGGTTTGTAATTAAACCGGTGATGTGTTGGTGTCTTGGTGAAGAGAGAAGGAAATTTCATAGCGCAAGTTACAAAGTGTGACGAATGTGGTCAAATCACCTTCTGAAATGCCGGCTCATCGGCAAAGACACAAATATTGATCCAATAAAACAGAAATGTTTTGGTCTCAAATAATACGGTAGCAAGCACTGATAGTGATAACTGCATTGAATAATCGAGGGTGGCCTTTAACCAAGCCGCTCATCTTCAGGCAAGAAAGAAATTGCTGTTAATGCTCACGAAATCATCTTAAGGTGCTACCATGAAAACGTGGAGGCCACAGCCGTGTTATTAAATGTCGATTATTCAAACGGTTGCAAAGAGTTTTTCATCTACACTTAAATAAAAACCTTACACAGAAGCGATTAGCAAGTTTGTTCCATCAATTGCAAATCTTTAGAGCATCACCTTTGCGCCCGCAAAATAAACCCCGATGAAAATGTCTATAGTAAAATCATGGGGTGCTCTGCTCATCTTTTTGGGAGCATCCACCCTGCATGCGCAAGAAGCGCGCCCCGCATCCGATGTGTATTCGATGATGGTCTTTAATTTCATCAAATACATTCAATGGCCAGATGGCGACAGAGAAGGAGAATTTACCATTGGTGTGATTGGCCACAATGAAACCTTCAACTCACTCAACTCGCTTTACGGAGGAAAAACAAAAGGAGCAAAAACCTTCGTCATCAAACGTTTCTCCAACGCCTCAGAAATTTCCGATTGCCACGTGCTCTTCATTGACAACTCGAAAAGCAGTGAATTTGAAAAAGCTAGCAATGCACTCCGTGGAAAATCTTCATTAATAATTACCGATCACAAAGGATATGCTGAAAAAGGGAGTGCCATCAATTTCAAAACGGTAGATAACAAGCTTCGGTTTGAAATCAATCAGCAAACTATCAACGCCTCCAGGCTCAAAATTTCAAGCACGCTCACTTCGATGGCGATCCTGATCTAAGAACTCTTTTAACAACCAAATAACTTACAAACACATGAAAAGCAGAACGCGAATTCTATTACTATGCCTTTTCGCCTTTGAAGGCGTATGGGCCCAAAACCAGCAAAAGCTGGACTCCCTCGACTCGAATGATCTGACACTTGAACAGCTCATGAACATTCCGATTACATCGGCATCCAAAAAGAAAGAAACACTTTTTGATGCGCCTCTTTCCAGCTACACCATTACGCGTAGCGAAATTCAAAACTCAGGAGCAACCACAATCATGGAGGCGCTGCGTTTATCTCCGGGCCTTATCGTGCGCCAGCAAACCAATGGCGAATATGACATTCATATCCGTGGAATGGAGAACTTGCAAAGAACCAACGGAACGTTTCTGAAAGGAAATACGACCACGCTGGTAATGATTGACAATCGTCCAGTATTCAACCAAGGTCTTGGCGGAACTTACTGGGAATCTCTCTCCATTGACATCAATGATGTAGATCGTATCGAAATTGTTCGAGGCCCTTCATCACCTTTGTTTGGACCCAACGCTGTGACTGGCGTGATAAACATCATCACCAGAAGGATGGGCGAATCAGAAACAATTGTTTCAGGAAATCTGGTGGGCGGCTCCAACTCCACCCTTGTCGCCAATGCTACGGTTGGCAAGAAGTTAGGGGACAAGTTCGATATGATTATTTCAGGTAACTACCAAAACCGCGAACGCTTTGATAATACTTATTATAATTCTAATAGTGGCACATATCTCCCTTTATCAACCTTTGTACCCGATGCGACTCTTGCAGCCCTTCAATTTCCGAACCCGGCACGTGCTCTTAATAAATACGGTGTAAACGGGTATTTCACTTTCAAACCAAGCGATGATGTTTCTTTTGACCTTACTCTAAACCAGCAAGGTTCCACCTATCAGCGCCCGTTCATCAACTCTCATTTGGACTATGGGGCAACCAATACAACCGCTATGAACCTGGCAGCGGCCATTCACAAACTTAAAATAAGAACATCTTATACAAGTGGTCATAACTATGATCAAAAATACCAAGTGCCATGGGGCGAATACGATTACTCTGTATTTGACGCAACCGCTGAATATGACATCAAAGTTGGCAAAAAGAACACTGTCACCCCCGGTGTAAGTTACCTTACTACCACTTACGATGACACCAAATATTCTGATTTCACGGCTACGCCCGTTCCTGCTATCGGCTATTTGAATGCGAAGCAATCAATCAGTACCACTTCCGCATTTCTTCGCTCTGATTGGAATATCACCGACAGTTGGAGAGTTATCGCAGCTTTACGTGCAGATAAATTCTCTGTGCCCGATCAAACTTATTTAGCATATGAATTTGCTTCCACTTATAAAATCAATACAAATAACCTGGTGCGCTTTGCGATTACCCGATCAAACAGTGGATCATTCATCGGTTACAATTTTTTGAATGTAGCAGGTCAACAAACAGGTAACACAAACCTTAAAATATTCACACTGAATATGCAGGAAATCGGCTACCGCTTGAAAGCAAGTGAAAAACTTCAGTTTGATGTGGATGCGTTTATACAAACTGCCGAGAACATAGTAGCACTGCTCCAGAACCAAAGCAATCAGCAATTTGGAGATATCCCAACCACTGCTCAACAAGTTGGCGCCACTATCTCTGTGAATTATGTTCCGAACGAGAAGATTCAATTCAAACCGTTTGTTACGATTCAGAATACAGAAACCAAAAACCTTCCCTCTCTCTATGTAGATCCAGCCTTTGCGCAAGCGGCAAATATCCCGCTTACCTACAGCAATAGCACTCACCTATACACACCCGGATCATATGGCGGATTTTATTTCAACTATAAAGCATCACAGAGATTAACCATCAACATCAACAGCTATTTCTTCGGAAAGCAAACCAACTACGATGGCAGCTACGATGCGAATAATCCAAGCTCGAAGCCAGCCCAATATGCACAAGGACAAATAGCTGGCAAGTTTTTGGTGAATGCGAAAGTTTCATACGAACTGGCGAAAGGTCTGAGCATTTATGTAACGGGTAGAAATGTTTTCAATTCCAACTCACGTGAGTTTCTTGGAGCAGATCCGATGAATTCAATGTTCCTCGGAGGTCTGAACTATAAAATGAACTGATCCATATTCGATTAAAAGAAAAGCCGCCAACAGTTGGCGGCTTTTCTTTTTTCAACACATTCAAAAAACACCTTCTATACCTTGAATGCTGCATGTTGCTAACTATGCATACTGCAACGCTTTGGCTTGACCCGCAACAGCAGCAAGGTTAATCTGAGGCGCGAGCACCACGCTCACCTCATCCAGGCTATACCACTCTTTTAATTTCTCCAGCTTAACTGAGCCGGTCATATATTGATGGCTATTACCTTGATAGCCGCCTTTGAAAACTTCGAAGTCTTTGCTGGTGATGAGTGAACCTTGCGGGAAGCTGATCACTACATCCACGGTAGCATCATTTGAGAATGGCCATGCATCGCCTTGCGCAAATTTCTTGTACTCATAACGGTAATCAAATGTGAGAGCTGATATATCGGAAAGCACGGCCGAGCCTGTCGGATAACTGCCAGCGCCTTTCCCGATAAACACTTGCTTTTCTGCAAACGCGCCTTCAACCAGTACTGCATTGTATTCACTTCGCACCGAAGCCAGCATGTGATCGGCTGGAATATATTGTGGTGCAACCCAACCGAAAATCTTTCCATCCAGCTTGTAAGCCCGAGCCACCAACTTGATGCTGAGATTATTTTCACGCGCATATTTCAAATCCACAGCCGAGATTTTATCAATACCTACGTTGATAATTTCTTCTGGCTTCAGGAAAAGTCCGAACGTGTGTGCAATGGCGATTGTCAATTTGAATTTTGGATCGAATGCTTTCACGTCCAGGGAAGGATCGCTTTCCGCGAAGCCCAGATCCTGCGCGCCCTTCAACGCATCGAGATAGCTCTTCTTTTCCTCAAAAACTTTGGTGAGAATGAAGTTAGTGCTACCGTTGAAGATACCTTCAATGCTGGTGATCATGTCATTGTCATAGTATTCTTCAAGATTGCGAAGAATAGGAATACTTCCGCACACAGCGCCTTCATACAGAATCGAGCGATCGTATTTTTGTTGCAGGTCGTAAATCTCCTGCAGGTGCTCGGCAATCATTTTTTTGTTGGCCGTCACCACGTGCTTGCCATTTTGAATGGCAGTCTTCACAATTTCAAAAGCAGCTTTTGCATCGTCAATCAACTCAACTACCACATCGATTTCAGGATCGTTTAGGATTTCATTTTTATCATAGGTAAAAAAATGATCATCAATAATGCGGGCCTTGTCTCTGTTCTTTACGCATATCCTTTTTATCTCGGCTTTTACACCATGCGTTTCATGAAGCACGTGATAGAGCCCCTGCCCTACGCAGCCGAAGCCAAACAATCCTAACTTCAGATGTTTGTGTTTGGTGTGTTGAGATTTCAAATTTTGTGACATAACAGAAATATTAATGATTCAATTTGCAGGCACTGTCGCCTTCTTTAAAAACTTACTTACAATCTTCTTGAACTGATCAAACTCCACTAAAAACCCATCGTGGCCATAAGCTGATTGGATGATTTCCAACTCCGCGTCCTGAATTTGTTTCGCTAGAAATTTTTGTTCCGAAACCGGAAATAGAAAATCAGTTTCTATTCCAACTACCAAAGTCTTCGCTTTGATTTCGCTCAAGGCAGCTTCAATACTTTTTCTCCCGCGACCAACATTATGACTATCCATCGCCTTTGAGAATTTCCAATAGGTATAAGCATTGAAACGATTTGCCAGCTTTTGTCCCTGATAACGTTGATACGATGATGCTCTGAAATCATCGATCTTATCATTGGTCGCTTCTGACTGTGTTTCTTCAAAGCCATCATAGGCGCGATACGAAATCATGCCAATGGCACGCGCAGCTTTCAAACCTTCAGAGCCGGCACGCACGTCACTATCTTTCCAGGTAGGATCAGCCTCGATCGCTAAGCGCTGCGCTTCATTGAAGGCAATTCCCCACGGAGAATGTTTCGCATTGGTTGCAATCAAGATAAGGTTCTCACAAATTTCAGGTTGACGAATCGCCCACTCCATTGCTTGTTGTCCACCCAGCGAACCACCGATGATCGTATTGATCTTTTGAATGCCGAGATGCTGGCGCAGCAAATCAAACGAAGCAACAATGTCGCGATTGGTAACGAGTGGAAACTCGTGAAAATAATTCCTTCCGGTTTGAGGATTGATAGAGAGTGGTCCTGTTGATCCATAACATCCAGCCAATGCATTCGCACAGATAATGAAATATTCATTTGTATTGAACGGTCCATCGTCTGTGAAAAATTCCTTCCACCAATCGGTGAAATCAGAACTTCCGGTGAGCGCATGAAACACCCACACTACATTGCTCCTGTCACGATTTAACTGGCCAGCGGTAGTATATTTCAATTGGAAGCCGGGGAGTTTAGCTCCGGCCTCCAATGAAAATTCGTCATCAAAATGAAATATGTGATCCTGTTTCAACATCAAATTCAAAAAAAACTATTTAGCCAACTCTTTCTTAAAAACCTTCTCGAATGATTGCGTGAGGTCTGCCTTGATGTCATCGATGTGTTCCAACCCTGCTGAGATACGCAGCAGCGTAGGCAACACACCGGCTGAGATTTGCTCCTCATCAGACAATTGCTGATGTGTAGTAGCAGAAGGCTGAATGATCAATGTCTTTGCATCTCCGACATTTGCTAAGTGGCTTATCAATTTTAAATTGTCAATCACTGCTGCTGCATTTTCTTTTGAACCTTTCACGGTGAATGAAAGAACCGCACCAAATCCATTCTTTAAATATTTCTTCGCGAGCTTGTGATAGGTGCTTGACGCAAGGCCTGGATAGTTCACTGTCTCCACATTTGGATGCTGCTCCAGCCATTGTGCAAGTGCCAAGGCGTTGTCAACAGCACGTTGTACCCGAAGTGAAAGTGTTTCCAATCCTTGCAACAACAAGAACGAATTAAATGGACTGATCGCTGGACCAAAGTCGCGCAAGCCTTCAACACGCGCACGGATGATGAACGCAATGTTCGGCAAGCCAAGCGGATTACCTTCACCAAACACATCCCAGAATTTCAATCCATGATAGCCTTCGCTTGGCTCAGTGAACTGTGTAAACTTGCCATTGCCCCAATTGTAATTTCCACCATCTACAATCACACCACCGATCGAAGTACCATGACCACCGATCCACTTTGTTGCAGACTCAACCACCACGTTTGCACCATGTTCAATAGGGCGGAATAAAAATCCTGCTGCTCCGAAAGTATTGTCAACGATCAAAGGAAGATCATGCTTGCGTGCAAGTGCCGCAATTGCTTCGAAATCCGGAATGTTGAATCCAGGATTTCCGATGGTTTCGAGGTAAAGAGCTTTTGTTTTTTTGTCGATGTGCTTTTCAAATGCCTCGACCGTGTCTCCTTCTGCAAAGCGAACATCGATGCCCAATCTTTTGAAAGCAACTTTGAATTGGTTGTACGTTCCTCCGTAAAGAAAAGAGGTAGAGACAAAATTGTCTCCTGACTGAAGAATATTATTAAGTGCAATGAACTGGGCTGCCTGGCCCGAGCCAACAGCCAACGCAGCTACACCACCTTCCAATGCTGCTACCCGTTTTTCAAAAACGTCTGTCGTTGGGTTCATAATGCGCGTGTAGATATTTCCGAATTCTTTCAGTGCGAAAAGGTTCGCTCCATGTTCGGCATTTTTGAAAACGTAGCTCGTAGTTTGATAGATCGGCACAGCACGTGAACCGGTTGTAGGATCTGCCTCCTGGCCTGCATGAAGTTGAAGAGTTTCGAAACGAAGAGTTGACATAACTGTAAGATTTTAGATTGTTGATTTATGATTTTTGATTTTGAAAAAGTGGCTAAGCCTAATCTTGCCCGTCACGCGGCAGACCGTGCGCTTAGTTTGTTGTTGTACTGATCAACGTCAGTAGTCAACAACAGCAGCGCATGCAGCAACAAATGCCGATGGCAATCCGTAAATCTTGAATCTGTGGGTGAACGATGAAGTTCGATTGGTTGAAAGTTTTCATGGCTTTTACCGGTTTATATTTCAGGAGTTAGCACCTTTCCTTTCGGGGGTTGCTAGCGCTTCATTGAGCCTGTCTCTCCGCGCTTCTTTATAAATCGGTTGAGCTATTGCTTCACCGACTATGATGACACAAACGTATAGCTGTTTTGTAGAGTTTGCAACTATTTTGAAAGAAAATGTTAAATATTATTAACTGACTACCGTTAGTGAATTCAAATTAACCTGGAAGAACTACGGTAAAAACCGAACCCTCATTCAACTTGCTCGACAGATTGATTTGCCCATTCAACCGTTCTACTGCTCTCTTTAATATATATAGGCCAAGCCCTGAACCGTTTGCACGTACGTTGGCGCGATAAAACATATCAAAAACTTTTGCCTGGTGATTGTCAGCTATTCCAAGACCATTGTCTTCTACCACAATGCGCACTTCTTTTTCATTTTGTGAGATCAGAACCTTCACAAACGGATCTACCGGGCTCGAATATTTGATTGCATTCTCAATCAGGTTTTGCAAAATCGTATTAATGATCGCCCATTCAGAATAAAATTCAATATCACTTTGAATATCAATGATGAATTTCATCTTTTTAAAACTCTCCAGGTAACCGTAGCTATTGATACACTCGTTGATGAGTGAAGTGAAATCAATTTTCTCTTTAGATGCTTCCAGGTGTTTCATCTGCGTGAGATTGATCAAACCCATCACAATGTTGTGAATGCGATTTACCTGTGAACGATACATCTCAAAATAAGGAAGCGCAACAGGATCGGTAATATCTGCTTTTACCAAACTATACAAACCTTGTAACGATGCGATCGGACCTTTCAAATCATGAGAAACGCGATAGAAGAATGAATCCAGTTCATCATTTTTCGCCTCTATGATCTCGCGCTTTTCGCGTTGCACCCGCGCTTCTAATTCCAACTTTTCCATGCGCGATTTTTCTTCATAACTTTTGATCACATGAAGTGTCTCGTTGTTGATCACGCGCTCCTTTAATTGAAGATAATTTTCAAGATAGGTAAACGCCTGTGGCGTGTTCCCCTGTGACTTATTGAGAAGATAAAGGTGATAGTAAGCTTTGATTGCAATGATTGAAATCTTAAACTTATCCGATTGCTCCAGCGCTTCATGCAGGTAGTCATTTGCCAGTTTGTAATTGCCCATCTTCAGGTAAAGCTGGCCGAGTTTGTTGTACGTCATGCACAATCCTAACTGATCTCCGGCTTTCAGATGAAGGTCCAGGCTTTCGAGAAGGTCTCTTTCTGCTTCAGCAAATTTTCCAAGCTTCACAAAAACTTTTGATCTTCCATAAATCGCAAATGCCAAACCTCGCATATCGCCCGTTGACTTTTTAATTTCGATAGAATTTTCAATCAATCCCATTGCCTCCTCAATCCTTCCCTGTTTCAAATACAAACCAGAGAGCGGATTGTAGGCATTGGATTCCGAATTTAAGTCATTGATCTGTTGACTTGCCTGCACGCATTTGCGATAAGTCAACTCAGCGCCAGTATAGTCTTGAAAATACTCATACACCGTACCCATTGACTTAAGAACACGCGCCTGATTATGATAATCGTTGAGGTCTTCAAAGGCTTTTAAACTTTGAAGCATGTAAAACAATCCTTTTGAAAAATTGTCGGTTCGATAATGGGTGCTACCAATGTTGTATTTCGAAAGCGCGATGCCTCGCAAATTATTCTGCTGCTCGAAATAGGCTAACGCACCGTGGGCATATGTCAATGATTTTTCAAAATCACATTGAATAAAATGAAAAAGCGAAAGTTGATTTTTAATGGTTGCTTCGCCATTGCCATAATTTATTGAGATAGCTTTTTGAAGAGCCTCCTCCGCCAGCTGAATGCTTCGCGGCAAATCGTTTACGCGACTTTCATAGGCAGCATGGATCAATTGATCTACCTGCTGTTGCATGGTCATTTCGATTGAAGCCATCCGACCTGACAAAATTATAAACGAAGGTAAGTATTGCTTTCAGAAAAACAATCAGGTTCCGAAGTCTCCTTCTTTCACCGGAGGATTCGCACCTCCCCGAATCGCTTTGCCAATTGACCGAATGACCTGATCCAATTCCCAGGAAGATTTTTTGAGATGATCCAGGAGTTGACTGCGTTCGTCTTCCAGATGTTTCAGTTCTAACACTTCAATGAGGCCCAAAATATTTGCAACAGGCGCACGTAGTTTGTGAGCATTGATGAATGCATATTCTTCCAGCTTCCTATTTTGCTCTCGCAACTCTGCTGTTCGTTCCGCCACGGCTTTTTCCAGGTTTTGGTTTGCACTGCGCAGCATTTCATGCAGAGCTTCGATCCGCCTGTTGTGTTCTATCAATGCATCGCGCTGCGCAATCACTTCATCTTGCTGCGATTGTATCTCTTCGTTGAGCGTCAATACTTCATTGTGTTGCGCAATCAACTCTTCCCGTTGGCGCGTGATCTCACTATTCTTGGCTGCCATTTCCAGATTCAATCGTTTTTGAATCCTGAAATTTCGGGAAGCAAAATACAAAAGGAACAGGAGCAGCGTGATGCCAAGCACAGAGCCAATTATAATCAGGTTCTTGAATTTCAATTTCTCTTCATGGATTCTTCCAAGGGTTTCAATCTCGGCTTGCTTCCTCTTCAATTCAAAGTCAAGTTGCAAGGAAGCAATCCTTGACGCTTCGGTAAGGTTCTGAATGCTGTCTTTGTAAAGTGTATAATTTCTGAAATAATCTAACGCAGACTGGTATTGATTTTTTGAACTTGCCACCTTGTAGAGCATCTCATAACAATCCCGAATGATGGACCGATAGTTTCCTTTTTTTGAAATCTCCAGGGCGCTCAAAGCCTCCTGCTCCGCGGCTTCCACTTTGTTTTGGCCGAGATAGAAGGATGCGATTGATTTTCGTATCTGAGATTTTTCTCTCAAGTCATTGTACTTATCACCAATAGCTTTCGATTCCATGTAAAGGGTAATCGCTTCACTTGATCTGCCCATTGCTTCAAGCACGTTGCCGATGTTGCGTTTGTTGGTTTCAACCAAATAGCTCAATGGTTGCCCCAGGTTCAACGATTCATTATAAAAGATCAGGGCAGAATCATATTTAGTAAGAAAGCGGTAGCAATCACCTTTATTGTTGAGCATCACTACTTCGCGCTTGATGTTCCTTAAATGTTGCTGCTCAGTAATAGACGCATCGAAGTATTTTAATGCCTTCCTGTAATCGCCCATTCCATTATAAACCAAACCAATGTTGCCATTCAGATCGGCTTGCAATTGAATCAGATTGAGCGAATCAGCTGTGCGCAAACCTTTAAGAAAGAAATCAAGTGCTGTAGCGTAATCGGACTGAACCCAAAAAGCAAGACCAATAAATCGATTGGCGAGTGCCTCTCCTTTCCCGTATTTTAGTTGGTTGGCCAAATCTCTCGCTTCCAAACCCCAACTGAGTGCCTTGACAGGCGTGTGAAAATGAAATTCAAAAGCAAGCTGATTAAGAATATTAACCCTGGTGGTGTCTTCTTTTGGATGAGCGAGTAATGCATTGGTCAAACTGTCGGCCTTCCTTGTTTGGCTTAACGTGGTATGGAAAGCAAATAGCAGAAAAATCCAGCACAAACGCCTCATAAAAATCAATGATTACTGAAATATAATCAATGTAAATCTCACATCTGTGTTGCTTGATGTAAGAGCAATGAAAAGGCTACCTACCTGTTATCCTCAAGTTCATCATCTGAGCGAACGGTTGAAATACCTTGCTGCAAGGTGGCACTGATGGAGCGAATCACACTATCCAGTTCTTCCGATGACTTCCTCAAGTGAGTGAGTATCTGGTTACGTTCTTTTTCCAGGTGTTCCATGTCAAGAAGATTGATGAGCCCCATGATGCTTGCCACCGGAGCACGCAGCTTATGCGCATTGATAAAGGCATACTCTTCCATTTTTGTGTTCTGTGCCTGCAAGGATGCTGTGCGTTCCGCCACCAATTTTTCAAGGTTTTGATTTACTTCCAATACTTTGTTGTGCAGATTTTCGATCTTCTCATTTTTTAAAGCAAGCACATCCCGTTGCAAAATAACTTCGTCCTGGTGGGCACGGATCTCTTCATTTAATGCGAGTAACTCATCATGCTGCCTGGACAGCTCCGAGCGTTGTCGGTCTATTTCATTATTCTTTGCCGCCAGTTCTCTATTGAGTTTTTTCTGACCTTGATAATTTCGCAGGGCTGTTACCAGAAAAAGTGCGACCAACACAATTCCTGCTACTGATGAAAAAAGTAAAGTGTTCTTAAATCGTAACTCCTCATTCTTCAGTTTAGCATCTTTTTTTAATCCTTCAATCTCCAATTCCTTTTTCTGAATCTGATATTCCAATTGAAGTGATGCAAGCTGGGATGCTTGCGCTTTGTTTTCAATACTGTCTTTTGAAGCAACATACGATTTGTAATAGGTTATAAATTGTGGGAGGCGTCCCTGGGCTTGTGCTACTTGCGCCAGAAGCTCGAAACTATCCCGCACGTATGAATTCAGATTCACTTCTTTCGCCAGCGCAAGGCACTCAAGCAATTCACTTTCGGCTTGCGCATACTGATTTCGCTTCAACATCACTTTTGCAATAGCCATACGCGAATGAACCATTCCCCGATGATGTCGCGTAGTGTCACACGATCGCTTTGCTTTATACAGGAAATCCATTGCTTTATCATAGTTACTCATCTCCCCATATACTTCGCCCATTCCTATATTCAACAAGTCAATGATCGTTCTTGTCTTCTTAAGTTGCGAGATGATATCGTACGATTGCTGATAAAACAGAAGTGAACTGTCATATTTTTTCAGGCGGTAGTAACCATTGCCCACATTGAGGCGCATGATTCCTTCTCTCAATTTATTTCTAAGTGCCACCTGCCTGGAAAGCGATTCTTTATAGTACTTGAGAGCTGTTCTGTAATCGCTGATTTCGTTATACACCATTCCAAGGTTACCCATCAAGTCAGCCTGGACTTGTGTATTGCCGGTTGAATCAGCAATTTTTAATCCACGCAAAAAATTATCAAGTGCAGCAGATTGGTTGGCCTGTATCCAAAATGAATTTCCCAACAAGCGATAAGCAACAGCAAGGCCCGATGGGTAACCAATCCTCTCGGAAAGCACCTTCGCTTCCAATGCATAATTCCCGGCCTCCAGTGGATGATCATACATTTCTTCGTTGGCCAACTGATTCAATGCATCCACGCGAACCGTATCCCATCCTGAGTGATCGGCCAATACTTTTTTAAGGCTATCAACAGGTTTTGACTGTGATGCTGCAATGGTTACAAAAAGAAAATAAAGTACAACAGAAAGGACTTGCCTCATTCCCTACCAAGATTATTTAAAAAAAAATTCCACCTCAAATGCGGAAAAGAAGCCACGTTGAATAGATCGGATTTTAACTTGACATTATGTAAGCATGCCACCATCCACTTGAATCACCTGTCCGGTAATGTAAGATGACATGTCTGAAGCCAGAAACACACATGCCTCAGCAACATCTTCCGGTTTGCCACCGCGTTTCAACGGAATGGCATCGCGCCAGCTTTGCACTACTTTTGCGTCTAATTTATCGGTCATTTCTGTTTCGATGAAACCAGGGGCAATCGCATTTGAACGAATACCTCGGGAACCCAATTCAAGAGCAACGGATTTCGTGAATCCAATGATGCCCGCTTTGGATGCAGCATAGTTTGCCTGACCGGCATTTCCTTTCAGACCGACTACTGATGTCATATTTATTATGGAGCCACTCTTCTGTTTCATCATCGGTTTGGTGGCAGCCTTCACCGTGTTGAAGCAAGACTTCAAATTTACGTTCATGATTTTATCCCACGCTTCTTCATTCATACGCAGCAAAAGATTATCCATCGTGATGCCTGCATTGTTCACCAAAATATCGAGCGCCCCAAACTCGGCAACTACATCATTAATCAATTTATCGGCTTGGTTAAAATCGGATGCATCCGAACGAAAGCCTTTTGCCTTCACTCCTTTTGAAGCGAGTTCTGCTTCCAACGCTTGTCCTTGTTCAATACTTGATAAATAGGTGAATGCCACATTGGCTCCCTGCTCAGCAAATCGGATGGCAATGCTTCTTCCTATTCCTTTAGATGCACCCGTTACCAGTGCATTCTTGCCTTGAAGTAATTTCATTTCTTTCAGATTAATTTTAGGTAAAATTGAAAACTTCTTTCCAATATTGAAAGAGATGTTTTTGCAATCCCATTTTCAAAAGAATACCCTTCGACCTTATTGGCTATTTCTTGTACTGTCACTTTTTGCGCTTGCAGCTATTATCATCTATTCAAAGGAGCCTCAAATAGATTATGATTCAAAGGATTTCGTGAGTGCGAGTAAAAGTCTTTCAATTTACCTCTTTGGTCAAAATCCGGATGGTCACACTTATTTATATCGCCCACCTGTGCTCATTCTTTTCTTGCACTTTTTTCTAAATAAATTACTGGCGGCAAAGTGGCTCAATGCAGTTTGCTTTATAGCCAGTCTTTGGCTGTGTTTCTTTATTTCGTGCGAGTTGCAATTCAAAAAACTGTTTCAAATTCTTGCCCTCATTATAATCGGCTTTTCTCTTCCTTGGTTACAAAACCATTTCTTCGTTTGGACCGAGCCACTTTTCTCAACTATCCTATTAGCCCTTGTGATAGCACTGATGAAAAACAAATCCTTTCTTTGGATCTCATTTCTTTGTATCCTTCTTTTCTTCACTCGTAAAGCAGGCGTGTTTGTAATGTGTGGCGTTTTTATTTACTATCTCCTAAACAATCATCAAAGAGATGCTCTGCGCTTTGCGGTTTCTTCTTTCTGCATTGTTGTGGCATGGGAAGTTTTCACTTTTCTCCTGGCGCAAGAAAGTCCTTCTCAAAATATCTTCCTCGACTTATGGAATGAACCTCGATCATATTACTTGCAGGCATTCATCGGTTGGTTTTGGCCAAGCAGCAAAAATTCGTTTATCAATGCATCATTTCTTATTTTCATATCCTCTGCATTCGCTTTCCTTTACCGTGCATTCAATAGGCTAAAAAATTCGGAACAACTTAAGCCAATTCAAATTTTAGTGATTGTGTATTTCACGATCGTGGTTCTTTTTCTTGGGGCTGCAGATTATGGAGATTCCGAAAGATATCTATCAGTAATGCTTCCGCTGGTGATGCTTTGGGTGGTGAATACTTTTCAGTCTATTTATTTATCTCAAGACGGATCAAGAAGGATTTTCTTTCTCGCAGGTATTTTAGCCTGGATGATTTATCCGATCAGTCGAACGATTTATCACTTACTCTAAACTACTGTCATGTTGAGACAATCGAAACATGATTTCATTTTTTCTGAAGGTTAACATCTTTTCTTTTGCGGATCCAGAAAACGGAAAGAGATAAAATTCCTATCAGCAAAATTCCTGTTCCTATTCCTTTCACCAAATAAACATTATCTGTCTCTATTCCTGCAAAAGGCGCAGTGGCTAAGATGATTACATTTCCTGCAATGCCAAGTACCATTCCCAGGTTTCTGAATTTCTCTTTTTCAATTTTCATGCGTTCAAATTAAATGATTTTTTGCTATCGAATTTTGAATTAATTTGGCCACAAATTTAACTCTTATGGCATACGATCTCATTGTAATTGGCTCCGGACCTGGTGGATATGTGGCAGCGATTCGCGCTTCGCAATTGGGAATGAAGGTGGGCGTAGTAGAAAAAGCAGAACTCGGAGGCATTTGCCTCAACTGGGGTTGCATCCCCACCAAGGCATTACTGAAAAGTGCAAACGTTTTTGAATACCTGCAGCACGCGGCTGATTATGGAATCAATGTGAAAGAAGCTGCGCCAGATATGACGGCCATTGTTAAACGCAGTCGCGATGTAGCGGCAGGTATGAGCAAAGGTGTGCAATTCCTTTTCAAGAAAAATAAAATTGATCAGATTGTTGGTCATGGCAAGTTGAAGAAGGGTGGCAAAGTAGAAGTGACGGACGCTGCCGGAAAGAAGACGGACTACGAAGCAAAGCACATCATCGTGGCCACAGGTGCACGCTCACGCGAGTTGCCCGCCATGAAAATAGATGGCAAGAAAATTATCGGCTACCGCGAAGCAATGGTACTTCCTGAGCGCCCGCAAAAGATGGTGGTGGTAGGATCGGGGGCAATCGGTTCTGAGTTTGCTTATTTCTATAACACCATCGGAACAGAAGTAACACTCGTGGAGTTCTTGCCTCGCCTTGTTCCTGTTGAAGATGAAGAAGTTTCAAAGCAATTAGAAAAATCATTTAAGAAAGCAGGCATTATCGTTCACACCAGCTCAGAAGTAACTGCCGTTGATACAAAAGGCAAAGGATGTGTGGCAACTATAAAAACTCCCACAGGAGAAATTAAAGTTGAAGCAGACATCGTTCTTTCTGCTGCAGGCGTTACTACCAATCTTGAAAACCTCGGCCTGGAAGATTTAGGAATCAAAACCGAGAAAGGAAAAGTAATCGTTGATCAGTTTTATAAAACCAATGTGAACGGAGTTTATGCCATTGGTGACATCACACCTGGTCCGGCACTCGCTCACGTTGCATCAGCGGAGGGAATTATTTGTGTTGAAAATATAGCTGGCAAAAAACCAGAGCCGCTCAACTACAACAACATTCCAGGTTGTACGTATTGCTCACCGGAAATCGCCTCGGTCGGTTACACGGAAGAAGCTGCAAAGAAAGCAGGCTATCAGATTAAAGTCGGTAAGTTTCCATTCACTGCATCTGGCAAGGCAAAAGCAGCAGGTGCTCCCGATGGATTTGTGAAAGTGATCTTTGATGCCAAGTATGGCGAATGGCTGGGTGCTCACTTCATCGGAGCAAACGTAACGGAGATGATTGCTGAAGTAGTGGTGGCCAGAAAATTAGAAACCACCGGGCATGAGATTATCAAATCGGTTCACCCACACCCTACCATGAGCGAAGCCATTATGGAAGCCGCGGCTGCCGCATATGGCGAAGTGATTCATTTGTAACGTTATTCCATCAACCGAAATAAGAAGAGACTCCGCCAGCAACGGAGTTTCTTTTTTTAACACGAATTCTAATTTTTAAAACTGCCTGCCGCTGACGTATTTTGCAAACACAAAAAAAAACCAACGGCTATGAAATACGTCCTTTCTTTGTTTTTTGCTATTCCTATTTACATTTCATCGCAAGCGCAAACCTACAGCGATCTCATCATCAAAGGTGATGATTTCTATGCTGCAAAAAATTATAAAGAAGCAATCAACTATTTCACTCAGGCCATCGCCCTGGATGCAACTATCACGAAAGGTTTTTGGTTTCGTGCCGATTCTTATCGTGCTCTTGGCAACTACGATGCAGCTATCAAAGATTACACATCGGCTATCGCCCTGGATGCTACGAACCCAAAGTTCTTCAAACTAAGGGGCGACTGTAATTACAACCTGAAACTCTTTACTGTTGCTGAAAAAGACTACTCGAAAGGGATTGAGTTGGATCCCAACAATGCTACGCTTTGGCTTTATCGCGGAGATTGCTATTTGGCAACAAAACAAAATGATAAGGCTTGCCCCGACTACAAAAAGGCACAACAACTCGGGGCAAGAAATGCACGCATCCAGGCAGGCAAAGCCGGTTGCGATTGGATCAGCCACATGGCCGGCAACACGCCCTGCCCATCTGGCGAGTCGGTGATTTCAAAAATTGAAGTTGACCCGCAAACAGGAGCTGTGATCACGTCCAAAGGTTTGACGTATGAAAAATTTGAAATCAAAAATGAAAGCGGATCTGCTTATATCAGCGGCCCGGAAGTGGCGCTGGGCGAAACAATTGTTCTTACACTATTCAACCCAAAAGGATTTTGCACGGATACAGACGGAGTTGTTTTCATGGGTGCCGGTCATGAGACACGCGAAGTAGGCGGACGTGAGATCGACAAAGTGCACAACATCTATAAAGAAGGGCAGTCATTTTCGCCCGATCAGACTAAAACACTCTCAATAAAATTCAAAGTAGCTGCCCCCATGCTTTCAGGAAAGAGCTACGACATGAAAGCGCACTTCTTTGACACAAAAGGCAATGGTGAACTCTTCATTGAGATGCCAATCAAGACAACTTCGAAAACGTTGGCTGCACCCAGGTTCACCACGAGCACAGGCACAGTGGGGCCTGGCATGATCAGCTCATCGGTGGGCGGAGAAATCAAAGGCATGGAATTGCACCACAAAGTACATGGCGCTGCCATTCCATTCAACGCGCTCGAAGCAAACAACACGTATGTACTCACTGCCAGTGACGTGAAAAATCTGAACAAGCACTCCCATTTTATGTTTCGGTTTATTGACGATCAGGGAAGAGTTGCCATTGAGAATCATGGCAAAGCTGTGTACCATGGCGAGCATGTAAAACTCGACTTTTCTACCGAAGGAGTAAAGCCAGGAAAATACACGCTGTGGCTGAAGATTCAGGAAGAGGATGCGCCACAGAATATTGGCATTCTTGTGCCTGTCGTGGTGAAATGATACTGGCCTAAACATCCACGGTGCACACCTTGAAATAAGAGGATTGAATTACGTACACAAAGAAAAGACCTTCGAAATTTCCGAAGGTCTTTTTTATTTTAAGATTATTTCTCCCACTTCCAATCACCTGCAATCACAAGAGGTTCTTTCAGGTGATTGTCGATTAGAAATTGTTTCGTGGTTTCGCTATCCATTTTTTTGGCTGGAAGTTTTTCGGCATTTGCTAATCCATAAAGAATCATGGTGCCAAATCGTGCCGTATTGCGAAGATGGTTTTCGTTCACCAGGCTGAAATCATCGCAATCGGAATGATAACAACCATAAATTGACTTGTCAAGGTTACTCACCACTCCCAGGATGGGTACACCTTCCAGCATAAATGGTTGATGATCGCTGTGCAAGCCAAGTCCGCGACTGAGTTTGTTTTTAAAAACGGTATCTACTTTCGCAATGTCTGCGCCTACGTTTTTGAAGAACGTAGTGTCATCCACTTTTCCTCCTGCATGAATGCCGATTGGGTTGCCGCCCATATCAATATTGAACATATACTTGATGTTGTCAATCGTTCCGTTCTTTACTTCCTGCTCAACCAAATACCTGGAGCCAAGCAATCCTTGTTCTTCGCCCATGAACATCACAAATTGTATCGTGCGTTTGGGTTGAAGTTTGTTTGCTTTGAATGCCCGCGCAATATCCAGCACGGCAAAAGAGCCGATGCCATTGTCGATAGCGCCTGTGGCTAAGTCCCATGAATCAAGATGGCCACCAATAACAATGCGCTCATCCGGTAACTCACTGCCTTTGAGTGTGGCCACCACATTCCTTGCTTTGATAGGTCCGCTGAAGTTGGTCATCACAAGGTGTGCCTTTATCTTTTTCGTCTTCAATTTCTCTTTCAGCTCAAAGCCTCCTTCTTTGCCGATACACACAGCGGGTATGGGAATGATCTCACCCGTTACCGATGCCGTGCCCGTCAATAACACACCTTTATCCACCTGGTTGAAAATAATTACACCAACTGCTCCATGGCTAATAGCAATGGCTGTTTTTTCACTGCGGTGCAGATTGTGCAAGTCTTTATCACTGTTTGGCAGAATACCGATGTACATGAAAGCAATCTTCCCTTTCACATCTTTGTCTTTGTAGTCAGCCTCCAGACCATTCTTCACATCAATAATTTCAGCGGTCACATTTGCTTCTACGGGTGAGTGTCCGAGCGTGACAGCCTTCACCGAATCACCGCCAATAGTTACACCAACGGTCTTACGCGACCAGCTTTCCACCTCGAAGTCAACGAACTTCACATCATCAAAACCGTATTCCTTGAACTTGTTGTAAGTATATTCCTCCGCTTTCTTTCCATTTTCAGATCCCGTTAAGCGATGACCGATCGTGCTCGTCTCCTCTCCCAATGTTGCATATGCTTTTGAATTCTCAAGCACTTCCTTATTGATGCGTTGAAATGTTTCCAATTGAGTCTCCGTTTTTTTGCAAGCGACTAAAACAACAGCCGTGGCCAGGTAAAAAACTAAATTTATTTTTCTCATAGGTTAGGTTAATGAATCAGAAAGATATGATTTGCAAATAAGAATCTAAATTTAATTTCCATTTCTGGATTATATTGCATGCCAAAGATTTCAATCTGCCCACCAAGAAACATATCGAAGAAGCTGATTTGATTACAGGCTTGCAACAGCACGACCATTCATTTCTTGAATATCTTTACGATCATTATTCGGGCGCCCTTTATAGTGTAGTCCTCCGCATTGTGCGGAAAGAAGAAGTAGCGCAGGAAGTTTTGCAGGATGCCTTTGTTAAAATCTGGGACAAGATTGACAACTACGACTCCTCCAAAGGGAAATTATTTACCTGGCTGTTGAATGTGACGCGCAATCTCGCCATCGACCGAACGCGTTCAAAAGAAATAAGTCAACTCAGAAAAACCGATGACATTGATTTACTCGTAAATAGAATTGACGCTCAAGAGCAAACTTTCAGTGATGTAGAAAGCATCGGATTAAAAGAAGTATTGCAGCGGTTGCCGGAAGAACAAAAGTTTATAGTAGAGCAATTGTATTTGAAAGGTTATACGCAATCGGAAGTAGCGGAAGAATTTGGAATCCCGTTGGGCACGGTAAAAACAAGGTTGCGCATGGCCATGACAGAACTTAGAACCTTATTGAACATTACGTGAACGTAGCCGAATACATAGCATCCGGAATTTTAGAAGCCTACGCTTTGGGCGAACTGTCTTTGATAGAACGTGTTGACGTGGAAAAGAATCTGTTGCTGTATCCTGAACTCAAAGCTGAACTTTTATTGATAGAAAAAACCCAGGAGGAATTTCTGCTTCGCAACTCCATTCAGCCCCCTTCCTTTTTGAAAGAGAAAGTATTGGCAGCAACAAAACCGGAAGGGAAAGTAGTAAACCTGGAAAGTGAAACCATCCTCCGATGGAAATATGCGGCTGCCGCCTCGGTGGGCATTGCACTGCTCACATCCTTCATGGCTTACAATTATTGGTCGAAGTGGAAGAATTCACAAACCGAACTCGCATTGCTCGTTGAAAAAAATCAGCAAATCGCTCAAGACTACAACCAAGTCAACCTCCGTTTGGACAAAATGGAAAATGATTTGAAAGTGGTTGGCAATCCCTCGTTCGAGCGCGTGATCATGAAAGGCACACCCAATGCCCCTGACGCGATGGCTTCTGTCTATTGGAACCAGGAGACCGAAGAAGTTTTTGTGAGCATCCAAAACATGCGCACACTTTCAAAGGAAAAGCAATACCAACTTTGGGCGATCATCGATGGCAAACCAGTGGATGCCGGAGTGTTTGATGGAGCTATTGCCGGGTTAATCAAAATGAAAAACATCCACAAAGGCGCTATCACATTTGCAGTGACCATCGAAGATGCCGGTGGCAAACCCTCGCCCTCGCTCGAGACAATGCAGGTGGCAGGGAATGTGGCGAAGGGGTAATGCCTGCCAAACCGATCAATATATTATCGCCCGACAAAACAGCAATTTGAACTCCAAAAGTAAATCTTCAAGCACGCCTCCAGCATTTCACAGCTTCTGGAAAAACAAATTGTCTTTCTGCTCAATCTTTTCAAATGTGTGCGAATGCTCAGGTTCTTCCGCTCGATGTGGTTGATGCTGTACTTTCTTTGGCAATGGATTCCTTCCGGTATCAAACTTTTATAAAGTTCGTAGCCATCTGTGTATATCTTTTTCGCTTCAGATAATAAGGTTGTCTCTATTACTCTACGTAATGTTTTCAAATTCCGTTTGCCTACTTTGAAATCGATCACTTCCTTCGTATCCCTTCTCAAAGCATACACTATCCAATATAATCTTTGCTTATTGCCAATGTAGGTACGCATTTCATCCACTTCGTATTCCTTGCCCATTATAATTTGAAATGGCCGTTGAATAGATTTGGCCATTTGCTTGATTCGATTGATTACTGTGGTACAAGAAATCCTCAACACTCTCGCAGTACTTCGGATTCCACAGCTCTCTTTGGTAAGTGTTATGATCATGTTCGAAATCTCTGCTGCGCAGGCTCTGTACACATAGTTAGGCTGAAAGCACTTCCCGCACGCTTTGCAATAATATCGCTGAGTTCCATTTTTGCTCTTGCCATTTTTCACTGCCTTAACTGAACAAGTTGAACACTCCATCATACTTTTTGTAACACTAAAGCAAAGATCAACGCATTGCGCAATGACAGAGACAACTAAAATAAAAAAGGATGAACTTTCGCCCATCCTCTTACCATTTTCTTCTTGGTTTTACTCAGCTTTCAATTCTTCCTTTGCTGATAATCAATCAATTAATTTGCTCATCATACTTTCTGTAACATTACCTAACAGATTCTGATAATCAGATACTTAAAATCCATCATACTTCTGAATACACTACCTAAAATCCATCATACTTTTGAATACACTACCTCCTTATGGCAATTCTCCGTAGGCCTGTGCCATCAAAATTTATCAAGTAGAATGAATGTTTGTCTGAGTCTTTGAGAAACATGATTTTTTCCTGCGTATTAAAAATTCTGATATTTTTCATATGAGACAGTTCATTATTATTTGGACGATAAATCAATTTCGCCATCATATTCTTCTCATCCATTGAATAAAGCTCGTATGGCGCTGTGAATGCAAAGAAATGGAATCGCGCTGAATAACTGTAGTCAAAGTACATATCATGGCTGCCACGCGGATTATTTTTCGGACTTACATTTCGAATCTCACTCGATTCGTCAATTTTTATAAGGAAGTTGCCAACCTGAGGGCCTTTCACCAGCCTAACTAAAAAATATTTATTCAATATCTCAGAAAGATTTGATATGCTATAAGCTTGCAGGTTTGTTATTTTCTCCTCCTTGGCCCCTGGAGAAATTCTGTAAATGTCGAACTCATGTGGCGCTTTTCTTCCAATTGGTGAATAACTGTTGTATGAATTTGCTTTCAGATAATAGATTTGTCTATCGTCTTCTGAGAAAACAGCTTCCGTAATCAATTGATCTTGAAATGTGATCTGCTTAACTATTTTTGATGTTAAGTCATAAATAAAAATATTACTATTCTTTTTTTCCTTTGGAAAGGCGATGAAGAGTATCCTCCCACCATCCTTAGAAAAGATAGGTTTTACATAAGATGTGTCTTTCTTTGCTGACAAAATTTTGTAAGTGCTATCTCCAGAAATTTTCCCTATGTAGATATCCGCTTTATCGTCAAAAAATGATGAAAGTACAAATTTGGTATCAACATAGTTTATATCCATTGACTCAATACCATTCAATTTTTCATAGTCTTGGCTTACGCAAGACGACATTGAAAGCATCATCATCAACTCCAATATAATTCTACTTGCTCTGAGAATAGTCATGGGGCTGCAACGAAAAAATAAATCACTCATAGTTAATTTAAGGTGCAAAGAATGGAAGTAAGAAACTTGCGACTAAAAACGAGGTTGGGGGAGTTCCAGGTATATTTTGAAGACCACTTGGGGGTAACTCTCCACTTCTTGCATACTTTATTTGAGTTATCGGTGCAAATGATTGCCAAACACCCATTGCTAAATTAAAAGTACGCTCAGATATAGGCAGTTGAGTTACCTCATCGATACCACCAAGTCCATACCTTACAATTATTGATTTAGCAGCTAGTGCTAATTCTAAATCAGCTTCTTTAACTTCAAGATTGAAAAGTGCACCTGGAACTCCCCCTGTTCTTTTCTGAAAGTAAACAATGTCATGAAAAAAAGCTCCTCTATCAATCTCATCCACAGGCTTAAAAGGTAACGAACGAGGATCAACATCAGGACCTGGGCCAATAAAATTGGAACCGCCTAAAGCACGACCCTTATAAGGAACTGATCCCATTCCCCATAAATCCCATTTTCCTCCTGGAGTATTCATACCACCTCCTTGCGTCAGAACTTTATCACCTTCTCCGCTAAAACTTGTGTTCTCACTTTTCGAT
>CAZECP010000012.1:0-71350 GCA_964510765.1 uncultured Ohtaekwangia sp. | reverse complement strand
TGAACACAACAATTAAGACCATCCGCAGGTGTGAACACAGTAAACGCTTTTGTATTTGGTAAAGACGGATCAAATCTTGTAGTGCTGCCGCGAGCAGTAATCCAAATGATACCCGACTGCTCTATAATAATTCCCCAGAACTCTGTTCCGCCCAGGCCATCTTTTGAAGTGTACTCTGTAAAAGTCTTGCCATCAAATTTGCAGATGCCGTCTTTCATCACAAACCACATGTTGCCAGCTTTGTCTTGTGCTATGCCGCCTGCATAGTTCTCGCCCAGTCCATCTTTTTGATTGAAGTTGGCAATCGCATTTCCATCATAGCGAAACACTCCTTTGTCAGAAGAAGCAAACCAGATGTTTCCATTTCTGTCTTCTATAATGTCTGCCACATTGATCGGTGGAAGTAATTTGAATAGAGAGAAGCACGGCTCTCCTTTGCGATCTGCTAATGGATCATATTTGTAAACTCCACGATGTGTGCCTACCCAGATCGCACCCGACTTATCGACCAGAATACTTTTCCGACTTATGTCGATGTGTTGCAGTCCGTCTTTCTCCCTGTAGTTCCTAAATGCATTTCCGCCTGCCCTGATCGCAGCCGAAGGATCGTATTTATAAACACCCTGGTCGGTACCAAACCAGAGATTACCGTTTTTATCTTCATTGATGGCAAATACGCTTTGCGAATAAAAACCGTCAAGGGCAGAAAAGTAGGTCAGTGTTTTTCCATCATACCGCACTACCCCATCGGCTATGGTACCAAACCACATGCTTCCATTCGAATCCTGAAAAATACTGCGAATGTATTGACTCACTAAGGAGGTATCGAAATCAGGAGCCTGCGCTGCCGCCATCGTGCTTCTAATTACTTTCGGGCTTGGCTTGGAAGTTGTTTTCACTTGCCCTTGGCAGAAAGTAAAAGTTAATAAAAAGCAAAGGAGTAATAGTTTGTTAAGCGCTCTCATCATTTTCTTTTTACAAGCCTGTTAAAGATAGAATCAAAACTACAGCAGCGGAGTACTGCATTGTCAAAGCAGCATGTAAAAAAATGTAAAATGGATTGTAAATCTTGTTGGACACTGGTGCCTGGGCCTGCTTCACACGTGCACTTCATATAAAGAGCAGATTGTCTTTCACTCACCGCTGCGGCCTGAGACTTAAGAGGCATTGCAACACCATCTTGTTTTGGAGTTCACGCGGAAGAACAGACTTACCTACGCTCCGATTCGATCGCCACCTTTACGGCATAAAAGGCATTTACAATCCCACCTGTTGACGACAAACTCGAGAACTTGACTTTTTCTTTGGTCTTTGGCCGGTTCACAAGCTGGTCTGGCTTAAACGTGGAAGCCAATAAGACTTGCTTTAGTTTTTTGGCAGTAAGCTCCGGAAAATAAGACAGCAGCAATGCAGCCACGCCCGTCACCACTGGCGCTGACATACTTGAGCCCGATTTATAATCGTACAGACCATTTGGAACAGTGGAATAGATGTCACTGCCCGGAGAAAACAAATCCACATTCAGCACTCCGTAATCGGAATAGGGATGCGCCAGCCGATAGTCAAACAATGCACGACTCCACCCTACGTTTATAAAATTAGTTGGGCGGGTCCCATCCTCATAGATAGGCATTGGAAAATGATAGTTACCAATGCTATCGATGTCCATGCCATCATTGCCTGCTGCATGAACAAGCAATACATTTTTTGATTCACTGTATTTGATTGCCTCATCCACCCACTTTTTGTTCTCAGAAAACAATTTTGAAAAACTCATGTTAATAATTTGCGCTCCGTTATCCACCGCGTAGCGAATGGCATTTGCTATGTCTTTGTCGCGCTCGTCACCCACCGCAGTTGTGGCAAGAATGGGCATGATAAGAACTCTGTCGGCAATTCCGTCTATGCCAATTTGATTCCCTCGTTCAGCCGCAATGATACCCGCCACGTGCGTGCCGTGGCTAAGGTTGGCTGTAAGTTTAAAATTGGGCGTTCCATAAAATTTACTTTTACCATTGGCGATCAAATCATCAGAATTGTACGCGGTGTTATAAGAGAAATTTTTCTCGATTGAATCTTTTGTCTCTTTTTTCAGTAGGTACTCTTGCCTGGCGCGGCTGAAAACGGTCTCCTCTTTTTTAGGATTTTTACCCGATGATTTAGATTCAAACCGGCTCTTCCATGCTACGTATAATTGAGTAGAGCTCGCTCGCTCATTTTCTATCGTAGTTCCGTCCTTCGCTCCTCTGAAATTCCATCCATGAACATCATCGGCATATCCGTTGTGATCGTCATCCAATCCATTGCCCGGTATCTCCTTCGTGTTCGACCATATTTTGTTTTTCAAGTCTGGGTGATCAATATCTACTCCATTATCAATCACCGCTACAACCACAGTGCGGGAAGTTTTTCCATTCAATGCCGCGTACGCTTTTGCCAGGCTTATGCCCACAATTGAATCGGTGGATGGATCCATCATGTACCAATCTCTTGCTTTTGCTTTCTCTTTGGCTTGCGCACATACCAGGCATGGAGCAAGAAGCAGGCAGCTGATGATCGGGCTAAATTTCATATCAGTGAAAATACAATTACTTTAACATGAAACTCTTACGGCAGCTCTACAATTAAGTTTTTGATTTTACACGGCTGGCCAGATTAAAGCAAACGAAGGGGGACCGGGAGTATCCTTCAAAGCACCACCATCAGCTCGGTTTCGACAGGCTCATGCGGCAAATTGTTGCTTAAATTTTAAGCAAACAGGTCTCTTACTTTTTCAAGAACCGTTAAAGGATAGCCGGCCCAAAACAAAAAAACGGGTATCTGAAACAAGATGAATTCACGCACACCCCCTTTCCAATCTTTTGTAATGTAATAACAGATGAGTGTGGTTGCGGAATGGATAATCAGAAATGCTATACCCACCTTGAAAGTTGGAGGAAATAGTAAAAGCAGTCCGCCTATTCCTAAAAACAAGGAAAGCAACTGAATACCTGATCGTGAAAAATTAGCTTTCACATAAAGCAAGCCGGTTTCAGGTTTCTTCACCCACACATACGAATTATAAAGAGATGCTACGCTGGCAACTACAAGTAGTAGTGCGCTTATTATTTTTATCATGGCATTATTGTGGAATTTGTTCTACTAAAATTTCATTTCCTGCCTTGTCGTAATACGTGCAGGTCATCTTATCCATGCAGATGGCCCATTTCTCAATGCCCACTGTTGCGCACATTTTAATGAAAGTCAGAAAATCCGTTTTACCCTGCTGATGGGAAATTAATGCTGCTTTAAATCCTTCATCGTTTGCAGAATCAGCAATTACCAACGGAGCATACTTTGCAGAAACCTTTGCCGTATAGTCGTTACCTCCATGATAGTCAATATGGCCATCTGTTACATAAGCTTCATAATGAGTAACCCCCAACGACTTGATTTCTTTGATGTAAGCAGGAAAGTCGGCACCGGATCTTACTTTGCTGTGAGCAGCTTTGATTTGTTCTACTGTAAACATGGTTTTGATTTTTAGTTGTTGTGCATTAGTGCGATGCAAAAGTGCGGCAACTAAAAATCGTGTAATTGTAAAAAATCGTTTATATACAGGAAACGGCTTGAAATGTTCAGGCGTGGCTCCCATGAGAGTAGAAGCGCATCGCGTACTCGATTACTTAAGTGAACATTCCTTCGCACAAACTCTCTAAGAAGCTGCGCTCTTTCTCCAACACTGTCACACCGGCCATCAAATGCAGCAGGATGTGCGAGTGCCGGTGTCCCCCCGGGAGAAGAGACACTTCGTGTACTCGATAATTAAATAAAGCGTTTGAAATGTTCGGGTGCGTCTCCGGTAAAATGCTTGAAGTCTTTACTAAAATGAGCCTGGTCAAAGAAATTATTTTCGTAGCAGATTTCAGTGAGCGATTTTGTTTCGTTCAGGCTGTCAAGCACTGTGTTAAAGCGAATAATGGAAGCGAATTTTTTCGGAGTGGTGCCTACCACTTTCCTAAAACGCTTCTCAAACGGGCTTTGACTGATAAACAGTTTTTCGTTCAGCTCCTTTATGCGGATTGTTCCCTTCGATTGATAAATCAGTTTTACCGCTTCCACAATCAGTTTGTCGGCTTGAATATCCCTGAGCTCAGAGAGTAAAAACTGCTCAACAATTTTTATTCGTTGCTTGTCCGTGGAAACCGTGGCTAACTTTTCTTCTACTTCGTTCACTTTGTGTTTTTCAAAAATGTCGTCAAGTGAAATGATTAAGTCAAAAAGTTCATTTGCAGGCCGTGAAGAGAAATGCGTAAAACCTATATCGCTAAAATAAACCAGGATGGTTCCGATGTTATCCGAATTTTTAAAAACTTTATAGCCATCCGCAATGCCGCTGATTCCGGCTGATGTCATTTTGTTTAAACTCTTGTTTTTAATGGATGAAATTTGGCCCCTGTACTGAAACCCCATCACAAGGCCCGATGACGGGAGCACCTTGTATTCGCTCTCCCGGTCCATCTCCGACACCACATAGTATTTTATGTAGTCCTTTAATTTGTCTGTAGGAAGGTGCTTCTCAAATTTCATTTTTGAGGTCAAAGGAATTTATAACTCAACCTGCTTCTCAACAGAGTCACCGTTTTCGGGCCGCTTGCACTGAAAGAAGTATGTGTTCCAAACGCGCGCAACTTGGGGGCATTTTTATCTGCCTGCTCTGGCAAACTTCACACTTGCATTTCGCATTCGCAAGCAGATTCTCTTCACTCACCACTGAGTCCCTGAGACAGGTGACACAGCGGAGACATGATGGGTTTTTACCTTAGTTGAGAATTATATTCCTTGTCCCCTTAAGTACCCCATCCTTGTCCTTTGTTAATTTAACGATGGGAGAAAAATCACCAAGAGAGCTGTACTTTTTTAAATCTGATTCTTTGATGAGTTTGTCACCTTCAAACCAATAATCTTCCATCCACTTTTCAGAAAGTACTTTGCTAAAACGATGCACATGAATATGAGCGGGAGTCTTGAGCGATGGGTAAGGCGCAGGTTTGATGGTAGTGAATTTGTAATGTCCTTTTGAATCTGTTTTTACCCAGCCTTTTAACCTGGGATCATTCGGGTCGTCTTCATTGTTATAATGTCCTTTCGAATCTGTATGGTAAAAAAAGAGAGTCAATCCGGCTGCGGGAGTTTTTCCGTCTGCCTCATATACAACGCCTGAAATCGTCAATCGCTCTCCCTCTTCATTCAAACTTATATTCGTTTCAGACAAAATGGTAGAAGGCTGCTCACATGAACCACACGGAATAAAACCTTGCCCTTGTGGGTTTTTCAGCTTTGGCATTTTCTTATGTTGCGCCACTACGTTGCACACTATTAAAGTTAGCGCCATGCAAAAGGCGAATCTGACTTGCATAATATTAATATTCATAAGATCCTGTTTTGATAACGGCTACTATTTTCTTTCAATTAAAAAAGAAGTCCTGTAAAATCTCACTGTCAAAAATTCACCGATGCAGCGCCTTCCCCTACAGCCCAAACGAAATTAAGCTCAAAAAGTTGATAGTAACGCATCGCCAGAAGATAGCGTAGAGTTGTATGCGTGATATCACAAAATTCAACACCGAACTATTGCAATGAATTTGCAGAATGGCACGGAGCGTTTTTTATCAAATATTATATCCGTTGTCGTTGCAAAACTTAACTAGTTTGTCTTTATGTGTTTCTGATTCAAGGACGAATTTAAGTTCTGTTACTTTGTCCCCGTATTTAATTCTCATTAAATTGTCGTTACCATTATGAGCCCGATAAAAAGCTGTAGGTTGGTTGATGCCTTGACCCATGTATCCAATGATTCTTATGTCAATGTCTTTCTTGTTCTTAATTTCTAGCCTTTCCTTTCCAAGATAGATCGAATCCTTAGTCAACTTCAGTGTCAACGGTTTGTGCCCAACAGATGGAACGCGCCCTGACATAGTAAACTGTCCAATGAATAAAGTGATGTAACCAACAACAAAGAAATGAATTGCATAATCGAAGTCCAGGAGATATAAAACAATACTGATTAGAAAAATCAATATTCCGATGTAATAAGGCCTTTCCTTACTGACCTTAACGTTATTTGTCTTTATCTCGTTTTCCTTGAAAATGTATGTTGAGAATTCGTCCATAGAAAATATGCCATAAGGTGAGCTTCTGCCTTTGTGTAGTTTGCATGACTGGCAATAAAGCGAAATGCCATGGCCGATCAGCTGCGGCTTGCCTCACGTATGCGAACGAAATTAAGAAACAAAAACTACAACGCCACACCGAACTTTAGCTATGGCGAATGTACCAATGTTGATCTGCTTATTTACAATGTTCTTTAATTCTTTCTGCTGCCGAGGCAGAACCAAGTTCTTTAGCCTTTCTCCAGTCCGCACATGCTAACTCTTTGTCTCCAAGATTGAGGCGAGTGTTGCCTCTGTTAAAGTACGCCATATGATCATCAGGCTTCAATTCAATTGCTCTATTATAATCTTTAATCGCACCTTTATAATCTCCGTTATCGTCTTTTAGTGCGGCTCTGTTTACAATGGCATCAACAAATTTTGGCGCTAACTCAATTGCTTTGTCATAGTCTCTAAGTGCTGCTTTCCAAGTATATAATTCATTTTTTGCAATCGCTCTCGAATAATACGAATTGGGTTCTTTAGGATTTATTCTTATCACAAGAGTCCAGTTGATGATGGCCAATCCTAAGTTTCTTTTGTTATATGCGTTTAGTCCAGCATCGAAATAATGGTCTTCTAATGACGAGTCCATTTTAAGAAACTCGGGTTTCTTGTGGTCCATCATGGCTCCATATCCATCAAGTCTGCAATCGAACTCATATCCTTTAACATATAAATCCAATGCCCAATAGAGGAGATTCTCTGAGTCGACAGGAATAGGTTTTGCATCACCGGCAATTTCCCAATGGTCGTCAACTTTCTCAGAAGGCTTCATCTTAAATTCATAGTTCTCAATAAAGAAGGCGCCAAGTGAATCAAGTTTCTCTTTTGCATCTGAAATATACACGATATCAAAAGTCCCAAGTGCGTTGTCCGTCAACCCATTTTTCTTGAATTGATTATACAAGTCCTCAGCTGACACCATTTCTTTTCCAAAGTTGTCCACGAACTCCTCGTAAGTAAAATATCTTTTCATTTTTTGAGGTTTATCCTCCTTTGTCGAACAACAAAAGAGCCCGATTGCCAATAGTACAAATTGTAAAACAACTCTAGCCATAATGCTTGCGCTAAACGAGCCGGAGCTATAACGTCTGCGGATTTCTCTTCCGCGCCTTCTCCCAGGAGCCAAACGAAATTAAGAAATCAAAACTTGATAACAACACATCACCAGAAGATAGCACAGAGTTGTGTAAGGTGATAACACCTTACACGGCTTTGTGTCATCGTACTCTGATTTTCAAAATTTCATCAGTTGCTACCATCCTTCTTACCGGTCAGCAACTGCAATTCAGTTTTATTTTATACACATCAGTAGCTCCGTTTCCAACTTCGTTTCATCACTTGTCCAATGTCCGTATATTTCAATGTAGGGAAGCTTAACATCATACCCCTGTTTGGCAAGCTCGTGGGTCATGTTATGGCCAACCTGTTTTATCTGGTTATAAGCCCCAACGTGTTTGTAGTAGGCGTATTTATCAAGACTTATACTCATTCTTTCAAGTCCTTGAATTTCTTCTGAAGCGTTGGATAGCTCAACACCTGCAAAAACCTTGTCACTGCTATCATAGACCCAAATATTTTTTCCTTTGTTCTTTACATTATTCGCTTTTACAAATTCCCACATCCTACCGCTCAATCTAAACGCTGTGCCGGCATAGTCTTTATTTGTTGCAATGCCACCAAACCCGGAGATGTCGAGTTGCAGTTTTTCGGTAATTATTTTTATGTCCATGTTTTAAGATTTGAGTACGGTTGGGTAAGGTGATAACAAGTTACAAGGCTTCAACTTCATATTTGCATTCACAAGCAGATTGTCTTTCACTCTTCGCTGAGTCCCTGAGACAGGTAACACAGCGGAGACATAAGAGCTAACTAAGTGAACCAGATATGAACGAGATCAAGTTTCTGGTCAACTGAGATTTTACTGATTTCTATCAATCGCTCAATAGCGTTTACTATGTGCGGATTAACACCAATCTCTTCCTGGTGTGCTTTCTCCATTTTCTCAACCCAACGAATGGCTAATTCATTTGCCTGATTCTTGTCAAATCGTGAAAACAAAACTGAAACCCTCTGGTTTACCAATGTCGCACCTCCGTCTTCAGAATCAACGAAGTGTTCTGAAAAATCAAGGTGTTCCCGCAACCCAAAAGGTTCTTCACCCAATTCTTCGTTGGCCGACTTCACCAGCAAATTCAAATCATCAGCGATCAAATGCAAACTAAAATCTGCAAGCTTGTTTTCACTTTCCAGTTTTTCGATCACATCAAAGTCAAAGTGCCTGACAGCATTTAAGATTTCAGTTTTATCACCGATCACAAATTGCAAGGAAAGGCCCATTTTTATAGCTATTGATTTTCTTAAAATTTATTTCGCTAGTTAATGCTACTGATTAGTTGTCAAATATCCAAAGCACCTTCTTAGCGTAGTGACCGACTTCGGAACTCCGCGTGTTTTGCGTAGAGTCCTCGGGGCGAGTGACTCTACGAAGGAGAAAGGGACGTTTTCTGGCCAAGCGGCCGGGCTAGCGCACGCAGTGTCGGCTATTTGGATGTATGTCAGATATGACATACCTTTGTAGAGTGAAAGTAATATGGATAAGCCGCTGGTTTGGCTGCATGGTGAAGTAAAGACACCGCCCTTTTCAGCGGCTGCTCGCCTTGAGGCTGGTGTGTTACTGCGCAAGCTTCAGCAAGGAGAAAGGTTGTCCATGCCGCATTCGCGCCCAATGCCTTCAATTGGCAAACGGTGCCACGAGCTTCGTATAAACGATGCTGGTTCGACTTGGAGGATTGTATATCGGATCGATCAAGATGCGATTGTTGTTTTCGAAGTCTTTGAAAAGAAAACACCACAAACGCCCCAGCAAGTGATTGACACTTGCAAGCAAAGGATTAGAAAGTATGATGATGACTAATAAAAATTATTGAAATGAATAGCGCAAAGAAAAAACGTCTCGAGGCGAATGGATGGAAGGTTGGTAGCACAGCGGAATTTCTGAACCTTTCACCCGAAGAAGTTGCCTATGTTGAGCTTAAGCTTGCATTGAGCAAGGCTCTACAGGATTTACGCAAATCCAAAAAACTCACTCAGGTTGACCTCGCCAAGCGTATAAAATCAAGTCAATCAAGAGTAGCCAAGATGGAGGCTGCGGATAACTCAGTTACTATGGATCTTATGTTTCGGTCACTGTTTGCACTTGGCGCTTCCAGAAAGAAAGTGGTTGGAATGTTAGGTTAGCAAAACTCTAGACAAAACACAAAGTTGCAGGCTTGCAGAATAGAAAGCCACAAGGTGAGCTCCACCTGCTCATAAAAAAATCTCCACCCTCCCACCATATCTCCACCTAGCTAGATGTTCAGAAAGCGCGGTCTAGTAGGATCAGTTAACGTGGGGTTCAGCTTGACCAGTTCCACTGCAAAGTCAAAATTATTTCCGCTGCTGTAGACTTGGCGATTGCACTGCGTTACTATTAAGAAGTTATAATGTCTCTTTACTTTTTCAAGGTCACTAAGTTCACGAATATTCCTATCCTCAGCATGTTGTCGTAGGTCGTCCTGAAATAAAATACTCACGCCATACCTGGGAGTAATAGGAAAGAAAAGCTCCTCGCACCGTTGATCTTTGTGCCAATGCCTGACGACCGGATGGTCAGATGTATAGAAACTGCACTCAGTATTATTCCTCCAGAAAATCCAATATCGGTCACACCAGTCTTCTACAACCTTCAAGACATCCTCATGAAGGAGGAGATAGGCTTGTTGAAATTGAATGTCGTTATCTAATTCTTCACATGCAATCTTTGCAATGTCGGCTATCATTCTCCGTGCTTCGGGTGTTCTTCTCTCTTGCGTAGTAATGAAGTCTGCCAATTGTTTATAGTCATCCCTTGTCAGGGAACTAAGATTATTTGCATCCAGCGTTGCAATAAGTTTTCTAAAAAACCCTGCCCACTTTGCCTCTGTATTTGCGAGCGCGTGCTCAATAGCCTGCTCCATTCCAATGAATTCTTCGAGCGATTTATTGTCATAAAATGATCTATCATGAGCAATGTTGGCAGTAGTGGTAACAAATTGTTTTTGCTTGACAATATCGAATGCATAGATATTACTCCGTGCGTCCATAAAGTATTTGAGGTAAAACTGAGGGACAAAATGCTGCTTCTTTACCTTGTTCATGGTTGCTCTATTATCCGACTCATTTCGCCTTCTTAGCGGAGTCACCGTTTCGGGACTCCGCGTGTTTTGCGCAGAGTCCTCTGGGCGAGTGACTCTGCGAGGAACATAAAAATCAAGGTGTTCCCGCAACCCAAAAGGTTCTTCACCCAATTCTTCGTTGGCCGACTTCACCAGCAAATTCAAATCATCAGCGATCAAATGCAAACTAAAATCTGCAAGCTTGTTTTCACTTTCCAGTTTTTCGATCACATCAAAGTCAAAGTGCCTGACAGCATTTAAGATTTCAGTTTTATCACCGATCACAAATTGCAATGAAAGCCCCATGCTCTTGTTTTGTTAATTGTATTTCTCAAATACTACAGTCAAAGTAAGAAGCCTTGTGGAATTAAGTAAACACTGATGAAGATAGAAAAAGCACGCGTTACCACGCGCACTAACTGGGGGAACTTCTAATTTAGTAATCGACAAATCAGAAATAGCAAAATATCTTTCAGCTTATATCCAATATAAATCAATTCACCAATTCCGATTAATAGTATGAAAATCCTAAATCGCATTACAATTGTTGCCTCTGTTTTAGTATTTGATTCATAGTTTATTTGTCGTGTTAAGATTTTCCACTCTTCCTCAAACATATTCGACCTTAGTTGTTTTTCAATTTTATCTATGATCTTAAATTTCCCCGTGTTTAACTTGCCGTACGAATTAATTAGCTTTTCCCAAAAGTAAGTAACTAAGAAGGCTAGCAAGGTAAAAGCAAGCATTCCAAAGGATGCTGTTACTGAAAAGTTAAACGTATTGCCGAATACAAAAGCTACAGAGAGTATAGAGGAAGTAACTGTAAAAAAAAGATTGTTAACGTTCAATCTTTGCTCAGTGACTTTTTCAGTAGATCCTACCATTATTTTATATTGCTCTATTCTTAGTAGCCTGTCATCATCATAGACTTTTCTTAAGTATTTTAAACACTGTTCACTATTGTCGAAGACTGGGAATCCTTCACAAAATAAAATTGATTCTTTGGATGAGGAGGGAAGCTTTACTCCAACAATTTGCTTGTTCAATTCCTTCGCTTTCTCATATTCCCATTTTATTTGGTCACTTTTAAATGTTTCACTTCCTATAAGAAAAAGAATAAAGTCGACTTCTTGGAATTTGCTTTCTACTCTTTTCTTCCACTCTTCGGAGTGTTCAGTTTCTCTTAGAATTGCGAGAGAATTTTCTGATTGCTTTAATAAATCAGAAATTAAACTTTCGGATTCTAGTACATCAACACCTCTATTGCATATGAATATTTTCATCAATAATTAATACTTATAAGCTATCAATAAATTCTGATACATTGGAATCTGACCACACTTTTGTATTTACACCAAAAATGTTGGTGCGGTCATCAGTATATGCCCAAATACCAATAATTCGCTTTCTTTCCTCCTTTGCACAATTTATCTCCCATCTTTGACCGCTAGATGAAAGTGAGTTTCTACTTACTAGCACAATAACACCATCTGAGCGTCTGATCCTGGTACGCACACGTTCTTTCCACTCTGTACTGTACGCCTCTTTTACAGACATATCAATAAATTCGAAAGGTGCTCTTGGATGTAACGATTGCCCTTTCAAGAAATCTCTTTGTCGTTCATCCTCAATTGCAAATGCTACAAATACTATTTTCTTTTCAGCCATAATAGTAGGTTTTTATGGAATTATAAATCTTACCAGTAATTAAATTCTATCAATAACTTTGGCAAGATTTTCCCATGACCACGTAATTATTTTTTTTCCTTTGAGTTCTGGTGGAATTGGGCTTTTGTCATTCTTCTTAATATGCATGCCAATAACTGGAATTCGCTCTTCACGAGCGCATTTTATTTCCCATCTAGTTCCACCGGAATGCCAAGTATTCCTACTCAACAAAACAATTACTCCGTCACATGACTTTATTTTAGTTCGGCATTTTTGTTTCCAAATCTTCTCTGCCCAAGGCTTTTTGACTGACATATTTACAAATGAAAAAGGTGTCTTTTCATTTTTAGCTTGAGCGACCAAGAAGTCACGATACTTTTCGTCCTCTATAGCAAAGCTTATAAAAATTCTTTTTTTTGAATTGTCTGAATTTCCAAAAAGCACTCTAAAAAGCAAAGTAGCAACTCCAATTCCAACAGCTACTTGTAGCATATCTTTGTTTTCTCCTGAATTTTTATTCCGTTATTTCGTCAATGCCAGCAGAATGCAGCGCACTCTTCAAGCTATAGACAATAAGCCAAACTGCGATGGGATGAACCAAGTTAAAGAAACAATTTTTAAAAAGCCAACAAAGGCAGGCAACTGGCTCAGTTGATGATCCATCCGATCACATTCTTTCTTCTTAGCGGAGTCACCGTTTTCGGGACTATGCGTCTATCGCGCAGAGTTCTCGAGGCGAGTAATTCTGCGATGAAATAAGTTTTCAACTAATCCTTTCAACTAGTTTAACAACCGCATTATCTATGTCATCCTCGGTTTTGCTGTTCTTCATGTCAAAGCCATAAATGTCCTCTGGAATTCCTAGAAAAACTGTGTCGTCTAGATAGACAGGAATAATTGCTTCTTCTGATAATCTTGGTCGGAATGTCTCTCTTTCAAATGTTGGCCAAATTTTCTCTTTATGATTTGAATCCAATAAGCATAAAACAAATCTACTTGATCGTTAAATATTTTTGTGAATTGTTTCGTTAACGCCTTGCCTAAAAGATTTGATTCATATAGTTCGTCATAAAACACGCTTACGTCAAATATTTCAATTTTTTCAGCAAACCGTTTAGCTAACTCTCTGTTCTCACCTGCAAATGATATTGCAACATCAAATTCGTAACTTTTATCTGAATCATTAAATCCGCAATCATCGCGAAGTTTTGTCCAGTCGAGATGCTTAATGTAGTAGAATAGTGCTGGATCCTCAATTGCAAAATTTTTCGAGTCACTATTGTAATAAAAATATCGATTGAGGGACTCTTTTGATTCAAGTAATATTTCCAGCCTTCTTTCTTTAATGTTATTTATTGAACCTTTTATTTCCTCAGATTGATTAGCCAGCTTATTTAGATCTACGATTGAAGAATCTTGTTGACCAATTAGTCTGAGGAGTTTGAAATATGGATCGTTGGATTTTCTGAATCTTCTCCCTCGACAAAATTCCTTCACAGGGGAGTGATATGCCGCATATAGTTTGTTGACAACTTTTTCCCTACATTCCTGCAGTTTGAATTTGATGGTCTTCTTTTCAATTTCTGTCTCAGTAATGTTATTTATTGAGCAAATTGCTTGACATAAACTTTGGGTTAGCCAATAATCTCCTTTTGATTCATCAAAAATGTCTGCGTAGTCATTTATAGTAATATTAAGTTCGGAGCACCCATTATCGACAAGGTCGGTGATAGTTTGTAGAGTCCCAGAGGATATTTTGTGAATACCACAACGCTTTGCAATATCTGGTACCAATTGAATTAGTTCAGACCCAATTTGATTTATGCCTATAATAATTAACTTAGGATAAGTTGTTCCTTCGCCTTCTTCTGCTGCAATTTTTGCAACATTTGCAATTTTCTCTTGAAGCTCAGTTGAAAGTCTATGGAAGTCGTCTATAACAAAGTGTCCCTTGGGTGTTTCGCTTGCTATTTTAACGATAGACTCCATATCAGCAGATTTTCTTGCTGAGAGATATTTTATATCAATGTTGACCGATAGTTGTTCCAGTATCTTTTTAACTGTTGTTGTTTTACCTGTACCAGATTGCCCCTCAATAATTACGGGCTTTCCAGGTTTTCTAATGTCAAGCAATATCTCGTTATAGTTCGGTGGCTTTACAAATGTGTAAAGTGGAACTCCTTCGGTAACAAATATGTCCTCAAGATTTTTACTCATACGTTTTCAATTTTACAAAACTTATTACACACAACATTATTGATTCCGTAACTCCATAGTACCTTTAAAACTAAAATCCAGGGATAGATGTCATAACTTATTTCTCAACTCATCCATATACTTTTCACATATTAAAAAGTTCATAAGCAAATAAATTGAAATCTTCCAGTGCCTGCAGAAAAGCAGCGCACCCTTCAACCTATAGACAATAGCCAAACTGCGATAGGATAACTCAAGTTACCGAAACAATTTCTAAAAGCAAACCTACGAGTCTTATAGCTGGGTATTCTCACCCATCTGAGACTTACTTCCTGAAATTCGCTTTCACCTTGTTTGATAAAACAAATTGCTTGATCGCGGCTATTTGCGCCTGCGTGAAATAGCGCAACGGAACAACGTTGGCAATCTGCCTGCTTCGATACAGCAACAGCATTTCTTTCGTTATCTCTACTTTAAAGAGATTAGTCCAGGGTGTTTTTGTTTGGGCAAATTCACTTGATGAGGATATAAACTGCGGATCAAATTCATAGGTGATACGCGAAGACAACTCTTTACTGCTTGAAAAATTTCTCTTCGCAGAAATGAGAATCATCAGTGGCGAGAAGCCTGAAAAAAATAAACCAATGATAAAAGAAAGATATATGGTGCTAAAAGGAATTCCGTAGAACAGCAGGTAGATTCCACATAAGATTAAAAAGACACCGATCACTGCCATCATCACGATAGACTTGTTGCGATACAATGCATAAAAACTGAATTTCTTAAAGTCATCCAACGTAAGCTGCGTGTTTACCTTAATCGTGTTTGTAGAAGTTGCCTGATCCATGAATCGGTACATTATCTGATCAAAGCTAATAATTACAAACCGAGGGAAAAACTCATCCCTTATCAGCTCCTTGTACCGATCTGGTCAATGGTTGTTCATTTCCACCATGTCTCTTCACTGAGCTGTCAGGTAATTGCACTGATATCGGGTATTGTCTTCGCACGGGTTCGTGAGGTCGCGAACCCTGGCGTTCGGTGGTGTACTTCGAAACTATTTTCATTGAAACGCGAAACTTTTCACTGGCGAAATCACTGCAAAAAAGGGTTGTACATTTATTGTTTTGAGCGCCTACTTTGAGCCACCCGTCTGCCTGTCTTGTACCTCCGATAATTTCTCATTTTTCTCCGCATTTTCTGCATCAGGATTAAATCTTCTTCGCCTCAGAGTCACCTGTCTCAGGGACTCTGGTGCTTGACTAAGTTGCCTCGATTAGATCACTCTTGTTAGTTGAGAGAAAACACAACTCGCATGAAGGATGGAGCCCCGCTATTCAGCGGGGTAAACTCCAATGGAAAGTGCGCGAGATGGCGAGTAGCGAGAGCCCGGCCTTAATAAGTCTATACTCTTCGCCCTTTCGTTTGAAACCGACTTTGCGTATGGGCTCAGCGGGTGGCGTGAGAAGTTCCTTCAAATACTTAAATATCACTTTGATCTCATCGTCATGTTTCACAGCTTTTCTTTCCAATTGTTCCAGCTTCAGCAATATGTCTTTATGCGTGAGCAGTGTCTCCCGGAGCTTCACAAAAATTTCTATGATGCGGATGCTCATCTTCATGGCTTGCTCGCTCTTCAAAACATTGGCCAGCATCAACACGCCATGCTCCGTAAAAGCATAAGGCAATGAACCACCCAAATGTTTTTTCGATGGTATCGCATTTTGCGATACCATGCTCTCAACCTCCTTTTCGTTCAACTGGAACATGAAGTTTTCAGGAAACCTTTCCTGATTTCGTTTTACCTGTTCCCTTAACCGTATCGCTACTACTCCGTACAAAGTTGCAAGGTCCCTGTCCAACATTACTTTATAACCTCGGATCAAGTAGATCTTGTTCATCACTACTTCATCAGGTATGGCTACATTTTTCATTCGGCATCAGGTTTTCATAAGCAGAATATATTTTAAAACCGGAGGACGCAAATTCATGCACCGAACGAATCCCTGCCTGTAGTTGAAAGAAACACAACTCGCATGAGGGATGGAGTCCCGCACCTGCGGGATTTGAGCCCCCGCGAAGCGCGGGGTAAACTCCAATGGAATGTGCGCGAGATGACGAGTAGCGAGAGCCCAGCCTTCGTAAGACTACGGCTGATAAACCGGCCCCGCGCCTTGCGGGACACGTCCAAATACAATTTCAAATCACGAATGACAAATTTTTGATTAGGTGCAGTAATTCATCGCATCATGTCTTCGCGCAAGTTCGTTAGGACACTAACCCTGGCGTTCGAAAAATATTTTCATCGAACCATGAAGTTTTTTTAGTTCGAAATCTGCGCAAAAAAAGAGGTTGTGCATTTATGGTTTTGAGAGCCTACTTTGTGTCACCCGTCTGCCCGTCTTGTACCTTCGATATTTTCCCATTTTTCCCCGCATTTTCTGCATCCGGATTAAATCTATGCAGAAAATACCGGGCCATACCGAAGCTTCACCGAGGCTACAAGACAGTCACAAGCTTGTCAAAAGCTTGGAAATTGCTTTGTTTTCGCAGGTTTCTGAAATGGCTGTTTTTTGGCTTAAAATCAGAGGATTTTGAAATTATTCTGCCTCACCGTCAGGCACTTCTATTTATTTATAGCCCTTTTTAAAGAAAAATTTCACTCCGCGCACTGGCTGCGGAGTCAGCGCCTTTCTTTGTGATCGGCCACGGTCAACAGCCTACGCCCAAAAAGTTTGTATGTATAACTAACTATTTATATCCGTATGGGAAAAATCAAAAACAATCCGTTCGCCAGCAGCCTGAGTGGCAAGTATGGCGATGACCTCGTGTTCAGGCAGGTAGGCAACCAGACTTTCTTTGTGCGCTATGCACCACCTGCTGTTGCTCCTACCAAAGAGCAGGAAGACAGGCGGCACCGCTTTGCTGAAGCTACATTCTTTGCGGGCGCAGCGATGCAAAATCCACAAGCGAGCCAGTACTACCAGATCATGGCCAGCCTGCAAGGTGTGAAGAGCGCCTACCTCGCTGCCATGCGCGACTACCTCACCAAACCGGAGATCGCGCAGGTGGATGCGTATCGTTATCGTGGTGCTGTCGGTGACTCACTGGTGTTCACACCCAAGGTGCCTTACAAAATTGTGCGCCTCTCCGTGCAACTTCTGAATCAATTGGGCGAAGAGCTGGAGGCAGGCGATGCCCAACCGTTTGGCCTGAAGTGGCGCTACTATGCCACCAAAGCAAACCCTCAGCTTCCCGGCAGCCGCCTGATAGTACTCGCCTACGACAGGCAGGGAAAAGAAGGGAGATTAGAGGTTGGGTTTTAGTGATTGGATTCCTGGTGCCGAAGTTCTTTTTCAAAACGAAGTGAACATGCGCGACAGTGCATTATCACTTCGTTCAAAATGCCTGCACGCGCATAAAGAAAAATAAATCGCTACGCGATTCATTTGAACACTTGTTCGAGGGCTTCGCCCTCGAACACACTGAACGCGCAACTGCGCATTTTGAAAAAGAACAGAATGCCCCTTCGCGCGTAATGGCAGACCAGCGTGCCATGCAGTTGTTCAACAGAGCACAAACCTGTGTGATCGAAAGATCTTTTACAAAGCACAGCGAACATGCACGGCCAATGACTAGCGCTTTGATCGTAAACCGTGCTCGCGCTTCAACAGATGTAAATCGCTTCGCGATTTACATGATCATCGTTCGAGGGCGAAGCCCTCGAACCTTTCAACCGCGCGACTACACATTTTGCAAAGGAACAAAATGCTCCTTCGCGCGTAATCGCAGACCTGCGTGCCATGCAGCTGTTCAACAAAGCACAAACCTTGGTGATGGAAAAATCCTTTTCCCAAGTACAGCGAACATGCGCGACAGCGCATTGGCTCTTCGTTCAAAATGTCTGCTCGCGCACAAAAGAAAAATAAATCGCTTCGCGATTTATTTAACAACTTGTTCGAGGGCGCAGCCCTCGAACCTTCCAGCCGCGCGACTACTCATTTCGCAAAGGAACAAAATGCTCCTTCGCGCATAATGGCAGACCACGCGCCTACGAATAAACTGCTTTGGAGAATAAAATGGAGAAATCGAAAATTAAAGTAAATTGACTCTCGCATACGCATTTTAAATGTAATGGATTACTAAAAAAATTATATGAAATGGGATATTCAATTGGACTAATCGCAATCAAGGGCAATCATTCAGACAAGATCGACAAACTGTTCAATGCTTTCGACTATGCAGAAGGTGGAGACACCAAACAGTACAGCACGTGGGCAGAGGCCGTAAAGTTTTTGAATGACAACTATTTCGAGTATGCCAACCGGGAGATTTCGTTAAGAGGACTATGGATAGATAATGGTTGGACAATCATTCATGATCCTGAAATGGTTGATCCCTTAGAACAAAAAAAGATTGAAGCACTTTCTAAATCCCTCAATGCAGACATTTGGACATTTCTAATTCAAACAACTTCAGGTTCATTCTCTTTCTCAAAATTCAGTCCCGATAGGGTGCGACATTTTTTTGCCGGTGCTGGGCAAGTTGCTGAGAACGAAGGAATGCCCTTGCCGGAAGAACAAGGCCTGAACATCAATGAAAAGATCTTCACGAACGACCTGGAATCATTAACAAGAAAATTGGGGTTCAAGATTCAGCCAGATACACACGGGGAATATATAGTGAAATATCTAGCCTTCAATGAACAAATGAAGGCTCAGATGCTTCCATTCAAACAGGAAGTTAAGCCACAACAGCCAGCACCAAAAGCTCCGCCAACTAATGAAAAGCCTTGGTGGAAAATATGGTGAGCTTAAGCCCTGAAACAAATTAGTTACTTCCTCCCTTCAAATATTTATCCAAAAACTTCAACACCTCTTCAGAAGCCTTGATGTTGTTTTCTTTCTTCACGAAGCCGTGACCTTCATCAGGGAAGATCACATACTAAACAGGAATCTTGTTCTTCTTTGAAAAGCCACTACAATCTCAGATACTTAATTTTAAAACAAATCTTTCAGAGTGATGATCGGCTTTGTTCACTTTATTCAAATAGTCATAAATATTTTTGAAATCTGTCTTTGAAAGTCCTTCACATACATATTTCTCAAAAGATAGATTCGCTAAGCAAATCTCAATAACGGGAACCGTCTTGTATTTAAGCTGGACTTGGCGAACATCTTCATAGTAAAAGGATACTTCCGTAGACCAAAATCTAAAATCATTTTGAATAGAGATTCCCAAATCTGATACGATAATTTGATTAAGCCCGGATAATGATTTAAAGTAAAAAAATATGAATGCAATCGTTCCAATAATGAGCATTTCAATTAAAGTCATATCAGTAAATATGAATATTACCCCACAAATAATGGGGTACAACAAAATACTTACGATAATTATCGAACGTGTGGAACCTCTAAATTCCATCATCATAATTTACTTCCCATCCCCTTTCAAATACTTATCCAAAAACTTCAACACCTCTTCAGAAGCCTTGATGTTGTTTTCTTTTTTCACGAAGCCGTGGCCTTCATCGGGGAAGATCACATACTCGACAGGTACATTGTTTTTCTTTGCAGCGGCTACAATCTCATCCGATTCAACTTGCAACACACGCGGGTCGTTGCTTCCTTGTAACACGATAAAAGGTCTTTCAATTTTTGACGCATGAAACAAGGGCGACTTGTTGTACAGCGCCACCGAGTCAACAGCCGGGTCGCCCATCTCTATGTACAGCGCTTTGCGGAATGATTCCCACCACGGTGGAATACTCTTCAACGTGCGCAGCCAGTTGGTGACGCCAAAATAATTTACTCCTACTTTAAATTCCTTCGGGGCAAAGGTCAAGGCAGCCATCACCATGTAGCCGCCATAGCTACCCCCGTAAATACCAATCTTGTCGGTATCGATGTAAGGAAGAGTAGCCAGAAATTTCTTCGCCTCTACGCAGTCTTTCAAATCTTCGTTGCCGTGCTTACGATCATCGGCTGCGAAGAATGTTTTTCCATAGCCGCTGCTGCCGCGATTGTTTACCGCAAGAATCGCATAGCCATGATTCACCAAATGCTGAAGGCCTGCGGAATAATTCAAACGTGTTTGCCCACCCGGGCCTCCGTGTATCCACAACAGGCAAGGAACTTTTTGTCCGGAAGGAATTCCCTTTGGTTTATAAAGCAGCGCAGGAATCTCCATGCCATCAAACGATTTGTAACGAACTACTTGTCCGGCTACCAGATCAGCCGGATCAATTTCCTTCGTCATGGTGTTGGTGAGTTGCTTCACTTCCTTTGTATCAAAATTATAAACAAACAAGTTGCTTGGCGATTTTGAGCTGCTCACATAAAAAGACATCAGCTTTTCACTATCAGAAATATTTACACCCGTGATGTCGCCTTCCGGCAAGCCTGCAATCTCCAATTTCTTTCCGCCTTGTGATTCATCATAAATTTTTATTTCGGTGCGCGCATCATTGTTCACCGCCACCACGCGATATTTCCCGTTCCGTGACAGGCTTGCATACATTAAATCCCACGGAGCTTCCTCCACTTTTGCTTTCGCTCCGGTTGTCACATCATAACTCGCGAGGTACATAAATTCACTTCCCTCGTTGGTGAGATAAAATAATTTCTTACCATCCAGGCTGAAGTACTGCGGACTGTACTGCACATCGCCTGAGTGCTCGCTCAGCAATTGTGTCTTGCCGGATTGCGTGTCGTGCAAATACATGTTTGAATTGTTGGTGGTGATGCTTTCGCTCAGTGCGATGTAGCGATCATCATTCGAGATCACATCCGGATTCAAACCTTTGTCATTTTTATAAACTACCGAAGACGGATAAATTTTTCCTTCCTGCTTTCCACCTTCCAACTGTACCTTATATAAATCAAAAAACTTTTTGTCGCGACTGTTCGATGTGTAGTACATCAACTTCTGATCGTAGCTCCAGCCTGCAAACTGCGCCTTGGCCGTGGTGTCTTGAATAAGATCGTTCACAGCGCCATCGGTGTTGCGCACAAAGATGTGCGTGATCTCATTGCCGCCTTTATCACTTCCATAAAGCACGCGATTGTCATGCGGGAAATAGCTATAGGAAAAGATGGCGTTGTCAGTTGAATTCGTCAGTGCTTTCTGCTCTCCGGTTTTGATATCAATCTCCACAGCATTGAAAATGCCGGTAGCGCGGCTATTGATGAGAATTTTTGAATCATCCGGAGAAAAGGCCCCGCCATTGATAACCACCACGTCCATGAATTGCTGGATGGTGTAAAGCTTCGGTGGTTTTTCTTCGTTCTTTGGCGCACAGGAAACAAGCGCAACCAGCATCAAGATGACAGGGAAAAGGTTTTTCATATAATAAGTAATTAGTTTGGGTTCAGGATCAGAGCCCTTATTTATCGGGCAACGAATATAAAGAGAATGAACCGGGAATGCGATTGGTTTTATGCGCCCGTCAAGGCAACAATTGAATTTTAACAAATCAAAGGAAATTGAGCGCGCTAATAATATCGATTACCCAAGTATCTAAATTTCAAAAGCAGGTAATCAGGTTCAATCGCTTGTAAATTAGCGTATTATAATGCTCATCAAACGGGTTTTTCGACCACAAGGCTCCCTGCCTTTTCTCGGCAGATAAAGGTCAGTTATTATTGTATAGGTTCTTTTCCGGTTGACTGACAATTGCTTTATCTCAATAAGAAAATGAAATCAATAATGGGAATTATTCTCATTTTGATTCTTTGAGTTTTTAGAATCATTGGAAATTTGGATAAAAAAGGCATTTTAACACACGGATCTATAATTGCACAGTGTGAATTAAGTAACCAATACTTGAAATAATATGAAACACTTATTGAGCATCCTCTTTCTACTGGTGGCATACATTTCATATGGCGCGTTTTATGAAGGCACTTTAGTCTATAAAAATGGCAGAAGCCGCACCGGCTTCATCGAAGCAAAGTTGGGCGAAGCCGTGCGCTTCAAACCCTGGATGCAGGCGGAAGAAGAAAAAATCAATTCCAATACACTGAAGGGTGTAATCCTTAAGACCGACTCGGGCCGCGAGGTGCGGGAATATCATTACATCATCACGGGCCAGAAAAAAAATACAGAGTCATGGCTTAAGTTGGTTGAAAAAGGGGTAGTGAGTTTATATGTAACGGAGGTTGTTTCACATCATGATGGAGTGGATCAATTCACAACCGAGGACTTCTTTTGTGTGCGGGAGGGCGAGACTCCACAGCAGGTGGCTTCCTATGGCAGCAACCACACGTTCCATGCAAAGGCCCCCCTCTACTTTGCCGACTATCCTCAGCTCGCTGAAAAGATAAGAGCTAAACAGTACCTGTGGCACGACCTGCAGAATATTGTTAAAAAGTACAATGAATGGATCGCTACCAGGAAAGCGTAACAACGCATCCTGGAAATTCAAGGCACATCCAAACCGGCTCCAACTAACTATATTATTCGTTTCGCAACGAATTCACAGGATTAGCCGTGGCCGCAGCAAACGATTTGTAACCAACGGTGATCACCGCAATCAAAAGGGTGACTGCCATGCCGGTAATAAAAATAGTTGGGCCCATTTCAATTTTGTAGGCAAAGTTGTCGAGCCAGCCTTTCATTACAAACCAGGCCAGCGGTGAGGCAACCACAAATCCGATTAAGATCAGTTTCACATATTCTTTGGAGAACATGCCGATGATGCTTTCCACAGATGCTCCGAGTACTTTGCGCACGCCCACTTCTTTTGTCTTTTGATTGGCCATAAACGTAGCCAGGCCAAATAAACCAAGACAACCGATGAAGATGGCGATGGAAGTAAATACCGTGATCATGGAAGACATCTTCTGATCACTCTCATAAAATTCATTTATCTCTTCATCTACAAATTTGTAGGAGAAAATATGCTGCGGGTAAGTTGCCTCCCACTTGGATTGAATCTGCTTCACGTTGTCTTTGAAATCTTTCAGGTTCACTTTCAAAGAGAGATTATAATAGTTGCGAACACGGTTCAACATGATGGTAGCTTCAATCGGCTCATGCAATGACATGGTGTGAAAATTATTTACCACGCCAACAACCGGCAGTGTTTTTCCCCACATTTTTACCCGCTGACCGATAATATCGTGCGGGTTCTTATAACCCACCATCGCAGCGAGTTTTTCATTGACTATAAACCCTTGAGCAGTATCTGCATCGGCAATATTTTTTCCTGCTACTAACTTGAGTCCGTACAATTCGATGTAGTTATTGTCGATCAGCTTCACTTGTGTATTGAAGCGATCTTCTTTTCCTTCCATTTGAAAGTCCGTGCCCGATACACTCCCTGCCGATGGTGGATAGTTGCAAAGGCTTGCCATCTCAATGCCGGACATCTTACTTAGTTCTTCGCGCAACGTGCGCATCTTACTCACCCCATCTTTCTTTTCAAATGCAGGTATTTCCCGTTCAGGAATCGGAAGGTTCACGATCGCATCTTTTTTGAAACCCAGATCTTTCTTGCTGAAGTAATCCATCTGCATCACCATCACAGTAGTACTGGTGATGAGAAATTGAGAGATGACAAACTGCGCCACCACCAAGCCTCTGCGTAAATTGTAGCCGGATGAGTTTTTACTATTGATTTGATTCTTGATCGCGAACACGGGGCGAAACCCTGACACAACAAACGAAGGATACAAGCCAGACAGGAAAGAGACGGCTACCGCTACTGTGATAACAAAAATCCAAATGCTGGCATCGCCAAGAAAATTGAGCGCCAGGCTTACTTTGAGAAATGCGTTAATCATCGGAAGCACCAACTGCGCAAGGCCTACCGAAAGAATTACCGCCAACAGTGTAACCAACGTTGACTCGCCCAGGAATTGCGCAATCAATTGCCCGCGCGAGCTGCCCAGCGTTTTGCGAATGCCCACTTCCTTCGATCGCTTGATGGCTTCTGCCGTCACCAGGTTAATGAAGTTGATACATGCTGTGAGAATCAGAAAAATTCCGATCACACTCATGGCCGTTATTTTTTCGTGCGAGGTAGTGTTGTAGTTGTAGTTTCCGTAGCGGTCATCATGGTGAATGGCTGCGAGCGTTTGCGCATGGTATTCTTCCTTGTCGGAATTGTTTCCTCCACGGTGCTTTTTCCGAAACTCAGGAAAGCGCCTTTCAATTTCCTCAACCGAACTACCCTGCTTTAACAAGAAATAACATTGCTCATCGCTCCAGATACTGTTCCAACCGTTTTCATCTTTCTCTTTTTTGATGGTGATGTACGACAGCATTACGTCAAAAGGAAAATCCGTATTGGCCGGACGATCTTCCATCACAGCCCCGATCTTGTAATCTTTTCCATCGTAACTGATCACTTCGCCAAGCACATCTTCTTTACCGAAAAATTTCAGCGCTGCCTTCTTTGAAATCACGGCCTCGTTGGGTTCATCCAGCCCTTTCTCTGCATCGCCTGATAAAATCCTGCGATCAAATATTTTAAAGAAGCTTGGCTGCGTAAAAACAATTCCGTTGTCATCGCCAAATTTTTTAGGCTCGCCTTGTGGTTGCGGCACACTGATCATATCGCCTGAGCGATACGAAGTGAACACAACTTCTTCCGCTTCCGGAAAATCATTTTTGAATGCTTCCCAAAAAACAGGAGGAACCCCTGCTCCATAATCTTTACCTTCATTGCCATTCGACTCACGCACCACGCGAAAGATGCGATCAGCTTTCGAATGATAGCGGTCAAAACTGGTTTGGTTGCGCACCAATAAAAATAGAATAAGACTGGTGGCCACGCCCAGCGTAAGACCAGCAATATTGATGAATGTGCTGGTCTTTGAACGCCAAAGGTTTCTGATCGCAGTAATGAAATAATTACGAAGCATGTTTGGTTTTTTGGGGTTAGGATGCGAGCGCCTTGCTAAAAGTTTCGAACGGTTTGCCAACATTAATGCCAAAGGCCTCACGCGTCTGTGGTGATCAAAATCCGCTTTTGCTCAAATTCAATTGTCCATTATTGCTCCTTACCCGTCCGATCGCGGACGATTTATAATGTATTTTCCGACATCAAGTGACGTAAGCTTCTTTTATTTCCCCAACCTTTAATCCGCGTTCGAGCTGAGTGAAAAAAAACCTTCGTACACAATTTGGTCTTGCTCCCAACATTCTCAGCGTCACTTTTTTGAAAGTGTGCATCCGTGCGACAACGCGCGTGTCGCTTGAAATAGCTTGTAGTCGCACGGAAAGAGGGTTCGTCTCGCCTGAGGCGAGACGAACAACACTTAGCGGAAATCGCTGCGCGATTTCCGCTCTCTTTTATGTGCGAGCAATAATTTGGACGAAGAGCAACTCTTTTGACCGCGCATACTTGATGAATTAAAAAAGAGCATTGTAGCTGCGACAATTTGAAATGCAACGATTTGAGCTTCTGTGAACTCAGGTTTTAACCCGTTGTCATAAATAGGTTTGCGCGATTGATTGCTTTCATTAGTTTTATATCAAACAACCTAAACCTATGAAGAATTTCTTTTTTCTTTTGATGGCGATATCTGTTTCCTCGATCGCGCAACAGCAAAATTTTGACACCGTAAAAATCCAACCCATAAAAATCAAGGATAACCTTTACATGCTGAAAGGCTCCGGTGGAAACATTGGATTACTCAGCGGCAAAGATGGAAATCTCCTGATCGATGACCAGTTTGCTCCACTTAGCGAAAAAATCAAAGCAGCTATTCAATCAATTGATTCAAATCCCGTGAAATACTTGATCAACACGCACCTGCACGGAGATCATACCGGAGGTAACGACAACTTTGGAAAAATGGGCGCCACCATCCTTGCACAAGAGCACGTGCGCGATCGATTATCAAAAGAACAATACAATGCACGATTTAAAACCACCACTCCTGCACGCGATCCGATTGCACTTCCGGTTATTACATTCGATGACAAAATTCGTTTGCATCTGAATGGCGAAGACATTGAAGTATTTCATTTCAACGAAGGCAGCCATACCGATGGCGATGCGATCATTCACTTTACAAAATCAAATGTGTTTCACACGGGCGATGTGTTTGTACGATACGGTTATCCGTTTATTGATTACTCCAGTGGTGGATCTGCCAATGGTTTTATCAAAGTGCTGGACAAACTTCTTGCAGTGCTCAATGATCAATCGGTAATCATTCCCGGCCACGGAGAGTTAGCTACCAAAGCCGATGTAAAAAAATTCCGCGATCGCCTGGCTGACATTCACGACCAGATTGCGGCTGCTTTGAAGAAAGGAAAGAAAGTAGAAGACATTCCCGCGCTCGGCATTACCGATAAATACGATGCCGACTGGGGCAAAGGATTTTTAAAAGGAAAGGATTTTGTGTTGATGATTGCGGAGGAGTTGGCGAAGGGGAAGAAGTGAGGGTTTCGACCACCATCGGTTAAAAATTACTTCATTGCCAATTTTCTGAGCAACGGTCCAGAACATTTTTCAAATGAGCGAGTGATTCTTTGTTTATAAGGGGTGTATATGGTCGCCTTGCTCCAAAAGCTTTCTTTAAAATAAACTATTTCTTTGGTTTTGTTATGGACTAAAAACAAATAGACTTGAGATGAAGTCCATGTACAATATCTTTCGTGTATGTAATCTCTATAGCCAACTTTGCCACAGTTACTTTCGACATAATCATTTGTAGTCCTTGTCCAGATCAAATAGGGGATTAATGTAAAATTGTCATTGTCTTGAAATAGTGTCGGGGCATTAAGTAAAGGTCTACGGCTAGGAACCCTGACCGCACTGTCTAACGTCAGCTTAATAATCCATGAATTTATTAAATCCAATTGCTTGTGCTTTAAAGTCAACCTCGCTCCAAATAAACCATTTATTGCTTCTACTGCCAATGCTTCTGCATTTTGTTTTGAGTCAGTTTCTGTAAAAAAGGAATCCTTATTTACCTGCCTCCTCATCTCTACGATTGGTCCAAGTACCACAACAGTGTCAATTCTCTTTTGACTTGAGAGTAGATGAATCCGCTTGGTTAGTTTTTGACTACAAGCAATCAATAGAACGACAAGGAGGTAGTAGGCATTCTTCAAGTTCATAAACTCACAAAATCATTATAGTCTGTCGGGTTTGATAAACAACACTTCCAGGTAGATTCAATCCTTCTGTGACAATATTGAATGTAACTCCATTGATTTAAATTTAAACACAATTATCTTCACTTCTTCAGATAACCCGGCCCCACCAACACCTTACCACTTTTCACTCCGGTATGTTTTCCATTTTCCACCACCACTTCACCATTCACAATCACATAGCGAAAACCTTTTGAGAATGCATGCGGTTTTGAAAACGTGGCGGCATCGCTCACTTCTTCCGGTTTCAGGATGAGAATGTCAGCAGCCATCCCTTCCCGGAGCAAACCGCGATCTTTCAACTGAAATTTCTGTGCGGGCAATGAACTCATACGCCTGATCGCTTCTTCGAGGCGAATGATTTTCTTTTCATTCACATAGCGGCCGATCACACGTGCATTCGTGCCATACGCGCGGGGATGCGGCATGCCCGATCCGAATTTGGCAACACCTGCATCCGAAGCTATCATGTTAAAAGGATATTGCATGATCCTGATCACGTCCGGCTCATCCATACTGAAGAACACCATCTGCGTGCGGTCGGTAGCGGTGATCAATTCGAAGATCGTCTCCACTTCATCTTCGGCTGTTGCCTTTCTCCCTTTGAGTTTGTTGATCTCGGCAATATTCTTTCCGTTGAAAGTAGAGTCCGGCTGAAAGCGCGCCACCACCGCATAAGAAAAACTGGAGAGGTTTTTCTTTTTCAATTCGGCCAGGGTTTCCAGTTTGATTTTCTTTCTGATCACCGGATCCTTCAAACGAAATTTCAGGGAGTCCCTGCCACCGCCAAAAGCCCACGTGGGCAATGTGGTGTCCAGCGTAGTGCTGCTCGCTACATACGGATACTGATCGATCGTGACATCATATCCTTCTTTGCGCGCATTCTCAACCAGCTGAAGTGTGTGAACTGATTTTCCGAAGTTGGGTTTGTAGGTGACTTTGAAATGGGAAATCTCCACCGGCATGTTCGCCTCTTTGCCAATGTTGATTGCTTCATTAATGGCATCGAAAACCTTATCGGCTTCATCGCGGATGTGCGAGGCGTAAACTCCGTTCAGCGCAGATGCTGCCTTGGCAAGTCCAACCACCTCGGGAGTTTTTGAATACGTGCCCGGTACATAAATCAAACCCGTTGACAAACCAACCGCACCTTCCTGCATGGCTTTGGTCACCAACTGTTCCATTTTCTTTTGCTCCTCCGCAGTGGGGTCACGTTTCAAATCACCCATCACAGCCCTGCGTACACTGTTATGACCAATCAGTGTGGCCACATTGATTGATACTTTTGCAGAATCCAGTTTCCGGAAGTAATCACCAACGTTCACATTCGATGAACCGCAATTGCCAGTAACAACCGAAGTCACGCCATCAAAAATAAAATTATCGGCAGTGGGTGTTTCGAATTCGGCCTTTTCAATATGCGTGTGCACATCAATAAACCCGGGCGTAACTACAAGACCGGTGGCATCAATGGTCTTTTTTGTCGATGCCATTGAAAGCTTGCCGATAGCCTCAATTTTGCCATTGCGAATACCTACATCACCATAATACCATGAGTTCCCCGAACCATCGATGATTTTTCCATTGACGATCAATACATCATAGGTCTGCGCCAGGCAGATCGAACCAAATGAAACACACAGCAAAACGGAGAGAAGAGTTTTCATTACCAAAAATTTTATTTTTCGTTCTTGATTATTTTACCACCCTTCATCACAAATTTTACTTTCTTTAATTCATTGATGTCTTTGAGTGGATCGCCTTTCACAGCCACGATGTCTGCAAACTTTCCGGCTTCGATTGTTCCGAGGTCGTTGATTTTACCGAGCGCTTCGGCATTTACTTGTGTGCCCGCCTGAATCGCTTGCATGGGAGTCATTCCCAATCGCACCAGTTCGGAGAATTCATTTGCAAAATATTCTGGGTTCTCTCCTGTGAGGTCGGTGCCCACTCCTACTTTCACTCCTGCTTTGATTGCTTTCGTGAGCATGCCTTCAACCTGGGGTCTGTATTTTTTAGTAATGGCAATCGCTTTTGCCAACGCCTGACTGTTCTCATTAAATTCCAAAAACCACTTTCCGATTGTGAGCGTGGGAATTAAGTACGTCTTATTTTTCAAAAACAGATCAATGCCTTCGTCATCCAAAAAAGATCCATGCTCTATCGTTCTGGCCCCTGCACGAATCGACATCTTAATGCCTTCGGCAGAATGCGCATGCGCCATCACCGGCACATCTCTTCTGCTCGCTTCATCGATTGCCACGGCCAGCTCTTCTTTGCTGAAGTGAACATTCTGCGGATTATCACCGGCAGTCATAAAAGCGCCCGTCACCAAAAGTTTGATCCAGTCACTTCCATACTTAATTTCATTACGAACTGCTTTGCGCATTTCTTCAGGACCATCTACCACCAGTCCATCTACTTTTACTTTGTCTTGCTCGTACGAAAAGAAATTCAAATCGCCACCGCCACCGGTCACAGAAATCCAATGACCTGCACCGAAAATGCGCGGTCCGTCAAACATGCCTTTATTAATGTAATTGCGGACGGAAAAATGGGCATAGCCTACATCCAAATCTCCCGGCACACGAATGGAAGTCCAGCCTGCACGCAACAAGCCCTGCACATTGTGCAGACACTGCATCGCTTTATCAGCCGAGGAATGTTTCAAATGGTACGTTTGATAATCATCATCGCCATCTCCAAGCGGATGGCAGTGCATATCGATGAAGCCCGGCATCACCGTGTAATCGCCCAGGTCAATAACTTTTGCATCAGCCGGCAGTTTTTCTTTTTTGCCGATTGCAACGATGCGCTCACCTTCCACTGTGATCGCAACATTGGAAAGTGTTTTGCCTGTTCCATCAATTAATGTTTTACAAATGATGATGGTTTTCTGGGAGTACACAGAAATACAAAGTAAATTCAAAAGCAGGGAAAGTAAATATCTCATAGAGTAGGTTTGGTTCAATTTAACTATTTGACTTGATGATAAAAACTGAATTTCCTGAATTCAGGTCAAAAAAATCTTGAATTACTGTAACCAATTGTAAAATGAAAAGTTTCACTTTCATTAACCTGACCGCCATGAAAACTTCTGCCTGTTTCTTACCGCTATTGCTTAGCATCATTTTAATCAACAACACCTTCGCACAAAACAAATCCAAATTTGCCGAGAGGGCTGACCGATATATCCAGCCGTACGTGGAGACCAATAATTTCAGCGGGGTAGTTTTGGTAGCGAAAGATGGCAATGTGATTTTTGAAAAAGCCTATGGCAATGCCAACTATGAACTCAATGTTTCAAATAATTTGCAAACGGTTTTTCACATCGCTTCGGTTTCAAAAACATTTACAGCTGCTTCCATTCTCTTGCTCGAGCAAAGAGGATTGTTGGCCACAGAAGATCTACTTTCAAAATACATTCCTGATTTTCCCTCAGGCGAAAAAATAACTGTCCACCATCTACTTGCACACACTTCGGGCATCACCAACGTGAACGATCTAGCAGAGTACACCAACGCTGCCAATTTTCCGCAGACCCCCGAAAGCCTGATCGCCTTGTTCAAAAACAAACCATTGGAATTTGAACCTGGAGCCAAATACCAATACAGCAACTCAAATTACAATGTGCTCGCATTTATTATTGAGAGAGTATCAGGAAAAAAGTACGGAGAATTTTTGAATGACAGCTTCTTTCAACCACTTGGAATGAAAAGTACATTTCATCACCAGGATGCCTGCGCCATCGTAAAGAATGCAGCAGAAGGATATGCATCCGATGGAAATTTCGGTTTGCAAAAATCACCTTACCTCGATTGGTCTTCGAAAACGGGAAATGGTTCGATCGCAACCACCGTTCACGATCTGCTTCTTTGGGATCAAGCGTTGTATGGCGAGAAAGTACTTTCAGCAAAAGCAAAAACAAAAATGTTCACACCATACGTTGGTTCTGGATATGGTTGGTATCTCCGCAAGCGATTTGAAAAAAATTCTATCTACATGAATGGACGAAGTCCCGGATTTTGCTCTCACCTCGGCCGTTATCCGGATGAAAAACTGACCGTGATTGTGCTTGAAAATAATTATGTAGCGACCGCAAACCCTATCGGTATTGATCTCGCAGGAATTTATTTCAATCAGCCTGTCGAGTCTCCTGATTTGAAACTTTCAAAAACAAAACCCGAGGACGCCAAGGAAATAATTGGCAAATATCGCTTTGGTTCTGATTTCTACCGCCCCGATTATTTGATGACGGTGACAGAAAAAGATGGATTTCTTTTTACAGATTGGGGTGAACTTATCCCAGGCAAATCATTCGAGTTTGTACAGCGCGCTTACTGGTCGAAAATAAAATTTATGAAAAACGACCAGGGGAAAATCACAAGCATGTCACTAGATAATTATTCAGGCAAACGAGTCGAGTGATTTTTCTTCCAATTTAAATATTGCTTTCTCATACAGTGCCCGCATGGGCGAAAGCCACTCTTGATCGCTTCGTTTTCAGATTCAAAGAACACACGGTTTACTTTTTTCATTCGGTTGCCGGATGCGCAGCGGAGCATTCCATAGATTTTCAATTTTAAATTTCCCGCCCACTTCACTTTTCCTTTTCGGATAAGTGAGGCGAGCGGGACTTTTATTTCAGAATGAAAAAGCAATCGCTGAAAATTATTTAGCAGAAGCGCTTACAAACTTTTCGACCTTCGCTGGTATTGGCTTCACAGAGCGAAGATAAGCGTAGATCGCACCAAGATCGGTTTTGGTCATACCTGCATACATCGTCCAGGGCATAATCGTGTTGAATTCACCTGGCGCGACAGTGGGTGTGGTATAAGAAGAATCAGCAAATATTTTAAATCGTGCAATGAAGTCTTCCTTTGTCCATTTACCGATACCGGCTTGCTCATCGGGGGTGATGTTGGAAGATATTACGGTACTGCCATCAGGAAATTTGAATTCGCGGCCACCGCCAAAAGCCAATTCAGAAATAATCTGACCCTTGTTCACCTGTGTATGGCATTCAACACAACCGGACGCATTCGTCAGGTAAGCGCCATACGCAAGCATGTCTGTAGTGTCAGGCTTGTTTTGCAACGTAGCCGAATGAGGAATTGTGTTTACAATAAAGTTTAAAGGAAAGTCAAGTTGTGAATCGGGAACGTCATTCTTCACCGGGGCCAGCGAGCGGACGTAAGCGATCACACTGTAGATATCTTCGCGGTCCATTTTACCATAATACGGATACGGCATCAACGGAAACATCGCGCGGCCTTCCTTGGTAACACCGGTAGTGATCAACCGAAACAATTCGCCATCTGAATAACGTGCGATTCCTTCGGGCGTGATATTTTTTGAGTAAATAACTCCGGGCATTCCTACCGATTGATCAAACCGTTCTCCACCCTGACCAAGCTGACCGGCAACAATCGGTCCGGAGAACTTCGACCAGTCGCGTTTCGAGTGGCAATCCATGCAAACGTTGACCGAGTTTGCGAGGTATTTGCCCCGGGCAAGTCTTTCGGGAGTGTAGTCTATTTTAATATCTTCTGCTGCACCTACATTGGGCAGTGCTGTTTTTACGTATGTGAGAAGAGCAGCAACACCAACAATCAATATGACCACAATGATGCCGAGAATTTTGAAAACTTTTTTCATGAACAAGAAGGGGTTTTGGTTTTTACTAAAATAGATGCTTCACTTAAATATTCAAAGCGAAGCGGCTGGGTTCAACGAAAATTATTCAATGAGGGTTACTTTTTGTTGAACTTTATTAAAAGTAAAAACATCGTTCACCTTACACTCCAACAAAATTTTTCCAATCGGTGATTGCGGAGACACTGCAAAATATTTCTTGCCATCCACTTGCAACTCGCCCGCACTGATCGAAATATAAAACGAACTTCGATCGGTAATTACCAGGCTACCCAGTCTTACTATATCAGAGGAATTCAACGGATTGATTTGATCGAGTGTTGATTTGAGCTTGAGCGCTTCCGCCAATTGCTGTGCAGCCTGGTCGCGTGCAATTTGCGCCATCGCCCGTCCGGTTTCATACTTGTCTCCTGCACTGCTCCTCTCTTCCGCATTGGCAGATTCCTGTGCCGCATTCATTGCTTGAGTTGCCGCACGTATTCGTTGTTCTACAAATTGATGACAAAGCGAATGCAGTTTCTGCTTTACTGAGAAGGAGTCCATATTGATTTTGCAATGATAAGACAGCTGATTAAATCACGGCTGCAAGGTACTCAAGCAACTGCACATAGAAAGGTGTGATGATTTTGTAATCAATCAAATCCTTTGGAACACCTTTCAAAAAAGACAGCATCGTGCGTGCGCGTTGCGGGTCGGAAGTTTCCTCTCGTAGCGAACTGTGAAAAGTATGGATCGTGAATAAAACAAAATTTGAATCGGGAAGCCGGGTGAGCGTTTGGTGTTCGATACGAACGAAAATTTTATCACCAAATGATTCATACGAGAGCGAAGGAAGTTCATCCACCAATTTCTCCCGATAGATCTTTGAATATTTTGAGGACATGTCCAACTGATCTCCCAAACGAAATCCCCAATTGTTGCGAACAAAAGATTTCCCAACCGGAATGCGTTCAAGAAATTTGTTTGCCGATTGAATCATCGGATTGGTAACAGCCGGCAGCGGAGCATGCACATCCAGAAATTGTTTTCCAAGTTTTTCGTGCAGCGCCCAACCACTCGGAAAGCAAAGTTGCCCGGCCACTACTTCACCCACCTGATTTAGAATAATCAAATCTTCCTGCACTTGTCTGCCGACCCAGTCAAGTGGAGCGACTGGAAGTGAAGAACTATCCCGGAACTGAAACTCAAAGCGTTCATCCAGTTTTCTATTGTGCCACTTGAGGGCGTCTCCATTTTTTCCCAACGAAAATGATGTCGGATCGTGTTTCATCAAATTATTCAGCACCAGCTCAACGACATCCCACTGTGCACGTTCACTTTCAGGAAGCACATCAAAATAATAGCGATGATCTTCATCAAGCAAAGAACGCTTGAGTTTGATTTCTGAAAAATAGTGCTCATCGGTTTCTACAGCCGTCCCATCTTCATGCATAGGCGCGGTGCCCATGCGCAAATCGAAAGCAGGTGTGAAAGGAAAGTATTTGAGCATACCAACAAATATGCTTTAATTCTCTGGTGAATTTTACCTTCATCAATCAGAAAATAATGGAAACGATTGAAAAGAGAGTTGAATTTTCAAATCAAATAATCTCAAAATACCTCTTCATCTCCCAATCGGTCACAGGCTTGAGATGCTGGCGCCACTCCCACTCGCGGGTTTGAACGAAGTGCTCCGTGAATTTCTCTCCAAGGATTTCTTTTGCGATTGAAGATTTTTTCATCGCTTCAGTGGCGTCATGAAGTGTGGAGGGGAGAACTCCGTGTGAGTAGTCGCGGTAGCCATTGCCTTCAGTTGCTTTCTGAAGCTTCAGTTTCTTTTTGATGCCATACAAACCAGACGCAAGAGCAGCCGCTATCGCGAGATAGGGATTTACATCAGATCCAATTACGCGCGTTTCCAGCCGGCATGATTTTGCACTCGCATTGAGCACACGCAAAGCCACCGTGCGATTGTCAACCGCCCACGTGAGTGTGGTGGGTGCCCATGCCCCTTCCACAAGGCGCTTGTAACTGTTGATAGTAGGTGCGTACATAGGCAGGAGGTGCGGCAGGCAATACAATTGGCCTGCGATGTAATTCTTCATCAACTCGCTCATGCCGTTCTTTTCCTTCGCATCGTGGAAGAGGTTTTTCTTTGCACTCCTGTCCCACAAGCTCTGATGAACGTGACCACCGCAGCCAGGGAGATTTTCACTAATCTTCGCCATGAATGTAGCCATGATGCCGTGCTTGTATGCTATTTCCTTCACAGCCGTTTTAAAAAGTGTAGCGCGGTCGGCTGCTTCAATTGTTGTTGAATAAGTAATTGCTGCTTCCAAGACTCCTGGTCCTGTTTCAGTGTGAAGGCCTTCGACCGGCACATCAAATTTTCTGAGTAACTCAAACAGGTCTGAGAAGAATGAATTTTGTAAAGTAGAGCGAAGAATGGAATAGCCAAACATTCCCGGTGTGATCGGTATGAGGTTAATAAAATTCTTCTCCCGCGCACTTTGCGGAGTTTCTGCAAAATTGAACCACTCAAACTCTTGCGAGAAGAAAGGCATGAAACCCATTTGTTGGGCTTCTTTCAAAACCTTCTTCAGCAATTGCCGTGGACAAACATGCGAGGCATTTCCTTTCTCATCGATAACTTCTCCAAGAAAAAAAGGAAGATCATTCTCCCACGGAATTTTTCTGAAAGTCGTTAGGTCAATTCGAGAAGGCGCATCCGGATATCCTGAATGCCAGCCGGTGTAACTCCCATTGTCATATGCCACATCGTTGCTATCCCAGCCGAAGATCACATCACAAAACGAAGTGCTGTCTTCAGCAATACCTAAAAACTTTTCTGTAGAAATATACTTGCCGCGAAGGATGCCATCAATATCAGAGTAAGCGATCTTCACTTTTCCGGCAGGATGTTTTTTTACGTAGTCGAGGATGGCGCGCGTGGTCATGGTCATTCATTAATCGTTAAAAGTTAAGAGGATTTAGAGGGAATTAAAAATGTTTTGAGTTAACAATCCACAAGCAATTCACCAGATCAATAATTCAATATTTACTCTTAACTTTGAACATGATCAAAACTCTTCATATCGAAAACTTCAAGTCAATAAAGAAACTTGATCTCTCGTGTAAGAAAATAAATATTTTTATAGGTGAACCCAATTCTGGAAAGTCGAACATTATTGAGGCGCTAAGCTTATTTTCTCCAGCATCATTGCCTTTAAATAAGCGTATCAGACTTCAAAATCTAACTGATTTGTTTTATGATAATATTACAGATCGTAAAATCAACATATTTCTAAATGATAATGGTATATCTATTTCCGTAGACAAAAATCAATTCTATTGGAAGTCATGGAATGTGTTGAATGTAAATCAAGCAACAAATAATTTACCAGGAACAATAATCGATGTTTCTGGTGTCAACCCATTAAGTATCGGGATTCCTAATGAGGATATTCGATACTACAGCTATTCTTCTAATATTCAGTTCTATGACAGATCTCCTGGAGCTTTAACTCCGCCCTTTGGTGAAAATCTAACATCAATAATTATTTCGAATAGCTCATTTAAGAATCTAGTCCAAGAGATATTTAAATCCAAAGGTTTCCGCCTCAAAACCAAACCTGTGGAGGCGCAAATAGAAATTTCCAAAGAGAAGAATGATGAAATCTTTAGTTATGCTTACTCAAATATTTCTGAAACCTTAAGAAGAATCATTTTTTTGATGGCATGTCTTGAAACAAACTCGAACTCTACTTTACTTTTCGATGAGCCGGAAGCCAATACATTTCCATTTTATACGAAATATTTTGCGGAAAGAATTGCATCGGATTCTACCAACCAATTTTTCTTCACCACGCACAATCCGTACCTACTTGAATCTATCGTGGCAAAATCTTCATTTGAAGATCTGAATGTAGTGATCGCTTATATGGAGGATTATGAAACCAAGCTCAGGGTTTTGAGCAAAGGGGAAGTCATGGAGTTAATGGAATTAGATGTGTTCTTTAATCTGAAGCGTTACACTAACCAAGCATGATTTACATTGAGTGCGATGCTGATGAAGTCTTGCTCAGGGAGCTAGGATTTTCAAGAAAGCAATTTGTTCATTTGGGAGGTAAGTTTGAAATCTGTAAGCGATTGGAAAAGACTCAGAATGCCATTGGGTTAATTGAGTACGATTCAGGAAAGTCTGATCCTATTTATCTTTCAAAATGCTCCATCGCTGAAACAAACGATCAACATGGCATAAAAATCTATTTTCATAAAACTTCTGGCAACAGACTGTTTGTCCTTCACAACGATTTAGAAGACTGGATTTTGAAAATATCAAAGAATAATGAAATAAGTGTGCAGGACTTTGGTCTGGAGAATGACCGAGATCGAATGCATCGATTAATGCCTGGAAAATTAATAAACTTTGGAAAGCTTGTTTCACATCTTCTCCAAAAGGAGATTGCTACTATAAAATATCTTCAGGCAAAGTTAAGATCATAGTCTTTTTGAAAGAGACTTTGAGCAGCATCACTTCCCCACCCGCATAAAAATCGGAAACCTCACCTGCATCTTCTCGCCTTGCCACTGAACTTGAATTCTTTGAATCAATTCCTCCACCGGATTGTACTGATGCTGTTGGATAAATTTTTGAACAGACGACCATGTGGTAAGATATCCATGCAACTCATCCATACTCCAACTCACTTCAATGGAAAACGGTGGAGCTTTTATTTCTTCAAACGGAAATGCAATGATCTTGTATTCTTCATCAATCAACCTGCGATCGGCATCCCAGTATTTTCCAATCACGTTCACATAAAAATCACGAATGAGTGGATCGATATACTCATTGATCTTGAGTAACCCGTAACCCCACACGGACAGAAGTGCATTTGGTTTTGCCACGCGCTTCACTTCGTTGTAAAACCTTTCGCGATCAAACCAATGAATAGCTTGCGCTACGCAGACGAGATCAAATTTTTCAGCATGAAAGGTAGTTTGCTCACCGGCAACGGAATAAAAGATGTTGTCCGCCTTCACAGCGTTTTCAATCTGCTTGTCGCTGATATCGGTAGCGAAAACATTTTTGAAAGTTTTGGCAAGTTCGCGCGCTACTTGCCCATTTCCTGTACCGGCATCCCATGCATTTTCAAATACAGGTACATGGCGATAAATGAAATCATACAACTCTTTCGGATACACAGGCCGAAAGGCTGCATACTGCCTGGCGTGATTCGAAAATAAATCCTTGCTCACAGTGGTCCGGCTTGTCTTATCGGTAGTTGGATTTGAGTACCCAAAATTAAACATCAAAAAACAAACATACGCTGCAATATTAATTTCCATCCAAACGGGTGCGGCAGTCAACCTACTAATCTTTTTCATTTGGTCCGGGTTTATATTTCTATGCCCGGTGCTTCAATACTAGATAAGCACTGCGCAACCAGCTTGCCCGGTGAAAAATGTTTAAAAATATTTTTGAGAGTGCTAAAACAGGACACTGACCGCTGTACGTCCGCAGGCTGTCCGCAGCGTTAATTGGTCAAACGCTTCAAAAACCCATTTTCCTGCGGACATACTGGGAACATGGTGCGGACATTGTGGGGACATGGTGCGGACATCCCTTGAGGTGTCCGATCAGGAAAATCTTTACAGGTAAAGCGTAATCCGGCTGAGACTTTACAGGTTAAAATCTAAGACCGGTCTGGGCTATACAGTTATAGGTGCATCGAATTTAATTCTTTATTGGTAATGATATTTAGTTGTTGTATTAAAGTTGTATTCATTTTAGATGATTGACACTCCGCTCCCAACCAGACGTTCAATACATAGCCATCAACAGATGATTTTCGATTTTTTTAATAGCTTTGATTTCATAACATCAGATATGAAAAACCTAAAATACCTGGCCGTGTTAACCATGATCCTGGTAGCGTGCACTTCGAAAAACAAAACACCGGAGCAAGCTACAAGCGATCCGGCATCTCCCGACTTCAACGGGGAATATGAATGGTATGCCGGCCCGGTGGGAGAAAACTATTTGTACTACAAACTTTCCATCAAACAGGCAGGCGACTCAATTGGTGGCAGCGTGTTCTCCGCTTTTTATCTAAGTAAAAATGATCAGGGGTATTATACCATGCCGGCTGCTTCCATCATGAATGAAATCTCCGGAAGATTTGATGGTAAAGACGCTATTGTGTACCTCGGAAAAGTGCTTGACTCTGCACGAATGGACAATAAGTACCAATTTCCCGATGTACGCAGTCTGTTTGGCGAAGATGCAGAAGGCGATGCAGTACAAACTTTATACAGAACCGGAAAGTCGATTCAAATCCGGTTTGAAGAAGATACTGCTTTCTTTGAGCCTGTGAAGAAAAACTAGTCACGCTTTGTTTTACGACCGGTTTTTATTTTGACGAGCGTCTCGCGAACAGCGATGGAGGGGAGCGTTTCTTTATTCTTATTTACAAAATCACTTACTTCCTTTTTATGATTTTTAACTGCTGACCGCAGCACCCACGAAATTGCTTTCGTGATGAGGACTTCCTTCTCGCGTGAAAGTTGTTTTATGTTCTTGAATGCAAGGGTCAATATCTCTTCGTTTTGCTGGCGCAGGGGTTGACACAGTAACACCAACGATGCTCTTCTCTTCTGAATATTCTTGCTGGTGGCAAATTTGAGAAGGAGTTTTTTCCATGCATCCCATTGCGTACTGATTTCAAACTTCGAATATTTTCCAGTGCAGAGTGTATCCACCTCCACCCAACCTTCCAGGTGATTGAGCCATTTGTCAAAAATAGAGGGATTGAATTTCCTTTGCTCCCTTGTGCAAGTGTCAAGAAGAAATCCTGCTGCCATCTTCTCCGTGCAAGAGGGTGCTTCAAAAAGCAACGTCAGTAATTCTCTGAAAACATCGACAGGCAAATCCTTATGACTCCGTGTAAACTCCTTGGTGATACTGCGAAGCAGCGGATTGTTGATGGGATACTTTGGATGTGAGTTGCCAAGATACCTATCAAGAAAATCATTGGGGACCGGCTTCCCAACGTTCACTACGATGCAAGAAAGAATTTCCTTATGGAGCTGCTTCGGGTTCATGTCAGAAAAGACGTTCAATTATTCAATGTGTAATTTAATTGATAGCGTGTTCATTGAGTTGTACAGGAATACATTTTTTGACAAAGATTCACATTTTGTTTACGTATTTTTGAGAGTGGTACAAATTCCCTTTCCATGATCAAAAAAATTATACTCTGGCTTTTGTTTGCTGTGCTCGTGTTGGTTGTTGTCCTGGTTTTTAACACACTCCGTTTCACTTCCATTCAACTTCATGAAGAAGCCTTTCCTGCTCCTGAAGTTAGTGATAAAGCATTGGCAAATTTCAAAGGGGCGATCAACATCAAAACCATTTCGTATGGCGATGTGGCTCTGATTGACACCACACAGTTCCTCGCATTTCACAGTTACCTGGAAAAAACGTATCCACTCATCCATCAAAACTTAAAGCGGGAGAAAATTAGTAATTTCAGTTTGCTCTATACATGGGAAGGAAAAAATTCAAAACAGAAGCCTGCCATTCTTATGGCGCATCAGGATGTGGTGCCGATTGAAGAAGCCACTCAAAAAATGTGGACGGTGGATCCCTTTGGCGGGGAAGTAAAAGACAATTTCATCTGGGGACGCGGAACAACCGATGATAAAATCAATCTGATCTCCATCATGGAAGCGATTGAGAAACTTTTGAAAGATAACTTCAAACCAGAACGAACCGTCTATCTCGCATTTGGCCATGATGAAGAAATTGGTGGGCGCGGTGCTGAGGCGATTGCCAAACTTTTGAAGGAAAGAAACATCGAAGCGGATTTTGTTTTGGATGAAGGTGGTGTGATCACGAAAGAAAAAATTCCTGGCATGACTGCAAAACCGGTAGCACTGCTTGGAACTGCCGAGAAAGGATTTCTGTCTTTGGTATTGACAGCCGAAAAAAATGGTGGACACTCTTCCATGCCGGATAAAGAAACCTCAATCGATATTTTGTCAAAGGCAATTGTAAGGCTTCGCGAAAAACCTTTTGATCCAGAGTTTTCGCAGCCGATGAATGATTTCATTCAGGCAGTGGGACCGGAGATGCCGTTTCTTCAAAAAATGATTTTTGCCAATACGTGGCTTTTCAAAGGTGTATTAATTGGCATTTATGAAAAGAGCGGGCCGGGCAACGCCATGGTGCGCACTACTCTCGTTCCAACCATTATCGATGCGGGAATGAAAGATAATGTGATACCCACCGTTGCCACAGCAACCGTCAATCTCCGCCTGTTACCGGGCGACAAAGCGGATGCCGTCAAGCAAAGAGTGATTGATATTATTCAGGATGAGCGTGTGAAAGTTGAATTCAAAAATGGGTTTTTCACCGAAGCCTCTGAAGTTACAGATGTAAAAAGTGAAGCATTCAAAGATGTAGCATATGCCATTCAGCATTCTTATCCCGAAACGCTGGTATCGCCTTTTCTGATGATTGGTGCAACTGACTCACGCAAGTTTAACATCGTTTCAAAAAACATTATCAAGTTCAGTCCCATGATTGACCCCATTGGCTTTCATGGCATAGATGAACGGGTGAGCGTGGAGAGTTTCAAAACCAGTTTGTGGTTTTATGAACAGCTGATTCGTGAATTTTAAGTTTGTCGGAAACGACCCTGCATTATGTCGTTCTCAACACCCTGCAGGTGTTGTTTAATGAACCATCTTTGAATCCTAAAACGAAATTACCAAACAAAAAATTTTATGGAGGCAACGACAAAATCGCTGATCACTGTGGAAACAACGGTGAAAGCATCCGCAGAAAAAGCCTGGAAACTTTGGACAACTCCGTCCGACATAATAAAATGGAATACAGCATCCCCGGAGTGGCACACACCTACTGCGGAACATGACTTAAGGCCCGGTGGAAAATTTTCTTTCCGCATGGAAGCAAAAGATGGCAGCATGGGATTTGATTTTGGCGGTGTGTATGATGTGGTGCAGCCCAATGAATATCTTGAATACACACTCGGTGACGGGCGCAAAGTAAAGATCAGATTTGTTTCATCTGGAAGCGAAACGAAAGTGACTGAGACATTTGAAGCGGAAGCCGTGAACCCGGTTGAAATGCAGCGAGGTGGCTGGCAAGCCATCTTGAACAACTTTGCAAAGTACGCTGAAGCAAACTAACGATGCTGCTATTTTGATTTCTCTTTCAACTCGAATTTGAGCTTTACAAGAATCTCAGTTGCAATTTTCTGATTTACAATTTTTGGAATTGTGATGTCGTGATCGGCAAGCGGAACTGTAAATGTTGATTCAATTGTCACCTGTCCATTGTTCACGGTAAGCATCCCAGGAATAATGCGCGATTGTTTTTTTCCGTGAATGATCAGATTCCCTTTTGCGCGCACTTTATAAGCACCATTTGTCTTATAATCTACGGCATCAATGATGTTGCCTGTGAAGGTGGCTTCGTAAAATTTATCGGTCTCTAAATATTTCTCATTGAAATGCTGTTGTTGCAAATTGCTATTGAAGCCGGTGAAGGATCGCGTATTGACTATAAAAGCAAAGTTACTATTTGATGGATCGAGAAGGCCCTGTACTTTCTCAGTTTGCGCGTTGATGAGTTCGAGTGCTGCGTTGGATGTAAACTCAACTTTCCCATTTGTAACAGCCAACTTTTGCGCTAAAGCGGAGGAAGATATCAACCATACAAAAAATAAAATCTTCTTCATATTAAAATAACCTCGATGGGTAAATATACTATTTCAGAATATCTTTCAAAGCAAGTTTTCCATGTCGCTGAAAAAACGCTTGTGGTCTGCCCAAAAACTACGGCTATATACACGCAGGTAGGGCCACTTGCGATCCTGAAGCATCTCTGGAAGGTGCGCATGCTCTTCTTTGCACGAAAGACTCATGAAGTAATTATTGTCATCGGTCAACAACGCACCGACTGGAATTCTATTTTTATAAATAACAGAATCTGCAAAAAGGTAATTGCCCGAAAAAGAAATATCGGTGTTTACACTTCTATTTTGAATAGCCCGTTGCAGGCTTGTTTCTCCTGCCACTTCTTCTTGTAGGGCTTCAGGAGATTGTAAACCATTTGCTACTTGTTGTGCAAAAGAGAGATACTCTTTCAAAAGTTTAGGTCCGCGATTCCGCGTTTCTTCAACTTGCAATTGATGCGGCCAAATGCTCGCAACTATAATTATTTTTTCACGTGCACGGGTGACTGCCACATTCAAACGGTTTTCTCCCCCATCCTGGCTGAGACTTCCAAATTGCGCGTGCAACTTTCCATTTTTATCTGGCGCATAGCCGATCGAAAAGATGATGACGTCACGCTCATCGCCTTGAACATTCTCAATATTCTTCACAAAAAGATTTTCCCGTTTTACTGAAAGGTCGGGATGATCGTCCAACAAGTCTTGAATCAGGTGCTGTTGCTGCACATTGAAAGTTACAATGCCAATCTCTTTCTGGGGATTGGTTTGCCATATCTCTCTTAATTGATCAATTACTTTATTTGCCTCTTCTTCATTGCAGTTGTTTTGCCAATGGCCATCCACTTTCAAATATTCAATGGCTTTGAAATTTTCTTTGAGCAAATCGAAATGGGGAAGTGCTTGCAGTCTTCCGCCATAAAAGTTTTTGTTGGAGAACTGAATTAATTGCCAACTCTTACTGCGATAGTGTTCATTAAGTTGCACCTTCATTAAATAACGGCTGGCCAGCTCGAGCAGTGAATCAATCTCCGCATTTGGTTCATCAAAATCTTCCTCTCGCCATCGAGCCAGATAAAAATCCCCGGGACGAAGCTGTTTCGAATCTCCTGCGATCACGGATTGTTTGCCGCGGTAGAGTGCTGGAATGCCGCGTTCGGCAAAGCACTGCGAAGCTTCATCAAAAATTACGATATCAAAAACTTCATGCATCGGAAAAATAGCACTCACCGCTTCGGGTGAAGCAAGCCAACACGGAGTGAGTTTAAAAATCTCCGCCTCAAATTCATTCATCACTTTTCGCAACGGCCAGATCTTCTTTTTCTTTGTAACCTGATGTAGCAGATCACGATAAGTAACCTGGTTATTTAACCGGTTAAATTCAAGATTGTCAATACAGCGCTCGCGAGCACGGAGCAACAGAATTTTTTCACTTAAGCTTTCCTTTGCAAGAATTTGCTGACGTAAATCTTCTTCAATTGATTTTATTTTTCCCGATGAAACCATCCGCAACTCAGGATGTTTCATCTCAAGATGATCGATCCAGGCAAGGCTTAAACTGTTGAAGAAAACTTTTTTGAAAGAATCAACCTGCCACGCTTTCAGTTTCTCATGAAGTTTGTCAACGACAAATTTCTCATGCACGGCAAATGATTCTTCCTGTAAATCAAATTCACAAATGATATCAAAATCCTTTTGCAGCGATGGAATCCATTCATCTTTTCGTTCATGCTTATGGGCAAGTTCCGTAATTTGCAAAGCAGTAAGATAATTTTGCCATTCATTTACATTCGATTGAATGGTGGGGATCCACTCCAACAGATGCTGAATTTGTGTGCTGAATTTCTCAAAATTCATTTTGGTCGGATCAATCAGTTTCCGAAGAGGCCGATTGGATTGATAAATCTCGGCTACTTTAATGGCAGCTTGCTGCTTTAAAAACCAAGCCTGCACTTCGTTAAGCTCAAGCGAGTCCGGGGCGCATTGTATCCATGGAGATCGTTTTAGTTTTGAAAAATTATGTTCAAGGTTGAGGCGGCTGTCGAGCATTCGCTCAAGCTGAAGAAAACCCTTTTTGTTGTTTTCAATTTTATTAGCCACCAATGCGCGCGTGATCAAAACTTTGTCTTTGGAAAATTGCCAACGAATCAACCCAAACAGGCTCTTGCGCGCTTTCATGCTTCGATACAATGCTTTTTGAAACGTGCCTAATTGATCAGCAGACAACGAAGCTTCGGGGCCATTACTATCATAACAATCGATCACCAACCGCTCAATATTTGAAAGCCAAAGTGAACTCACTTCTTGAGGTGATTGAAGAATTTGCTGCAAATATCTCAACAACTCTTCATTCTTGATCAGTTGTGAAGCGATTTCAATATCTCCAACGCTTGCTATCAGCGAGGTAATATCATCCCAATCGCTGGGCACACCAAATTTGATTTTTGATTCTTCCAACGTTTGTGAAGTGACCGTGACTACTTCATCCAGTGTTTTTTCAATGCGCGCTAAATCAGAAGGCATCAGGCGGGCAAATGACTTTCTTTTCTTCCAGGGATGCTGATCACCAAGTTGTGCAGCAAGCTGAACGTACAAGTTCAGCTTGCGTAAAAAATCGCTCAATTCATCAAACCGGAAATGATGATATTCTTGTTTTATGGAAATCGAAGGCTGTGTTGGATCGGATTGCAGGTAAAGTTGTTTGATGCTTGCCCCGCACTCGGAATCATCAAATAACATCGCGCGAAAATGCTCAAGTTCCTCAGTCAATTGATCGATCTGGTGACTCGTTTGAAAAAACGAGCGATCAAGTTGAATAGAGTCGAGACTGATGTTCCTGGATTTGTATTCTTCAATCCGATTGATTTGCCGGGCCAGCTTTTCAAAAATTTCTCTCCGGTCGTTTTTAAAATCGTGAACGAGGGAACAGAACTCTTCCAGTTTTTTTTCCGAAAGCCGCTTATAAACCACATCCAGCGCAGCACGTTTCTGCGAAACAACCAACACACGTTTTCCATTAGCAATGGAATCGCTTATCAAATTGCAAATCAATTGTGATTTGCCCGTGCCTGGCGGCCCTTCTACTACCAACGAATTGCCCAGCTTCACCGCCTTCAGTGCATTCTCCTGCCAACAGTCCGTTGGGAAAATGGAATACACTTTGTCTTCCTTCACCAAGGGAATGAAATTCTTTACACCTCTGTATTTGTTTTCTGACTTTGAAAAAAAACCTTCCAGATCATCGAATAAATTGTCATTGAGCAAATGCAAATAATCAGGCACAAGTGACGAACCGGCTTGCGGAAAAATGCCAATCACTGCTTCAGGAATAATTTTCAATTCTCCATCGCGATAAGCGGATTGAAATTCATCTTTTGTGAACGTTGCGTAATGCACTAACTCATTTTGATAGTAGTTAGAAGGATTAAAATGCAAATCGAGATTTGATGTTTGAAGCTGTTTAAAAAGTTCCGTTCGAAAGGAAATGGTTTCCTCGGGAAAACTTTCAAAAGTCTCTTCCATCAGATTCTCATCCACCGCCACTTTATTATAATAGGAATAACCCAACAGAAAAGATTTGTTCAGGGTAATCTCCGCTTCCTTGCGCGGAATGAGCCGCCATTGCCTTTCATCTGCTTCCAATTTCACCGGAAAAAATAAAAGTGGAGCGCGCACAAAGGTACCATCTGCAAACTTGCCATGAACAAATGGCCACCCAACATGCAGGTCATGAGAGCCACCTTCATCAAAAATAAACTCATCGGTGCGATTGAGTTTCTTCAGCTTCAGACTTGCTTCATTTGCAATTTCCATTCTTGAATCCTGTAAAGGACAAATACTCTTTTTCTTTCCCTCGATCAACGCTTCAATGATTGAAAATGCTGGTTCGCCATTCAATTGACTAAGCGACTGCACATCGATGAATTGTTCCGACAAACGAGGAAGAAAAAGGGAACGGTTGTTAGTGCTCAGGTTGGTAAGCCTTCGCATAAACAACGAAAGTAATTTCTTTGTCCTGGCGGCTTGTTCCACTTTACGGATTTATGGAAAGGTAAGGTTTTATTTTTTCAAATGTTTGTTCGGAGAGGATAGAAATCTTTTTCAAATCGTCCACTTGCTGAAAGTTTCCATGCTGTTGGCGGTAAGCCACAATTACTCTTGCCAATTTTGATTTCAGGTATGGATGCGAGGCCAGCGTTTTTTCGTCAAGGGTGTTAGGGTTCAAAAGTCTTGGTTGAAAATTTTCAGAGACGAAGAATTTTTTCTGTGCAGCGCTTATAACAATGGAGTCCAATCCATACACTTCGTAAAGTTGGTTCATCGAAATAAAGCCACCAAGTTTATTCCGATACAAAACAATTCGAGCTGATAATTTAGAGCCAATGCCATAAACGGATTTAAGTTGAATGGTGTCAGCAAGGTTGAGATCGATTTGTGAGATGGATTCATTTTTTGATTTTGATTTTGACTTCATATCAACGGAGTCCTTTCGCTTAACAAAATTCTTCTTTGACGGAAAGACAACATAGTAGTTAATCTTCGAAATCCATGCCGAATCCATTCCATAGATTTTCTTCAAATCGTTGATAGAATAAAATTTTCCACCTTTCGATCGGTAGTTGATAATCCGTTTTGAAAGTAATGCACTTAAGCCAAGTAATTCAAGGCTGTCTTTTGAAATCAGGTTCGGATTAAAAGTAAAAAGTGAATGTGAATTTCTCTTACTTACAATTGAATCCGTTTCTTCCCACTTCATCTTGGCCAACAAACTGTCGAGTTTCTTTTGATCATCTGAGAAATCCTGCGGCTGATGCGTAAACCAGTATTGATAAACTGGTTCAGCAAAAATGAGAATGGCCATCAGCGGAAGCAAAATAACAAATGCATTCGTCTCGGTTCGCGAGAAGCCGAAGAAAGCACGAACCCAGGCTTTGAGGCGGTTCATCAGTTTGCATTTTGATTCAAATAAATATAGAGAAAAAATTATTTTTTGAGGGTTTTAGTGATTTACAGACCGATGATGCTTTTTTTAGTGTGGTATCCAAAACTTTTCCATTCGTTGATTCATCCTAACCCTGATCTACACCTTAAACTTCAATTTATGGATAAGAGAATAGCTCTTGGGGCAGCTTTATGGATGCTCTTGATTACACAATCGAGCATTGCACAAAACCGGAAGTGGTTGTTTGGATTAGAAGCAGGAGGCTCCATCTTTGGCAATGATGTATCGCGCAAGCCTTATATCAGAAATGAACAGCAAAATGATTTCCGCCACGAGCTGGCGGGAAAATTTAATTTGATCTGGGGCGGAACCAAAATTGAAACTCAAAAAGGAAAATGGTCCTTCGGAAGTGGCCTTAATTATTTACAGACCTCCAGTTCAATTGCGGCCAATGGAGATGCCGGGTATTACTACGTGCTTTATAAAACTCCAGACAACTCGGTTGAATATCTCCGCACCCGTGAGCTCGCACAATCCGCATCTTACCTCGCCATTCCGCTTGAAGTGAAGTTCTTCCCTTTTGCCATGGATAATTCCTTTAAGGTTTATTTTTCCGCCTCCGCCCAAATGGGTTTTCTATTGAATTTTAAAAATTCCATTTCAGCCAACGCTCCCGACAAAGACTTGCAAGCAGTGGATGTTTATGCGCTGCTTGAGAAACCGGGAGGAACCATCAGCACGATGAATTTCGGTGGTGGCGTTCAATGGACACGTCCCTCGGGTTTAATTTGTACATTAGGTGTGATTGTGCCTGCCTCATTTGCAACCTCAGGCACACAGGCAGTGAATCCTAATTCAGGTGCCGGCATCTATCTCCGTGTGCAGGTGCCGATGAGCAAATATGAATAGGCTACACAATAAACATTTTATTTTGCGCCAGGCATCCGCACAGTTGACGATACACTTTTTGAATCGATTCGTGCGAAGTGTCTCCATTCAGCGCCTTGACAATTCGTTCTGATAAATTTCCATCGTTGAGAATCGTATTCAACTCTGGTTTCCATTTGTCAATTACGCCTGAAGAAAGTTTTTCAACAAGAAGTTTCAAAAGCTCACCGGCAGTGATTGGTTTATTGAAGCCCAAGGCATTGAGGTATTCGAGGTTATCAATGATTGTGTTTTGCCCGCGGACGATGGTTTGATCGAAGATGGAAACTAATGTATCTGTCTTTATCTTCATTTGTTTCTCTTCACTTTCAAATTTTTCGTTTGCCAACGCTTTGATCAATTCAGTCACGAAGGCAATGATCGCCATATCGGCACTGGGGCATTCTTGCACATCCATCACACGGATTTCGATCGAGCCGCGATCGAAGCGAGGCATTGCTCCGCGTGAGTTTACCCAGATCGGATTTAAAATATTTTCAGGATCAAACGGTGCAATATCGGCCTTGATCTTATCATAGATCGCATTGGTATAGTTGCGTTTTGAAAATGCAGCTTCCGGGATCACGCGACCGGTAATGGAAGGAATGCGCGACTGATTTGTTTTGTAGTATTCAAGTCGTGTATCCAGCTTGCCTGTAAGCTTTTCGTCAAGTATAGGTGAACTCGCACACAATGCCGGCAAAATCGGAAGTACAATTCGTATGGCCGCATGAAGTTTTGCAAATTCTTCATCATCGTAAAAAGGTAAATTCAAATGCATGCTTTGCAAATTGCTCCAGCCGTGCCCCTTGCAATTGAAGATACGATCGTAGATGGCGTAAATTTCATTGTTGTCGTGTGGCCACAATTTTGTGTCAGTGTCAGGATTCATGAATGGATGCGCGGCTGTAGGCATCAGCATCGCATTCCATTTAGCGAGGATTGAATTTATCTGTCGGACGTTTTCGGCAAATGCATTTTCAATTCCATTGAAGTTGGATTCGGGTTTTGTTGATTTGATTTCGATCACGTGCATGACCAATTCATTACTCCAGGTAACGATCCCATTTTCAAAATCACTTCCTATTTCTCCAATTTCATGTTTGAGCAACTCATCCGCAATTGGCTTCACTGCCAAGGTTTGCTGATCGACAATCATGTATTCAAGTTCGATGCCGTAGCCTTGAAATAAATGTAAACGGCCAGGTGTCATTTCTCTGCTTTTATTTTATCCAAAAATACTTCCATGATGATGGAATACAACTTGTCCTTCAAAATTTTATCTTCAATACCCGCATCAATGTTCGGGTTATCGTTGATTTCAATTACATAAAACTTTCCATCGGCTTCTTTCATATCAACTCCGTACAATCCATTGCCTATCAGTGAAGTTGCTTTGAGCGCAGTCTTCAACAAGCCTGATGGAGCCTGATCAACCGCGATTGACTCCACATCGCCTTCGCGCGACTTCTCCTTATTCGCACTCCAATTTACAATTTGCCAATGCTTGGTGGCCATAAAATATTTACAAACGTAGATCACCTGGTTGTCAATCACTCCTACCCGCCAATCAAATTGAGTGGGAAGAAATTCCTGAGCAATCAGCAAGTCCGACTTTTCAAACATCTCCCCACGCACTTTTTTAAATTCTTCCATCGAATTGATTTTGAAGACACCTTTAGAGAATGCTCCATCAGGTTGCTTTAAAATAAATGGAAAATTCATTTTGTCCTTGATGGTGTCGCAGTTTTCCTCTGAAATCACGATTGACTTTGGAGTAAGAATTTTGTTTGCATTAAGTAATTCGTGCAGATAGACCTTGTTGGTACACTTTAATATGGAGTCAGGATCATCGATCACGGCAAGCCCCAGGGATTGCGCCTTTTTGGCAAAGCGAAAAGTGTGATGGTTTACATTTGTTGTCTCGCGTATAAAGAGTGCATCGTATTGAATCAGCTTGTCGATGTCATCTTTCGTAATAAATTCCGTGTTGAAGCCTGCTTCAATGGCGGCTTTGTAGAACCTCTTCAGTGCGCGATCATCCGAGGGCGGATTTTTGTCCTCCGGATCGGTGAGAATGGCAAGGTCATATTTCTTCTTGTCCGGGCGAAAGTCGCGTTTACGTAACAAATATTTTTCGAGCGCTGCCACAAGTGTAGGCTTGTCCGTTTCCGGAACTTCATTCAGGTTGATGGGCCGGATGCTCGTAAGCACCCATTTGTTTTTCTTGGAAAAGGTTGCGTGAAGCGTGGGGGCCTGCACCATTTGAAAGAGGTGTAACGCCAGCCGGTTAAGATTTTCAGACAACGTAATTCCAAAGTAAATATTAAACTCCACGCGATCGAATGGTTCGCTTTTGAAAGTCGTTTGAATCAACTCATCAAAATCCAACGAGTCATCACGAAGGATAGAAGGGAAACGAAAATCCTGCAAGGTAGAAATTTCAGGCAACACCTTGTGGCCACGCGCTTCCGCTAACAATGATACATAATAACCCTCGCTCTGGTATTGATACGACTTGCAAAGATTAAGCACTTTTAAATTCTTCACCGACTGATACACGCCACCCGAAATGTAATCATCAGCCGACACCACTTCCACGTCTTCCAATTGGAAGTTCCAGCTACTTGGTTTTTCAACTATGATGAGTTTGGGCATGTGGATTAATTGTAATTAGTCAATGATCATGTACTGCTGTAAATTTATTTTCCTCGTATCAAGTGAATAAGAAAAGCTTAGTTTTCATATGGAGGCAACCTATTGGCGCATCGGCTTATCGATCATTGACTAATTAATTCTTCTTCGGCTCAATCACCAACAAGTTCGCATCGTAGGTAACAATCCCAAGCATGATGCTGTTGATCAGTCTGTCAAAAGTTACATTATAATATTGACTTTTCAGAGGATTGGGATTCATCGGGTCAGCCAGATAGACCAGGTTTGAACTCTCATCATAGCCATTGATGATTACAAAGTGGCCAACCGGCTCACCGCGCACGCTGTCAAACTTATTGTTTTTGCTTATTTCACGTTGCGTTCCGTAAAGGTAAGTTGCACTTAATCCGGTGAGCACTGGAACAGACTGTTTCAAATATTTTTTGATGAGTGCTTCATCCAGTTCGTTTTGGTAAATTCTTCCTCCTGCTTCTAAAAATTTTATATACGCTTTCGAGGCGACCTGGAGTCGCTTGCTTTTGAATTTATATCGCATCTGCTTTTTCAATACCTCGATCATCTTCTTTGGCGACAGATCAAACCAGGTTGGATCAAACACATTTAAATTATAGGTGTAGATGTGCGCTTCATAGCCACGTTGCAGTGCATGGTTGCCCAGCATCACCGCCAGGGTACCGCCTGTTTTCAAACTTTTTACTTCGTTGATTACCTCCTTCAACTGGATGTCATCCTTATAATACTGATAAAGGGCATGCAAACACGTTGGTCCACACGTAGTATCATCTGGTTGCGCTTTGATGTCGAAGTTTAAAAAGAGAGCATGACGATCTTGTGGAGTCTGTTTTTGCTGAGACATGATCAAAGAATTTTTGACAGGAGTAAATTGAACACTTCCACCAAAATCAGCGCGATGATGATCCACTCAAGAATGCTGCTCTCGCGCTGATGCGAAATTTCCCTGAACACGCTCAGGTTGTCTTCGATGATGCGCATGGTGTATTCAATCTCGCTGAAGCGCACACGCAAGTCAAAATATTTGATCAGACCCTTGTGAAGTTTGTCAAGGTATTCATCGTCCCACACCAACTCTGGTGCATCGAAGATGTAAATATTTTCGGCAATATCGTTTTGCGTGACGAGTGCCCTGCCAATGAACCGCATCATATTTCTGCGACTGATGCTCAGCTTGCCCGTGTTCTCCAGGTCGCCCGCGAAACCCCGAATCTGTTCCAACAGACTTTCTGAAACGTTGTGATAATGATCCAACGCAACACTCTGAGCAAGGTTAAGCATTGCAATGCGCACAATCTTTGAATCAAACCTTTCTACAATCAGTTTATCAAAATCAAATTCCATCTCCCCTTCCTGCACTAATATTTCATGGTCATCGCGAAGAGGTTGAGACAACGGATTTTTCAAGTACGGTTGAATGGTACGGAGCGCAATTTTGATTTCTTCATCAGAGAAACCGGAGAACACCACTACCCCATAATTAAAATAATACTGATGGCGTTCTTCACCCAAGCCATAGAACAATTCAGAAGAAGAATCCGCAATCGGTTTTAAATCGAGAAAGGTTTTGATCGCTTTGAGATCTAATTGATTGGCTACCAGTAATGCGCTGAGTTTAATTGTTTTCATAAAAAGCTGCTTCCCAAATTTAAACTTTAACTATGATTTGAAAGAGGTAATGGGATGATTTATTAATGGGCTGTTGACCTTACGTCTATGCCTATTGTGCCTTTTCAAAATTTGTGCATGTGCGCGGCCAAGTGGATTATCCTTTCCACAAGATTGCCCGCACACAAGCAAGTGAAAATCGCTTCGCCAATTCCGTTTACTTTCAGTTCGCGACCTGCGACAGCGAACTCCTTTACGCGCGCCTACACATTATGCAAAAAACAATGAACATCGGTTCATGCGGACATACACATTTTTGGAATGCAGAATGCGAGCAGTTCTGCACGAAGATGTTACCGTGTGCATAAAAATCATCTTTAAATAATATAATATCAGTTTGTATTCAAACTAAACTTAGGATATTCGCGAGTTAAATTCAAAATGCATAGTTGATCATGAAAAAATTGGCAGTCCTGTTTTTGATGTTGGCTTTTGTTGGAAAGTCTTTTGCCTGGGGGCCAACCGGTCATCGCGCGGTGGGCTTGATCGCAGAGAAACATTTGAATGCAAAAGCAAAAAAGAAATTGAAGTTGCTGTTCGGTTCCCAATCGCTGGCATTCATAAGCACCTGGATGGATGAAATTCGCTCAGACTCTACACACGCTGACATGAGTGACTGGCATTGGGTGACAATCGAAACCGGAAAGACCTATAACGATTCTCCAAAAAATCCGAAAGGCGATGCGATTGCAACGATTGAAAGAATGATTTCTGAATTGAAGTCGGGAAAACTCTCTCGCGACAAAGAAATTGAAGCGATAAAAATTCTCACGCATTTGGTTGGTGATATTCACATGCCGCTGCACGTAGGCTGCTGCGATGACCAGGGCGGAAATAAAGTGAAAGTAAAATGGTTCCGCGCGGAAACAAATCTACATCACGTATGGGATTCGGATATGATCGATGATTCAAAACTCAGCTACTCAGAATTAGTTGATTTTATTGGCGAACCCGATGCTGCTTCACTCACCAAATGGCAGAAGCAAGGTGTGCTGGATTGGGCAAGTGAATCAATGAGCTACCGCAAGCAAGTATATGCGATTGGCGATGGCAACCTTGGCTACAAATACACTTTCAAAAATTGGGACAGCGTAAAACTCAGACTTGTTCAGGCAGGCATTCGCCTGGCGGGAGTTTTGAATGAGATTTATGGGAAGTGAAGTAGACTTATTGAGTTATGCCAAACTTAATTATGATTTTTTATATTTAAGTTTAAAGCTCTAAAGTTAAATAAGATAAAACCGACTGTATTCAGATCACATATTTTCATTCATTCTTAAATACCTAATTCCTTCTTTGGAGTAATCAACATAGTGCCGATCATAGTTCAGTAGCTTTAAGATAACTCTATTTACTAAAGTCACGTAAGCATCAGATATTTTTTTGACCCTTTGTTGTTCTTCTGTTGTTTTAAAATCAAAGCCCTGATGAGTCATTAAATTTCTGGCTTTCAAGGCTTCGTTTTCTTTAGAGTCATTTTCAAACTCTAAAGAAATACTTTTTAGAAAGATTTTAATTTTTTCTCCGATCCCAAAATTATAAGGATTCTCAAGCTTGTTTAAAACAAAAGGAGCGAAGTCATATGAAGCAAGTTTCACTCGCAACGATCCTAATTCTTCTGCTATTAAACTGCGATAATCATTCTTCTCTTGCTTTGAGTACTTTCTCAGGAGATTATTGTTTTCTAAATATGAATTAACGAGCATCTCAAATCCAGAAGCAATTATTGGTAAATTAGTTCCAATAGAAAGCTCAGATCCGATCCATAATTTCCACAAGCAATCTGACAATGATGTTTTTTCATACAAACTAATAAAATTGGGTAGTAGTTCATTGAGCTGGTTTTCAAAAAAATCTCTCGATGCTCCATTCTTCAGTGGAATCGGATTAATGTTTCCGTTCTTTTTGAATGATCTCTTCCAAGGGTTCTCAGACTGCGAGTTTAGTAATTTATACCCAATACTAAACTCTGATTCCCCTATTCGCTGTAGATGAGTTCCAAAAATGAAAGAGATGTATTCACGAAACATTTTACGAAATTCGAATGATGGAAAACCAGAAATAGATTTCCTATATTCTATTGCAACACCATCAATTCCATTTGGTAAATAATCGTTCGGAATGGTCTGAAGAATAATTTTATGGTCTTTATGTTTTACCACTACGTGATCCCATGAACTTGAATATCCTTTTCTAAAGTATTCATCCTCATTCTCAATTGGTGAATCAATTCCGTTTCGGATCTTATAATTTGGGTGTGAATCATAACGCGAGGTGCGATTTGAGAACCTTACCTCTGGCATGGAGCACAAATACCATTCGGAGATAATGTCGGGTTCGGCTACATCCTCATCAATTACTTTTATACTTTCTAATAGAACCTCGCACGAAAAACCTAGTCCTATTGCTGTTGCATTTCCGTTAACAGCAAAAAAAGTGACTTTTTCTAGACAAAGCCCTTCGATTAAGTAGTCACCAACCTCTGATTTTGCGGTTAAAACTTCTCCATCAATGAATCCAACTTTTTTGATTTCTCCATCTTCTTTATATTCTAAATCATCCTTATCATCCACCACTCCTTTTAATAAACCTTTTAATCTATATTCTTTGTCCCTCCAGATGGTTAGTTCTGAATCAATGGGAATGTTATAGTGATTCGTCTTGTTTACAATATTTGACATTGTTATTGGAAAGGAAATCCCTTCCCAATCATATTGTTGAAATTTTCGTTTATTGTCATCCATTTGCAAAAGGATAACATAAAAATAGAAACTTTTTAGACCCAGTGGAAATCAGGGCTCTTCACTTAGAATCTGAAAGCTGAAATGAAACCTACTTCAACAAACTCAAATAAGCACCACCCATGTTGTTAGCAATCATCTTTCTGTATTTTTCGCTTTTGCGGAATTCGGGCGTGAGAAATTCATTCCACACTTTGTCCCAATCGGTTTGCTTGGCCATCGCAAAAGCAAGTTCTTGTGTTGCAATGTGAATGCTTTGCCTTTTCACCGGCAATTGCTTACGCGATGCATCCACGTATTCAGTAAAATCAAGAATGGTAAACAGCTTTGGATCATTCACAATGTCTTTCAAAATCTCTGCTCCTGAAGAACCATAGGTTATGGTGAGACCCGGTAAATTTTTCTTCAGTTGATCCATGTATTTCACGTGCACACTGCCGGCAATGACTTTAGCTGTGTAGCCCTTGAGCTTTGGCAAATCTTTGGCTGTTATAATTAAGGGTGCATCTTTGTGCGTGATGAAAGTTTCTTCGTTGGAAAGAAATCCGGGCGTGAACTTCATGATCTTTTTTCTTTCTTCCGTCACAGCTACATTCGTCACACCTAAAATATTCGGAGTGGTCTGGCATACTTTCATGAACTCAGCGAACACAGGCTCAGCTCCGGCATAATTGATTGTCACTTTCTTTCCGTATTTCGTCTGCACAAAATTCACAAATTCATTGAGTACATCCACACACATGCCTTTCACTTTGCCACCTTCTTCATAGATGAGCCCCGCCTGCGGATAATAAACAACAGAGAGCGTGCCGCTACCTTTCTCATTCACAGTAGCCCATGTGTCGCCCGTATATTTTTGAGCGAAGAGTGTAGATGTAAATAAGAACAAGATTAGAGCGAGAGATGCAAACGGTTTCATGATCACAATTGGTTAGGTTTTTTCAAATCTATTCAATTCTGTTTTGCACGAAAGAGCAGAAGAGACTAAAACCTTACATGTTTTTGTGATCGTGTGAAGTTGCAACTACGCCATGCTTCAACTCCAGTTCACTGTGAAGCAAGTAAGCCCCCGAAGTCACCACTTGTTCCGATTCGACAAGTCCCCAGGTAATTTCAATTTTATCGGCAGTCTCCAATCCGGTTTTTACCTTTTGCGGATGATACGATCCATCGCCAGCCACCAACCACACATAGCTGGTGTGCTCATCACGAATCACGGCTTCGAGCGGCAGTGTGATCGCAGTGTGCGGGTTTTGAACAAACGTCATGTTTGCTTGCATTCCCGGCAAAAGATTCTTGCCCGCATTGGAAATAATCGCACGCACCTTGAGAATCTGTCCGCCAGTGTTTGCTTCCGGATTGATAAAACTGATTGTTGATTCCAGAGATTGATCACCCGAATTTATTTTCACCTTTTGCCCAACTTGAAGCATTGTAGCATCGCGTTGCAACAATTCTGCTTCAGCCCAGAGTGTGGAATAATTTTCAATTCTGAAAAGAGTTGTTCCCTCACTCACCGATTGTCCTTCGGTGATTTCAATCTTTGAAAGTACTCCGCCTGCTGGTGATAAAATTATGATGAAAGGTGAAGGTTGATTGGAGTGATTCAAATCCTCAATCTGCTTTTTCGTAAGTCCAAGCAATTCCAGTTTATGATTGGCAGCCGCAATCATCTTTTCATAGCGAACTGATTTTAATTCTTCGTGTTGCTTCACAGCTAAAATATATTCTCTTTCAAGGGCAGCAAGTTCCTCGCTATAGATTTGATAAAGTGGTAGCCCTTGTGCAATAGCCTTACCTGTCTCTTTGAAGAATAACTTTTCAATTCTTCCCGCCATACGGCTACTTATTACTTCCGTGGCATTTTCGTTTGCCACCAATTTTCCAGTAAGAATATTCTCATAACCAATCTCTTCCTTCGATGCCTTCTCGATTTTGATATTGGCAAGCTTCACTTGATTGGCCATTAGATGGAGTGATGGATCATTTGAATCGGACGTTTCCACTTTCACCAAATCCATTTTGCAAATAGGACACAAGCCTGGTTTATCGCTCACCACTTGCGGGTGCATGGGGCAAGTGTATTTGTCGGTGTGGGCTTCGTGTTTTGTTCCGCAACCTGTTAGGGCTATTGCAATTAGCAGAAACAATATTTGTACATTTCTCTGCATCTCTTTGCGTCCTCTGCGGTTAAAAATTTCTGCTTTCATATTATTTCACTTTCACAAAGCTTTCACTGTCGGTTATATAATTTGAGCGAAGAGCGACTTCATCCTCTTCACGCAAACCTTGTTTTACTTCGATCCACTCATTCGCCATGTTCCCAGTTTTTATTTCGCGCACTTCAAATCCATTTTCATTTTTCACATAAACAATTTTTCGTGTGCCAAGATCCACCACCGAAGATGCAGGAATCCAATTTCCATTTTCTGTATTGCTCCATACAGCCTCAACAAGTTCTCCAATTTTCAATGTGTGATTTTCATTGCTGAGATAACAGCGCACTTTCACAAAATCTTCACCATCCGAAAAGAAGGGCTGGATAAAGTCAACAGAGGTTTTTCTCTCCGCATGATTCACAGTTAAAAGCAGAGGAGAACCTTGTTTGATATTCGGAGTTTCTTTTTGTCTGATGTTGAATTCCGCCCACACGCGGTTGTCATTAGTAACTTTCAGAATATTGGCACCAGCTTCCACATAACTTCCTTCGCGCAAATCAATTTGTGTTTCGTTTGAATTTTCATCCATTGAAATCAAGAAGCCACTTACTGGACTCAAAACTGAAAATGTACTTTTCTCTTTGCCGGATTCTATAACTTCATCAACCTGAGATTTCGAAATACCAAGCAGATTGAGTTTCTCTTTCGCAGACACGATCATGCTTATGTTGTTCGGATCAGACTTAACTAAATACAAAAGTTCACGTTGTGCATTCAGCAGATCAGCACTGTAAACATCGAATAACTTTTGTCCGGCAGCGATTCGTTGGTTGATGTATTTCACATACAATTTTTCAATTCGCCCGCTTACGCGTGAAGTAATTATTGTTGCCTGGCGCTGATCGTATTTAATCACACCTTGAATTTTGAATGCGGATGCGGGATTGAATTTCTTTAACCTTATTGTTTGAATTACCCCTTGATCTTTTAATGCAATGGTGTCCAACTGGGATTCAGATTTCAGTTTTTCTTTTTTTACCAAATCCATTTTACAAATCGGACAACTGCCCGGCTCGTACTTTACAATTTGTGGATGCATCGGACAAGTGTACTCATCACCATTTGCATGCTCATGTTTGCTCTCGCAGCAGGCAAAGAGTGTGAGTAATGTGATTAAACCTCCAATTAAAATCTTCATACTAAATTATTTCCTCACGAATATACCTTGCGACTTGGCGCCTTTGCGCGAAATAATTGCACGCAAAGACGCTGAGCCGCTAAGTAGTTAATGCTGATGTCCTTCTTTTTCTGTTTCCTTTTCTTCTGCCTTCTTTTCAACGAGATCCATCTTGCAAACAGGACACGTGCCGGGCTTATCACTCACCTGGTCGGGATGCATCGGGCAGACGTACTCAACTTTTGCTTCCTCTTTTGGGGTTTCGGTTGATTCACTCTTTCCTTTGCAGGATGTGAAAAGGCTTGCGAATACAGCGGCAGCAACTACGGTTGCGGTCATCAGGGTGTTTCTACTTGTCATGTAGTTTTTCATAGTCTATTTGGTTTTCGTGAAGTTTTAGTTTTAAGTCGATGTATTGTAGTTGTGATGTAAGCAATGCTTCCCACGCATTGACCACATCCGAAAGTTCTTCTTTATTTTCTTCATATGCCTGGAACGTGACGTCATAATTTTTCTTGAGCATCGGGATAATACGCTGTTCATAACTTTCCAACTGCTTTTGTGTTGAATTAATTTCAACAACTGTATTGCTGATCTCTTGTTGCAGCTCATTCATCACCGATTCTTTTTCACGTTGCATGGATTGGATTTCTTTTTCGATCCCCTTGCTATTGGCTTGATACGATTTTGATGACCACGGTGCAATCGGAATACTTACCATGCCTTGTAACATAAATTGATTGGACATTGCGCCTAGCGGAATCATGTGACTGTAATTTAAACTAAAGTCTGGCTTCGCCTGTGCAAGTTCGGTTTGCTGATTCAACCTCAGCGATTCAATCGACTTATCTAATTTTTGAATCACACTTTGATTGAAATCAGTTTCTTCGGCAATTGGATTAGAGAGTATGGTAAAGGAAGTATCCAAAGAAAAAGAATGGGTGCGTGGAAGGTTCATCAGTCGGTTGAGTGCAATGGTCTTTTGTTGAATCTGGGTTTCATTCATTACTTGTTGTGTTTGGATCTCACCCAGTCTCGCTTCCGTTTTATAAATCGTTCCAAGCTTTTCGCGATTGAGCGAGTAGCGCAGTCGCGCGATCTTCAAAGCAAGCTGCACGTTCTCCTCACTTTCTTTTAACGTTTGCCTTTTTCTTTCAAGCGCCACCCGCACCGCATAATTCAATCTCGCCTCAGCGCGAAGCTCGTTGAACAGAATTCTTTCATTTGCCTGCTCGATGTTGCTTTGTGAGGCAAGATATTTTTGACTTGCATTCAACTTCGCAGGATTTGTAAATTTCTGTTGCACTGAAAGCATGAATTGACCTTTGTTCATCGGATCCACTTTTTCACCGGGATACGGAGTCATCCAAAATCCACCACCAACCTCTGGCGCCATCAGCGCTTTTGCTCCTGATGCGTAAGTTCGAAATGCATCCGATCGCTCTCGATAAGATTTCAGCATCGGGTGGTTGTGTTCAATTTTTTGCAACACACTGTCAAGCGGAAGTATTTTTTGGCCAAATGTTGCAGAGCACAGGAATACTAACCATAGAGTGCACAGAGGTGGCACAGAGAGTCGCCTCATCCCCAACCCCTTCTCCAAAGGAGAAGGGGCTAAAGTCCTCTCCACCGGAGAGGATTTAGGTGAGGCGCTAGTGAGCACTCTCATGTATTTCCATTTTACCAAATTTCTTAAGCTCATATTCTTTTGTCATTAAAAAGATCAATGGAGTCACTAACAAAATATGCGTGGCCGAAGTAAGTACGCCACCGATCATCGGCATCACGATGGGCTTCATCACATCGCTGCCCACACCTGTTGCCCACAACACGGGGATCAATCCGAAAAGAGAAACGGCAACAGTCATCAGCTTGGGCCGCAAGCGCTTTGCTGCGCCATGAATAACAGCTTCGAGCAAATCCTTCGATGAAATTGTTTCCCGTGAGTTCCCTTTTTCCTTTACAAGTTGAATCATCGCGTCATTCAAATAAATCACCATCACAATTCCCGTCTCAACTGCAATCCCAAACAAAGCAATGAAACCAACAGCTACAGCTACAGATAGATTGGTATGATAGAAGTAAATCATGTAAGCTCCACCGATCAATGCAAACGGCACGGTGATCAAACTCAGGAATGCTTCCCGCAATGATTTGAAAGCGAGATACAACGCTATGAAGATTATGAAGATCACGATCGGGATCACGATCATCAAAATTTTCTTTCCGCGAATCAGGTTTTCGTATTGCCCGCTCCACTCCAAAAAATAGCCGGCCGGAAGTTTTAATTCAGCGCTTATTTTTTGAATCGCATCTTCCACGGTCGTTCCCAGATCACGGTCGCGCACGTTGAAAAGTACAGCCCCACGCAAGATTCCATTGTCAGATGAAATCATTGGCGGACCGTTTTCGAATTTGATATCAGCCACACTCATGAGCGGCACATTGCCATTTTCGGTTTGAAGTGGAATGCGCTTTAGCCGCTCAATGCTATTGCGATAATCTTCGGCAAGGCGAATGTTAATTGAGAATCGTTTTCTTCCTTCGAAAGTGTTAGAGATCACCGAGCCGCCAATCGCAGATTCGACTACTGCATTTACATCTTCTACTTTCAAGCCAAAGCGGCCGAGTGCTTCGCGATGAATGTCGATGGTGAGATATTTCCCTCCTGTGATGGGCTCGGCATACAAATCTTTCACGCCATCAATTTGTTCAAGTAACTTTTTGGCAGTCTCAGAGATTGCATAGATCGTGTCCAGATTTTGTCCGTGCACTTTCAAACCCACATCTGTTCTGATTCCCGTTGCGAGCATGTTGATGCGATTGATGATCGGTTGCGTCCAGCCGTTGATCACTCCTGGAATCTGAAGTTTTGCATCCAGTTCATCTACGATGTCAGTTTTTGTGATGCCTGGTCGCCACTCTGATTTTGGTTTGAGCAAGATCATCGTTTCGATCATACTCATCGGGGCATTGTCGGTAGCGGTGCTTGCGCGGCCAGCTTTACCCAGAGCCTTCTCAACTTCAGGCACCGACTTTATGATCTGATCCTGCACTTTCAAAATGCGTTTGATCTCACTGTTGGAAACATCGGGCAGTGTCACTGGCATAAACAAAATTGATTGCTCATCGAGTGGCGGCATAAACTCACTTCCAAGTTGCAAGATCAACGGAACGCTGACGGCCAGCGCAAGGATGTTAATCCCCAATGTTGTTTTTCTCCAATGCAAACATCCGCGGATCACCCGTTCATACACACGCTCAAGCCACGCAGCTACCGGGCTGGCTTTCTCAGCACTCATTTTTCCCCGCAAGAAAATTGAGATGAGTACAGGGGCGAGCGTAATTACGAAGATGGCATCAATGAAAAGGATGAAAGTTTTTGTAAAAGCGAGCGGGTGAAATAGTTTTCCTTCTTGCCCCGTGAGCATGAACACGGGAAGAAATGACACGATGATGATGATCGTGGAATAAAAAACTCCGCGTGAAACTTGTTTGCTCGAAGCGCCAATCACCTCATCGCGATTGAACGGAGTGCCAGAAGAATTCGCAATGGCGAGATGACGATATGCATTCTCTGCCATGATGATGCCGTTATCAACGATCACACCAATAGCCAATGCAATTCCCGTGAGCGACATAATATTTGAAGAAATGTCAAATGCGTTTAACAAAATAAAACTTGCCGCAATCGTGATTGGGATTTGAATGAGAATGCTGACTGCACTGCGCCAATGAAAAAGAAAAATCAGTACAACTAACGAGACCGCAATGATTTCTTCAATCAACGTATGCTCAATTGACAAAATGGATTCTTTAATCAGTTCACTACGATCATAGACAATGTTAAATTTTACACCAGAGGGAAATCCTTTTGCTACTTCTTGCATCTTGAGTTTCACGCGATCAATCACCTCGGCTGCGTTTTCGTTGTATCGCATCACGATAATTCCACCCACTGCTTCGCCCTCACCGTTGTAATCAAAAATACCAAGACGACTTTCACCTGTTATTTGCACGGTGCCGATGTCTTTAATTTGAATAGACGTGTTGTTTTCTGTTTTTACAGTGAGTTCAGAAATTTCTTCGAGCGATTTCAAATAGCCATTCGTCTTGATTATGTAGCCTGTGCCACCGATTTCAAATTTTCTGCCGCTGGTTTCGTTATTATTTTTTTGAACTGCATCGATCACTTCAGGCAATGCAATTTTATAGTACCTAAGTTTTGTGGGATCGATAGTGATTTGATATTGCTTTTTGAATCCCCCAAACGAAGCAACTTCACTCACACCCGGCACATTCTGCAAAGCAAACTTTACATACCAGTCTTGCAGCGAACGTTGCTCGCCAAGGTCAAGACCTGGAGCTTCGAGTGTGTACCACAATATATGCCCCACGCCAGTACCATCAGGCCCAAGCGTTGGCGATACACCTTGCGGCAAAAGGTTTGTAGTTGCGCTCAGCCTTTCCAACACGCGTTGTCGCGCCCAATAAATTTCTGTGTCATCGTTGAATATCACGAAGATGAAACTCATTCCAAACATGGAGGCACCACGCACGTACTTCACTTGAGGCAATCCCTGCAGTTGGGTTGTGAGCGGAAAAGTGATCTGGTCTTCGATGAGTTGCGGGCTTCTTCCTTGCCATTCTGTAAATACGATTACCTGGTTTTCGGATAAATCAGGAATCGCATCGATCTTGCTGGTGCGCACAGAATAAACTCCGCCTGCCAAAACAACTATGGCAGTCAAAAGGACGAAGAATTTATTTCGAAGAGAAAATGTAATTAAGTTGTTGATCATGATTTTGATTTTCAATTAGCCAATATGACGATTAGCCAATGGAGATTAAACAATGAACTCAATAACTGAATGCATTCCAGCACCAGTATCAAGAATCCAGTATCCAGTAAATCAGATCAGGAAAGATTGCTTGAGCACCGTGATATCGCGGTCAAGCAGAGGAGGAGAATAATAAGTGAAAGAAGAAGTTGAAACCGACTCGGTTGACAAAATCACTTTTTGAATAATTGGCAAATCCAACACCCATGAGAATTGCTGGTGTTGCAACTGGATTACTTCCTGAACTTTTGATGAAAGATCTTTTCCTTCGATTTTTAATTCGTGGTCTTCGCAGCAGCCAGTCTTTTTCATCATTTGCTGATGACAGGGGGGCAACTGCTCCATCGCGCAAGGAGTTGCTTTGTCAAGGATGGCAATACTCTCCACACGCCCTCCACATAAGTGCATGCTCACCGTAAAGCTGGTAGTTGAAACCAGGATCACAGCGGCAATCAAAAGTGATACTATGGCGCGAAGGATTTTCATATCGTGATGTAAAGATACGTTTTTTTGAAAATAATGTTTTTATTGCCGTATGGGACCTTGGTTTTGCCCAATGCTTAAATGCCTGATGCCACATTAATTTAACAAGTCATTATGAATCGATTTAGCCTCGCTATGGCCATGTTGTTGGCTGCTTGTTCTTCAAATAAAGAAAATTTCCCAACAGAATCACCAACTGACTCCACGAAAGTGAAAGTAGTTCCGGCTGCCGTGGTCATTCAAAAACAAAGTGAGCCGGACACATTGAAAGGAAGTCTTAATGCCATGGCAACGGGAAAAATTGGCGAGGTAGAGATCAAAATTTCTTACCACTCACCGGCCGTTCGCGGTCGCATTCTGTGGGGCGGGCTTGTGCCTTATAACAAGGTGTGGGTGACTGGCGCACACATGGCTACGAGCGTTGAGTTTAGCAATGATGTTTTGATTGGAGATAAGACTGTGGCTGCCGGGAAGTATGCATTCTTCACCATTCCCGGAAAGGTTGAATGGACGATCCTTATCAACAAAAACTGGCAGCAACATCTTAGCGATAATTATGATGAGAAGCTGGATGTGGTGCGTGTGAAAGTAAAACCGGAAACGGAATCGACAAATCAAGAGCGACTGCGCTACGAAATTGAGGAAGAAGGCGAAGGTGGGGAGATTGCTGTGTACTGGGAGAAAATTGAAATCACTCTGCCCATTAAGCCGGTGAAATAATTTCGTTGCGCCTTGGGTTGTCAAACCTTACCTAACACTCGTTCCATTCTCAAAATATTTTATCAACGGTTTCGAAATTAACAAGTGCAAACGTTAACTTTCTACTTCATTCAGAAATCTAAAATTTAAAAGATATGAAACAGACACGCAGAGAATTTATCAAATCAACTTCCATCACGCTTGTTGCAGCCGCATTTGCTTTTGACAAGGTGTACTCAAAAGGCATTGCTACTGAGATGCTTGCTATTCAGCTTTATTCGGTGCGTGATGATATGAAGAAGGACCCACTCGGAACGTTGAAGCAAATCGCAGCTATCGGTTATAAAAATGTGGAGCATGCCAACTATGTTGATCGCAAATTCTATGGACACAGCGCGGCCGACTTCAAAAAGGTATTGGCTGACCTCGGAATGAGCATGCCGAGCGGACACACGGTGCTTGGAAAAAATCATTGGGATGCAGCGAAGAAAGACTTCACCGATGCATGGAAATACACAGTCGAAGATGCGGCCACTGCCGGCCAGCGTTATGTGATCAGCCCGTGGTTGGATCAATCGCTTCGTCAAACCGAAGATGATTTGAAAAGATTTATGGAAGTATTCAACAAAGCTGGAGAACTGTGTAAGAAGTCAGGAATGAAGTTCGGCTATCACAACCATGATTTTGAGTTCAGTCAAAAACTTGGCGACAAAACAGTTTATGATTTGATCCTTTCAAATACAGACCCAAGTGGAGTGATGCAACAATTGGATACAGGTAACTTATATAATGGAGGAGCAAAGGCGATTGACATCGTAAAGAAATTTCCGGGGCGCTTTGAATCCATGCATGTGAAAGATGAAATTCTTGCGAGTGGTGGTCATGAAAAATACGAGAGCACAGTTCTCGGAAAAGGAATTGTGAATGTGAAGGAAGTGATTGACATCGGACGCAATGGTGGTGGAACCATTCACTTCTGTGTGGAACAGGAAGCTTACCAGGGAAAAACTCCGATCGCCAGCGCGAAAGAAGACTTCGAGCAAATGAAAGCGTGGGGGTATTGACCGGTGTGCGATTCTGGTATTGAATCCTTGATGCTCGTCAGATGATTACTAATTTTGAATGAACACGAGGTGTGATCAATTTGATCAAAGGATCGAGAAAAAAGGCGACTGGTCTGAGATGATTCAGAAAATTGTTGGAATGCATTAGTGACAATTCCTTTCAGTAAGCCGAATTGGTAGCACGCTATTTTGGAAGAAAGTTGAAAATATCTTTGGACAATCCCGAATATTTTCACCTGACAATACAAGAAAGTCAAAGATGGTTCTTACCGCGTTTGAAACCCATAGTTCATAGAGTTTCTTATCATTTTCGTGATTTCGAAATTCGAATTTTTAGGTTTCACCATGTGAAGCAGATCCCAACAGAATATTAGAGAACTAAATTGTTAATAGATGAATCTCAACATTGACGCAGAAAAGCAAAATACCTTCGATGCTATCGTAGTAGGTACGGGCATCAGCGGTGGATGGGCCGCCAAAGAACTTACTGAAAAAGGATTGAAGACATTAGTGCTTGAGCGAGGCCGCGCGGTGAAGCATCAGGTGGATTATCCAACGGCAACAAAAGATCCGTGGCAACTTCCGCATGCCAACCGGTTGAGTGAAGAGGAAATAAAATTCTATCCCGTGCAGTCGCGCACGAATTGGGTGAACCAGGCCAACAAGCATTGGTGGGTGAAGGACACAGAAAACCCTTATACAGAGACAAAACCATTTGATTGGATTCGCGGCTATCACGAAGGTGGGCGCTCGATCATGTGGGGCAAGCAAACGTATCGCTTGTCACCAATGGATTTTGAAGCAAATGCAAAAGATGGTCATGGTGTGGATTGGCCAATCCGCTATGAAGACCTCGCACCGTGGTATGATTATGTGGAAACATTTATCGGAGTGAGTGGTCGCGCAGAAGGTTTGCCGCAATTGCCAGACGGAAAGTTTTTGCCTCCCATGGATTTGAATTGCGTGGAAGAACATTTCCGCGACAAGGTTGCTGAGAAGCTCGGACGAAAAGTTACAATTGGTCGCGTGGCTCATCTCACTGCTGCGCTGCCGCATGATCCAACCCGGGGTATTTGTCAGTCGAGAAATATGTGTGATCGTGGTTGTCCCTATGGTGCGTACTTCAGCAGCAATGCCTCCACGTTGCCTTTTGCATACAAAACTGGAAACATGACAATGCGCCCTCATTCCATTGTTCACTCTATTATATATGATGAACAAAAAGATAAAGCGGTTGGTGTGCGTGTATTGGATTCAGAAACGAAAGAAGAGATTGAATTCTTTGCGAAAATTATTTTCCTGAATGCTTCTACATTGGGAAGCACATTCATTCTTTTGAACTCAACTTCCAAACGTTTCCCGAATGGCCTTGGCAACGGAAGCGATCAGCTAGGGCGCAACCTGATGGATCATCACTACCGGGCTGGAGCTGAAGGTGAAATCGAAGGCTTTGACGGTAAATATTATATAGGGCGCAGGCCAAACGGAATTTATATTCCCCGATTCAGGAATATTGGCAACGATAAACAAAAAGATTTCATTCGAGGATATGGCTACCAGGGAAGCGCGAGCCGTTTGAGCTGGAGCCGTGGTGTTACAGAGATGTCGTATGGAGAAGATTTGAAGAAATCGTTGCAAGAACCTGGTTCATGGCATTTGGGAATTACAGGCTTCGGTGAGTGCTTACCTTATGAGAGCAATCGCGTCACCATCAACAAAGACAAAAAAGATGTTTTCGGCTTGCCGACTTTGAATATCGATGCTGAATTCAAAGAGAATGAAAAAGCAATGCGTGAAGACTACAAAAATTCAGCAGCAGAAATGTTAGAGGCAGCAGGTTTCAAAAATGTGAACACATACGATGCTCCTGCTAACATTGGTCTTGGCATTCACGAAATGGGCACGGCACGCATGGGCAAAGATCCAAAGACTTCCGTGTTGAACAAATGGAATCAGGTGCATGAAGCTCAAAATGTTTTTGTCACGGATGGCGCTGCCATGACTTCATCGGCTTGCCAGAACCCATCGTTGACCTACATGGCGTTGACAGCGCGGGCAACAGCTCATGCCGTAGAAGAATTAAAGAAAGGAAATCTCTGACCACTGATGGTTGTGATGGTAAGATTGAAATGATATTTTTTTTGAAATAAAGATAAACTTATGAATCGAAGAGAAGTACTTCAGAGATCTGCATTGGTATTGGGTTACGCAATTACAGGCCCAACCCTCGCAGGTCTGATGAATGGTTGTAAAGCCAAACCGGGCATTACTTTCAAACCGGAATTCTTGAATGAAGAACAAGCTGCATTGGTGAGCGAGCTTGCAGAAATAATCATTCCTAAAACAGATACTCCCGGGGCGATTGACGCGGGCGTTCCTTCTTTCATCGATGGAATGCTAAAAGAAGTCTATTCACAAGATCAGAAGGAAAATTTCATCAAAGGTCTGATGGCATTTGATGAAGAGGCAAAGAAAACCCATGGCGATTCGTTTGTTGATTGCAAACCCGAAGAGCAGAAAGCCTACTTCAAAAAAGTACACGATGAGACCATATCGAAAGTAAAGAATGATGGCTCTTTCGGCTGGTGGCGGGCAGGCGGAGCAGCGGGTAAACCTTTCATCTTCGAGTTAAAGGAATTAGTGATTAGCGGGTTCTTCACCAGCGAACCGGGAGCAACCCAGGTCCTTCAATACAATCAAGTTCCAGGACCATTCAAAGGTTGTGTGCCGCTGAATGAAGTTGGAAAAGCCTGGGCAACTTGATTTGCCTATAACGATTCCTTTTTCATAGACCCTTCAATTCTTTACGAACCTTAGCGTCATTGCGCCTTAGCCGTGAATAAACTAGGCTATGGTTTATTTATAGGATATCTCAATCCTTAAACTCGCTTGTAAAATGAAAACTGATCTCAGGGAAATTGTCCTGCACCATCTGAAGCCATGCCTTCGACTCAGCCATGAACACCAGCTTGCCATCTTTGTCAAGAGCGATGTGGCGTTGCTTCGAAGCGATAAACTCGGCTAGCTTCTTTTCGTCTTTGCTGCTTATCCAGCAGGCTTTGTAAATATGTTGTGGAGCAAACTCGCAGGAAGCTCCGTATTCTTCCTTTAACCGGAATTGAATTACCTCAAATTGCAGTGCTCCAACAGTACCGACTACTTTCTTCTTTCCCAACTCATATGTGAAGAGCTGCGCTACACCTTCCTCCATCAATTGCAGAAGGCCTTTCTCCAATTGCTTCGTCTTCATTGCATCGCGGTTGATTACTTCTTTGAAAATCTCAGGCGAAAAACTCGGGATGCCTGTGTACATCATCTTCTCTCCTTCTGTGAGCGTATCTCCGATTTTTAAATTACCGGTATCAAACAATCCGACAATGTCTCCCGGCCAGGCTTCATCTACGGTTTCGCGGTCCTGTGCCATGAAAGCAGTAGCATTTGAAAAACGTATCGACTTCTCCTGCCGAACATGATAGTAGTTGCTGCCACGCTCAAACTTACCTGAGCACACACGTAAGAAAGCAATCCGGTTTCTATGCTTCGGATCCATGTTTGCGTGTATCTTGAAAATGAATCCCGTGAATTTCTTTTCATCCGGAAGCACTTCACGTGTGGTGGTAGTGCGGATGAGCGGAGGTGGAGCTAATCTAATAAACGTATCAAGCAATTCTTTCACACCAAAATTATTCACAGCACTGCCGAAGAATACTGGTGCTACTTTCCCATCCATGTAGTCTTGCACGTCCAGTTCGGGATAGACGCCATTTAACAGTTCTACATCTTCACGCAACTTGGCAGCGTAACTCTCGCCAATATAATTATCCAACTCAGGTGAGTTAATGTCTGATATCTCAATCGCCTCCTCCACTGTCACTTTACTCGGAGTGAAAAGCTTCAAACTCTTTTCGTACAAACTATACACCCCTTTGAACGTCTTACCCATGCTGATGGGCCAGCTCAGCGGATGTACTTTTATTTTCAGCTTCGCTTCAATCTCATCGAGCAAGTCAAACGGGTCTTGTCCTTCGCGGTCGAGTTTGTTGATGAAGCAGAGCACGGGCGTGTTGCGCATGCGGCACACTTCCATCAGCTTCTCGGTTTGTATCTCCACGCCCTTCACACAATCCACCACCATGATCACGCTGTCCACCGCGGTGAGCGTGCGGTATGTGTCTTCCGCAAAATCCTGGTGACCGGGCGTATCGAGCAAATTGATTTTCACATCCTGGTAGTTGAAGCCCATCACCGAAGTAGCCACGGAGATACCGCGTTGCTTTTCAATCTCCATCCAGTCGCTGCGCGCATGGTCTTTGATCTTGCTGCTCTTCACCGCGCCCGCTTTTTGAATCGCGCCACCAAACAGCAGCAGCTTTTCCGTGAGCGTAGTCTTGCCCGCATCCGGGTGACTGATGATACCAAACGTTCTGCGCTTGCCTATTTCCTGTTCTAAAGTCATGAGTAAAATTCGAGCCGCGAAGATAGGGAAAAGTTAAAAGTTGATAGTTAAAAGTTATCGGGCTACTTGTTGAATTTAAAAGCCTCACCCTGAAATGTCATTCCGGTCGAGCAGAACTTGTTGAATGAAAAATATGCTTTGACGAGTACCGGAATCCCCAAGAGTAACAGCCTAACTTTGAAATTGCTTTGACGGCCTGGCGCGGGGTGCGCCACCAGGCTGTCGGCAGTCGCCAGTCAGCCGTACATGCCATTTCGGGCTCCAACAAATGCCTCCATCCTTGGCCGAACCCACTTCACTTTATGCTATGTGGTAATGTATCTCCAAGCTTTTTAAATTTATCGTCACTCGCGTAATATGTATTCCAAAGAAATAGAATTAATCGATCAATTAACTGAATTGTCAGAAATAGCTGAACGCATGCCTATACCTGACGGAAAGACACCGATAATAGCATTCAACAAGCACAATCTTTTCGTCAGGGGATTTGAAAAAATTGAAATGTTTCAGAAGAAACTAAAAGCACTTTACAACAGCAATAGAGATATATCTAGTACATGGACATTAAAAAAATTTGAAGATAGTCTGATAGATATTATCTACCTTCTGAAAATCAAAAAACAAGGATGTCAACTAGACGAGATTGAGAAATTTTTCAAAACCTTATTAAGTGCTCCAATTCAAGAATTCGAAATTCTTTATGAGTTGTATGGAGCGCAAATGAATAAAACTACCTA